>JAZRIP010000023.1:0-45142 GCA_045645345.1 Christensenellaceae bacterium
AGCATGGTTGTCTTCCTAAGACCGCTTGGCCTCCGACTTATTTATAGCGTTCGCTATAGGTAATGAGTTCAGAATTCATCAGCTGAAGAAAATAGGAAAGCAGGCTACTATTATCGGTATATTCCAGGCCGTATTTACTACGATCGTAGTAGACGCTGTGCTTATTTCACTTTCCTTTATACTCGGCAACGACGTTTTCCCCCTTTCCGCAGCTATAATTCTCGCTGCAGTGGCTACCGCTACCGCTCCTGCCGCAACCCTCATGGTTGTAAGACAGTACAAGGCGAAGGGCCCGCTTACAAATCTTCTTTTGCCCATAGTTGCTCTTGACGACGCCGTAGGTCTTGTGTTATTTTCCGTTTCTTTCGGTGTTGCAAAAGCACTTATAGCAGGGCATTTAAATATTGTTTCAATTTTAGTTGAGCCTTTAATCGAAGTTGTGTTATCTGTTGGTTTAGGTGCACTTATGGGTTACGTGTTCACCTTTTTTGAAAAGTTTTTCCACTCTCGTTCAAAAAGACTTGCAATGTCGGTGGCTTTCGTTTTAGTAACGGTTGCAATTTCTAACTTTAAATTTCAATTATTTGGAATTCACGTTGCCTTTTCTCCGTTACTTGCATGTATGATGCTTGGTACTATTTTCTGTAATATTTGTGATTTTTCAGAACAATTAATGGATAGACTTGACCGTTGGACTGCACCTATTTATATACTCTTTTTCGTAATAAGCGGGGCAGAATTGAATTTAGCAGTTTTAACTGACGGAGTGGTTGTTTTAATAGGAATTGCATACATAATATTCCGTTGCGTAGGTAAATATTTTGGGGCAAGAATTAGTGCTAAAATGGTAAACGCTACCCTTAACGTAAGAAACTATTTAGGAATAACTTTATTCCCACAAGCAGGCGTTGCATTAGGTATGGCAATGATAGTTAGTTCGGCAACTGAACTTGGTGAAATGGGAATTATCATTGAAAGCATAATTTTATTCTCTGTATTAATTTACGAACTTGTTGGACCTTTCTTAACTAAAAAGGCACTTCAACACGCAGGCGAAATTGACCCGGACGGAAAGGTAAGCGAAAGAAACAATCTTTTAAAATAAATGAAAACGCCGAGAAAATAGTTCTCGGCGTTTTTAGTGCATAAAATTATTTATCAGTATTAAACGGCTTTAAAATTTTCAACCATATCGGCTACTTTTTGTGCTGATTTTTTTGCTTTTAAATAAAAATCTTTTAGCGAAGTTTCGCCGTCGTACATAATTTCTAGCAATATTGTGCCTTTAAAATTAGCGTCGGCTAACGTTTTAGCAACTAAATTAAAGTCAATTTTTCCGTCAAAAGGAATAAAATGGTTGTCGTATTCTAAATTATTATCGTGAACGTGTAAAGTAATTAATCTATCGCTAAAATCGGGCATAACGGCTTTTTTATCACCGTAAGCGTATTGATGTCCCGTATCCCAACAAAATTTAGCGTCGGGCAAAGCGTCTAAAACAAACTTTAAATTATCAAAGTATGCAATATTTTCAAAGGCAATTGTTACATTGTGTTGTCTTGCAAAGTCATAGAGTTCAGTAATTCTTTTTACTAAGCAAGACGTATTAGCCTTAGACGAATTTTCAAAAGAAGTGTGAACGACAAGTAAATTAACGTCGCAATTTTCACAATCTAAAACGTTTTTTAAAAGTGTTTTCAACATTTCGTTGCCTTCTTCACCTTCATGAGAAAGGGCGTCAACAGTTACCCTTTTTCCGTTTACCATAGTAAAAATTTCACTATGAAAATTTTCACAAGCGACGCCGTATTTTTTAAAAGTTTGCATTGTTTTTTCAAGGTTTGGACAACAAGCATTGATAAAAGTTCTATTAATTCCAACCTCACTCATTGCCTTTATTTGTTCTTCAATAGTTGCGTATTTGCAATTAACGTAAGTCATTACACCTATTTGCATAAAGGTCTCCTATCTGTTTTCGTTAATAATATTTATTAATTTTTCTTTTCTTTGATTTAAAAACTCAACCCACTCGTTAGGATTTATAAAAGGATTTTTAGTAGACGTTTTTAGTAATGCTAATTTCTTATCGGTATTATTGTTGCTAACGTGATTGCCAACGAAAACGTCAACGTGTTCTTGCATTAATCTTTCAATGCTTTTAAAATATTTTTCTCTACAATCAAAAGGAAGATTGTTTTTAAGTAAAAACTCTGTTACTAACGTGTTAGAGCCAGCCCCGCCGAACATCCCTGCCCGATAAGTTTTTTCGCCGTCAACAACGTCAAAAAAGAAAGATAACGTTCCGTCGGTATGGCCGGGGGTTAAAAGACATTTTATAGTTGTATTACCAAGAGAAATTTTGTCACCATCTTTAACTAAAACGTCGGGTGTAAAAGTTCTTATAGGGTAGTGAAAAATTTCGCCGTTTAAAAGTGGTAATTCTTTTTCGCTTATATATGTTTTTGCTCCGGTTAATTCAGCGAGTTCACGGGTTGCGTCCATATGGTCTAAATGTGCGTGTGAAATAAGAATAATTTTTATATCTTTTGGATTAAATCCTATCTCCCAAATATTGTGAACTATCAAATGCAAGTTTTCAAAATAGCCGGGGTCTATTAAAATAAGTCCGTCCCCCGTATCGATAATATGCGTAGACGCATTATACACGCCTACGAAATATAAATTACCTATCATTTTTGAAGGTTTTATATAACTTTCTTTTAAAGGCATATACGGCATTTTATTTTTCCGTCCATTTTTTTATTTTTTTAACGTATTTTTTTGCAAGAGCCGTAATTTCTTCGTAAGCGTTTCTTTTTAAAGCGTCTTTTAATATTATTTCAGAGCCAACGCCTATTCCGTAAATACCTACTGAGAAAAACTCGTCAAGATTATCAGCGTTTACGCCACCAACGGCTAAAACTTTAACGTTAGATAAAGGTGCTAACACTGCTTTTATATATTTACTACCAACTGAAACGGCAGGGAAGATTTTAACGAAATCAGCACCATAAGAAGTTGCAGTAACAATTTCTGTTGGAGTAAACGCACCTGGAATTGAAACTAAATTTTCTTCTCGTGTCCTTTTTATAACGTTAGCGTTAGTGTCGGGAGAAATTATAAATTTACCACCGGCGTTTTTAGTAAGTAAAACTTGTTCTTCGCTAAGTACCGTACCGGCACCCACGAACATTTTTCCTTCAAAATTTTTAGATAATAAGTTAATGTATGAAGCTGTTTCTTCGTTACTAACTTTACCACTAGCGTCGAAAGTGCATTCAACTAAACGAATACCACCTTGGTACAATGCGTTTGCTAAAGGAAGTAATTTTTCTTTACTAACTCCACGGATTATTGCAATAATTTTTTCTTGTTCAATTTGTTTTATTACGTTTTCTCTCATTTTTCTACCTGCCTAAATTCCATAAATACTCAAGTGCCTTTTTAAGATTTACTTTTTCATTATCGTTAGCCGTTTCAATAGCACTACTATTAGCAATTTTTTGATATATTTTTTCAAAATTTTCTTGTGAATTAATTACGCCTACTTGGTTTACCAAATAAGGCATTTGATATCTTTTCATAAAGTCTAAAAGCAATTTATTATTGTCTTCTTCGCCGTTAAAATAATTTTGTGCTAAAAGACCTACGCCTACTATTTCACCATGAGTAAATTTTCTTGATTCAATAGGAAAGAAGTATCTAACCGATTCGTAAAACTTGTGGGCAATCGCCGTTTGGTTTGAGCCTCTCGCAATGCCACTTATAACACCCGTTGCTGCTATTAAGGCAAATATAACGTTTTCAACGTCGTCGGAAATATCGCCTTTTAAACAATCGTCGATACATTTTTGAGTTTTTGAAGTTAAAAAGTCAAAAGAATATTTCGACATATAATATGCATAATCAAGCCCAATAGGATATTCAGTTGTTTGTTCGTTAAACCTTTGTTTAATTTCAACGAATTTAGCAAGAGCATCAAAAACCCCTGCTAATAAAAGACGTATAGGTTGCTTTGCAATAATTTCAGTATCGGCAATAACGCAGTCTACTTCATATTCGTAATGAAGTGAAGACGTTGTTTTTCCTTCGACAGAGTATCTTACGCTTAACGGAGTATAACAAGCACACGACGCACTTGAAGTAGGCACGTTGATAAGTGGTAGTTTAGAGTAATAAGCACACAATTTTGCAAAGTCGCAAACAACTCCACCACCAACGCCAACTATTACGTCGTAACCTTTTAGAGTTGCTAAGTTTGCAAAATTTTTAGCATACTCGTCGTTACAAGTACCTTGATAAGTAACTATTTCGTATAAACTGCATTTTCCATCCAAACTATTTCTAATTTGTGTTTGGGTTTTTTCAAGTGCGGTTTTTCCACCTATTATAAGGGGAGATTTTCCTAATCTGTTAACTTCGTCGGCTAATCTAGAAATAAACCCACGTCCTTGCAAATATCTACCACATCCTATTCTAAACGATTCTTCTTTTATCGGCATAATTTACTTCCTAATGTTTATTGACATATTTTAATTATAGTGCTAAAATATATAATAGTAAATAAGTTTTATTGACAACTATTTTAGTTATATTGCTTTTTAGGTGAAGTATGATTTATAACGGATATCAAAATAATGACAAAAAATCTTTTGGTGTTTCAATAGTTAGTAGTGGTCATATTTTTGCACGCAAGGGCAGAAAAGTTGAACGACCTAACGGAAGGGGAGACTATCTTCTTTTTTACGTTGCAAAAGGTAGTGCGTATTTTTATTTAGATAAGGAAGTTGAATTAAAAGAAGGTTCGTTTGTAATTTTTAAGCCTTTCGAGAAACAAATTCACGTTCAAAAAGATTACAATGTTAGCGAGTTTTATTACGTGCATTTTAACGTTGATAGCCAAGTTGAATTAAGTAATTTTAAAAGTTCGACGCCGTATAACGTCAAAGCAAGTAGTAAAATAAGGGATTTATTTGAAGAAATAATAACAGAACTTCAATCAAAACAACCTTTTTACGAAAAAATGTGCGTCTTAAAATTATTTAATTTATTAACGTTATTAGAACGAAAAAGTCAAAAAGAAACTACGATAAAAGGGCGTTACGTCGACAAAATTTCTTTCGTTATACAAAAAATGAACAAAGAATATTACAATAACTATTCGCTTGACGAATATGCTAAAATGTGTAATTTGAGCAAATATCATTTTTTAAGAATTTTTAAAGAAATTGTAGGGCTTACGCCTATCGAGTATAGAAACGAAATTCGTTTAGAACACGCAAAAGAATTATTAACCGATACCGATTATTCTATAGAAGAAATTTGCGAAACGTTAGGATTTTCATCAAACTCGTATTTTTGCGAAACTTTCAAAAAGCGTTTTTTGAAATCGCCAAGTCAATATAGAAAATTATTATAATAAGTTAAATTTGATTTAAAGTTAGTGGTGTTAAATATATATAAAAGGGTTTTAGTTTTTAATGCTAATACCAAAATTTTAAAACGATAGAGTATGTGCAAAAAAACAATTATAAACAAGGATAAAATGAAGAAGAACGAACAAAAAAAGTGGATAAAATCCCGTCATCGTATTATAAGAAATCTTGCTTACCCCGTGCTTTATACGTATTCTAAACTAAAATACGGAATAACGGCTGATAAGTTTAAAGAGCAAGGTGATAGGGCTTATTTAATATTATTTAATCATCAAACGCCGTTTGACCAGTTTTTTGTTGGTGCGTCGTTTAAAGGGGCAGTGTATTTCCTTTCAAGCGAAGATATTTTTTCTTTGGGTTGGGTTTCTTCTTTAATACGATGGTTAGTTGCACCTATACCTATCAAAAAGCAAACTACCGACGTTTCTGCCGTAATGAAATGTATAAGAGTTGCAAAAGAAGGTGGCACAATTGCTATTGCCCCAGAAGGAAATCGTACGTATAGTGGAAAAACCGAACATATAAATCCTTCTATTGCGTCACTTGCTAAAAAATTGCAATTACCTATAGCAATTTATCGTATCGAAGGTGGTTACGGAGTACAGCCAAGGTGGAGTGACTGCGTTAGAAAAGGTAAAATGCACTCTTACGTATCTCGTGTTATTGAACCAGAAGAATATCAAAATATGAGCAATGAAGAATTGTTTTCTATAATCCAAAAAGAACTTATGGTAAACGAGGGGACTCAAGGTGGAATATTTAAATCTAACAAGCGTGCTGAATATTTAGAAAGAGCAATATACGTATGTCCTTATTGTGGACTTTCTAAATTTAAAAGCACAGGTAACGTAATTCAATGTGAAAAATGCAATAGAAAGATTGTTTATGGTGAAAATAAAAAATTGACGGGCGTAGGGTTTTCTTTTAAGTTTGAATACGTAACCGAGTGGTACGATTATCAAAATGAATATATATCTTTGCTAGATACGACTAAGTACGTAGAACAACCACTTTATCAAGACCAAGCCAAGATGTTTAACGTAATAGCGTGCAAGCGAAAACAATTGCTATGCAAAAAAGCAAAACTTCTTCTTTATGGAGATAGAGTAGAAATTAATTTAAATGATAAAAAAACTTTAAATTTTGCGTTTAGCGATATATTTGCAATAGCAGTTTTAGGAAGAAATAAACTTAATATTTATTATGATAATAAAATATATCAATTTAAGGGCGAAAAAAGATTTAACGCATTAAAATACGTAAATTTATATTATCGCTATACCAATATTATTAAAGGAGATAACGATGGGAAATTTTTGGGACTCTAACGTGTGGAGCATTATAACGTTATTTGCCGTATTATTAGGCAGTTTACTTGTGGGTAACGTGATAAAGAAAGCCATTCCTATTTTACGCAATTCGCTAATTCCAACGTCTGTTCTTGGTGGAACGTTGCTTATTATAGTTGCCGCAATATATAAATCAATTACCGGGGAAGTTATGTTTGATACTGAGTTGTTTGGTAAAAATGGAACTGCAACGCTTGAAATAATTACATATCACACCTTAGCACTTGGCTTTATTGCGTCTACTTTTAAACCATCTAATAAAAAGATGTCAAAAAAGCGTATGGTTGAAATATTTAATACGGGCGTTACTACCGTATCAACTTATTTGCTTCAAGCAATATTCGGTTTAGCAATTACTATGATTGTTGCCCTTATTATTACTGATTTCTTTCAAGCGGCTGGCGTTTTATTGCCTTTTGGTTATGGGCAAGGTACGGGGCAAGCACTTAATTACGGCAATATCTACGAACAAGAATTTGGATTTGTAGGTGGCAAAAGTTTTGGACTTACGATTGCAGCACTTGGATTTTTAAGTGCTAGTTTTGGTGGCGTAATTTACTTAAATATTATGAAAAGGCGTGGTAAATTACGTGTTTTTGGCGATAAAAACCAAATTAATAATGAAGAAATTGCTTCGAAAAACGAAATTCCTATGCAAGAAAGTATAGATAAAATGACTATTCAACTTGCTTTAATTTTTGTAGCGTACGCAGTAACTTATTTGTTTATGTATTTGCTTGGCGAATTAATTCCTAGTATGAAAGCAACTATTTACGGATTTAACTTCTTGCTTGGCGTTTTGTCTGCAACTTTAATAAAAGCCGTTATGAATTTTCTTAAACAAAAGAAGGTTATTAAAAAAGAGTATACCAACAATTTTCTTATGACTAGGGTAAGTAATTTCTTTTTTGATATTATGGTAGTTGCAGGTATAGCGGCAATTAGATTAGATATTCTTGAACGCTACTGGGGAATTATATTAATTCTTGGCGTCGTAGGTTTAATTATTACTTACGCTTACAATCGTATCGTTGCAAAAACCTTGTTTAAAGAATATCAAGAAGAACAATTTCTTGCAATGTACGGTATGCTTACGGGAACGGCAAGTACGGGAATTATTTTGTTGCGTGAGATTGACGGTGATTTTAAAACTCCGGCAGCAGATAATTTAGTTTATCAAAATTTTCCTGCAATCGTATTTGGTTTTCCTATGATGCTTTTGGCTACTCTTGCTCCAACAAAACCACTTTTAACGCTAGGCATACTAATCGTGTTTTTTATAGTTATGAACGTAATTTTATTTAGAAATCAAATTTTTAGAAAAAGACAAAAATAAAATCGGTAGACTAATTGTTGATAGAAGTCGTAAAGATTTTTAAAAAGATAACAAAACGGAGGTTTTAAACCTCCGTTTTTTAGTAGTTTTAAGTTTTTGATTTTAAATTTTTTTTATAAATAATAATTCCTATAATTGCAGATACAATAGATACCACTTCGTTTATCATACCACCTATAGAGAATACGATAACGTTATAAATAAACGCAAGCAAGCAAGTAAATAAAAGGCTTATGCGAAAATTTTGGGGTGAGCAAGCACCCGTACAAAAAGAATTTACCGCAAGGCAAACTAGCATTAGTGAAGTATACCAACCTTCCCAAGAAAAAACTGCAAATACGCAAACTAAAAGGGCAAAGAAAAGCGGTAAAACGTATTTTTCAATTACTCTATTTTTAATTTTTCCTTCGACGAAATAGAAAAACAACGTTCTTACAAGGCAAACGACGTTTAAAACTGCACCAGACAAAGCGTTTATCATAAAATATTGAGTTGAAAAAAGTGCAATTCCTAACGTTTGTAGCAATAAAAGTCTTTTTCTATCTTTCATTTGATAGGCAAAAAATAAGGTTATAACGCCAAGAACACCAATAATTTGACCAATTATTTCAATCATATTTTTCCTAAATTTAAATTTATTAAAAAACTATTTTTTTGTGTAAACTAAAGGGACGTATTCGTCAAACGATTTGCAACCTACTATTTTATTGCACTCGCCTTCGGGCAAAAACGACAAAAGTACGTCTCTCCACTCGGTTGACTTAACTAAGTCAAAAGGATTTTCAAAAAGCGGAGGTCGTTTGTTTTTTATCATCCTATCGTTTATTGCAAGAAATTTTACGCTAGCATCTTTAGTATATTTTTCAATTTGTTCAACAGACTTAAGTAGCCCTTCTTCTAATACGTTTTTATAATGGTTTTTTGCGTCAAGAATAATTTCTCTTTTTAGTGGTGTCATGCAGTCTAGTATATCACCCCAAATACCTCTAATTTCATCAGGATCAAGTCCTTTTAAATAATAATCTGCTACGTAATAATATTCTTGCATTGATTTAACCTCTTTTACAATTTAGTATTTAATTTATTATAGCATAAAATCAAACAAAAATCAAGGCGAGTGATTGAACCTCAGGTTTTAAAGTTCGTTGCCGTAGGCAACGAAAATAAAAAGGGATACTTACACAAGTACCCCTTTTTGTTTTATGGTGCGGACAACAGGACTTGAACCTATTAAAATATTAAAAATTTAGCATTTTATCGTAGATTTTAAATGTTTCCCCAAAGTTTCCCCAAGAAAAAGAGCTGTTTTAGCTCTTTTTTTGTGCCGGGAAATAACGTAGAGTGAATTGTTTAATGGTTTTACATATTTTTTTGTTAAAAATTCACTTAATAAACGAAATGAAAGTTTATAAATTTTTTTGAGTGATTTTAAAAGGGCGAACTTTCCCTTAAATAGTGCCTGATTGCACAGGCATCTATATCCTAAAACGCATTGATATATTGAAAAAGCGTATGCAAGAAGAAGTTCTGCTTTTCCAACATATCAACCCGTACGATGATTTCTGTTAACTAAACAATTTTTAAAACGATAATTTGGAAAAGCATATAGATTAAATCCATTTCGACGTGTGCCAAAAGGGCAGACGGCGCCTTATCCATAATGTTGTTTTTTTAAAATTGAGTGATTCCCCGACCCCTTCACTCAACAACATTTGGCGGGCTACCATTTTTATGCAATGGCGAGTTGCATAAAGCCTTGCAATTATTTTACAACGTCGCACACGTTGGTTCTTTTACTTCCACATTGTAGAAAGATTGCACTAATACATCATAACGGCTTTTTATAAGACTATTCGATAGGCGCTGTCCTGACCAAACCCGATTTTTTATTTCTGCATCTTGCCGGTTAAAAATAGTACGACCACAAGGCTTTATTAAATTGTATAGTTAAAAAACGTATAAATCACACAATAGAGTGATATACGTATATTTAAACGCATTTTAAAGCATTTAATTTATTAAATATCTTGAGAAATGTAGCATTCTTTAATACGAGAAAATGCTAAAGTCATCGAACTGTGTTTTTCGAAAACAACTCTTTCTTTGTAAACTACTATAACTCTATAACAATTTACAGAAGTTCTTTCAATTGAAGCTGCTAAAATATTTTTATAATTATCCCAGCTTTTGCTTTGCCCGACGTGCAAAGAATAAGTTTGTATATATTTTTCCTTAGCGTAAAAACTATAATATCTCATAAAACTCCTTTAAGCAACACAATCAACTTCTGATTTGAATAACTGCCAATTCTTTAAAGCGTTAGCATAATCTTCAGTTGTACCTTCGAAGACGTAGTTCGGATTAAGCATTAAATGATATAATTGTAGTTTTTTATTGCTTCTAAATTTTATAGCATCATTTTTTGCAAGTAACGTAAGCCATCCTTTGACACTTTTGTCAGTATAAGCAGGTTCGCTACCGTCAGAAAGTGCTTCAATCATATCTTGACGTGAAATATTTAGGCAGTTGTTTGCTTGTCTACAGTTAACTAAAATCTGCAGCAAAAGCATTGCGTTCTTTAAATATTTAAAACGCCCCGAAAAAACACTTAAATCACATATTATAACTTGATTTTCCATTTTTTTCACCATTTTTTATAGGCGAAAGATTTTTTCCGACAAGCGAAAAAAATCTTCCACAAAAATCGGATTTTTGTCTATATTATAACTTTATGTTATAGTATTAGCCGATTATCTTCTTCTTCGATAATAAAAAAATGACTAAAATCAAATTTTTACATATCAAAGGGGAAAACCCCCTTTGAAAATGTATAAAAATTTTGATTTCTTAACGTCATTTTTTTTAATACTAATAAAGAAGTAATAAATAACCCCCCTTGTTTTAAAAATTATTTATTCGTTTTTTTATTTTTTGTTGAGTTGTACGACCAATCCTTATTTAGTAAATTATTAATATCGTTGTCTTGCGCAACTCTTTTTTCGATAATTTTTTCAGTTTGAGAGACAAATTGCCTATCGTATTCGAGATTTATTGTATCGAGTTCTCTTTTATCTTCGTAAAAGATACCATTATCGAATACCGAAGGATTATCAAAGAAATATTGTCTATCATCGTAGTCTGCAGCAAGCATCGAAGGCATTATCCTAACTCGAGAGCCCGGATTTATAATTCTTTCAAATTTATCATTTTTTGAAGCTACAATCGAGCCTGTTTGAACGTTACTTAAACTTTTATAATATTGTTTTCTAAAGCCTATCGATTTAACAAATTTTTCAAAATTATCTAAAAATAACGAATATTTCGTTTGTGTTTTAATTTTTCTATCTAAACTATCAAATTTAAGAAATTTTAAAAAGTGGAATATACCATACAAAATAATCGGTTTATGTACCCATTCGGTGCAACTTATAAGCACGTTTTCACCCACGACGCGTCTAAAATCAATGTAAATATTATTATGGTCTTGTTCGCATCCATAAAAGTAACCATTATAGTAATGTCGAATAAGACGTGCAAAGTCGCTTACGTCATACCAAGAAGTTTTCGAATTTGAAAATTCGTTTTTTAAAACTGCACCTAATTCATCAAAAAGTATTACAGGAAATTGAGGTAAAGACTGTAAGCCCCTTATATGCTCTAAAGTAATATCATAAGAACTTCTTCCCGTATAGTCTATAATTGTAAACGTAGACCATAAACACGGTATTTTGTTAGGATGCTCATTATAGAACCTAACACTTTCTTCAAGTTTTTTATAGTATAGAATTTTCTTCTTATTGCCTGAGGCATAAATTTTGTCGCGTATACCGTGTAATTTCCAAAATTCGTATTTTAATTCATTCCACTGGTTTATTGCCATCATATAAGCTTCTTGAACGGCTCTCGATGTTTTCCCGGCTCCTGGTTCGCCAGCGAACACACGAGCACGTTGACGCGAAATAGAACAGTCTTGTTTGTAGCAAATACCAAAAAGCACATAAAAACTTGTAAAATAATATATCGATATTATTAAAAAGAATAATTTTAAAGTGAACATCCAGTCTATTTTTGCATAGAACTCAGATAAAGGCTCAAGCGTTACTAAAGCATATAGTGATAGTATTATAATTAGTGACAGTAATGCTATCGTTATAATTTTACTTAGTAGATTCATTTCTTTACTACGTAACGTTTTATACATTAGCAACAACAACAACATTGCAACCGTTGCAACAATTGCATTTTCAATAAAATCGACGTAAAACCAATTTGCGACAAACCACACAAAAAAAGTTAGCAAAGGTATGAAATAATATAGCATACCAGGCAAACAACGAACAAAATCATTTACAAATAAATATCTTGCAAAACCACGACCTTTTTTCGCTATATAAGTATCGTTTGTTCTTGTTTTTATATCTTGTAAAGAATATACTTGCTTTTTATAAATTTTTTGCTTTTCGTTTAAATCCGGTTGTAAGTTTTCAAGCAATAATAGTTTTTGTTTTTCAGGCTTTAAACGTTCTTTTTTGTATTTAGCGTCAACTACAGGGTATTTATGCTTTCTTGTGCGAAATGGCCGTTTTTGGCTCTCTACAGGCGTTGATTCTATACATACCCAATTAGCGCCTTTATCGCCTTTAAATAACGGCCGAACTGCATAATAAATTGTTTCTTTTTTCGCAACAACTGGTTGTTTGTTTTCTTCAGGTTTTTGGTTGTCTATAGTAAGCCGTTCTTTTACTTCCTTAAGCCCCATTATTTTTTAGCAACCTTTATGATAATTATAATTGCTGCAGCAATAACAATCGCATAAACAACCCACTTTAACGAATTCCATATATCATTAACCCCGGCTTGACAACCACCAATCGCGTCAGCAACGTTGCCTATAAAATCTTGTCCTGCATTATCAAAAGCAGAATCATCGTCGTACGCGTCGTCAGCGCCACCGTTAGAAATAAACGGTACGCTTGACGTGCAGTCTAAATAAAAGAAATAACTATATCGAATACAATTGCTATTGTCTGCAACTTCGCATAGCGCAAGCATTCCAAAGTTAAGCGCTGCACCGGCAAATGCGCCAGTAACGCCACCAATTAGCGCTCCTCCAGCGCTGAAAGCAAATTTACTAAAATCACTATTTAAGAATTTATATAAATCACTACCAGAAACTTCTTTTGATTTATTTATAACTGCGCAACCATCGCCGGTTGTATTACGAAAATAATAATTTAAGTCAATATTTTGTTCTTCAAATACAGCAACGCCAAAATAGCCAAAGATTGCTTTTTCGCTTTCTTCAACCGTCATTCCTTCACGTAATGTTGTATAAGGGAAATATATAACGTCTTGAGTATTTAATCCTCCTAAACTATAGTCAAGATTATTTAAAACTTTCCAATCGTAGAACGAAGTTATAGGTAGTTTTAGTTCTTTACGATTGCCGTCGTAGTCGGTTTGAATCATTGATGCTTCACTATATTGAACTGTTATGTTATAAGTTGTTGCATTGTCAAATTCTACAGTTCTCGCTGTAGCTAAACTTTTTAATATATTTAAGTTTTCAAGCCCTAAAATAGACGCTATTTCTTTAATTGTTAATGATTGTAAATTATAGCCATATTCCAATACAGAAACTTGTCCTGTAAAGACCTTTTTTTCGGCAAAACAAGTATTTTCATAACGTTGCAAGTAAGCAATATTAACGTTCCACTTGTCCGTCAAATTAAAGGCTAATTCTATAACAGCGCCGTCATTGCGTTGCGCAGCTGTTACGCCAGACGTGTCTATTACTGTGTTATCAAAATTTTCAAGGTCGAAAGAAGAAACTTTTACTCCATCTGCAGTTATGTTATCGCAGCGATAACCGGCAGGAATAGTAAAATAAAAATCTTCTGGCGAATAAAATACACTATTTTTTGTTAATGCTCTATAAATAATGTTAGTATTTAAATTGTTTGTAACTTTAATTAAAGCATTTTTTGTATATAATACAGTTATAGAGGCAACTGCATCATCGTAGTTGTCTGTTAACGTGATTGTGTTATATGTATAATACTTTTCGCCATTTAAAACGGCAGGGCTAATAGCCTGGTTTATAGTATTTATTGCATCCGGATATTTTGTAGCAAATAATTCTTTAGCATCGTAAAAGCGAACAAATTCACTCATTAACATAGTAAACGGTTCAGAAGTTCTTTCAGTAACGTTTAAATCATTATCGAGTTCAAGATATTTGTAAGTAACCGTATATTCTTTGTCCGGAATTATATTTGCAACTGCAACTAAATTTAGGCCAAACAGCTCGCTTTGGTTTGAAGTATTAAATGTTACTTGTAAGCCGTACTGCTCATTATCGAGCACAGCATTTGAATTAACAGTTACACCTTCGTTTATACCAGCAACAGAAACGTTGTCTGCAGTTAAAGTAAATAACCAGCGGCATCGATTGTATAATTGCGATTCTATGTCGCTATAGTTCCAGGTCAACGTTACTATATCGTTTTCAGTTGTTACGTTAGCAGTATACACGTCTAACGTTAGTAAATTATTAATATCATTATTAGTTACACGTAGCGCTAAATCTTTATAGTTGTAGTCTGAATAAACAATTTCAAGCGTAGCCGTTTGATTTTCGCTATCATAACTATAAGTATAATCTGTTGCCTGTCGAATAATTTTTTCTTGCGTTTTTACATAGCCTTCAACACTTTCATCGTAGTAATAGCCTTTATAGACAGCATTAAAATAAGATATATTAGTTGCGCTATAATTGTTAAGTATTAAATTAAATACTTTTGACTTGTTTTGTAAATACAGTGAAGGTATTGCTTTAGTATCAATAATTTCTTCATAATCAGCATAGCTTGTACCTGCTCCGGCATCTCTCATTTTTATATATTTAACGTTAACGCTTGCAATTCCGTTTTCGTGATATACACCTAACTCGGATTGCGCAACTTTAATTTCTAAATCGCTTGAATACTCATTTTCAGTAATAGCAGTTAACTCTTTATTGAAGTTAAATTGAATACAATTAGATTTGTATACATTTTCTTCTGTTCTGCTTTTCCCTTTAAGAAAACTTAAGCTTGTATTATACTCATAATAATAAGTCACTTTATTTACTAAAACATAATAATAGTACTCTGTAGTATCTGATGCATCAGGTAATATATTGTCATTAATATATAATGTCAATCCAAGCTCGCCTACAGAAACAGTATTTAAAGTAAAATCAAAATGATTAGAGCTGTCTTCAAGCAGTGATTCATCGTTAATAACAGTAAATCTTGCATAGTCAACAGTAAATGAATCTGTTATACCATCAGAAGAAGATGTAGTGTCATCATATTTTATTTCATACGTTTTGTTAAATGGCAAACTTGAATAATAGCTATCAATTTCTTTTGACCTTACAACAACTACTTCGTAATAATTATAGTTGTAGTAATTTGCAAGGTTGCCTGGTAGAGAGCCAGTAGCGCCTGCTCTAATATTTGTTACGACGTTATCGGGTATGTTGTGGTCTAAATAAACAGCCATTTCTGTTTTAACTGAGTTTGAAATAGGGCTAAGCTTAAAATCAATATCTTTATTGTTTTCAGCTTTTGCAAAATCTATATTTAAAAATATACCAAAAAATGCAGTTGCTAATATTGCAATGCACGTTAACGAGAATATTATTATTTTCTTAATATCAAAAAATCTTGTTTTCATATTTTGTAATTTTTGGGGGATATATTTCAATCCCCCAGCCTCCCTGCTTATGAATTTTTAACTACTTTAAAGTTAAGTTCATAAATACAACTTTTTACGTCATTTTTGTAAACGTAAACCGATAAAATGTGTTTACCTTCAGCAAGAGCTGAAATATCAATCATTTTATCGCCAGTGTCAATGTAAAACTGGTCTTTAACGCTTGGGTTATAATATTTCCAGTCTTTATTAGTTTTGCCTTTTCTGTCAGTAGATACAATAACTTCTTCAGCAGTATCGATTTGATATGTAATTTTAGTTATTTCATCTTTTGACGTAGCGTATGCTCTTAAGTACGCAGAGTCTTCTGTTTGAAGATTATCAAATACTACTTCTTGCATTGACGTAACCTCTGCATCTTTTGCTTTTTGGCAACTTTGAACACCGAATACTGCAGCTAAGGTTACAGCTACAATAACAACAACTGCAACAATTCCTAGGATTACTTTTTTCATATGACTTTGTTACCTCCTCTTTTATTTCATAAATCATTGAGATTTGTGATTAAATTATTATGCCCAAACATTTTTGATTGGAGCGTCCCATCCGTTAACGTGGACTGGGATTGAATTAACTTTAAATGCGATATCATTATAAACAACATATATATCTACGTTTACGTCAGTTTCAGTCCACCAGGCAGAATTTAAACATACTGACTTAAAATCGTAAGAATAGTAATTGTTTTGTTCGCCATAATGAACCGTTTGTGTAAAATCAATATCAAAACTACC
The DNA here is from genome assembly GCA_045645345.1 of Christensenellaceae bacterium. Classification (GTDB taxonomy): domain Bacteria; phylum Bacillota; class Clostridia; order Christensenellales; family Borkfalkiaceae; genus HGM11412. The sequence continues at coordinate 16,616 of JAZRIP010000023.1, forward strand.
TGCATAGCAAGATGCAAAAATACGTGTAAGATTTTTATTTGTAGTTATATAACCGTCAAGTAGTTCAACAGTTGATGAATTGTCGCTAAAAGAAAATTTATTATCGTAAATTACTAAATCGTAATCTGTATGTATAATATTTTGTTGTTTTTCATTGTAATCGATATCGTAAATTGTTATAGTTTCATTTCCAACGTAACCTATCAAAATAAAAGCATTTCTTACGCTAATTTTTTTATGAGAATAATAAGAATCGAGCATTAACGTTATTTTATAGGTATCTTGTCCTATTGATAAAACTTGAAGTTTTTTCATAGAGTCAAAAAATACGGTTGAATTAATATTTGAAGAATTATAAAAATTATTTTTGGTGTCGTACCAGGTCATATGATTTTGTTCAAAATCACTATAACCGGTTGAAACATACAACTTATTAATTGCGTTAACTTTTACTTTAAAAGATATTGAATCTATTCCAGAAAGTAAGTTGCCGTTCTTTGTGCTATCAACTAAAAGTGCGTGCATACTTAAATTGTCCGGCATATAATCGTTGCCTGGATTAAACTTATATCCGTCTTTTTCGCATTTTAAAGATAATTTGTTTGACTTATTATTATCGATTGTATTTTGATAAAGACTTAGCGAGTCTTCGCCGTGAACGTATACTTCATCGATTCCAAGTATAGAGTTTACAAAATCTTTAGTAAGCCCTATGGTAAAATAATCGATAGCTACTACTGAAACTATCATTATAATTATTGTAATAATTGCAAATATCAATTTCTTCATAAACAATCCTTTTGGCCGTTAGGCTTTATCCCGGAATGTTCCGGGAATAGCCAGGACCGTACAATCTTGTGCAATGCACAAGAAATGGTGTTAGGTTTTTGGTAAGAACCTAACAAACTCATATTGAAGTTTTATGGAAAACTAAACTTGTTATTTAAAAATTCTATTTGTTTCTCGGTCAAGTCTATAACATTACCTAGCAAATCATTCCCAGTAAATATTAAAGTTCCGTAAAAAGGCAAGTCACCTATCGTGCAATTGTATTCGCCAAGCGAAGGGAATCCGTCAATATTAACACTTGTATAAATCGCAATATTATCAAGAATGAAAGAGTTAATTGCTGCGTTTTGTCCTATTTCTTTTTCAAAAGCAAGATTAGTATCTTCTATAATTTTTTCATAGCCCTTTTGTTTAGGCTTTTTAATAAATACTCTAAGGTTACTCATAATTTTCACCTAAATATTTTTCAAGACTTTCAATAAATTTATTATTTTTTGCCTTTTTTCGGCTTTTTGGGGCTAAAAAACAAACGCAGTTGTGTTCTTGTAAAAAATCTTTAATTGTTTTTAAAATCTGTAGTTTTTGTTCAATAATCGCTTTTTCTTTGCTGTTTGCTTCATTTTCCGAACGTTCGGAAAATTTTTGGATTAAATCATCAATGCTTTTAACGTCGTTCGCTGTTGAGTTGTTTTTGTGTTCATCCCAAAGTTTACGAGCTTCCTTAATTTTTCGAACACTGTCTTCAGGCTTTGTTATTTCAAGAAATTTTTTAGGAGCACTTTTTACAGAAATTAGTTCAACAAGTTGGTTTTGCGAAAATCCTTTGTATTCAGGAAGAATGTGTTCGCCGTCAGAACAAGTTTCATAAAGTTTAATTAAGTTGTAGCAAACCGTTTTTTTAATACCGAAAAGCTCTAACGACAAGTCTTCAAGCGTGTTAAAACCAAGTTCTTTATAATACTTGTTTTCTTGCGCTAATTTTAAATCTTTACCAATTTCAATAAATTCAGTAAAAATTCTCTCAAGCCTACTTCTTACACGCGCAACAAAATTGTGCGCGTCTTGTTTAACATACAATACGTTGTCAATGTATGTTATAACGTTGTTCATTCCTTTCATTTTTTTGTACCGTCCTTTTTGTTTTATAATATAAATTCTTTAATAAATCTTTCAGCGTAATTTGAATTAATCAAACTACGTTCTACTTTGTTATGAGTATGTTCAATAGTTTTACCACCACCTATCGAATACGCTTCTATAACAAAATTATTTTTTGGCTCACAATTTATAAACCAATATTGAGTTGGTTTTTTAAAATCGTCGCCACGTTTAGTTCTATCCATATCAATTATTTTTGGTTTTAAATGCCAAAATTGTGTTAATATATGGTCTTGCTGATAAGGGTTTTCAATAATAAGTTTTAAATTTTTACGTAAGCAAACTATAACTAATTTCGATATTAAAGAATATAAATAATTCATTTCTTCAAAATATCTTATGTTTTGCTCTAATTTCGTTATATCGTCAAACTTCTTTTTACCGGCGCCACTTCTTGTAAAATTAAATATCATACGTCTAGTAAATCTTACACAAGGAAAGAATGCGATAATTAAATCTTCTTTGCTTATGCTATCAAAAAGACTTAACCCCCCCCGATATGATTTTTCAATTTCATCAAATAAATTAATTACATTATCGGTTTCGTTAAAATCGTTTTTGATATCGTAATCAAATGCAAGTATTCCTAATTTATGAAATTCGTTTTTAAATGTGCCTGACTGCTCAAACAAGCAATGTATTATCATTTTTCTAATTCCATAAAATTTGCATATACTTTGTTTAGTTCGGCGTTTAGCCCGGTATAACCTTTTGCTGAAACCGTAACCGTTTTGTCTTTGTAAAGGGTTGTAAGTGAAAACCAATTTTCAGAAGTCTTTATAACAACACAAACAATTTGAATGTTACGTCCTTTAATGGCAGGAATTATTGTTAGTTCTTGCGTTGGATTATATTTACTAAAATCATACTGAATTTCAATTTTCTTGCTATCGTAAAAATATAACTGCACGCTACCGTCGTCGCATTTACGAATTTCAATATAATCTTTGGGCAAATTTAAGTGCAGTGGATTAACGCTAAATACTTTCATAATTAACCCCCTCAAGATAAATGGTTATATAAATTGTTTTTTTACCTTCCTTAATCACTAAAAAGTAGTGTTCTGGCACAATGATTGACATTGAATCGTGCAATGCTCCTGGGGTAAAATACGTTGCATATTTCCCGGTAGGACAATATCTTAATTTAATAATATCGACCTTAAGTTTTTTGCAAAGTTCATAAACGGTTAAAATATTAACCTTCTTTTTTAAGTTTTTCATTTTGTACGTTCCTTGTTGTTTTCCGGACGTCCGGAAAAAATAAAATAGACCAAAAGCAGTTCCCCTGATAAATTGCTTTTGGTCTAAATATTTAAAGTTTTAGCCGATTCTAAATATAAGGCAATAACTTTTTTACTAAAAAATTGTAATTTACAGGGGGGGAATATTCCATAATGGACTGTTTGAGATGATTATATAGCCTATTTTGGAACTTGTCAAGCAATTTTTAAAAAAATATTCTAAAATGGACTAAAAAGTGATATTGAGGGGTTATAAAATGAACAGAATTAAAGAATTGAGAATTAACGCAGGATATACTCAAAAAGAAATTGCTAACGCTTTAGGATGTAATCAAACAGCTGTCGGTAAATATGAAAGAGAAGATTTAGAGCCTAACATTACTATTTTGAAAACATTAGCAGATTTATTTAATTGCTCTATAGATTATTTAGTTGGTCGCGAAGATGACTTTGGCGTTATTAATCAAACCGATAATTCTTTGACTTCTATACAACAAGAATTGTTATTTTCTTTTAATTTGTTGGATAGAGACAAACAACAACAAGTTATTGGTTTTTGTAAAGCATTAAACTATTAGGATTATTTATGGAATTTATTTGTTTTTAGGGAGAATTTTGATATGTTTTTAAAACGATTAACAGAACTTATGAATATAAAATGTAACGGTAAGCAAGTTATTCTTGCTGAAAATACTGGTATTGCTCAAGGGACAATATCTTGTTATTTTACGCGTGGCTCGATGCCGTCAGTTGACCAACTCGTAAAACTTGCAGAATATTTCGAATGTTCAATTGACTATCTTTTAGGACGTGAAGATGACTTTGGCGTTATTAATCAAACCGTTAATTCTTTGACTTCTATACAACAAGAATTGTTATTTTCTTTTAATTTGTTGGATAGAGACAAACAACAACAAGTTATTGGTTTTTGTAAAGTTCTAAATTATTAAATATTTTACAAGAGGGTAAATTTATGAAATTTAATAAAATTTTTAAAGATTTAAGGGCAGAAACTTCATTAAGTCAAAAAGATATTGCAGAAGAATTATCTGTTTCAAGAAGTGTAGTTAGCGATTGGGAGCAAGGCAGAACGGAGCCTTCTATTCAAGGATTAATTGATATTGCTGATTACTACGCTGTATCTGTAGATTATTTAATAGGTAGAGATTCTCCTCGCGAATACAACTTAACTATTCAACAAAAAGAACTTTTAGATGCTTTTAATGCTCTAAATAGAGATAAACAGCAACAGGTAATAGGTTTTTGTAAAGCATTAAACTATTAGGAGTATTTATGAAATTTATTTGTTTTTAGGGGGATTTTACAATGAATTATGCAAAAATTCTAAAAGAAATTAGAACTGAAAGGGGGTTGACGCAAGTAGAACTTGCAAAACTTGCTAATTTAGCGCCATCGTGTATTGCAATGATTGAAGTTGGTAAAAATGAACCAACAGCAAATACTTTAATTTGTTTATCTCAAGCATTAAACGTTTCAGTTGATTATTTAGTTGGCCGTGAAGATGACTTTGGCGTTATTAATCAAACCGATAATTCTTTGACTTCTATACAACAAGAATTGTTATTTTCTTTTAATTTGTTAGATAGAGATAAACAGCAACAAGTTATCGGTTTTTGCAAAGCATTAAATTATTAAATATTTTAAAAGGGGAAAAAATATGAATTTTAGATTAAGAAATTTACGCCAGGAACAAAATTTAACAGCCAAAGAGATAGCATCGAAATTAAATTGTTCGCAAAGTTTAGTTTATGAATGGGAAAAAGGTCGTAGCGAACCAAGCGTGAATGCTTTAATGTTATTATCAGATATATTTGACTGTTCTATAGATTATTTAGTCGGTCGTGAAGATGACTTTGGCGTTATTAATCAAACCGATAATTCTTTGACTTCTATACAACAAGAATTGTTATTTTCTTTTAATTTGTTAGATAGAGATAAACAGCAACAAGTTATCGGTTTTTGTAAAGCATTAAATTATTAAATATTTGTAAAAACTAATGTCTAATCTTCTAAAAATCAAGCCGATTTTTAGAAAAAGTTATATTAAGTTATAAGTTAATTTTTTTGTTACACTACCTTTAATAAGGAGGTAGTCAAAATGAAAATACAAGATTACATTAATTTAATTGAGCAACTTATAACTTACTACAAGACAACAAGTCAACAATTTATTGACAGTCTTAATCGTGTAAAAGGTGCGCTTTTTGCTGAACTATTTAGGCAAGATAGCGCATTTTCTTTTACAGAAAAAGCAGAACAATGTAGTTCTGCAGGAATGGATGGGGAAGACATTTTAAAATTTCCGGTAAAAAAAGGAGAGAAAGAAATGTTTTCAATTAAAGATGGAAAAGTAAGAATTAAGCCAAACGGCAGTTACGAAATACGTTTTCGTAAGTTTGGTGTAGAAAAAAGTTTTTGCGCAACTAAACTTTCGGTTGCGCAAGATAAATTTAGGGTTTTTTTAAAGGAATTCAATAAGGAATTCAAAAAAGGTAATATCGTAAAGGGTAAAACAGTATCAGACGTTAGCGATATTTATTTAGACAAATATCGTAGATATGAATTAGCAGCAAACTCGTTTGAGGGTTTGCAAAAACTTGTTAAACTACATATAACGCCAAAACTCGGTCACTATGATATATCAAAAATTCAAGCATTACAAATTCAAGAAGTTTTAACAAGTTTGATATCTGAAGGCAAAGGCAGAACTGCTGAAGGCGTTCATAGTTATTTGGTAGGGCTTTTTAGAATCGCTAAAAATTTAGGCTATATTAAAAACGACGTTATGGCCGGTGTAAAAATTCCAAAGCACTACCGAAAAAAAGGTGTGGCGTTAACGTTAAAAGAAGAAAATGATTTTATTAAAAAAATCAAAGGCGACCACTACGAGCCGATTCTATTATTTTTGTTATACAGTGGCGCAAGGGTTTCTGAAGCAATACAATTTTCGTTTAACGACGTTAATTTTATAGAAAACACTATTACGATACATACTACTAAAATTAAAGACAAAGTAAACGGCGCAGATAGAGTAGTGCCTATATTCCCAAAATTAAAGGCGCTTTTAAAAACATTAAACCAGGATGAAGAATTCCCATTTTTAAAAATGGCGAACAAAGCCGGACGTAAATTCAAGTCCTTATGCCCGGAACACCACCTTCACGAACTGCGCCACACGTTTACTACTCGCTGTCGCGAAGCCGGTATTGAGAACGAAATTGTGTGCTTATGGACTGGGCATACTTTTGCCGGGAATACAACGTCGCTTGTTTATACGCATTTTTCGATGGAATATCAGCAAAAAACAGCATTACTTCTTAATTATTAAATAAAAATTTCCCCGTATTTTCCCCAAAAATTTAAATTTAAGGGGTTAACGAGGAAATTTAAAGCAAAAATTATGCAAAAAAACAGGTGTTTCTACGCATTTTTGCATAAAAACACCTTTTTTGGTGCGGACAACAGGACTTGAACCTGCACGAAGTGAACCCTCATAAGATCCTTAGTCTTATGCGTCTGCCAATTCCGCCATGTCCGCATATTAAAGCATAAGTATTTTAGCACAAGATTTGTAAAAGAGCAAATATTTTTATAGCATTTTGACAAAAATTTTATAAAAACTTTAATAATTGACGGACGAACCACTTTTTAAAAGATAAAATCTTAAATATAAGACTTATTATTATTTAAAATTTTTTATAAAAGTTGTCAAGTGTTTAAATTTATGATATAATACCTTTATTCGTGGGGGTTAGTATGTATTATAGAATTAAAATTACTATTGATGAAACTATTGCAAAAAAACATTATAACGGGCAAGATTATCCTACCGATAGATTAGTCGACGCTTTTGAACGTGTAAGTCAAGACGTAACTACTATAAAGCAAACTTTATCTTATTTAGAAGTAAAGGCGTTATTTAACGACGATATTACTAAAGAATATTTATACGAGGCTGTATGTGGAATGTGCTTAGCGTCATACGACGATATGGATAATTCTTTATATAGCGTTGAAATTGAAGAATTATCTAAAACTACACAAGACGATACCAGCGAAAGTCAAGATTACGACGTTTTCGGTTCAATGGGTTCGTTTATTGATAAAATGTCTACTAAAGACGATACGCAAGACGATGCTGACGACGATACTCAAGCACAAACACAAACCGAGCCTTCTAAAGAAACGGAAGATAGCGTAGGGACTATTTTGCAAGGTATGGGTTTTTCAAAAACTCAAACTAAAAAGAGTAGTTCGGGTACCGATTCGGTTGAAAGCGTTTTAGAAGAAATTATGCACTTAACTGGTGCTGACGAATTTAAAACCCTTTGTAAAGAAACTGCAAAAATTGCTCCAACTCTCATTAAAAACGATACATTAAGCACGCTTATTTATCAATGTTATTTGCTTGCAATAAACAATGGTTGTGGATTAACCGTTTACTTGAATTTATTCGCAAGACTATTAAAAGCGTTAAAAGTTGGTGAATTTAGTGACGAAGAATTCGTTGAAAAGGTAGTTGATTTTAAAAAGGACGCAAGCGAAGGCGTTACTATAGTTGAAAACTATTTTTCGTATGACGCAAGTGATAAATTTAAAATAGTATGTTTTGATATAAGTGCTTATTTAAGTTTATTAAAAAGCAACGAATTTAAAGAAATTTTAAAAATTATAGGTAAGAACAAAAAAAATACTATAGTATTTTTTAGAATACCTTTCGTTGATAGAGAAATTGTTGAAAACGTTAGACAAACGCTTAACGACACCTTATTCGTTAAGGTTGTACAAGTGCCACCTTTTACCGAAAACGAACTTTGCGAATACGCCGTTAAAAAATGTAAAAAATTTGGTTTTAATTTAACTGAAAGTGCGTTTGGATTTTTTAAACAACGCTTAAACGAAGAAAAAAGCGACGGAAGATTTTACGGTTTTAAAACTTGTGAAAAACTCGTAATGGAATTAGTTTATAAAAAGCAACTTAAAAATTGCGATATTAAAACTCCTTCTTTTGATATTGATGAAAACGACGCACAACTTTTATGTTATCATTACGTTGCCGACGAACTTTCGGGCTATGAAATGCTTGATAAATTAGTTGGTACTGAAAGTGTTAGAAATCGTATAAACGAAATAGTTTCGCAAATCGAATATGCAAGAAGTCAAGGGGGAGTAAACCCGCCTTGTATTAATATGCGTTTCGTTGGTAATCCGGGAACGGGTAAAACGACCGTAGCAAGAATAGTTGGTAAAATTCTTAAAGAAAAGGGTGTTTTAAGCGTTGGTAATTTCTACGAATACGCAGGAAGGGACTTTTGTGGTAGATACATAGGTGAAACTGCTCCAAAAACGTCAAGCATTTGTCGTGACGCATACGGCTCGGTATTATTTATCGACGAGGCTTACTCACTATATAGAGGCGACGATAATAGTAAAGACTACGGCGTAGAGGCTTTAGACACTTTAATTGCCGAAATGGAAAATCATAGGCAAGATTTTGTTGTAATAATGGCAGGCTATACCGACGATATGGAAAAACTTATGAAAGGTAATGCAGGTTTAGCGGGCAGAATGCCGTATTTACTTGAGTTTCCTAACTTTACTCGTGAACAACTTCATCAAATATTCGTAAGTATGCTTAACGATAAATTTGAATACGAAGAAGATATTATTCAAGCAAGTAAAGAGTATTTTGATTCGTTACCAGATAGTATTTTAAATTCAAAACAATTTAGTAACGCACGTTTCGTTAGAAACTTATTTGAAAGGACTTGGGCAAAGAGTGCAACTAGATGTCAACTTGCAAAGTGTGATAAAGTAGTTCTTACAAAAGACGATTTCGTAAGGTCTACCTTAGATAAAGAATTTAAAACGATATTTGATAAAAAGTCAAGATTAGGCTTTTAATATGAGACGAACGGCTTGAAACAACAAGTCGTTTGTTTTTTAAGGTGTATTTAAAGTACGATTTGTATAAATTATATAATAGATAAGATAAATCAAGGAGAAACAATGATAAAAAAATTAAAAAAGATTTTCGTCTTATTGTTGACGTTAATTTTAGCAACGATAATTTTTACGGGCTGTATACAAATTATAATGCCACCAAACGTAATGACGATAGAAAAAACTAGTACCGATGGATACGTAGACACTTACACGATAACTTATACTGACGGAAGCACTTCGACCTTTACTATTACTAATGGTAGAGACGGCGTTAATGGTGAAGACGGCGACGATTCACCTGAAATTTCGGTTGAAGATTTGTTCAATAGGTATAAACAAGAAAAGCCAACGGCAACTTTTGAAGAATTTTTAAGAGAGTTTTTAAACGTAGAAACCGATATAAGTGCATCGACCGTGAATAGATTATTGTCTTCGACGGTAAAAGTATACGCCGAGTTTACGTTAACCGACCAAACTACTCAAACTAACTATTTGAGTGTAGGAGCAGGCTCGGGCGTTATTTATAGGATTGACGACGATTATACTTATATTATTACTAATTTTCACGTTATACACGAATATAAACAAAATACTACGTCTAAAATGTCAAGAAAAATCACTTGTTACTTATACGGAAGCGAATTAAATCCGTTAAAAACTGGTACTGACGAAGATGGTTATGCTATTTACGATTATGGAACTAACGCTATTCAATGTGAAATTGTTGGTGCGTCTATTGCGACGGATATTGCAGTATTAAAAGCTCCAACGCAATTGTTTAGAAACGTCAATGAAAACTTTACGAAAGTAGAGTTCGCCGATAATTATCACGTTGGCGAAACGGCAATTGCGATAGGTAATCCTGGTGACGACGGAATTAGCGTTACAAAAGGTATAGTTAGCGTAGACAACGAAAGAGTTAAATTAAAAATCGACGACACCGTAAGAACTTATAACCTTCTTAGAATGGATACTCCTTTATATCAAGGCAATTCGGGTGGTGGACTATTTAACGTACAAGGTAAACTCATAGGAATAACTAATGCGGGTGATAGCGTAGAACAAAACGTAAATTTTGCCGTTCCAATAAATACGGTAAAAAATGCTGTTGAAAATATTATTTATTATAATAACGGATATGTAAATAAACTTGTGTTTGGCGTTGTTGTTACTATGGTGGACTCTAAATACGTTTACGATAAAGTTTCAGGTTATGGTCAAATAATAGAAGATATTCAAATTACTGAAGTGCTTGCAAATTCTATTGCATACGGATTAGGACTACAAATAAACGATTATTTTATAAAATTAACTATAAATGGTGTTGTGTACGATATTTATAGAGATTATTACGTAACAGATTTAATTTTAACTTTAAGAGCAGGCGACGTTGTATCTATTACTTATAAAAGAAACGACGTTGAATACACTACGAATAATTATACGATAAAATCAACCGATATTATAAGAAGTGAATAAAATGAAAGACACGCTAAACTTTGTATAATGCAAAGTAAAGCGTGTTTTTTATTTAGTAAAAAGCGTGCATATTGTATTTCAATTATTATTGCTAAATAGCATAATCAAATAAAAAAGGGAAAAGCCCAGTGGGTTAGATATCTTGTTTTTTTTATCTAACAAAGTTGGTTGTTCTAGTAACTTGCCGTGTCTAAAATAAAGAATAAATTTAACGTGTAAAAACTTTATAATAAAATTATTTAATTTTTCTAAACCATAGTAAATCGCTTAAAGGGGTTTCTATATTATAAGTTTTGCCACCTTCGTAAATTATACCGAAATTCGATTTCCACTTTCCGTTAGGAATAACAACGTCTTTGCTATACGTATTAGGCGTATATACGGGTGCGACTAAAATATCTTCACCTATCATATATTCGTCCATAATTTTTTCGTAACCTTGGTTTGGATAGTTGTATTCAAGACAACGTAAAATAGGCTCTCCATTATCAAAACTTTTTTCAACAAGCGAATAAATTTCGTCAGCCATATCTGTATGAAGATTGTAAGCCTTTTTAACTAGTTCTAAATGTTTTTTATCTAAAACTCTCCAAGGGGACCAAGAAAATTGCATCATAGGAAAAAGTGCTGAAAGTTGACTTGAACGAACGAATAATTCTTGGTCAACGACGCAATCGAGTGAGTGTGCATACGCCCACGAGCCACCACCTATCATATCAGGACAAATAAAGGGGTGACCTATAAGCCCTTGCGTTATTGCCGACGGAATAATGCTATCAAGTCCCGTTTGATAATCGTCGTGCCAAGCGTGAGCCCTATCTGCAAGTCTTTGTATGCAGTTTTTACCGCCACCTAAATACGTGTCCTTATATTCGTGGTATTCGTATTGTCTGCCGTATTCGTTCCAAGCAATATTCATTGCGTGAATATCGGTATTGTCGGCAAGAGTTCCGTTAGCAAGCCAAGTATAGCACATTGCTTGCCCACCGTCGAATTTAAATCCGTCAATGCCGTATTCGTTAATTAACCTTTTAAGTTGGTCGTCTAAAAATTCTTTAGCACGTGGATTTCTTAAGTCGAGCATAGCAGAAAATCCGTTCCACCATTTGAACAAGCCAACGGCACCTTCTTTATTTTTAATAAAAATATCGCCTGCATTTTTTCTTGCAAAAGGAAAACCTTTAGAATTGTTGCAAACAAAGTCGTAGCCGTCGGCACATACGTAAGGCACTACCCAAAGGAGTACTTTAAAGCCCATTTCGTGCAAATTTTCTATCATTTGTTTAGGGCTTGGGAATTTGTGTAAATCAAATTGCCAATTGCCGTAACGACCGTGCCAACCTTCGTCGATTATTAAAATACCAGGCTCAAAGCCGTTATCAATTATGTCTTGTGCATATTTTAAAACCTTTTCTTGAGTAGGGTGGTAAATATATTCCATCCACGTGCAGTATTGTGCCGTTTTAAAAAATATTTCGGGCAATCTTTTTTTGTCGCAAGGAAAGTGTTTGTTCATTGCCGTAAGATAAGCGTCTTTCAAACTATCGCCTACTTTTTCTACTAAAACGTCGTGACCTATAATTTCTAATACACCTTTTTTAAACGAAAAAGCAAAAGGTTTATTAGACCAAACGTAACGACCTTTATTCGTTACAAATAACGGCATAGTTTGGTTGTCTGTTTCAACGTTTAAATCAAACGAAAATTCGCTATCTTTACTAAACGGATTGTTAGTTCCAAACGAAGATGAACAGCCGTAAAAACACTCGTTTTCTAAAAAGTTTATGGTGTATTTCATAAATTCTCCTAAAATTTGTAGTTAGAAGTATTATATAACGATATATATTAAAAAGCAATACTGCATAAAAAATTTTTTATTATGATTGACATCATTTTTATTATGTTCTATAATAAAAACAAGACTAAAAAGGGGAGTGAATTATGAAACTTTCTAAAATATTTAATCTTACTAAAAGCAAAAATTTTTGGCTTTATATAGTTTTGGGCGTTTTTTTAATAATATCGTCGATATTATTAATGCCTATATGGTCAAAAATAAATAAAGATTTGTTTTTTGCTAGTTGGGGTATGGACGTTATTAAAATTGTTATGGCAGTAATTTTAACGCTTTATCTTTCTTTATATTTGTTTAAAAAATTGTTTAAAAAAGAAAAAACTGCAATTAAAATTTTAGTAATTATTGAGTTTGTAGTACTATCGATGATTGCTCTTTCTTGCGTGCTTGCTCAGTTTAACGTTTTTAAATTTAACGACGCTGGTAAAATTTTAGGGCTAGTGTTATATATGCGTGGTAGTATTGAAATTTTTAGGGCGTATTTTTATGATAGAAGTAGTAGCGAAAAATATTCGGTTTGGTGGCTAGTTGTATCACTTTTATTCGTAAGTTTAGGCGTAGCGTTTGTAATAGGCGGATATTTAAGCAACCTAAACGTTTTATGGTGTTTAGTTTGTTTTTTATTAATATTAGGAGTAATTTTTATAGTGTTAGGTATATTAAAAAAACCTAGCAAAAAATAAGGAGTATTATGGGTAAAGAATTTAAAATAGAAGAAGTTGATAAAAATTTTGCCAACACGACGGTTGCTAACGACAATTTTAAAGAATATAAAATTCCTAGTGATAAATTTAATTTGTTCGGTGCAAAATTTGAAGAAGGTTACGGATTTTATAAAATTCCAAAAAAACAAATCGACGCTATGAATGAAAGTTATAGGCCAAGTATGAACTGGGGTAACTTATGCACGTCGGGTGTTAGACTTGCTTTTAGTACCGACTCGACAAGGTTAAAACTTAAAGTTAAAATGTTTGCTTTTTGTCGTAGTTCTGAAATGTCCATTTTAGCAACTTCGTATTTTACTTTAGTTGAAGTTACTAAAACGGGCGAAGAAGTTTTAGTAAACCACTTATTCGATAGTTGGAAAACTGAACCTATGTTCGACCCCGAACTTGAAATTTCGTGTTATTTAAAAGGTAACGACGTAAAAGATTATATTCTTTATTTTCCTACTTATAGTGGAGTTACGAGTTTATCGGTATATCTTGATGCTGATAGCCAAGTTGAAAAATTTAACCCTTATAAAGACGTTAAACCTATACTATATTACGGCTCTTCAATAACTCAAGGAGGGTCTGCAACAAGGGCTGACAACGCTTATCAAGCCGTAGTTGCTAAAAGAAATAAAATCGACTATATGACTTTTGCCGCATCGGGTAGTGCCAAAGCACAACCGGAAGTAGTCGACTTTTTATGTAGCGTTGATTGTTCGGTTTTCGTATGCGATTACGACCATAATGCTCCAACGGCAGAATATCTAAGGCAAACGCATTTACCACTTTATAAAAAGTTCCGTGAAAAACAACCTAATACGCCGATAATATTTATGTCAAGACCTTCGGCGTTTAGAGAATTTGAAGTAACTTGCCGTGAAGGTAATGAAAGAACGCAAATTATATTAGATACGATTGAATACGCTAAAAGTCAAGGAGATAACAACGTTTATTTTGTTGATGGAAGAAGTATGTTCCCTTATGATGCTAGAGAGTTATGTATGTCGGGCGAAAGTCATCCAAATACTCTTGGCTTTATGTTTATGGCTTTTGCCGTTGAAGAAGTGTTAAATAAAATTTTATAAAAAGGGGGAGCAAAAATGTCTATATTAGAAAAAATTGATAAAAACTATGCACAACAAACCATTAAAGGTGAAGTTTTTGACGAATATAAAATTCCTTGCGAACCTTTCGCCGTTTACGGTGGCGTAACTTATTACGAAAACGAAGGGTTTCACAAATGGCCGTTAGAAGTAGTTAAAAAAGTAGGCTTTTACTGGGGTAGCCGTTTAACTACGGGTGTTAGAATAACGTTTTCTACCGATGCCCAAGGAATTAAAATAAAAACTAAACTTTACGACTTAGCAAGGACGGCAACGTCTAACGTTTTAGGTAATAATGGCTTTGCGTTAAGGGAAGTTATGCCAGATGGCGAAGAAAGATATGCTTGTAATTTTGCTCCACCTTATTACACTAAAACTGGCTATGAAGAAGGCGACACTTTTTTATTAGAAGGAAAACTTCGTGGGGGGATGCGAAACTATATATTATATTTTCCACCTTATAGTGGCGTTACCGAATTATCTATAATGTTTAATGATGGAGCAAAAGTTGAAAAATACGAGCCGTACAACAACTTAAAACCTATTCTTTTTTACGGCAACTCAATTACCCAAGGTGCTTGTGCAAACAGACCTGACAATAACTTTGCTTGCATTATTTGTAACAAAACTAAAACTGATATTATTAATTTTAGTATGAGTGGTGGAGCAAAAGGCGAACAAGCCGTAGTAGATTATTTAAAAACGGTAGATTGTTCGGTATTTATTTGCGATTACGACGCAAACGCACCAGACGCTGAACATTTAAGAAAAACGCATTTGCCACTTTATAAGCAATTTAGAGAAACTCATCCCGAAACGCCTATTATTTTATTAACTAAATCTTCGTATTTTATGGATAACTATAATGGTGGAGCAAGGGTAAAAAGAGACGAAGTAATTTTTGAAACGTACAAATACGCTATCGAAAACGGCGATAAAAACGTTTATTTAATTAAGGGTAAAGAATTAGTCCCAAGAGAAATAAGGGAACTTGCTTTCGTAAATACTCACCCTAACGATATCGGTCATTATTTTATCGCAAATAGAATTTTAGAAACGCTTAACCCTATTTTAGAAGATTTAAAGAAAAAAGGAACGGCGAATAAACAATAAAGATATAGCACGCTATAATTAACCAAGGCGTTAATATTAGCGTGTTTTTCTTTACAAAATTAGATATTAAGTATATAATAACACTATGTTAGTAGTTAAAAGCATTGAAAAAAATTCAATAGGCGAAGAATTAGGCTTTGAAAGGGGTGATGCTATAACGCATTTCGACGGGCATAAAGTTCAAGATATATTAGACTATATTTTTTACGATGCTCAAACGAAATTTACCCTTACGGTTAAAACTACTAACGGCGAAAGTTGCAAAATTGATATTGAAAAAGAAGACTATGAAACGTTAGGTTTAACTTTTGAAAGTCATTTGCTTGACGTAAAAACTTGTCAAAACAAATGCGTATTTTGTTTCGTAGACCAAATGCCAAAGGGTATGCGAAAATCTTTATACGTTAAAGACGACGATTATCGTCAAAGTTTTATGGTAGGTAATTTCGTAACTTTAACTAATCTAAAACAAAGCGATTTAGAAAGAATAGTTCGTTTAAAATTAAGTCCTTTATACGTTTCGGTACAAGTAATTAACCCTGAAGTTAGAGTTAAAATGTTAAATAATCGTTTTGCAGGTGACATTTTTGAAAAACTTAAATATTTAACGCAAAACGGAATACAAATTGAAGGACAAATAGTACTAGTTCCGTCTTTAAACGACGGTTTGTATTTAGAAGATAGTATTCGTAAACTTTACACTTTAAAACCTAATTTTAAAGGCGTTTCGGTAGTGCCTTGTGGAATTACTAAGTTTAGAGAAGGTTTATATCCTATTCGTGATATTGATAAAAATTACTCAAAATGCGTAATAGAGCAAGTTAAAATGCTAAATAGTGAGTTTAACGAACCTTTCGTGACGCTTGGCGACGAGTTTTATTTTAAGGCGGGGTTAGAAGTTGAAAGCGTAGAACATTACGGTGATTTTTCTCAACTTGGTAACGGCGTGGGAACTACGGCTAAGTTTGAAAAAGAAATTAATTTAAGTTTAAAAAATAGTGACGATAAAAGCACTTATTTAATAATTTCGGGGCAATCTGCAAGCGAGTTTATAAAAAAACAATGTAGAAAAATTAAAGAATATTGTCAAGGAGCAACCTACCACGTTTTAGGAGTAAAAAATAATTTTTTTGGCGAAACGGTAAATTGTACGGGGCTTTTAACGGGTAAAGATATCGTTGAACAAGTAAATGCTTTTGAAAAAGAATTTGACGTCTTAGTTTTGCCCGATATCTGTTTAAGACAATTTGAAGACGTTTTTTTAGACGATATGACTTTAATCGAATTTTCTAAAAAAATTAATAAAAAAATACATATCACCGACGGTAGTGGAGAAAGTTTTTTTAACGCTGTAACGGGTGGAGAGAATATAAGGAAAATATAGTATGAGTAAACCATTAGTTGCCGTAGTTGGTAGACCTAACGTAGGCAAAAGTACGTTATTTAATAAAGTAACAGGTAAAAAAATTTCTATCGTAGAAAATAAGCCGGGCGTTACTAGAGATAGAATTTATTGCGACGCCGAGTGGTGTGGTAAGGCTTTTACCCTAATTGATACGGGTGGAATAGAATTAAAATCACAAGACGAAATGTGGGTGCATATTAAAAAGCAAGCCGAAATTGCTATTGATATGGCTGACGTTATCTTATTCGTTTGCGACGTAAAGACGGGTATTACCGCCGCAGATATAGACGTTGCAACAATGTTACGCCGTTCAAATAAACCGGTAGTTTTAGCAGTAAATAAGTTGGACAACTACGACCTTTCGGCGTTATTCGATTATTACGAATTAGGTTTAGGCGAGCCGTTTGGTATTTCTTGTGAACAAGGTAAAGGTATAGGCGACCTATTAGACGAAGTATGTTCACGTTTTGATAGCGTTGTAGTTGACGACGAAGACGAATATACCAAAATTGCAATAGTAGGTAAGCCAAACGCAGGCAAGTCAAGTTTAACCAACAGACTTTTAGGATATGATAGAACTATCGTTTCGGCAATAAGTGGAACTACGAGAGACGCAATTGACACCCATTTAGAATATAACGATAAAAAATATACTATAATTGATACTGCGGGTATAAGAAAGAAAAATGCAGTCAACGAAGATATAGAATACTATAGCGTAGTAAGGGCGTTAGGTGCAATTCGTAGGGCAGATATTTGTTTCGTAGTTATTGATAGCACGGAAGGTTTAACCGAGCAAGACGTTAAAATTTTAGGTTACGTTCACGAACAAGGCAAGCCGTCTTTAATAATTATGAACAAGTGGGACGCCGTTGAGAAAGACACCTTTACTATTGAAAAATACAAAAAGAAATTAGATAGCGAACTTCCGTTTATGAGTTATTATAAAAGCGTGTTTATTTCGGCAAAAACGGGGTTAAGAGCTGAAAAACTATTCACTTTGGCAGATGAGATTATAGAAAACGCTAAAAGAAGAATTTCAACGGGGACTTTAAACGATTTACTCGGTGACGCTATAAGAATTTCAGAGCCACCAACTAAAAATGGTAGGCGACTTAAAATTTATTACACCGTACAAGACGGCGTTTTACCACCAACTTTCGTAATGTTCGTAAACAATGCAGAACTTATGCATTTTAGTTATAAAAGATATTTAGAAAACACTTTAAGAAACGCTATTAATTTTGAAGGAACTCCTATAAAACTTATAGTTAGAGAAAAGGACGAAGACAAACTATGATATTATCGTTTTCTACTTTATGGTGGCAGTTTTTATTGCTTGCAGTATTTTCATATTTTATGGGCAATATAAACTTTGCTATAATAATTTCAAAACTTAAAAAGAAAGATATTCGTACTTTAGGTAGTGGAAATCCAGGTACTTTAAATATGAGTAGGAATTTTGGTTTAAAAATAGGTCTTTTAACTTTGGTTTTAGATATGTTAAAAGGTGCAATTCCAACTTTTTTAGGCTTTATTTTATATCAAAACTGCTTTTTTGAAGGTACAGCAATTCCCGTTCATATGATTAGCAAAGTAGCGTGTGGGTTTTGTGCTGTGCTAGGACATATATTCCCCGTCCTTATGAAGTTTAAGGGGGGTAAAGGTATTGCAACTACGATAGGAGTGTTTTTCGTATGTAATCCGTTAGTTGGATTAATTAGTGGCGTTTTAGCAATAGTATTTATATTAATAACCGAAATAGGTGCTATGGGTTCGTTTATTGCAACTACTCCGGGTGCGTTTTTTACTTGTTATTATATATATAAAGAATTTATGAAAGCACAATTAGTTGCAGGTGTTAATTTATCTTTTCAAACGACTTTAACGTTAATATCAAGTGTATTCGTAATAGGAATTATATTTTTAACGTGGTATGCACATAGGCAAAATATAAAGCGTATGCTTGTAGGTGAAGAACATCCAACAAACTGGCTACAAATGCTAAAAGAAATGAAATATAAGAAAAAAACTAAATAAAATCATAAAGATAAACGACCTCTCATATACATTAGTGTGTTGGGAGGTTTTTTAATGGATAAATTTGATATTTATAGAGATATCGCAAAAAGAACGGACGGCGATTTATATATAGGAATAGTAGGTCCTGTTAGAACGGGTAAATCAACTTTTATAAATAAATTTATGGAATATATCGTAACGCCGAACATATCGTCTAAAAACAAAAAGCAAATAGCAATCGACGAAATGCCACAATCTGGCGAAGGCAAAACGATAACTACTACCGAGCCTAAATTCGTCCCTGGGGAAAGTGTGAAAATTTCGCTTAAAGGTAAAGGTCAAGCAAAGGTAAGGCTTATTGATTGCGTAGGTTATTTAGTAGACGGAGCAATAGGTGACAAAGAAGACGGCAAAGATAGACTTGTTAGAACGCCTTGGAATAATCAACCTATTCCGTTTGAAAAGGCTGCTGAAATAGGTACTGAAAAGGTTATAAAAGAACACTCTACGGTAGGAGTTGTAGTAACTACCGACGGCTCAATAGTTGATATTCCTAGGGAAAGTTACGTAAAGGCAGAAGAAAGAGTTGTTGACGAAATTAGAGAAAGTGGAAAACCTTTCGTTATCGTTTTAAACTGCAAAGAACCCGACACAGATAACGCTAAAGAATTAGCATCAAAGTTAACGCAAAAATACGGGGTAAAAGTAATTGCTATTAACGTTTTACAAACAAGCGAAAATCAAATGGTGGAAATTTTATCAAATTTACTTATGGAATTTCCTATGAAATCATTTGACGTTTGTTTGCCTAAATGGATACAAATTTTACCACCCGAAAGCAAACTCATTTCAAGTATTTGTCAAAAGGTAAAAGAAGTTGCTTCAGCCGTCGTTTGTATGAAACATTACTCGTTAATTGAAGACGCCTTAAAAGAAATTGAAGGAATAAAACAAAAAGTTGAAAGTAAATGTTTGTTAGGTGAAGGTAGAATTGAATATAAGGTTGACGTTGATAATAGTTTATTTTACTCTTTACTCAGCGAAATGGCAGGCGAAGAAATTAACGACGAGTTTGCGTTGATGAAATACGTTAAAGAATTATCTTTAGCAAAACAAAGTTACGAAAAAACAAAAATTGCGTTAGGCGAAGTTTACGAAAGCGGTTACGGAATAGTAGTTCCAAGCGATAGTGATATGACGTTACAAAATCCAGAAGTCGTAAAACAAGGTGGAAGATACGGAGTTAAAATTAAAGCGACTACCGAATGTATGCACTTTATTAAAATTAATCTTGACGCAGAAGTTTCACCTATTTCGGGGACGCATAAACAATGTACTGATTTTGCCGAGTTTATTCAAAAAGAATACGAAGAAAATCCAGATAAAGTTTGGAACACTAACGTATTTGGTAAAAAGTTGTCTACACTCGTAAATGAAGAAATTATTTCTAAAATTAATTCAATGAAAAATGAAACTAAAAACAAAATGAGAAAGACGGTAACTAGAATAGTTAACGAAGGTAAAGGAGGAGTAATTTGTATTTTATTGTAATCGAATTTACAATTTTAAATAAAAATTAATCAAAAAATCGTTTATTAATTAATAAAAAAGATAAAAACTCAAATAGAAACGTCGTTTTATTTGAGTTTTTCGTCATTTTAAAAGCAAAAATATCGTAAAAAAACAAAGTGCCTATTGAAAATGAGTTATGGTTGGTGTATAATTAATATATACGTTAAAAAAACGTTGTAAAAAATATATGGAAGGTGAAGATTATGGATTCAAACAAAATTAGAAACGTAGCATTAATAGGACACAGTGGCGAAGGTAAAACTACTCTCTGCGAGGCTATACTTTTTAATTGTGGGGCTATTGATAGACAAGGTAAAGTAGAAGACGGAAACACTTGTATGGACTTTGACGCTGAAGAAATAGCAAAAAAATCTTCAATCGGTTTAGCAATAGCAAATTGTGAATATAAAGGTTATAAGTTTAATTTAATCGACGTTCCAGGCTATTACGACTTTGAATGTGAAATGGCTCAAGCACTTGCAGTTAGCGATTCTGCAATAATCGTATCGGGTTCAAATGGTTCTTTGACGGTGGGTACGGAAAAGGCTATTGATTATTGTGTAGAACATAGAATTCCTGCGATATTATTTTTGAACGGACTTGATAAAGAAAATAGTGATTTTATTAAGACGGTTGACGCTATAAAAGTAAAATACGGGCATAAAATAGCACCTATGATAGTTCCAAATATTGTAGACGGCAAAATGAAAGGCTTTGTAAAAGTTGCTTTCGGCGTGTTAAGAGACTGGGAAAGGAACGAATACCCTGTTCCAGATTATTTAAAAGATGCCTATGAAACGGCGCACCTTTCAGTTATGGAAGCGGCTGCTGAAAACGATGAAGAATTATTAGATAAATATTTTACCGAAGGTATTTTAACTCCAGAAGAAATTGAAAAGGGCGTTAAAATGGGTATTGCAACTTGTTCTACTATTACAGTATTAGGTGGTAGTGCTTATAAAAACCACGGTATATTTAATCTTATGGATAAAATTATATCTACGTTACCAAGTCCAGTTGACGCAGGTCATCAAAAGGCTTTGCAAAACGGCGAAAAAGTAGTTGTAGAAACTGACGTTAACAGCGAAACTGTATTAAGAGTATTTAAAACGGTTGTAGACCCGTATATGGGTAAACTCCACTACGTAAAAGTAATTTCTGGCGTATTAAAGCAAGGTCAAACTTTAAAAATATACGATAAAGATAATGAAGAAAAAATTTCGTCTATATATTTAGTAAAGGGCAAAAAACAAGAAGCAGTTGATAGTTTAATCGCAGGTGATATCGGTGCGTTAGCAAAACTTGATAACGTTAAAACGGGCGATACTTTATACGAAAAAACTCCAACCGAATTTAAGAAATTTAACGTTCCGTCACCTATGTATAAGAGAGCGGTTTACGCAGTTAAAAAGGGTGAAGAAGATAAAATTTTTGCAGGTTTAAACAAACTTGCCGACGAAGACATTTCTTTCAGCGTTGAAAAAAATAAAGAAACGGGCGAAATGATAATTTTAGGTTTAGGAACTACTCAACTTAGCGTTCTTTCTAGAAAACTTAAAAACAAATTTGGCGTTGAAGTTTTACTTAAAGAGCCTAAAATTGCTTATAAAGAAACTATTTTACAAAAAGCCGAAGGTGAAGGCAAACACAAAAAACAATCTGGTGGTGCAGGTCAATACGGTCATGCGGTTATTACTTTTGAACCAGGTGCAAGCGACGGTTATTACGAATTCGTTGATGCAGTAGTTGGTGGCGTAGTTCCAAAACAATTTATTCCAGCAGTTGATAAAGGGTTAAGAGAAGCAATTAATCACGGCGTGTTAGCAGGATATCCGCTTATTAACTTAAAAGCAACTTTACACGACGGCTCGTCGCATCCTGTTGATAGTAAAGAAGTTGCTTTCGTTTCGGCTGCTAAATTAGCATACGAGCAAGGTATTAAAAATGCTAAACCGGTTATTTTAGAACCTATATACCAAGTAAAAATCGTTGTTCCAGACGATTATTTAGGCGATATTATGGGTGATATCAATAAGCGTAGGGGAAGAATTTTAGGTACAGAACAAGAAGGCGATAAATGTATAGTAACTTGCGAAGTTCCTGAAATTGAAATTTTAGAATATGCTCAAGATTTAAGAAGTCTTACGCAAGCAAGGGGATATTTCTCGTTAGAATTTGCTCGTTACGAAGAAGTTCCGTTTGACCAAACGGCTAAAATTATCGAACAATCAAAAAAAGATAATTAAAGGATAATAATTAAAAATGATATTAAGCGTATGTCCTAATCCAAGCATAGATTGCACGGTTGAATTAGAGCAGTTAAACGTTGGTAGACTAAATAGGGTAAATAATAAAATAATAACTTGTTCGGGCAAGGCGTTAAATACTGCAATAGGCGTACGTAGATTAGGTGCAGATAGTTTTGCAACGGGATTTATGTACGATGAAAACGGCAGTTTATTTCAACAAACTTTGGATAACGAAGGGATAAAACACACTTTTGTTTGGAACAAAGGTAGTGTAAGGATGAACTATAAAATCGTAGATAATAAGTCTATGTTAACTGAAATCAACGATAAAGGGGAAATTGTTGAAAGGTTAAAACAAAAAGAATTATTAGCGTTAATTTCAAATCTTTCAACTAGTGCGTCAGTCGTAATAATTAGTGGTTCTTTACCAGAAGGAATTGACGACGAATATTACGGAGAACTTGTAAAAAGCGTTAGCAAAAACGCAAAAGTAATCGTTGATACCGAAGGTAAAAAACTTTTATCGGCAATTAGTAACGGCGTTTATTTGGTAAAACCAAATTTAACCGAACTTGAAAATACGATAGGTAGGAAATTAAATACTACTAAAGATTATTTAGACGGCTGTAACTATCTTATCGATAAGGGTGCGAAAAACGTACTTTTATCGTTAGGTAGGGAAGGTGCGATTTTAACTAATAAAGAACAATCGTATTTTTGTAAAAGTGCAAGCGTTGCCGTAAATTCAACGGTAGGTGCAGGCGATAGTATGGTAGCGGCAACGAGTGTAATGATTGAAAAAGGGGCTGATTATCAAGAAATTCTCCGTTCGGCAGTCGCTGCGGGAACGGCTTCAATAACTACTCCTGGAACAAATTTATTTTATCGTGATAAATACGAAGAAATCTTTAGCAAAATATATACCATAAAATTGTAATAGGAGCAAAATGATAACTATAAAAGACTTAAAAAAAGACCAAGAAGTTCAAGCGATAATGGAAACGTGTGAAAAACAAATTGATGCGTTAAATTATACTGAGCATTCACAACGCCATTGTAGTATAGTTGCGTCTTGGACTGCTATGATTTTAAGAGAAATAGGTTTTGACGAAAAAACCGTTGCACTTGGAGAAATAGCAGGTTATCTACACGATATAGGCAATGCGTTAGCAAGGCATAATCACGCAACGAGTGGGGCTTTGCTTGCGTATAAACTTTTAGTTGATAGGGGTATGAGTTATACCGACGCATCGGAAATAATGATGGCAATAGGCAATCACGACGAAAAACATGGTGTTCCAGTAAGTCCTATTTGTTCGGCACTTATAATAGCAGATAAAAGCGACGTTCATAAATCAAGGGTAAGAAATGAAATAAATTATAAAAATATGAATATTCACGATAGGGTTAATTTAGCCGTAAATAGTTCGTACGTTAAAGTCGACGCTAAAAATAGGAGTATTGACACTATTATTGAAACTGACGCTAAATTATGTTCAGTTGCCGACTATTTTGAAATTTATCATACGAGAATGCTTATGTGTGAAAAGGCTGCCGAATTAGTAGGTTATAGATATGGTTTACTAATCAATGGAACCAGAGTTTTATAATTAAAACGGCGTTAATAAAAAATAACGAAATATACTTTTCAATAATTGTTTATTATATAAAAAATTTGCTTATACTTATCGTATGGGCAATTTTTTTTATAATCTTTTTGAATATAATAAAATTATAAATTCAAAAAAAAGTTCAACCTTAGCAGGTGCGTTAGTGTTTTTTGCATTACTTGAAATGGTTCCTCTTGCATATTTAACTACGTTAACGTTATCGGGTTTCGGCTCAAAAATAGATAACTTTTTTATAAGTGAAATTTTTAAAGACGTAAAACAAGTTATAGACTACGTTTTTACGACTGCACAAAAATTAGGTGCAAGTGGTAATATAATTGCCGTTTTAATATCGGCGTATTCGGCAACCAACTTTTTTTACCATTTACGACGTACGGGCGAAATAGTTTATAATTACGTTGGTAAAAACAATATTCTAGTTAGGGTTGCATCACTTGGAATAATGACTTTGTTTTTGTTTTTATTTGCACTTTTTCAAGGAATATATTTTGTCGTAAGTAAATATTCCATTGAGTTTTTTGGAGTAACGCTTGGAAGAACTATAAATTATAGCGTTTTAATTTTAAGTTTTTTAAGTTTTTTAATAATTATAAACTTGTATGCTTGTCCTTATAAAATAAAAATTAAAGACGTGTTAATAGGGGCAATATACACTTGTATTTTTTCGGTAATTATGACGATAGGTTTTTTTATTTATATAAATTACTTTGCTAATTTTAATGAAATTTACGGAGCAATATCGGTAATAGTAGTTTTCTTAATGTGGCTTTATATTTTAATGAAAGGACTAATTAGTGGAATGAATTTAAACGTATATTACTTAGGTAAACGCAAAAAGAATAAAAGAAAGTTTCTTTTAAAAAGTCAATTAGTTAAACTTAATTAGAATATAAATAAAACCCCTTTCATACAATATACAAAGGGGTAAAAAAGTGTATAATTATCTTAAAAGAAGAATACTTTTAGAAGCCGAATATACTTTAAAATATAATGCAACCGTAAGACAAACGGCAAAAGAGTTTGGTGTGGGAAAGTCTACCATACATAAAGATATGGTTATAAGATTGAAAGAAATTGACGTTTCACTTTATAATCAAGTACAAGAAGTTTTAAAAACTAATTTAAAAGAAAGGCATATTCGTGGTGGATTAGCCACTAAAAGCAAATACACAAAATTAAAAAATAGCCACAAGTAAAGTTTAGTGGCGACTTTTTTATTAAATCAGCCCGTTTCGTATCAAAACGAAACGGGCTAAATTTTATTAAGTAATTAGTTTATGCTTTTTAAATACGCCGTTAATTTATCTGGAAAATTCACCGTCATACCGTCAACGCCTTTATTAAAAGTTTCTATCATTATTTGTTCGTTTGAAATTCCCCAAGCACGCACGCCGTAACCTTTTTTATGATATTCAATAACTTCTTCCTTAGTTATTTCTTCACCTTTCGGGCATATTTCGTATAATTCTAATAATTCAATTTCTTTTCTTGTTTTGTGGTCTAAATTAAAGAATAAATATCCACGCTTTAACAATGGAGAACACTCTTTAATTTCTAGTAATGCGTCGAAAATAAACGAAGTTATTATAACCTTGTCTTGAAGATTGTATTTGTATATCATATCGGCAATTTCTTTTGCCACGCCTTTAACTTTAAGTTCTAGTGCAAAGGTAATATCCATATCTGCAAATTGATTAAAAAATTCTTCAAGCGTAGGAATTTTATCAGTTTTTTCTCCGTATTTTACGTCAAACGTTAAAAGTTCATCGTAAGTGTAATCGGCAATACAGCCAGATTGCCCGGTAACTCTGTCAAGTGTATCGTCGTGAAAAAGAACTAAAACGCCGTCTTTTGTTTTTTGAACGTCGGTTTCTATTCCGTTAGCACCCATAGCAAGTCCGTTATAAAACGATAGTATAGTGTTTTCAGGATAGTAAGAACTTGCTCCACGGTGAGCATAGTTAATAAACTTTTTCATAAAAACTCCTTTAAAAGATTTATTAATTATTTAAAAGTGTCGAATTAAAATGCAATTCGACACTAGATACGATTATTATTTTACGAGTGCGTTCATTTTATCGAACACTTTTTCCATATCGCTAACGAGTTTAAGTTGAGTTCTACATCTGTCTAAGTTTTGACCTTCACGATGAGTTCTAAAATAAGTATCGCCTTGTAAATAGTCGGTTAAAAATCTCATACCACACTCGATAGTCATTAAGATAGCACCAAGTGCCAAATTATCTTTTTCAACTTTAGTAATTCTATCGCCAAGAGCCGTTAAGAAGCCGTCAAGATATTTTTCGTATAAATCAAATCGAAAGTTTACTTTAGATAAGTCTTTTTCGTCTTCGGCACAAGGGTTGCAACCAAATCTAATGCTATCGCCAAAGTCGTAACAAATTGAGCCAGGCATAATAGTGTCAAGGTCGATAACGGCAACGGGTTCACCCGTTTTATCGTCTAAAAGAACGTTGTTAAGTTTAGTGTCGTTATGCGTAACTTTTAAAGGCATTTCGCCACTTTTTAACATGTCAACGATTTTAGAATAGTAATGTTCTCTTTCCATAATAAAATCAATTTCTTTTTGACAATCTTTCGCCCTATTAAAAGTATCGTTATTAACGGCAATTTTAAAGTCGTTAAATCTTTTTACGGTATTGTGGAAATTAGGTAAAATTTCATAAAGTTGCGAAGCGTCGAATTCAGCAAGAAGATTATTAAAAGCACCAAAAGCAATAGCACTATAATAAAAGTCTTGTGGATTAGAAACAGTTTGATAAGCAACGGTATTTTCAATGAAAATATATACGCGATAATAATCGTCGTCGTTTAACTTTAAAAAAGTTTTATCGTCAACGGTACGAATAACCGTTAAACTTTCTCTATCAGGATTACCACCCCTTTCTACAATTTTAGCCCTATTAAACTCTGTTACAAGTTCAATATTTCTCATAAGTTTTTCAATAGGATTAAAAAGGGTAGAATTAATTTTTTGTAAAATATAACGTTTACGTTTACCATCTTCATTGAAAACTGCAAGATAAGTACGATTGATATGACCTTCGCCGTAAGGCTCGCAACTAACGAACTCGCCTTTGATTAAAAATTTAGATAAAATTTCTTTAAAATTAACGTTTTGACTCATAATTTTCTCCTATACGTTTAAACTTTATTTATTTTACCATTATTCTTAAAAAAAATAAAGTGATATTTAATAATTTTTAATAAAAACTTTTAGTTATAGTCTATACTTGACAATATTATAAATATTGTGTTAAAATTGTAAAATAATATTAACCAAAGGGTAAGAGTGAAAACAATGAAACATAAAATTGAAACGACTTGCGTTCAAGGTGGTTATAGGCCGGGTAACGGCGAACCTAGAGAAATTCCTATTTATCAAAGCACTACGTTTAGATATGAAACTAGTGAAGATATGGGTAAACTTTTCGACTTAGAAGCGTCGGGCTATTTTTACACACGTTTACAAAACCCAACTAACGACTTAGTTGCTAAAAAGATATGCGAACTTGAAGGTGGAAGTATGGCTATGTTAACTTCTTCTGGTCAAGCGGCAAATTTTTACGCAATTTTCAATATAGCGTCGAACGGTGACCATATTATTTCGTCGTCGTCAATTTATGGTGGAACTTTTAACTTATTTTCAGTTACAATGAAAAAAATGGGTATTGAATTTACCTTTATTTCACCCGACGCAACCGAAGAAGAAATTGAAAAAGCCTTTAGACCAAACACAAAAGCCGTATTTGGCGAAACTATTGCAAACCCAGCGTTAACGGTGTTAGATATTGAACTTTTTGCACGTGTTGCACATAAAAACGGCGTTCCACTTATCATTGACAACACTTTTGCTACGCCTGTAAATTGTAGACCATTTGAGTGGGGTGCAGATATAGTTACGCACTCAACTACTAAGTATATGGACGGTCACGGTGCGGCAGTAGGTGGATGTATAGTTGATAGTGGTAAGTTTGACTGGATGGCTAACGCAGATAAATTTCCAGGACTTTGCACGCCGGACGATAGTTATCACGGCGTAATCTACACCGAAAAATTCGGCAAAGGCGCGTATATCACCAAAGCCACGGCGCAATTGATGCGTGACTTCGGCTCGACGGCGTCCCCGCAAAGCGCGTTCTATATCAACCTTGGGTTAGAGAGTTTGCACGTTCGAGTAGAGCGGCATTGTTTGAACGGGCAAAAG
>JAZRIP010000024.1:0-29623 GCA_045645345.1 Christensenellaceae bacterium
CTAAATAACTTAAATACTTTGTCTAATAATCCCATTTTTTATTTCTCCTTATACAGATATTGTTTTAATATCACTTTTTAAATTTTCGGTATTGTTATAAAATATATTGTCATAATCTGCTTGCTCAGCGTCATAATATTCAATAACTTTTACTAATTCATTTGTAAGTTTATTGCGAATAGTAAGAATATATATTAATTTTTTCTTTTTGCGTCTCATTTTTATTGCTCCCTTTTATTATTTGGCTTGTTAAAATATCGGATAACTGATATTTTAGTAACATTATATATCGGATTTCCGATTTTGTCAATAAGATTTCCGATATTTTTATATAATATTTTTATGAAAACAATAGGTTATAGAATAAAAGAATTAAGAAAAGAAAGAAACTTGACACAAAAACAATTATCTAATGCAATAAATATTGCACAATCTTCAATTAGTGAGTGGGAAAAAAATACATATGAACCAACAGCAACGGCGATAAAATTACTTGCTATATTCTTTGACGTTAGTGCAGACTATCTTTTAGGACTTGAAGACGATTTAGGCAATAAGACTTATATAAACAATTCTTTTAACAATTTTAATAACTCGGGTACTTTTAAAATTTAGGCTAAAATAAAGGGCGTGCCGTAACTTACGGGAACGCCCTTTTATTCTTTTGTAGTTTTAGCAAGCCTTTAAATTGATAGGGGGGTGCAAGCGTTATACCACGCAACACACCCCCCTTTATTATCAATTTTGTTTCTTTGGCTTTTGTCCGTTAATTGACTTTGTCCGTCAGTTGATTTGAGAACACCAAAATTTTTGCAAATTTTTGTTTTCTCTTGCCACTAAAAAATTATGCTAATTTTTTGCGTCTCGCCGTGTCAATTCACTTTCGCTAATATCAACCGAGATTTGCTTTTTTGCGTTTAAAGGCTTTTTTAATGCTAACAAAGAAAAGTTAATTTTTTGCATAATCTTCCGTTAATTTTTAATAGACTTTTGTTATAATATAGGCTTTTTTGATTTTCTTAAAATCAATTTTACGGCTGTTAACCGAAGGGTCGTAGGTTCAAACCCTACACGGGGAGCCACATAAGAAGTGAAATTTGTCTAATAGCGATTTCACTTCTTTTTTTGCGTTTTTAGGGCTATTTAAGCCCTTTTTTGATTATTTTGATAAAATTTTGATATTGCGAAATCAAAAACGGCGTGATTAGGTTGTCTAAATTCCTAAAAACGTCGTTTAACTTTTTTAATAACTAACCTAGATAAAGTACAACATTTTACACTCCCACGACGGGACCTGAACCTAAAACACTTGAAAACTTGACATTTGTTTAGAATAAGTGTATAATTTGTTTATAAAATTTTGTAAAAAGGAAGATTGAATTTTATGAAATGTACAAATTGTGGATGCAAAAAGTTGATAAAAACGAGAGAACCTTTTGGTTCTTGGGGGCAAGACGTTACTGGTTATGCAGACAAAACATTGGCAATTTATTCTTGTTTTGATTGTGGTCATTTAGAATTTTTTAGCACAGATGCTATAGATGAATACAAGGAAAACATATCGAGAAAATCAAGTATTTTAATTGAGCTGGAAAATTTGAGAAAGGATTTGAACGACTTAGAGAATAATCCAACAAGTTTAGAAATACAAAATTTAGAAGAAAGATTAAAGAGTTTAGATATTACAGTTAGAGAACAACAGGAATTAAAGAATAAACTTAGCGAGTTAAGTGCTAAGATTCGTAGGTTACCTGATAAAATAAGACCGATTAAGCGTCAAATCAAAGAATTGGAAGAAGAATTAAAAAAAATTGAAGAAAAGATAGCAAAAGTAGATATAATTAATGGTTAATACACATTTTGAAAGAAATATTCTTCAGCAAGCAGATGATTTTTATGAGGCATATCGACGTTGTTCTAAAGGAGAAAATCCAAGAAAGGATGAGTCCGGTCGGCTATGTTTTTCGGTTGTTAATATTCCAGCCGTAGTAAATGCTGCATTTTCTATTGAATTATATCTTAAAAGTATATTAAAAACTAAAAAACGTGAACATAGATTAGAAATATTATTTAATAAATTAGATATAAAAACACGTGAACAAATTAAGGAAACAATAAATACGAAATTATCTAAAAATAATATTTTTAATTTTGATGATTGCTTGAAACATATATCTAATGTCTTTGTAGAGTGGCGATATATTTATGAAGAATATCATACTGAAGGCTTTTATGGATGTTATATAAATGAGTTTATAATGTTTTTTAATTTGCTTTTACCTATATTAAGTGAAATTGCTCACAAAGAAAATGAAGTTTAACCAGAAAATTAATTTTTGGCTTTTTGTAAGTGCAACCCTTAAAAGCAGGGTAAAAATTGACTTTTTACGCAACTAACACACTTGCATAGGTCTATAAGCAAAATACTTATAGACCTATATTTTTATATTTAATGTGATAAACTAATTATAAAGGAGATTAAGATGAAAGTAAATATAGAAAACATAGAAGATGTATTAATGAAAAGTTTGGAAGATGCTTGTGGGTTGACGGCGTACAAAAAAGTGCTAGATAAAAGCAATATTAATACTTGCAATTATCAAAAGAACTTTACAAATTATTACAGGGTTAGAAGAGATACTTGCTGGCTAGAAAAATTTTATAAATATTTAGATGATAATAAGGATAATACATCTATTACATTTAAGGAGATTTTAAAAGAACTTTCATCTTGGGAACACCATATTAAAAAAAGCAAAAGTAATCCTAATGGCGTTGGAAAAACAATTGAGGCTTCTTTCGCTAGTAAATTGTTGGCTACGATTAATCCTAATTATCCTATATGGGATAGTCAAGTTGTTCGAGCATTGAATATTACACTAGAAGGCGATGATAAAATTGATTCATATGTAAAGGCTTATGATGAGTTGACCAATACAATAAAAGAATACATTGAGAGTGAAGATGGGAAGAAAGCAATTGAGTTGTTTGATAAGCAATTCCCTAATTATACTTGGGTAAGCAACTACAAAAAAATAGATTTTTATTTATGGAACATTGGTAAGAAGTAAAAAATACTTTTTGTACCACACACTATGGCTAAAAACGAGATTTAGTCCCACACATACACTAGTAAAGGTCTATAAGTACTTTGCTTATAGACCTATATTTTTTATTTTCACGCTGAAATCGGCAGTTAACAGCAAAAATTATGACCTATAAGAGCATTTTTACGCTTTTATAGGTTTTTTTAATTTGTCTTGCGAGTGGGGAGCAAAATATTTATAAATTAGCCTTTTTTATATAAAAATATACAACTGCTTGACATAATTAACACTCAGGCGTATAATGAAATAAAATAAAAATGGGGGGGTTAAATTTTGTAAAATTCAATCCTAGTGATAATAATGCAAGGAAAGAGTTTTATAAAATAATAGATTTATGAGTATACAAAGATTTATCTTTAATTTGATAATGGCAGTATTGTTTTGTCTTACAGCAATTTTAGGTTCGATAATTATTGATGCAATAGTAGTTGGAATTCTTGCTATAATTGAAATTATAGCAGTGCTTACGTTGTTCGTTCCATTTGCTGGTACATTTTTGTTTAGAGCAACGGGATTTGATAGTTTAGGTAACGCTAGTGCTATTGACGTTTATCTTGCAGATGGTTGGTTACATAAAATTATTACGTTTGTAGTTATAAACGCTATAGTATCTAGTTTAGCGGGCTTGTTTTTCTCAATTCCCGTAGACGTAAGAGTAATTTTAGGCCTTGGTGTATTCTTGTTCATAATCACGCTTGCTATAAAAGTTGATAACGCAAAATCTTGTTATGGCGAAGGAAGAGAGTTGTTTAGCGATTTTATTCCTACTATTTTAGGTTTAGGTTTAGGTTGTTACGCTTTATTTAGTTTTACTACTGCTCCAACGGTAATCGGCATTATTCTTTTATGCTTAACGGGTGCAGTTTATATTACAAGAACGTTTTTTGCGTTTTTAAAATGGTAAGAGGTGGTTTATGAGCAGATTTAGAAAATTATATTATAAACTAATAATTTTACTTTGTATTTTTGCAACTTTCTTCTTTTTGTTTAGCATTGAAGAAAGAGGCATTGGCTATGCTATCTTCTTTATGTTTACGGGTTTATTAAGTTTCGGCTCGTTTGCAGTTGGTAAAGGTGAAATGGACCCAGATAAACCTATTAGAAACATATTATTAGCATTAGGTTGGTCGATAGTAGGCTTTGGAATGATGGCAATGGGTATAACAATGCTTACTCCACGTCCAGAAAACGCTAACGATAGTTTGATTATTATGTTCCTTGCACTTGGTTTAATGTTGTTTATAATACTTTATATTATACACATTATTAAAAACAAGCAATGGATTGCAATTATATCCGTCGGCGTATTTATAGTAGGTGCCGTTATTATAGGATTTAGTCAAAGCATAAGTGGCGTGTTCCGCATTATTATAGGTATTCTAGGCTTATTAACAGTTTTAGCATCATTTGGATTGTTCGTTTGGTCTTTAATAAAAGAAGCAATTGATGACTAAAACTTTACAATAAAGACCGCATAAAAAAACTTGTTTTTGAAATGCACCCCAAAAGTTAGACACTTTTAGGAGGTGCATTTTTTATTACCTAAAAATCAAATAACACTTGAATGCGAGCAATTTTTGAGTTATAATAAATTGAGAACGAAAAGGAGTAAAAAATGTATAGAGTTGAACATCCAAAGCCACAATTTGAAAGAAGTACGTGGCAAAATCTAAACGGAAAATGGCAGTTTGAAATTGACGATAAAAACGACGGCGAAAATCGTGGGCTTTTTAAATGCGACGCTGTTTTAAATAGTCAAATACAAGTTCCTTTTTGTCCCGAAAGCAAACTTTCGGGCGTAGAGCATAAAGATTTTATGACTTCGGTTTGGTATAAAAGGCAAATCGAAATCACCCAAGAACAATTAGAAGAAATGGTTGTTTTACATTTTGGGGCAGTTGATTATAAAGCAACTATTTACGTAAACGAAAAGCAGGTTGGAACTCACAAAGGGGGTTACGTTTCCTTTTCGTTTGATATTACTAGTTTTTTAAAAGTTGGTAAAAACGATATTACGTTGCACGCTGAGGACGATACCACAAGTCGCTTAATACCAAGCGGTAAGCAGTCGACAAAGTTAGAGTCATATGGTTGTCTTTATACTAGGACGACTGGTATTTGGCAAACGGTTTGGTTAGAATTTTTACCTAAAAAACACGTAAAATCAGTTAAATATTATGCAAATATTGAAAAGGGCGAAATTACCATTTTTGCCGAAACTATTGGCAAGGCAACACTTTCTATCAAAGCCTTTTATAAAGGCGAGTTTATGGGTGAAGATAGCGTTAAAAGTAACGGTGGGACAAGCGTTTTAACAATAAAGTTAAAAGAAAAACACCTTTGGGAAGTAGGCAACGGACGTTTATACGATTTGGAAATTTCTTATGGCAAAGACGTTGTTAAAAGTTATTTTGGACTTCGACAAGTGCGTTTAGACGGTTATAAATTTTTAATAAACGAAAAACCAGTTTTTCAACGTTTGGTTTTAGACCAAGGGTTTTATCCCGACGGAATTTATACTGCACCAAGCGACGAAGAACTTTTAGCCGATATAGATAGGTCGCTTGCTATGGGTTTTAACGGAGCTCGTTTGCACGAGAAAGTTTTTGAAGAAAGGTTTTTATACTATTGCGATAAAAAAGGTTATATCGTTTGGGGCGAATATCCAAACTGGGGTTTAGACGTGTCTTTTGACGACGCAGTTTATTCAATTTTACCAGAGTGGCTTGAAGAAATTGAACGTGATTTTAATCACCCGTCGATTATAGGGTGGTGTCCTTTTAACGAAACGTCGAATACCGACGACGGACGCAGGCAAAAAGACGACGTTATTCGCCTTGTGTACCTTGCAACGAAGGCCGTAGACCAAACACGCCCTTGTATTGATACGAGTGGGTGGTATCACGTAATTACCGATATTTTCGACGTACACGACTACGACCAAGACCCAAAACGCTTTAAAGATAATTACGATAAATTAATAAAAGACGGAACTTTGCACGATAGGTTTAGCGATAGGCAAACTTATAAAATAGGACAGCCAACTTTTGTTAGTGAATATGGTGGAATAGGCTGGGACGTAGGTGGTGCAGGCTGGGGGTACGGTAACGCACCTAAAACTGAAGAAGAATTTTTAGAAAGGCTTGAAGGTTTGACAAACGCACTTTTAGACAATTCTAAAATGTTTGGTTTTTGTTATACTCAACTTACTGACGTAGAGCAAGAAAAAAACGGACTATACACCTATGATAGACAAGCGAAATTCTCCCCAGAAAAAATCAAGCCTATATTTTCAAAAAAAGCAAAGATAGAAGAGTAAAATCTTGATAGAATTAAAGGGATTTTTTCAATGAAATTTGAAATAATAAAAGACAAATTTTATCGTGACGATAAAGAAATAAAAATTATTTCTGGTGCAGTACATTATTTTCGTAATATGCCGGATACGTGGAGTGATATTTTTAAAAAATTGCGTGCTGTTGGGTGTAATTGCGTAGAGACCTATTGTGCGTGGAATATGCACGAAAAAAATCAAGGCGAATTTACGTTTAATGGCATTTTGGATATTGCTAAATTTATAAAAAAAGCAAAAAAAGAAGGGCTAATGGTGATAGTTAGGCCAGGGCCGTATATTTGTGCCGAGTGGGAGTTTGGTGGTTTGCCCTGGTGGCTACAGCGTTACGACGATATAGAAATTCGTTGTTCAAACGCAAGGTATATGTCTTTTTTTAAAAGATATTTATCAAGGTTGTTTGACCAAATAAAGCCGTTACTTTGCACAAATGGTGGACCGATAATAATGCTACAATGCGAAAACGAGTACGGATATTACGGCGACGATAAAAAATATTTACAAACTTTATATAGTTATTATCGTGAAATGGGGATTGACGTACCTTTATTTACGGCAGATGGAACGTCAAAAAACGCACTTCTAGACGGAAGCGTTGAAGGTTGTTTTTCAACTTTGAATTTTGGTAGAAGGGTGCAAGAAAATTTTAAAATTCACGACGAGTTGTTTCCAAACCAACCTAAAATGTGTATGGAAATGTGGGACGGGTGGTTTGACTCTTGGGGGCAAGAACACCACACTACTTCAGCAAAAGAATATGCTGGCACTCTTGACGATATGTTAAATAAGGGTAGTGTAAATATGTATATGTTTATAGGGGGGACGAATTTTGGATTTATGAGTGGAGCAAACCATAATGAAAAATTTGCTCCCGACGTAAC
The DNA here is from genome assembly GCA_045645345.1 of Christensenellaceae bacterium. GTDB lineage: Bacteria > Bacillota > Clostridia > Christensenellales > Borkfalkiaceae > HGM11412. Next base: position 7,341 of record JAZRIP010000024.1, read on the forward strand.
TAGTTATGATTATGATGCGTTACTTTCAGAGTGTGGTGATGTAACTGAAAAGTATTTTGCCGTTCGTGAAGTTATACAAAAGTATAACAAGGAAGAATTGCCTAAAATTCCTAAAAATCGCAAGAAAAAGGGTTATGGAAAGTTAAGTGCGTGCGGTTTTGCTAATTTGCTGGATAATTTGCAAACCCTTTCAACTCCTATAAATATGGACGTTCCTAAATGTATGGAAGATATAGGTTTAGGATATGGATACGTTGTTTATAGAACAAAGTTAAACCGAGAATACGAAAAAGTAAAATTATTTTTTGAAAGAGTGGGCGACAGGGCACAAGTTTACGTAAATAAAAAATATTGTGGCACGGTCTACGTTAATAATCCGCCTTATCAAGTTGAAATTTCGGCAAAAGAAGGCGACGTTTTGTACGTTGTTTGTGAAAATATGGGAAGAACAAATTTTGGACCAAAAATGATGTACAAAAAAGGTGTTGTCGGTAGGTGTTTGTTAGACGGAAAAATACATTTTGGGTGGCAGGCATATCCATTACCTATGGATAATCTTGATTTGTTGCATTTTAAAAAGTTGACAACTCAACGAAAAAGTGAAAGTTTTTATAAATTTGTTTTTAACTTAGAAGAAAAACCACGTGATACTTTTTTGCGTTTAGATAATTTCACAAAAGGTTTTGCAATTTTAAACGGATTTAATTTGGGCAGGTTTTGGGAAATAGGTCCACAAAAGACGTTATACGTTCCATGTTCTTTGTTAAATTGTGGTGAAAACCAACTTATTGTGTTTGAAAGCGATAAGGTTAAAGGCGAGCCTATTATCGAGTTTGTAGATAAGCCAGATTTAGGTTAATAGAATAAAAAATTTGCAAAAAAGCCGAAAAAAGTTAACGATTGAAAAAAGACTTGCAACTAGCAAGTCTTTTTTAAATTTGCAATTCTTAAATACGCCATAGTTTCTCCTTTTAAATTGGTTTTTATATAATTAAACGTTTATATTCTAAAATATAAACTTTAAATAAACTTAAAATTTTTGATAAACAAACAAGCCGAAAATCAACTTCTAAAATTCAAAAATAAAAGCAAAAAAATTTGTTAAACGATTGACAAAGATGTTTTACTATGCAATAATAATTAAGGTTTTGAAAATTTACTTTCAATATAAGGAGAAATATAATGGATAAATTAAAAGTTGGTTTTATAGGACTTGGTCGTCGTGGTGCAGCTTACGGTATGACGGACAACAGCATCGGTCTTTTAGGCAACGTACTTAAAAACTCGGACGACGTTGTCGTAACGGTTATATGTGATACAGACCAAAAAAGGTTAGACGCTGCGTCTAAAAAAATTATAGAACACGGCTATCCTGCACCTATGCAAACCAAAGACTATAAAGAAGTTATGTCGGCTGGCGTAGACGCTATCGTAATAGCAACGGGTTGGGATTTACACGTTAGAGTAGCACTTGAAGGTATGCGTGCAGGTATTCCGGTTGCGATGGAAGTTGGTGGCGTACATAACGTTGAAGATTGTTGGAAATTAGTTGACTGCTACGAAGAAACGCAAACACCTATTTTCTTTATGGAAAACGAGTGTTTTGGTAAACCTGAGGCGTTAATGCTTAGTTTAGCAAGAAACGGTGTTTTAGGTGAAATCAGTTATGCACAAGCATATTATTGCCACGATATCCGTGAACAAATCGTCTCAAAAATCAATTATAGATTTGAAGAATATAAAAACTACAACTGCGAAAACTATCCAACTCACGACGTTGGGCCACTTGCTAAAATTTTAAATATTACTAGTGGTAACCGTTTTACAAAGTTGGTTTCAATGTCTTCAAAAGCGGCAGGTTTACACGAATATATAATGAGTAATCCAAAGTATACCGAAGAAATGAAAGATATTAAGTTTGCTCAAGGCGACGTAGTAACTACAATGATTCAATGTGAAGATGGTGCAACGATTTTCTTAAAATTAGACACTACTTTGCCTAGACTTTGTGAAAGTGGTCACACTTTAAGCGGTACGAAAGGTTTTTACTGTAAAACTACGGGTAGCGTAATTTTAGACGATGGTAGATATCATCACGAACTAGACCCATATAGTAAAGCCTTTTGGAATCAAAAAGACTATTATGAATATCTTCCAGACGCTTGGAGATTAATAACGGAAGAACAAATTAAATCAGGTCACGGTGGTATAGATTATTTAATGTTTAAAGAATTCTTTACTTGTTTAAAAGAAAAAAGACCTATGCCTATCGATATTTACGATGCAGCCGCTTGGATGAGTATTACTGCGTTAAGCGAACAATCTATTGCCGGCGGAAGTATTCCGGTAGAATGTCCTGACTTTACAAGGGGTAAATACAAAACTCGTAAAACTATCGATTGCTTTAAAGTTCCAGTTATCAAAAAATAAACAAAAAAACAAGTCGTACGACTTGTTTTTTTATAAAGCGTAAATATTATTAAAAATTCAGTTTATTTTTTTAAACGCCTTTACAAAAAATGTAATAAGGTGTATAATAATAGTGCAATTTAAATATAAATCATTAAGGAGTTATTAAATATGAAATTAATTATCAAAGACAATTACGATTTAATGTGCGAGTGGGCTGCAAATCATATCGCAGACGCTATTAACAATCATAAAGAAGAAAGACCTTTCGTTTTAGGTTTACCAACCGGTTCTTCTCCACTTGGCGTTTACAAAAGATTAATCGAAATGAACAAGTCGGGTAAAGTTACCTTTAAAAACGTAGTTACGTTTAATATGGACGAATACGTTGGTTTACCAAGGGAACACGACCAAAGTTACTGGTACTTTATGCACGATAATTTCTTTAACTATATAGATATTCCTAGAGAAAATATTAACATTTTAAACGGCATGGCTGAAGATTTAGAATTAGAATGTGCTAGATACGAAGAAAAGATTGCATCTTACGGTGGTATTGATTTATTCTTAGGTGGCAGTGGTGTTGACGGGCATATTGCTTTCAACGAACCTTTCACGTCTTTAACTTCTAGAACGGGCGTTCGTGCTTTGACTGAAGATACTTTAATCGTAAATTCTCGTTTCTTTGGTAACGACGTAAATAAAGTTCCAAAAACGGCACTTTCAGTTGGTGTAGGTACGGTATGCGATTCTAAACAAGTATTATTACTTATTAGTGGACACAATAAAGCAAGGGCGTTACGTCATTGTGTTGAAGGTGGCGTTGACCACGCTTGGACTATTAGTGCGTTACAATTACACAAAGACGGCATTATTGCTTGTGACGAAGCCGCTTGTGGCGAATTAAAAGTTGATACTTATAAATATTTTAAAGAAATTTACAAAAACGAAAAGTAATTTTTTAAACGAAGTTGTGTGGGCAACTTCGTTTTTTATTGAAAAAAAGAATAGGTTATGGTATAATAATATTTGGTTAAGGAAGTGCAAAATGTTACGAATTAAACAAATTGATATAATAGAAGAAAAAAGTCAACTTTTATATAAGGCTGATTTTACGCAAAGTAGTTTTGAAAAAGACTTTGAAATTGCTAGGGGAACTTGGACGGCAAAAGACGGAATATTAGTCGGTTATATGGAAGAAGAAGGCGGTGGGTTGATATATTCTAACAAGCATTATTTAGGCGACGTTATGCTTGATTTTTACGGCAAAATGGTTGCTCCTTACGAAAACGATTTAAATTTTACCTTTTGTGCAAAGGGTTGGAATTATGAGACTAACAAGCCTTACGATAGTTACGTTGGGGGAGTGCAAGGTTGGTGGATTGGTAAATGTGGTATTGAAAAATATCCAACGAGCAGTAACGTCGAGGCGTTAGCCACTCTTAAAGGCTTTGATAAAGATAAAGAATATCATATACAAACGGGTAAAGTAGGCAATAGATTGTTTTTATTCGTTGACGGCGAACTTATCGTGGAATTTTTAGACGATAACGTTATTACTGAATACGGACGAGTTGGCTTAGGCGTATACGCAAGTAAAATACAATTTAGAGATTTTAAGGTGTACAAGCCTTACACTATACCTTTTAATACTTCGTACGAAGAAATAAGAAAGGATTAAAAAAGAGGGAACTATGAAAATCAACGGAGTTTGCCACGACGGAGTAACACAAACCACAAAACCTAAATTAGCCTTTGATGAAAGGTGTGATTTTAATTTATGGAAAGCAAGCGTAAAAGAAAAACTAATAGAACTTTTAGGGCTTGACGTAATAAAAGAAAACGCTTGTCCACAAAATATAGAAATAATTGAAAGGGTGCAAAAAGACGGCTACGAGCAAATTAGATTTGAGTTTGAAAGCGAGAAAGGCTCGGTTGTTCCTTGCTATTTACTTATTCCTAATACTAATAAAGAAAAATATCCCGTAGCAATAGTTTTGCAAGGTCATAATCAACAAGGTTTTGCAAGTTCAGTCGGCAACGCATATTGTCACGAAACTTTAGATTACGATACGGGGCGTGGTATGTTTGCCGTGCAAGCAGTTCAAAACGGATATATTGCACTTGCTATTGAACAACGTGGTATGGGTGAACGTACTGCGTTAAATACTTTAAAAAGAAGGGTAAGTTTAAGTGCTAATGGAGGCTGTTATTTTGAAGCAACGACGGCTTTAATGCTTGGTAGGACTTTAATAGGTGAACGCTGCTATGACATTTCACGTGCAATAGATTTACTATCAAATTTTGAAAAATGCGACTTAGACAATATAACTATTACGGGTAATTCGGGTGGTGGAACGGCAAGTTTTTACGCATCTTGCGTAGACGAAAGAATTAAGGCGTGCGTGCCAAGTTGTTCGTTTTGTCCGTACCCAGAATCAGTGCTTAAATTTTATCATTGTTCGTGCAATTATATTCCTAATGCGTTTAGGTATTTTGATATGCAAGACTTAGCGTGTTTAATTGCTCCACGAAAACTTGCTATCGTTGCTGGAAAGTACGATACGGCGTTTTTAATCGACGGCGTAAAACGTGGTTATGAAACGGTACGAAAAATTTATGAAAAGATAGGAGCAAAAGAAAATTGCTCACTCACCATTACTGATAAAGGACATTTCTGGTGCGAAGACGTAATGTGGGAAACTATAAATAAGGTGCAAAAATGATAGGGGTAAATTCTCTAAAACTTTATTTAAAAAATTGATTTAATCTAGATATAAAAGTACCAAAATATTTGTAAAAAGATTAAAATTAGGAGATTAATATGGAAAATATAATAGCGTTTGTTTTAGGCATAGTGTTTGTCGTAATAGGAATAACTCAAACTAAGGGTAATCTATCGCTTTTACACTCTTATCACTATAAAAGGGTAAAGGAACAAGACAAGCCTATTTTTGGAAAACTCGTTGGAATAGGCTCGATAATAATAGGCGTAGGTATGATATTTGCAAGTGGTAGTTTTTATTTAGCAACGCTTTTAACTAAAAATATTTTTGAAATTCTAGGTTACGTATTTTTAGTTTTAGGATTGTTAGTTGGCTTAATAATAAGTTTTTACGCTATGATTAAATACAATAAAGGGATTTTTTAATAAGAAATTTATATGGACGCTTTATTTATAATGTTTAAAAACGTTTTAGTATTCGTTGCTTTGGCGTTACCTGGCTTTATATTAGTAAAAAGCAAAATTTTATCACAAGAGCAGTCGGGTGGACTTTCAAAATTATTAATGTACGTTGGTATGCCTTTTTTAATTTTGACAAGCGTAATTAATAACGTTACTTTTGATAAAACTTTATTAACGACCATTTTAATAGTTTCAGCAATAGGGGTTGCATATACTATTATTGCTTTTTTTATTTCAAAACCACTTACTGCAAGCGAAAAGCAAGAAAAAACTCGTGGTATGATGCGTTTTTCAATGGCGTTTTCTAATAACGGATTTTTAGGAATACCTTTGGCTATGGCTGTATTTGGTGCTAATTCGCAAGTATTAATGGTGGTAATAATTATTAATATTATCACTAACGTTTTAATGTATACGCTTGGTATTTACGTTATTTCGTGTGATAAAAGCACGATAAATTTTATAAAGGCTTTGTTAAATCCCGTTTTAATTTCTTTTATAATAGGCGTTATATTAAATTTAATTAATATTAAAGAATTAGTGCCTGAAGTCGTTACTTTTTCAAGTTATTTTTCTAATATAGTTACGCCTTTATCTATGACTATTTTAGGCATGAAAATGGGGGGAGTAAAATTTATTAAATTATTTACTTCCTTAAAAACCTATTACGTTGTAATTATAAAATTAATACTATTACCAGCAGTAATAGTTGCCGTTTTGTTTGGATTACAAGCAATTTTATCAAGTGGTGTAATTACGACTGAAATTATAATAGGCGTATTCGTTGCGTTTGCAATGCCAACGGCAGGGCTTTCGTCAACTTTTGCCGATAGTTATAACGGCGACACTAAAAACGCCGTTGCATTTACGCTTACTACAACGATTTTATCTATTATAACTTTACCACTGTTATATGGGGGATTACAATTGCTGTTATAAAATTTCTGTCAAATAACAGGCAAAAGATTGCAAAAACTTGGGAGCATATGGTATAATAAAAACGTTAAAAAGAAAGATTATAAGGAGTTATTATATGTCCATTGCAGAATTTTGGAGTCAAATGACGGGCAATCCTTTATTATTTGTGGCTGTAGCGTTAACCTTAGGCGTAATATTAGTAAATGGATGGACCGACGCCCCAAATGCAATAGCAACTTGTGTTACGACAAGATGTATGCAGCCAAAGTCAGCAATATTAATGGCAGCGATATTTAATTTTCTTGGCGTATTTATAATGACGCTTGTTAATGCTTCAGTTGCTGAAACCATTACTAAAATGGTAGACTTCGGTAGCAATTCAAAAGAGGCGATTATAGCACTAAGTGCCGCCCTATTTGCTATTGTTACTTGGGCAACGCTTGCTTGGGCTTTTGGGATACCTACTAGTGAAAGTCACGCATTAATTGCTGGCTTGACGGGAAGTGCTATTGCTTTACATAACGGCTTCGACGGAGTAAACGGAGCAGAATGGATGAAAGTTGTTTACGGAATAGGTATTTCTATCGTACTCGGCTTTGGCTTAGGTTGGTTAGTTTGTAAACTGGTTACTAAAATTTGCTATAAAATGAATAGGCCAAAAACAGAACCTTTTTTTAAAGGGGCACAAATTGCAGGTGCTGCGTCTATGGCGTTTATGCATGGTGCTCAAGATGGGCAAAAATTTATGGGCGTTATTTTACTTTGCGTATATATGTCGCAAGGTTTACAAATGCCGTCTAATTTAGACGTTGGTTCTTTATGGTGGTTAATAATAGTTTGTTCGGTAGTTATGGCGGCAGGTACTGCAATCGGTGGCAAAAAGATTATTAAATCGGTTGGTATGGATATGGTAAAACTTGAAAAATATCAAGGTTTTTCAGCCGACATAGCAGCCGCAATATCTCTTTTATGTTGTTCAATATTTAGTCTGCCTGTTTCGACGACTCACGTTAAAACGACGGCTATCATGGGTGTTGGCTCAGTAAAAAGGGTGTCGGCAATCAACTTTGGCGTAGTTAAAGAAATGGTTTTGACGTGGGTTTTAACTTTTCCAGGTTGTGGATTAGTAGGATTTTTAATGACAAAATTGTTTATGTTTTTATTCTAAAAGGAGAAAATAATAATGGCAAAAGGCGATAAATTTTATTTTGATAATTTCGTAGCAAGCACTGGACTTGCAAAAAAGGCGGCAACCTATTTAGTTGAATGCCTTGAAAGTTACGACGCAAACAATATCGAAAATATGCTTAAAAACATGCACGTTATTGAAAACGATGCAGACGTAAAAAAACATGAAATAGACGAAGCATTAGCAAAAGCCTTCGTTACGCCGGTTGACAGAGAAGACTTAGATATGTTAAGTCATCAAATTGATGACGTTGTTGATTTAATTGAAGAAATTTTACAATGCTTTTATATTTACGATATTCAAACAATCGAGCCGTCGGCTATTGAATTTACAAAAAACATAGTAAAATCATGCGAACTTCTCGTTAAAATTATGAACGAATTTGAAAGGTTTAAGAAATCAAAGGAACTTCACGCCCTTATAGTTGAACTTAACGACGTTGAAGAAGATTGTGACGACTTGTATTTAAAATGTATGCGTGACCTCACTAAAAAATCAACCGACGTTTTAGAAACCATTGCGTGGCGTAAAATTTATGAATGTTTAGAAGAGTGTGTTGATACGTGTGAACACGTTAGTGAATGTATTAGTTCGGTTATAATGAAAAATACTTAATAGTTTATTTGAGGGTTATTTGTTTTGTCATAAAAGAAATAACCTTTTATTCATAATAAGGGATTTAGGGGAAATAATATGGAAATACCTTTTTTTAAAACTATTGCGGGTAATAAATATCCGTTAACGTCGATAGGTAAAGACGAAATTCAATATTCTATACATAATTGCACGATAGAAGAAGTTGTTGATTATGCAAAACAATTAGAAGATTTAGGATTTATAAAATATGACCAAAACGTATTGCCTTCACTTTCTTCGTATAATAAGAACGTGTTCTATACTTTCGTAAAAGAAGATACTAGTCTTTTTGTCGGCTGGTTTGCAGAATTGCATATCGTTAGAATTATTTTAGCCAAAAAAAACGTATTGCCAAAAACTCAAAGGCCATCTTTAACGGAAAGCGACAATACGCTGATTACTATTACTCAAACCGATTGTGTTTGTATGGGGTACGTAGTTCAACTTGCCGACCAAAGTTTTATAATAGTCGACGGTGGCTCGTATAAAAAAGAAGACGAAGAAAAATTGTTTAGCCTTTTAAAGTCAAAAACGACTAAAAATAAAAAGCCGATAATAGCGTCGTGGTTTTTTACTCACGCAGACCAAGACCATACAGAACTTGCGTCGCACTTTATTAAAAACTACGAAAAAGAAATTGAATTGTTAAGCGTTGCATATAATTTTCCTTTGCGTGAAAAGGTGCAAATTCTTGTTAAAGACGATAGAAGCGACCAAGCCTTTTTACGATTAGAAGAAAACGTTAAAAATTGTTATCCAAACGCAGTTACGTACACCTTAAGAACGGGACAAAGATATTATTTTAAAGGGGCGGAAATAGAAATTTTATGGACACCAGACGATACGGTTCCAGCAACTTACGTGTCATATAACGATTTAAATTCGGTATTTCGTTTTAAATTTACAAATCAAAAAACTTTTATGGTGCTTGGTGACACTTCACATCTATACGCTAAGCATTTAGCCTTAGTGTACGGCGACTATTTAAAAAGCGATATTATGCAAGTTTCTCACCACGGGCTTATAGGAGGGGACAAGTTATTATATCAATTTATAAATCCCGACGTTTGCTTATGGCCAGTTAAAGAAGGGCGTTTTAACGGCACTCAGCCAAACCAACGTTTTCAGTGGTGTTTAGGCGAGGGGGGTTGTGACTATAACAAATGGCTACGTGATGAAAGTGTCAAAAAAAGAAAGCATTACCATTGTAGCAAACCTATTACGATAAATGTAGAAGAATAAAAAATCTCGTGTTAAACACGAGATTTTTTAACTTTTAAATTATTCTTCATTAGTCGTTTCTTGGCTAGTAGCAACTTCGTCTGCCGATTCAATGCTAACGTTTAAAGCAGAATTAGTTTCGGCTACAAGAAATGAAGCAAATTTCTTTTTAAGTTTGTTTAACGTAGGTTTATAGAAGAAACTTAAAACGATAAGTGATAAGAGCCATCCTATCGGCCACACTAAATAAAGGAATGTAAGATTAGGGAAGTGAGGGAATACTAAAAATACCCAAATAAACCTTAAACCACATAAGAACACAAGAGCCGATATGGTTGGTAATATAGGACGACCTAAACCACGGAAGGCCGCACAAATTATATCGTTAAAACCACAAATAAAATAAGTGCTTGAAATTATAATCATTTTTTGTCTTGAATAAGCAATAACTTCAGGCGTATTAGATAATATTGACGACAATTGAGTTGAAAATAATGCCGACAGCGAGCCTAGAACGACGCCTATTACAAGTGTTATTAAATATCCGCTTTTAACCGATTGCGATGCACGTTTTACGTTTTTGTTACCTATATTTTGACTAACGAAAGGCATTACTGCCGATGCAGGTGCAATACAAAGGTTATATAGTATTCCGTCGTAAATGTTGGCTATTCCAACGCCCGTCGTGGCGTTAGGGCCGAGTTTGTTTACCGCTATAGAAATCATAACGTTTGCAACTGCAAATAACGATTGTTGTAACGCCGTAGGTGCACCTATAAATAGTATTTCTTTAAATTCGTTTTTATAAAACTTAACGTATTTAAACTTAATTTTAGTAGGTTTATTCGTTTTAATTAATACTATATATTTCCATAAAGCACCAACAGTCCAAGAAATTATAGTTGCTACGGCAACGCCCACTATACCTAGACTAAATCCTGCAACGAAAAGAAAGTTTAAACCAACCTTAATCACACCACTAGCAAGCGAACTGAACATAGTTACTTTTGAGTCGCCTGTTGAACGAAGTATCGATGCAAGGCAAGTGTTTATTACAAGAACAGGACCGCCTAAAAAATACAAAACAAAATACAAGGTCGCTTTAGGAAGAAGAACTTCGCTAACGTTACTCCATTGTAAAAATGTTTTTCCACAGCACACACCTATAAGTAAAAAAGCAAAACCACCAACTATTGCAAAGAAAATCGACGTTCCAACCGTGCGAGAAACCTTCTCAAAGTTACCTTCGCCTATCGACCTAGCCGCAACGATGTTAGTTCCTATAAATATTCCCGAAATAAGACTAGTAATTAAAGTTATTAAAGAACCACAAGCACTAATTGCCCCAACGGTGTATTCGTCGTGAGTGTATTGTTTTAATACCGCCATATCGATAAGGTTAAATAGCGATGCTAAAACGTTCATAACCATTATAGGAAAAGCAATAGTTAAAATTCCTTTAGTAATAGGTCCGTTTAAAATATCAACGTCACGACTTTTAAAAATTTTTGACAAAATCTTTTTAAAAGTAAAAAAAACGTTTTTAAAAAAACTAGATATAGCCATAATAATTTACCTTTATTATCAATCGTTATTAAGTATAAGCAAAAATTATGCTAATTAATAACAAATATCTCCTTATTTTGCGATTAGTTTACAAAAACCGTTCAAGGCTTTTATAAAAGTTTACTTATTAAGTTTTAAAATATTAATTTTTTAACAACTGACCTTTAAAAATTATGTTTTTAATATCAAGGTCGTCGTTTAAAATTAGTAAATCGGCAATTTTGCCTACTGCAATTTCGCCTCTATCGTCCCAGCCCATTAGTCTTGAAGGAGTTAAAGAGGCCATTTTAGATAAAGCAACCATATCTTTGCCTATTGCTTTAGCCATCGTTTTGTATAATCTATCAAAAGTAGCGGCACTACCTGCAAAAGATTGTCTATCTAAAAGTTTTGCAACGTCGTCTTCAACGATAATTGCCGTTCCAACCATCGAGCCGTTAGGCATACCCGCAGCGTTAATAGCGTCGGTAATTAAACAAATTTTATCTGCTCCTTTACATTTATAAATAAGTTGAAGTAAAGGAATAGGTAAATGTTTGCCGTCGGCAATAACTTCAACGTATAAGTCGTCAAAGTATAAGCCTGCTTCGACGGCACCAGCCGTACGATAAGAGTTTTTTCTAGTTACCCCTTTCATACCAGAATATAAGTGGGTTAATACTATATAGCCGTCATCTTTTGCTCTTTTAATTTCATCAAAGTCAGCGTCGGTGTGAGCAGGTGACATAACTATACCTAAATCACGTCCCGTTTTCCCAAACTCGTGACCTTCGTCTAACTCGGGTGCAGCGGCAACACGTACTATAAAAGGATATTTTTCTTTTAATAAACGAAGTTCGTAAGCGTCGGGCTTTTTCATTAATTTTACGTTTTGAGCCCCACATTGTAAGTAGTTAAGCCAAGGACCTTCTAGGTTTACCCCTTTAAGAGAAGTTGTAGGGTTAGCCTTTTCATATCTAGCGTATGCCTCAAGCATACGTTCTTGTGCTTCGTCGGTTGTAGTGCTAGTAGTAGCAAGAATTGTTGTCGTTCCGTGCGAAAGATGAAATTTTGCTACGCTTTCTAACGCTTCTTCAGTACCATGTAAAAAACTTAACCCATTACCGCCGTGACAATGAATATCAACGAAACCGGGAACGATATAATCGTTCTTAGCGTCGATTATTTCGTCCCCGCGTTGCATTTGATTTCCAACGTAAGTAATAATTCCATTTTCATATACTAGAACGCCGTTTTCAATAATATTTTGCCTAGTAACGATTTTTGCGTTAATTATTACAGTTTTCATCTCATTTCGTCTAAGTAAGGAGTAAGTTCTACACGAACGCCTTCTTTAATACTCTTGTTTGCAGCAATACCGATAAGTGCTGATTTAATACCGTCAAAACTCGTTGCACATTGACCAAGAGGGTCTTCAGTAATAGTGCCGAACAACATTGCCATCATTCTTTCATCGCCACCACCGTGACCACCAGATGCTCTTAACGTTTGAATTTCGTCACGTCTGCCGTCTCTATATGTAATAACGAATTTATCTTTAGTGCCACCGAATAAAGTAGAATATTCTAATCTACCTTTTTCACCTATAATATTGATAGTGTGACCTTCGTTAGTGCTAAATAAGTTTAACGAATAAGTAAGTAAAGTACCTTTTTTGTAAGCAACTGAAACAGACATAGCGTCGTAAATATCGGTATCAGGCTTAAACGCACAGTGGTCACGAATATATCCGTCAACGTCTTCTGCGTCAAAGTACATTTTTTGTAACAATTCGCTGTCGTAAAGGAATTCATACGCTTCGCAAGTATCTTTGTGTGGACAAGTAGTACAACGTTCGCCGTGTGGCCTATCGCCGTTACCAAAGTATAATCTTGCACCTTGTGCCGAAACGCTAACAGGTTCGTCTTCTAAAATCCAGTTAACGATATCGAAGTGGTGAGTTGCTTTATGTACTAACATACCGCCACTCATATCCATAAAACGATGCCATCTCTTAAAGTAATCGCCACCGTGTTTAGGATGAAGAACGTATTCATAGTGAATTGAAAGTGGTTTGCCGATAACGCCAGAAGAAATTAATTTCTTTAATTCAACGAAACCAGGAACAAAACGGCAGTTGAAAGTTACGGTAACTTTTTTGCCCGATTCTTTTTCTGCTTTACGAATTGCTAAACATTTTTCAATGTCGTTAGTAATCGGTTTTTCGCTAAATACGTCACAACCGCGTTTTAAAGCACGAATAATGTATTCGTGGTGATATCCGTCAGGCGTTGTAACGATAACTGCGTCTGGCTTTAATTCGTCCATCATAACGTCAAAATCATTGTAAATTTTGAAATCGTTATTAGGTAAAGTGTCTTTATAATATTGACATCTTTTGATGTTAACGTCGCAAACGCCAACTAAAGTATATTTATCAGCGTATGCTTTGCTTATATTTTGGGCGAAGTTATAATAACATCTTTGCCCAGCACCTACAATAACAGCTTTTTGCATATTTTTTTACCTCCAAAAACAAAACAAACTTAATTTTATAAATATGTAACTATATTATATTACTATAAAAACGTAAAAGCAATTAAAAAACGAAACTTTTTATATTTTTTTACAAAATTTTTTTAATTTATTTTAGTTTAGTAAAACAAAATCAAGTTATTGACTTTATAAGCGAAAAAAAGTATAATAATAATAATTTAAAATTAAGAATAAAACAAGGCTAGATACAATTTTAACAAGGGGGAGAATAATGGACGTAGCAATTATAATTTTACTTAGCGTATTAATAATTCTTGCAGTGGGGTTAATAGTGTTAAACGTTACTCGCAAAAATGAAAAAACAATAAGTCTTGATAAAAAAGACAAAGAAGACATTATTAATACTTTTTCACAAAACGTAACTATAATAACGTCAACGTTACAAGGCTCTATGGATAGGTTTACCATTAGTTTTTCAAACGAAGTAAAGGCGTATTTGCAAAATATTTCAACTAAAATTGAAGATAACAACAAATCTACTGATGACAAACTATATAATATAGAAAAGAAACTAGGCGAAAGATTAGAAGAAATTAGGCAAACGCTTGAACGAAACGTTCAATCGATGTTAAAAAGTAATGAAGCAAAACTTAATGAGATACAAAACGTAGTTGACGAAAAATTAACAAAAACGTTAAATGAAAGGTTTAGCGAATCTTTCAAGGTTTTAGCAGGCGAATTAGAAAGAGTAAGTAAAACGATAGGAGAAATGCAAAAAATTTCTACCGAAGTCGGCTCGCTTTCAAAAATGCTTTCTAACGTAAAAACGACGGGCATTTTCGGGGAAATTCAATTAGGTGCGATAATAGGCGAAATTTTATCCGTTGAACAATACGAGAAGAACGTCGTAACTAGCAAACTTGGCCGAGAACCCGTAGAGTTTGTCGTTAAATTACCAGGTGGCGACGAAGGCGAAGTTCTACTTCCTATAGACTCTAAATTTCCTTACACAATCTATACTGATATGCAAACTGCTTTTGAAAACGGTGATTTTGACGAATTTGAGTTAAAGAAAAAGCAACTTATAAATACTGTAAAGGGTATGGCAAAAGATATAAAAGAAAAGTATATCAATCCACCTAGAACTACTAATTTTGCAATAATGTTCTTGCCGATTGAAGGCTTGTATGCGGAAATTGTAAAATTAGGGCTTGTAGATGAATTGCGTTCAAAATATAGCGTTACGGTTGCAGGTCCAACTACGATGGCTGCATTGCTTAATAGCCTACAAATGGGCTTTCAAACTCTTGCAATTCAAAAGAAGTCAAACGAAGTTTGGACTATTCTGGGAGCAGTTAAAGCAGAATTTTCTAAATTTAATGAAATTATTAAGAATATTCAAAAGAAACTTAGTGGTGCAAGCGACGACTTAGACAATTTGTTGGGCGTAAGGTCAAGGGCGATAGATAGAAGTTTAAGGAAAGTTGCAACTATAGGCGATAGTGATAAATTGCTTGATTTACCACCAGAAGAATAAAAGGAATTTATTATGCGTAAAAATTTTGGAGCAAAAACGTGGCTTTATCCTATGCCCGTGTTAATAGTAAGTGCGTACGACGAAAACCAAAAGGCAAATTGTATGAACGCTGCTTGGGGTGGTATTAGCGAAGAAAATCAAATTATGATTTGTTTAGACGATAGCCATAAAACTACGGCTAATATTATAAAAACCAACGCTTTCACGGTTGGAGTAGGGACTGAAAACACCGTCGTTCAATGCGACTACGTCGGTATAGTTTCGGGCAATAAAGAAGGTGAAAAAATTAAAAAGGCAGGTTTTACAACGATTAAATCTTCTTTTGTAAACGCACCTATAATTAACGAGTTGCCTTTCGCTTTAGAGTGTGAAGTTATAAGATACGATAAAAATACTTGTGCGTTATTAGGTAAAATAGTAAACGTTTCGATTGATGAAAGCGTCTTAGACGAAAAAGGTAAAGTTGACGTAGAAAAACTTGCTCCTATAATCTATGATAGTGTAAATCATACGTATAGAAAAGTCGGCAAAGTCGTTGGTAAAGCGTTTAGCGACGGCAAAAAATTAAAGGTATAAAATGAAAAAAATTTTAATAACGGGCGTGCTTGGTGGAATGGGCAAAGCAACTTGTCAATTTTTGCTTGAAAAAGGGTATGAAGTTATAGGTTTTGACGTTCAAGATAAAACGGAACTTGCTATCGAGTATTATCAAGTAGACCTAACTGATATTGAAAAAATTAAAGAAGTTTACCAAAAAGTTTGTAAAAACCATCAAAAAATAGACGCAATTATTCATTTTGCAGGCGTTTATAAAATGGATTCCTTAATAGAAATCGACGAAGAAAAATTTCTTGAAATCTTTAACGTAAATCTTTTTGGAATTTATAGAATAAATAAAGTGTTTAAACCTTTGTTGCAAAAGGGTGCAAAAGTTATAATTACTTCAAGCGAACTTGCTCCGTTAAATCCACTACCTTTTACGGGGCTTTACGCAATTACTAAAGCAAGCGTAGAAAAATACGCTTACGCTTTAAAAATGGAACTTCAACTTTTGGGAATTGACGTAAGCGTAATAAGACCAGGTGCAGTTAAGACTAACATTTTAAACGTATCGATAAGTCAAATGGAGGCTCTTTGTGAGAAAACCAAACTTTATAAAACTAATACCGAAAGGTTTAAAAAAATAGTAAAAAGTGTCGAGGCAAAACACGTTGAGCCGATTAAGGTGGCAAAAAAGGCGTATAAAATTTTGCAAGCAAAAAAGCCTAAATTCGTTTATAATCTAAATAGAAATTTTTTACTAAAAATACTAAACGTATTGCCGTCAAGACTGCAATTTTATATAATAAAACGTATTTTAATAGACAAATAAGGGTAAATTATGAAAAGATTAATAGTAGCGTCGTCAAACAAGGGTAAACTTAAAGAAATTGCTGAAATATTTAAAGATTATTATCAAATAGTTTCAATGAAAGAACTTGGTTATACTAGTGAAATTGAAGAAACGGGTTCTACCTTTTTTGAAAATTCTTTAATAAAAGCAAAAACCGTTTCTTTATATTTTAACGAAGATTGTTTAGCCGACGATAGTGGTCTTATGGTCGATTATTTAGACGGAGCACCAGGCGTTTATAGTGCAAGGTTTTCGGGAGAAAACGCAACCGACGAAAGTAATAGAAAACTTCTTTTAGAAAAACTTGACGGCGTGAAAGATAGAAAGGCTAGGTTTGCTTCAAGCATAGTTTTATATACGAAAGACGGTCAAATAATTCAAGGTTACGGCGAAACTGAAGGCGAAATATTATACAAAGAAGAAGGCGAAAACGGTTTTGGCTACGATAGTTTGTTTTATAGTTACGACTTAAAAAAATCGTTCGGCATAGCAACTAGCCAAGAAAAAAACAAAGTAAGTCATAGATTTAGGGCGTTATGCGACCTAAAAAGAAAATTAGACGAACAAAATTAAAAATAAGGTAAAAACACTATAAATAAATTAAAAATTTATTAAAAAGTATAAAAAATCACAAAAAAACGATTGACATTATAAGGCTAATCGTATAAAATAGAATAGCACTCCAAAAGGGGTGTTAATTTTTTAGGATGGATTTTGAAAATGGCTAAAGGAAATACGGTTAAAGTTACGCTTGCTTGTACTGAATGCAAACAAAGAAATTACGATATGTACAAAAACAAGAAAAACAACCCAGACAGAATGGAAATGAATAAATATTGTCCTTTCTGCAAAAAACACACAGCCCACAAAGAAACGAAATAATAAGGGCTAATTTATCCGTTTGTATTTTAGGTAAAAATACATAGAGGTTATTTATAATGAAAGAACAAACAGTAACAAAAAACAAAGAAGTTGCTCAAAAGAAAAACGAAAAGAAAAAAGAGTTTTTCCTTAAAAAATGGGGCAAGAAAATAAAAGAAGTTTTCGCTGAAATTAAAAAAGTATCGTGGCCTTCTTTTTCAAAAGTCGTTAAACAAACGGGCATCGTTATAGGCGTAGTGCTTGTATTTGCAGTAGTGATTACGCTTATTGACTTCGGTTTGTCTAACCTTTTTGATTTACTTGGTAAAATCGGGGGTTAATAATGGCTAACGAAAAAGCAAAATGGTACGTTATTCATACCTACTCGGGTTATGAAACGCTTGTTTCTGAAACTTTAAAGAAGATGATTGAACATAGCAATCTTCAAGACCAAATTTTAGATATCAAAATTCCTATGGAAGAAACGATTGAAGAAAAAAATGGTAAAAAGAAGGTTGTTTTGCGTAAAATTATGCCTTCGTACGTATTTATCAAACTCGTATACTCAAACGAACTTTGGTATTTAATAACAAACACCCGTGGCGTAACGGGTTTCGTTGGTCCGCAAGGAAAAGCATTACCGCTTACCGACGAAGAAGTTATGAAAATTCGTCTTGAAGATACGGTTAATGAAATTGACTACGTCGTTGGTGACAAAGTCGTTATCGTTTCTGGTCCGTTAGACGGGTTTGAAGGCGTTATCTTAGAACTTAACGACAATACGCAAAAAGCAAAAGTTAAAGTTGCAATGTTTAACACTGAAACTGAAGTTGACGTTGATTACGTTCAACTTAAAAAGATTTAATTGACCTTATCGGGGTTTCCCGTAAGAATAAGTGGGAGAGGCGTAAAAATTTTTAAGGACGTCTTGCAATTACCACTATAATGGAGGATGTTATTATGGCTAAAAAAGTAACGGCTGTTGTAAAATTACAGTTACAAGCCGGTAAAGCAACCCCAGGCCCACCAGTTGGTTCAACACTTGGACCTTATGGTATTAATTTGCCTGGATTCACTAAAGAGTTTAATGCAAAAACTCAAGATAAAATGGGTTACGTTATTCCCGTAGTTATCACTATTTATCAAGACCGTTCGTTTACGTTTATTCTTAAAACGCCACCAGCACCAGAACTTATTAAAAAAGCTTGTGGAATTGAAACGGCTAGTGCTTCACCTAACAAAAAGAAAGTTGCAAAACTTACTAAAGCTCAAGTTGAAGAAATAGCTAAAATTAAGATGGTAGATACAAATGCAGCGTCTTTAGAAGCTTGTATGAGTATGATTGCTGGTACTGCACGCAGTATGGGTGTTACTGTCGAAGAATAAAAGGGAATAGTGGGAGAGATTAAGTTCTCGTAAATACCACAAGGAGGATTATAATGAAATACGGAAAAAAATACGCTGATAGTATTAAATCTTTTGATACTACTAAGCAATATGAAATTGAAGAAGCAATGGACATTGTTCTTGCAACTGCAAAAGCAAAGTTTGATGAAACTATTGAATTTCACACAAAACTTGGTGTAGACCCAAAACAAGCAGACCAACAAGTTAGAGGCGTTATCGTACTTCCTAACGGTACTGGTAAAACTCAAAGAGTTTTAGTTATCGCTAAGGGTGACAAGGCAGACGCTGCCGCTGCAGCAGGTGCTGATTACGTTGGTGCAGAAGATATCGTTGCTAAAATTCAAAAAGAAAACTGGTTTGAATTTGACGTTGTTATCACAACTCCAGATATGATGGGTGTTGTTGGTAGAATCGGTAAAGTATTAGGTCCAAAAGGCCTTATGCCAAGTCCAAAATCAGGTACGGTTACTATGGACGTAGTAAAAGCAATTAACGAAGTTAAAGCAGGTAAAGTTGAATACAGACTTGACAAAACGGCTGTTATTCACTGTTCAATCGGTAAAAAGAGTTTCGGCAAAGAAAAACTTTTACAAAACTACACTGCGTTACTTGACGCTATTATTAAGGCTAAACCAGCGGCTGCTAAAGGACAATACATTAAGAGTATTGCAATTACTAGCACAATGGGTCCTGGCGTTAAAGTTACAACAAAAAACATTTAATAAACGTTTGACATTTTAGATTTTTCATATTATAATATCAACGTTAACAATTAAATAGCCGAAGAAAGCAGGTTTTTAAGTAGAGTTTCTACACCAGCCGAGGTAAACTTTTAAAACGTAGTAATTATATACGCTTTTAGTCTACTTTGGCTAAAAGCGTTTTCTTTTGCTAAATCTTAAAGGAGGTAAAAAATTTTGTCAGCAAATTTTGAAGCAAAAAAGAAAGTTGTAGAAGAAATTAAAGCAAAAATTGCTGAAAGCAAGTCGGTAATCTTAGTTGATTATAAAGGACTTACGGTTGCAGAAGATACTGAACTCCGTACGGCGTTTAGAAAGGCAAACGTACAATACAAAGTATTAAAAAATACTTTGGTTAGACGTGCGTTTAACGATTTAGGCGTAACGAGTTTTGATGCAGGCCTTAACGGAACTACTGCGTTTGCGTTTGGTCAAGACGAAACTACGGCAGCAAAAATCGTATCTGAAAATGCAAAGAAGTATGAGAATAAACTTTCAGCAAAAAGTGGTTACGTAAACGGCGAATACGTTGACGCAAACGGTGTTAAAACGTTGGCAGCAATTCCATCAAAAGACGTTCTCATCGCAACACTCGCAGGTACGTTACAAGGTATGATTAGTAGTTTAGCAGTCGCACTTAATAAGGTGGCTGAAAAAATGGGTGAATAACCTAAACAAATTTAAAAAATTAAGAGAGGATATAAAAATGGCAGATATTGCAAAAATTATTGAAGAAATTAAAGGTATGACTGTTATCGAACTTAACAGTTTAGTAAAAGCAATTGAAGAAGAATTCGGCGTAAGTGCTGCTGCTCCAGTTGCAGTTGCAGGTCCAGTTGCTCAAGAAGCAGCTCCTGCTGAAGAAAAGACAGAATTCAACGTAGTTCTTAAAGAAGTTGGTGCAAACAAAATTGCAGTTATCAAAGCAGTTAGAGAACTTACTGGTCTTGGTCTTGTTGAAGCTAAAAACGCTGTTGAAAAAATGGGCGTTCTTAAAGAAGCAGTTGCTAAAGAAGAAGCAGACAAAATGGTTGAAAAACTTAAAGAAGCTGGTGCTACTGCTGTTGCTGAATAATTTTAAGTCGTTATTAACGTCTTATTAGATTAGTAAAATTAAAAAGAACTTGAATTGATTTCAAGTTCTTTTTTTGTTCTTAAAAAACAATTAAATTTAAAATTAAAATTATTGTAATGTTGCTTATTAAATGTTATACTTTTATTATGAAAAAGAAATTGTTAGTTGTTTCAAGCATAATTTTAGCAATAATAGTAGCAACGTCTTTATATATTTTTATTAAAGTTATTCCCGACGCAAAAAAACAAAAAGAGTGGGAAGCGTTTGTAAATTCGTATAGGACTGAAAAACTACGTCAGTATGCAGAAGAAAATTCGTTATACGCCGATTATGAGATGGACGTATCCTTTTTAGGTGATAGCCTTACCGATGGGTACAACGTAAAAAAATATTATCCACAATACAAAGTGACAAATCGTGGTATAGGAGGAGACACTACGTTTGATTTAGAAAAACGCTTGCAAACGTCTTTGTTTGATTTAAAACCTAAAGTTGTAACGATACTTATAGGTGCAAACAATATTAACACTATGTTTGATAACTATGAAAAAATTTTAATTAGCATTAAACAAACTTTGCCAAATACAAAAGTGGTATTGCTTTCGTTAACGGCAATGGGTGGTGATTACTGGGGCAAAAACAATCAACAAGCAACTTTTAATAACGTAAAAATTAAACTGCTTGCTGAAAAATACGATTTTAGTTTTGTAGACTTGTATACTCCTTTATTCGATTTATTAACGGGTGAAATTAATGCCGAATACACGACTGATGGCGGACATCTTACGGCTAAAGGTTACGAAATTTTAACGGCTACAATAACGCCAATACTTGAACAATTATTACAAACTTAGTAAAAGCACAAAAATTTAAAAAAGAACTTGAAATCAATTCAAGTTCTTTTTTGTATAAATCGTCGTTAAAAAATATCGTCGTAGTCAAGATATTTTTTGTTCATGCCTACACTTATTACGGAGTAAATAATCAGGCATATTAGCATAATTATGCCAGATAAAACTCCAAACTGGAAGAAAATAGCAATCGTAGTAAAGAAAAATACGACTATTGGTGCTCGCATAAGGAACGGACTTGAAATTTGAATTCCTATAAAGTGTGAAATTAAGCCAACTATTAAAAGTCCTATACCAAAGCCTATTATCATACCATAAGGCGTATCACTTGGCGTGCTTTTTTTACATCCTTGCGATTTAGTATCTCCACAAAGTTCGCAGTAGTTGTCATTGTAAAAGTGACCGTTTACTTCGCAGTACGTTTTGTCGCAATACAAGCAATGATAAGTGCTATCAAAATGGTGCATATAGCCTTTTCGACAGTCGCTACTATTATTGCAACCTGTAAAAGTAAAGCAAGTTGTTATAGTTGATAATAAAAGTAAAAGAAAAACGCCAACTTTTTTAATGTTAAACATAAGGTTTTCTCCTTTATATGTTATTAGTATATAACTAATAACTTTGAGTGTCAAGTTTTTTACAAAACATATAAAAAGCAACAAAAAAAGAACTTGAAAAGCCGAGTCCCTACAAGGGATTCGGCAACTAAATAAATCCGCAAGCGGATTTGTTATATTTGTCTAACGACAAGTGATATCGCCTACGGCGGTGAAATTTGCCTAACGGCAAGTTGTGGATTTATTTAATATAACTTTGGC
>JAZRIP010000025.1:0-23720 GCA_045645345.1 Christensenellaceae bacterium
AAAAGTTAAATTAAAAAAATAATAATTTAAAACTACGAATAAATTATTAATAAAATGACTTATTGCCGTTAAAATATAATTTCCCCCACTTAAAATTATAAGAGAAAACAATACGCCGACAATAAATTGATACGCAGTTTGCGATATCGACATATGATAAATTGAAAATAAAAACGACGTTAATAAAATTGCTAAAATAGTGCCGTATTTTGAAAAATCTTTAAATAGAATATTCCTAAAAATGACTTCTTCAAATATAGGTGGCAATATGCAAACGAATAATAATATTCCTATAAAACTTAATGGTGAAAAAGTAGGTAAAGACGGAGAAGATGCATTTACGCCTATGCTTAGCAAAAACTCGTAAATTATAGCGTTTAAATTAGAAAGCCCAAACAACATACCAAAAGTAATTAATAAAGTTGCTATTATGCTTTTAGAATTAGGCTTTTCACACTCAAATAATTTAGTAAATGGTTTTTTGTTTGTTTTTGAAAATAAAAGTAACGCAAGCAAAAAGGCTATACTCGTTAACGAATAAGAAAAACAAACGTAAACGTCGCTACTAGTTAAAACGTCTAAATCTATTTTCGTAAGACTACTTATAATATTTAAAGTTAAACTAGAAAGTACCGAAACTAAAACTATTGATACAATTAAGTAATTAAATAAATTCGCAGTATTTTTTATATTAGCGTTATCTTGTTTTTGCATAAACCTTTCTCCTTTTACATTGTACATTATTTAATTAAAATTTTCAATAAAAAACACTAAATTCAATTAGAATTTAGCGTTTTATTCGTCTTGTTCGTCTAGGACTTCTTCTTTTTGACTAATCGCCCTATCGTTACAAATTTTTACAAGTATTGCATCGTCGCCTATTTTCGTTATTTGATTGTAAGAAATTTCCATTTCTTCACAAAAAAATAATCCGTTTTTCTTGCCCGTTACTATTAATTTAAGAATTTTTCCACAATTGCTATCAATAATTAAATCAATTATTTTCCCTAAATTTTTTCCGTTCGTTACGTTTACAACGTCTTTTTTCTTTAACTCGCTATATTTAATAATCATATTTTATTTCCCGTTTATTATATGATTAACGGGCTTTCAATTATTACTTTTTTATTAGTAAACGGATGTAGAAATTCTATTTTTTTAGCGTGTAAGATATACCCTTGACTTGACGACGAGCCGTACAAGTCGTCTCCGTATAAAGATAGGTTTTCACTTTGTAAATGCACCCTAATTTGATGCGTTCTACCGGTGTATAATATTGCGTCTAATAAATATTTATCGCCAAGCACCTTTTTGACGTAAATAAATTCCGTTTTTGCATATTTGCCTTTTTCGTCACAAAATCTTTTTACGCTATTTGGCAATTTTAAAATAGGTTTTTCAACGATAAAACGACGACTTTTCGGTTGGTTGGCAACAACCGCCGAATACGTTTTAATAATTTCACCTTTTTTTAATTTTTCGCCAAGCAAACTTGCAGTATAAGTATCTTTTGCTATTATAATTATTCCACTAGTATCTTTATCAAGCCTGTTTATCGGTCTAAAACAAAAATCTTGGTTATTAAAATATCCGTATATAATTTGTTCTAACGAAAGAGTTTTATTGTATTTTAAGGAGTGCGTTAAAATTCCTTTAGGCTTATTTACGGCTATAAAATATTCGTCTTCGTATAAAATTTCTAAATCTTTTACAACTGGCGTTATATACTTATTTTTTTCGTCTTTTGGCATTTTCATAATTAACGTGTCGCCTTCTTTTAATAGGTTGTTAACGTTTTTTACGACTTCGCCGTTTAGAAATATTCCACCTATTTTTACTTTTAATAAAATTTCAGTAGAAACACTCTTTTCTTTTAAAAAATCTTTAATTTTAGAGCCGTTATTTTCTTTAGTTACTTTAAAGCAAAATTCTTTCATAAATAAATTATATCAAATTATTGAAAGTAATTCAATAAAAAAGCAACTAAAATTAATTTAGCCTCATAATATTAGTTTATTTTGCTTTTTAAAATTTTTAAAGCGTTTTTTTCTATTCTACTTACTTGTGCTTGTGATAGCCCTACGCTTGAAGATATTTCAGTTTGCGTTTTACCTTCGTAATATCGCATATATAGAATTTTCTTTTCTCTATCTTCTAAACGTTCCATTGCATTTTTTAAACAAGCGTTTTCAGCCCACTTTTCTTCATTTTCAGTACTATCTTCAATTTTATCCATTAGTAAAAGTTCTTCGCCTTCTTTATTGTAAACGGGGTCGTAAAGCGAAATATTATCGCTTATTGCGTCGAGAGCATATACCACTTCACTTTCTAAAATGTTTAATTTTTCAGCAACCATTTGACTAGTAATCCTATCATTTTCTTTTTCAAGTTCTCCCCTAGTTTTTAAAACGTTGTAAGCAGTATCCCTAATTGAACGAGAAACTCTTACTCCGTTTGAATTTCTAATAAGCCTTTTAACTTCTCCTATGATTAAAGGGACTGCATAGGTTGAAAACATTACGTTAAAAGATAGGTCAAAATTTAAAGTCGCTTTAATTAACCCTACGCAACCTGCTTGAAACATATCGTCGTAACTTATTTTAGAATTAGGAAATCTTTTTATTATAGATAAAACTAACCTAATATTTGCCGTAATAAACTTATTTTTAGCAATTTCGTCACCAGATTTAATTCTTTCAAGTAACGATAAACTTTCTTCTTTAGATAATTTTGGTAAACTTGAAGTATCTACACCACATATAACTACTTTACTCGTCATAAATTTTCTCCTATGTATGAGTGGTGTTTTATTAGTTTACCCCTTATTAAAATTTTTATTCATTATTTAAAATTAAATACCCTTTTGTGTAACAAAAGGGCTTTATCTATTTATTTAATTTTCTAAATGGTTTAAAAACGTCTATTTTTAGTTCTGCAATAAGTTCTGCTATAAATATTACGACGAAACCTACTCCCATTAGTACGGTTAATTTTTCATCACCGAAAATTACTGAAATAAGCATACCGAATACGGCTTCTAAACTTAGAATTAGCGACGCTTGGTTTTCACTAGTTTTATCAAGTGAAACGCTTATTGCAAGTTGAGTTCCAAACGTACAAACAAGCATTAAATAGCCTATTTTAATAATTTGTTCTAAATTTAATACGTAAGCACCTATTCCCCTAAACGGCAACTCTACCGATAAAGTTAAAATAGCCATAAAAACACCAACCGTAATAAGTTCTATAGCAAGCATGGTTATTTTATCGTCGCCTTTTGGATTATCTTCAGTTTTTTGATATCTTTTTATAAAAATTAATTGTAAAGCAAAAAAGATACCACTCGATAAAGTTAATCCGTCACCTAAAAGTGGGTTTGACGCTATAGCACTATCAGAACTTGACAACGCAACGAAACCAACGCCTAAAACGCAAAGTGCTGCCGAAATTAAATTGTAACTATTTAGTGAATTTTTATTAATGAAAAAGGCTAAAAAGGGAGTAAATACGCAATAAACAGCATTTAAAAAAGCGTTCCTTGCCGGAGTAGTAAAAGTTAAACCGGTTGATTGTAAGGTATAACCTACGGCTAAAACAAGACCTACTATTATTCCGTGAATTAAGGTTTTTTTATTTAAGTTTTTAAAAAATCTTTTATGAAAAATTAAAGCAAGCAATACGCCGGCAAAGGAAAACCTTATAAACAAGGTAAAATACAAAGGAACGTCTTTTACCGTTTGTTTCATTATCAAAAAGGTTGAACCCCACGCAATCGCAGTTGCAAACAAAATAATTTTATATATAAAATTAGATTTTATTGTCTTAGTCATAGTCTTTATCCTTTAATACTTTTAAAAGGCTTTAAAACGTCAATTTTAAGTTCGTTTATAAGTTGTGAAATAAAGATAATTACAAAGCCTATTATTAGTAAGTAAGTAAACTTTTCATCACCTATTATAACTGCGAATAACGCACCGAAAAAGGCTTCTAAACTTAAAATTAACGACGCCTCGTTTTCTTCAACGTATTTTTGACCAAGCATTTGTCCAAGTTGAGCAAATAAGGTACAAACTAGCATTAAATAACCTATTTTTAAAACTTGTTCTAGGTTTAACACATACGCTACTATGCCGTTTTTAGGAAGTTCTACTATAAGCGTTGTTGCAGAGCAACAAACACCAACCGTAAGCAATTCAAATATTAATAAAACTAGTCCATCGTCGCCTTTTATGTTTTGATACTTGTTTATCATAATTATTTGTAAAGCATAGAAAATTGCACAACCTAGAGTTAAAAAGTCACCAAGCATTAAACTTTGAGCATTTTCTTCACTCACACCCGAAAAAACGACGAAACCAACGCCCGTTATACACATAATTGCCGATATTACGTTATAACTACGTAACTTTGTTTTATTAATAAAATAAGCCAAAAACGGAGTTAACACACAATAAGACGCAGTTAAAAATGCATTTCTTGACGCAGTAGTATATTTTACGCCAAGCGTTTGTATTGCATAGGCTAAAAACAAAATAACGCCTATAATAACACCGTGAAATATACTTGTTTTATTAATTTTATTTTTTATTTTAGCAAAAAATATTAAAAATAAAATTATGCTTGAAGGCAAAAATCTTAACGCTAACACGTAAAAAATAGGTAGATGGTTGATCGTTTCTTTTAAAATAACAAACGACGACCCCCAAGCAATAGTTATTAACAACAATATTATTTTACTAATAATATTTAAACGTTTTATTTTTTCCATAGTTTTTAATACACCCTAAGCAGCCCGCCTAGGGTGTAGATTAATTATTCTTGTTCAATTTTTTCAAGAAGTTTAAGGTCAACTCCTTTTTCAGAAATTTTAATAATTTCAACTTTTACGGTGTCACCTATTTTTAATACGTCTTCAACACTCTTAATTCTTTCTTTGCTCATTTTAGAAATGTGAATCATACCGTCTTTATTAGGAGTAAGTTCACAGAAAGCACCAACCGTTGGAAGAATTCTAACAACCGTAGAAATAAACATATCGCCAACTTCAAGGTCTTTTGCAATAGAAGTGATAATTGCTTTTGCTTTTTCAGCGTTTTTAGTATCTTCTTCGTAAGTAGCAATAAACACTTTACCGCTTT
Organism: Christensenellaceae bacterium; assembly: GCA_045645345.1. GTDB lineage: Bacteria > Bacillota > Clostridia > Christensenellales > Borkfalkiaceae > HGM11412. Next base: position 5,139 of record JAZRIP010000025.1, read on the forward strand.
CTTCAATATCAATTTTAACGCCAGTTTCTTCAATGATTTTATTAATAGTTTTTCCGCCCGAACCTATAACGTCTTTAATCTTTTCTGGATTAATTTCAAACGTAATAATCTTTGGAGCATATTTAGAAAGACTAGGTTTAACTTGCGGAAGAACTTCAAGCATTTTATTTAAGATATGTTGCCTACCTGCGTTTGCTTGAGAAATTGCTTGACGTAAAATTGCTTCGTCTATACCCTTAATTTTAATATCCATTTGGATTGCCGTAATACCTTTCGTAGTACCTGCAACCTTAAAGTCCATATCGCCAAGGAAATCTTCTAAGCCTTGAATATCACTCATAACTGAAACTTTACCAGAGTTAACGTCTTTAATAAGTCCCATAGCAATACCAGCAACCGGACGAGTTATAGGAACGCCTGCATCCATAAGTGCCAACGTAGAGCCACAAACCGAACCTTGCGAAGTCGAGCCGTTTGAAGATAATACATCAGAAACAAGCCTTATAGCGTAAGGAAATTCTTCAACAGGTGGAATAACTGGTTCTAACGCCCTTTCAGCAAGTGCACCATGACCGATTTCACGTCTACCTGGACTCTTTAATGCTTTTGCTTCACCAGATGCGTAACCTGGCATATTATAGTGGTGAATATAACGTTTAGCAACTTCGTCGTCTAAACCTTCGAGTTTTTGAACTTCGCTAACCGTACCAAGCGTACAAGTTGTCATAACTTGAGTTTGTCCCCTAGTAAATACGCCTGAGCCGTGAACTCTTGGTAATACGCCGTTTTCACACCAAATAGGTCTAATTTCAGTAAGCGTTCTACCATCTGGCCTAACTCCGTCGTTAGTGATTTTTGCACGAACTTTTTCCTTAGTTATATAGTAAAGAGAATCAATAATTTCTCTCGCCATATCCGGATAAATTTCGCTAAAATGTTCAAGACAATCTTTTTCAACTTCGTCTTGACGTGCTTGACGAACTTCTCTATCAAAAGTATCGAGTGCGTAATCGAGTTTTTCACTTGCGTATGCTCTAACCGCATCGTCAAGGTCGGTAGGAACTTGATATAATTCCATTTCAATTTTCTTTTTACCGCATTCTGCTACTATACCTTCGATAAATTCGCATTGACGTTTAATTTCTTCGTGACCAAACAAGATTGCTTTAATCATTTGTTCGTCTTCAATTTCTTTAGCACCTGCTTCAACCATCATAATAGCGTCTTTAGTACCTGAAAGGTAAAGACTTAAATCAGATTTCTCTTTTTGTGCTAAGTTTGGATTTATAACGTATTCGCCGTCAACCATTCCAACTAAAACTGAACCCGTAGGTCCTTGCCAAGGAATATCCGAAATTGCTAACGCTACAGAAGAACCAAGCATTGCAAGTGGTTCTGGCATAATATCTGGTTCAACAGATAAAGCCGTTGCGATAACCGTAACGTCGTTAAATATTCCTTTTGGAAAAAGTGGTCTAATAGGTCTATCGATTAATCTTGAAACTAAAATAGCCTTATCGCTAGCCCTACCTTCCCTTTTCTTGAAACCGCCTGGAATTTTACCAACGGCATACATTTTTTCTTCGTAATCAACGCTTAATGGAAAAAAGTCCATACCTTCACGTGCTTTTGGTGCCATAGTTACGTTAACCATAACTACCGTTTCGCCACATCTAATAAAGCAAGAACCATTTGCTTGTTGAGCATATTTGCCAACTTCAACTTTAACTTCTCTGCCACCGATTTGCGTCGAAAAAACTTTAAAATTTTCTAACATACTAACTCTCCTTAAATTTCTATACTTTTAAAAGTTAAAGACCCCTATCTTTAACTTGAATATATCTTTATTAAAAAAAGGGGGTATAGAATACGCCCCCTTTAATATTACTTTCTTAAACCGAGTTTAGCAATAAGAGCCCTGTAAGCTTCAATATCTTTATTTTTAAGATAGTCTAAAAGTCCCTTTCTGCGTCCTACCATCTTCATAAGACCACGTCTTGAGTGATTGTCTTGTTTGTTTTGTTTAAGATGTTCGTTAAGATGATTAATTCTTTCAGTTAAAAGTGCAACTTGTACTTCAACTGAACCAGTATCACCTTCATGTGTTTTGTAACTGTCAATAATTGATGCTTTTAATTCTTTTTCCATTTATTTATCCTCCATTATGGAAATATATTTGCTTTTAACCAAGAACAAGGACGAGTCCCCCTTTGTCCTAGTCAAAAGTACCTACATAATATAACATATATTTTTACAAAAAGCAAACGTTTTATCTAGTCTTTTTACAAATTAGCCTTCATAAAACAATTTTTCCTTATCTTTTATTATTTTTTCTACCTTATTAACGTAAGTTAATACGTCTTTAGGCGTGCCGTACCTTTCAATTCTATTTTCATCTAAAAAAACTACTTTTGAAACGGCGTTTGCTCCAAAGGCAATATTCGACGAAGTTTCTTCCATAACGTCGATATTATAAATACACTCTTTACCCTTTTTGCTATACCCCGTGTTTTCAAGGTTGCCCGCCATATATTTTTGCCTATATAGGTAGTAAGGATTGTATCCGTTTTGCTTTAAAATTTCGTGAGAAAAATCTATCATTTTTGAAATTTCGTCAACGCTTAACCTTTTAACTTTTTCTTTTAACGCCGAACCTTTTTTAAGGCATAAAGTATGCACGGTTATATTGTCGGGACTTAACTCTATCGCCTTTTTTAAAGAATTTTCAAAATCAAAGAAAGTTTCGTTAGGTAGCCCTGCAATAAAGTCCATATTAACGCTAAAACCGAAACTTTTTACGAGTTCGTATTTTTCTAATATATCACGACTAGTGTGTTTTCTTCCTATAATTTCAAGCGTTCTATCGTTAAAAGTTTGTGGATTAACGCACACCCTAGTTACTCCGTATTTTTTTAAAATAGCAAGTTTTTCAAAGGTTATTGCGTCTGGTCTACCTGCCTCAACCGTAAACTCTTTTACCTTTTCTATTATAGGTTTTAACGCAGTTAAAAGTCTTTCTAACTGCTCGACTTTCAAACTTACCGGCGTTCCACCGCCTATATACAATGAACGTGGATTTTTAATTAAATCAAACCCGCTTTCAATTTCTTTAATTAATGCATAAACGTAATCTTCAACGATTTTAGGCTTGGTTATTTGTTGAGATATAAACGAACAGTAAAGGCACTTGGTTGGACAAAACGGAATACTAACGAAAACGTCGCTATATTCGCCTTTTGAATCTATTATTCCCTTTTGTGTTTGTAAAATATCTTTTATTAAAGAAATTTTTTTAGGAGAAACGGAAAATACTTCTTCAAATTCTTTTTCAAAATTATCGCCTGCTTGATAAGCCATTTTAGTTGGTCTTATCCCCGTTAAAGCACCCCACTCTAACTTTAAATTATAGTGGCTAGACAATATTTTATAAAGGCCTAATTTTGAAAAACGTTTTTCCATACGTTTTAAGGATAACAGGTCGTTACAAATTGCAGTATTTTCAAAATAGTAGTCCTTGCCGTTTAATTTGTAATAATTTTTAAATATTTTTCCGTCGTTTTCTTCTTTATGCTCGAGCACGATATCGTCGCCGTCGGTAAACATAAAAATAACTTCTTCTAAATCTTTTTTATAATCTTCTCTCGTCGTATTAATCATAATATTTTATAGGATTACTTTGTCTTTCAAATGAAAGTTTAGTTTTATCGCCGTGTCCCGATAATACTATATAATCTTTTTCTAAATTAAACAATTTTTTAATTGACGCTTTTAACGTTTCCATATCTCCCGTTGGAAAATCAGTTCTACCAAAACTACCACTAAACAAAGTGTCGCCCGAAATTAAATAGTCGCCTATAATAAACGAACAACTGCCTTTTGTATGTCCTGGAGTTGCAATTACGCTAAAAGTCATATCGTTTAAAATAATTTCATCGCCACCTGAAAAATAAGATTTTATTTCAAAAGGTTGTACGCTACTACCAAAATAATTAGACAAATTCAAATTGCCGTTTTTTATAAAATCTTTTTCTTCGTTTGAAATATAAACGTTTACTCCCCTTTTATAAAAATCGTAAACTCCTCCTATATGGTCAAAGTGTCCGTGAGTTAAGATAATATCGGTAATTTTAAAGCCTAATTTTAACTCGCTAAGCATTAAATATTTGGCATCGCCACCAACGTCGAAAGCAACTGCTAAATTACTTTCTTCATTTACAAAAACGTAGGTATTAACTGACATTTCGCCCGTTTGAAAGGTATATAATTTCATTAATTCGTACTCCTAAATACGTCAAAAATACTTCTTTCTTTTTTAAGGTCTCTAATAAGATTGTCTAAGTCTTCTTTTTTGTTTATTTTTAACGTCGTATCAACGATAGACATATGACTTTTAACGTCAATTCTGCCGTTAATTGCAAGTATAAAAATATTGTATCTAGAACAGCCGTTAGACAAGTGTGCTAATACGGTACTATCTTCTCTTGCTTGTATCCTTAAACTTACCGTATAACCTTCTAAACCGACTTTACCCGTCCACTCTGCTTGAATAAGTCTTTGTGGGTCTTCCCACTTCATATTAGGACAATCCTTTCTATGAATAGCAACACCCCTACCACGAGAAATAAAGCCTATTATTTCGTCACCGGGAACGGGATTACAGCAACCTGCAAATCTTATAAGTAAGCCGTCGATACCTTTAATAGTAACGTCACCCGTTGAGTGAACTACTTTAGTTGCAATACTTTGTGGATAATGTAAAGCGTCAACTGGGGCTTCTTTTTTATAATAGTCGATTAACTTACCTAATACTTGGTTTACGGTAACTGCACCTATGCCCACACTTGCATACATTTCATCAACTGACGAGAAACTTAATTTTTGAGAAAGTTTTTCAAAGCCGGAATCCGTCAAAATAGTCGAGAGAGAATACCCTTTGTTTTTGGCTTCCGTTTCAAGCATTTGCTTACCAAGTTTGACTTTGTCTTCTTCACTCATTGCCTTTTTGAAGAAAGATTTAATTTTTGCCTTTGCTCCGTTAGATTTAACTACTTTAAGCCAGTCCCAAGAAGGTCCTTTACTATTGTTAGACGTAATAATTTCAACTATATCGCCAACTTGCAAAGTGGTAGATAACGGAACTATTTTTCCATTAACTTTTGCACCTACGCACTTATTACCGATATGGGTGTGTATTCTATAAGCAAAGTCAATAGGCGTACTATCTTTAACAAGACTTATTACTTCGCCTTTTGGCGTAAATACTAAAAGTTCAGTATTGTACACGTCGGTTTTTAAAGACTCTATCAATTCGCCCGAGTCTTTAAGCCCACCTTGCCACTCTAGTACTTCTCTAATCCACGATAAACGTTTATCGAAACTATCTGCCGATTCTTTATTTTCTTTATATTGCCAGTGTGCAGCAATACCATATTCGGCAGTCGTATTCATTTCGTAAGTTCTAATTTGTATTTCAAAAATTTGACCGAAACTCGTTACTACCGTAGTGTGTAAACTTTGGTACATATTTTCTTTAGGCATTGCAATGTAGTCTTTTATTCTACCTGGCATAGGCGACCAGCGTTTATGAATTTTACCTAAAAGTTCGTAACACTCGTCAACGGTATTAACAAGTACCCTTACTGCAGTTAAATCGTAAATTTGGTCAAGCGGTTTATTACGCTTTTTCATTTTACGATATATACTATAAAAATGCTTTGACCTACCGAAAACTTCTCCGTTAATTTTACTTTCAATTAAAATTTCTTTTAAAGCGTCTACTGCTTTTTGAACGAAAGCACGCCTTTCTTCAATTTTTACGTTTATGTTTACTGAAAGATATTCATACGCCTCTGGGTCGATATATTTTAAACATAAATCTTCAAGTTCACACTTTAACGAAGAAATACCTAATCTGCCAGCCAAAGGAGCAAATATTTCTAACGTTTCGTTAGCAATTTTTAATTGTCTTTCGTGCGATAAGAAATTTAAACTACGCATATTATGAAGTCTATCGGCAAGTTTAATAATAATTACCCTTATGTCTTTTGCCATTGAAACGAAAATCTTTTTAAAATTTTCGGCTTGTTCTTCTTTTTGCGATTTAAACTCTATTTTATCAAGTTTAGTAACTCCTTCAACAAGTTCTAAAACTTCGTCGTTAAATTCCCTTTTAATATCGTCGTCAGAAACAGACGTATCTTCTAAAACGTCGTGCAAAAATGCGGCACTAATAGTGTTAGCGTCCATTTTTAAATCAATTAAAATTTTTGCAACGTTAAGTGGGTGAGTAAAATACTCCTCACCCGACGCCCTTTTTTGATTAGCGTGTGCCTCTTTTGCAAAGTAATATGCTTTGCATATTAAATCGGCCTCTTCTTTTGAATAACTTTTCTCAACGTTAATTAATATGCTTTTGTCAAATTGGTCCATAAATTCACCTAACTGCTAAACTTGTTAAATATCAAAGAACTTAAAAGGTCTTTCTTTACGCTATTATCAACGTAATAATCTAATCCCCTACGCTTTAAAATTCCTAATTCTTTTAAACTTTCGATTGAAAAAACTATTTGTTCAAGCGTGTAATCGCCTTGTACTAAAAAATAAATTTTATTTTCGTATTTTGCTTCGTTTAAATTAACAATCTTGACTAATTGTTTATAAATATCAATTAAAATATCCCTATTTAAACAAGGCATATAACTTGGAATTTTAACGTTTACTACGTTAGTTACGCCACGAATTTTAGGCGTTATAAACGGATTATCTAAAAATATAATTTTACTATATAAAATAGCCTCTTCATCGGTTATTCCACCTACTTTTACCACCGTTTTTCCGTTCATTTGCAAAAGATTAGATGCAGTAACGACGTACTCGTCTAGTTGATAATATTTTAAATTGTTTGGATTAGTCACACAAAGTAAAGTACCATAACCAAACGGGTCGACTTGCGATAAAACGTCTTGGTTACACTCAATATAATCTCCACTTATTTGGTTTGATAAAATATCTTCACATACCTTTAATAAGCAATTTATATGTAATTTTTGATTTAATTGAAATTCTTCTTCAACGTGCTTAACTATATACGAAACGTGTTCAACGTTATTAAAATTAGATATACCACACTCGAATACAATGTGTTTTTCCCCACTAGAATTTAATAAATTTAAATCTTTTTCTCCGTTAAAATAAACTAAATCGTATCTGTCTATTGAAAGTCTTACGTGAGAAGACGTTTTTATTCTACAAGCGTAAACGTCCTTAGAACTTATAGTAAACAAGGGTTTTTCGTTGCCTATTCCAAAAGGCTCTAATAAACTTAATTCTTTAACGAAACGTAAGTTTAATTTTTCTATATTGATATCTTCAACTAACGTCTTTTTAACAAAAGTTTGCTTTGTTATATTTTTAGAAACGTATTCTTTAAGTTTTTGTGTAAATAAGCAAATATTTTCTTTTTTAATTTTAACGCCTGCCGCTTGAGAGTGTCCACCAAATTCTTCTAAATACTCTTTTGCGTAACGCAAACCTTCGTAAATATTTATGCCTTCAATTGACCTTGCCGAGCCGTGATAAGTTTCACCGTTTTTAGATAGCATAATACACGGCAAATTGTATTCTTCTGCAATCCTTGCCGAAATAATACCTAACAAGCCTTGCATCCAGTTTTCATTGTAAATAACTATTGCCTTATTTGGAGCACCTTGACTTGCAATTTTTTCTTTTGCCTGTTTATATAAAACGTTGCACAATTCTTGCCGTTCAGCGTTATATTCGTTAAGTTGATTTGCCAAATAATTTATTTCACCATCGTCTTGACTTATAAAAAGTCTTAACGCCGACGACGCATCACCCATACGCCCCGCAGCATTAATTTTAGGTACTATTGAATAAATTAAATTGCTTGCAGAAATTTCTTTACCTTGATAATTATCTAAAAGTGCTTTAATAGCCTTTTGACATCGTCCGTTTTTAATTAACTTTAAGCCTTCTGCAACTATTGCCCTGTTTTCATTAACAAGCAACATACTATCTGCTATCGTTGCCAAGGCTACTAAATCTAAATAATCATCTGCTTTATTGCCTATTAAAGCATATGCCAGTTTGTAGGCTACACCAGCACCACAAAGCCCCGAAAAAGGATATTCTTGATTTTCTAATTTGCAATTTATCGTAATTGTATTAGGTAAAATTTCTGGTATTTCGTGGTGGTCGGTTACTATAACGTCAACGCCTAAATCTTGAATATGCTCGATTACTTTGTAATTGCTAATACCACAATCGACGGTAATAATTAAGTCGGGATATTCAATTTCTATAATAGATTCAACGATATTTTCATTTAATCCATAACCTGTTTCTCTTTCAGGTACGATTGCCGTTGTTTGTACGCCGAAAATTTTTAAGCATTTAAAAAGTAACGACGTAGCACAAATTCCATCAGCATCATAGTCACCGAAAATAACTACTTTTTCATTATTTTCTTTTGCTTTAACAATTCTTTCAACGGCTTTTGTCATCCCACTAAGCAAAAACGGGTTATGAAACTGACTTTTAGACGGATTAATAAAATCGTTTATTTGGTCTAACGTCTTTACTCCTTTTTGATATAAAAGTGACACAACTTCGAACGATAGACGGCTTTTATTTGCTAAACTTTCTATTAAATTTATTTCTTCATTAGTAAATTTTCTTTTTTTGATTATCATATAAACCTTCTATCATTAAACCATTAATCTTTTGTAAAGCATAATCGGGCGAAAATACGATTTTCGCCCGAAAAAGTTTTTTATTATTTCTATTTTGCAATTATCGATGAAAATATCGTATTACGCTTTTTTACCTTTTGATTTTATGCTCTTAAACAATTTTTCAAGGTAAACCCAAATTGACGCTGAAAGGAATACCGAAGAATAGAAACCTGCAAGTAAACCAAAAATAATAGGAAGTGCAAATTCTAACATTGTAGAAACGCCCATAATTGCACATACTACAGATAAAACAATAATAGTTGCAAGTGTCGTTATAGTAGTAAGTATCGACCTTGAAAGCGTATTAGAAACAGCCATATTTGCAATTTCTATATCGCTAGCCTTTTCCATTGAAGGCATTTTCTTAATTTCTCTTATTCTATCAAAGATAACGATTGTTGCGTTAATAGAGTAACCGATTGTAGTTATTATTGCTGCAATAAACGTAGTGTTTACTTGAATTTGGAAAATAGTTACTAAACTTAACATTACTAACACGTCGTGAACGAGTGCAAGTATTGCAGAAATACCAGACGTTAACGTAAATCTTAAAGCAATGTAGATTAATATTGCTATAACTGCTACGACCGTTGCCCAAATTGCGTTTTTAAGTAAGTTTTGAGCCGTAGTTGCATTTACTATTCTTGAAACGAAACTATCGTTATCTAATTCAAAATTTGAATATTGACCATTAACTGCAGTCACAATTTTGTATTTTAAACTTTCAGTATCGTTATCGTCAACACCGTTAATATTATCTAAAAATTCTTGTTGTAAATCAACGTTTGACGCATCAATTACTTTGCCGTCGTATTTATATTCAAGACCTATTTCTAAAGACGTTCCGTTTACAGCATCACTTGACCAACGATATGCACCTATTTCAAATTTAGCATCTATGATTGTATCTTCAACTAATTCGTAAACTTGATTTTGTTGCTCTTTACTTTCAAATTCACCAAAATTAATAGTTAATTGTGCACCGCCTGAAAAGTCAAGACCTACGTTCATTTTTACAGTACACATTAAAATAATACCTGTTAATATTAACGCTACCGCTATAGGAAGGAATATTTTGAATTTTTCTACAAATTTAAAAATTTTAGATTTCATCAACTTGTTCCCCCTTTTTTAAACTGAAAAACGAAGGTTTTTTATCTTCTTCAATTAACGGATTAAATAACTTAATTAACCAACGAGTAATAACGATTGCCGTAAACATTGAAAGAACTATACCTATAAGTAAAGTTATAGCAAAACCTTTGATAGTACCTGGACAAAGAATTAAAAGAATAATACCTGCAATTACCGTGGTAATATTACTATCGAAAATAGTCCAAAAGGCTTTACCAAAACCCGTTTTAATAGCAGCGGCAACTGTCTTGCCCGACGCATATTCTTCACGTATTCTTTCAAAAATAATTACGTTAGCGTCAACCGCCATACCTATTGAAAGAATTATACCCGCAATACCCGGTAACGTTAATTGTACCCAAGGTACGAGTGCTAAAAGTAATACGAGTAAAATTGTATAAATAACTAACGCAACCGACGCAACTAAGCCTAAACCTTTGTATCTAATTGCAAGTATTATGCAAACGATAAGAATACCTATTGCACCTGCAATTAAAGTTGCCGAAAGAGCATTTTCACCAAGTGTTGCACTTATATTGTTTGCCTCACCTACCGTAAACTTTAAACTAGTTTTACCTGCGTTAATAACGGCTGCAATATTTTCTGCCTCTTCTTGAGATGCTAAACCGGTAATTTGTGCGTTAGCACTAGTTATTTGTTCAGTTACTTCTGGATAAGATATAAGTTCTTCACCTAGATAAATGTACATAGGTTTGCCCATTAATTCTTTAGTTGCTTGTGAAAACTTTTCAATTCCCGACGCATGAAATTCAAGGTGAACTACGTACTCGTTTGTTTCGCTATCGAAACCAGCCATTGCTCTTTTAATATCTGTACCTGTTAAAAGTGGAGTATCGTTAGGGTTTTGGGTAGCAGTAAAATTAAGCCCACCCGAAAAGCCTATTAATTGTTTAACGGTGTCGTAATCGTCTACTTCTGGAATTTCTACACGAATTTCTCTATTATCACCTATACCTTGAATAGTTATAGTTGCTTCGGTATAACCCCTATTGTCAAGACGAGTTTGAATAACTTCAACAGCCTTGTCAAAAATATCGCCCGTTTCTTCATCGTCATCTTCTGCTTCTGGAGTAACTACTACGTAATAACCACCTTTAAGGTCTATACCTAAACCTATCGTACTTGCGATAGAATTATACTTTAAAGTTCCGTTTTCAATAAAAGATGGAAGCGGGAACGAAGCAAATTCCATAACAGCCAAAATAACCATTATTACCGCAGTTATTACAAGTGTAACTATCGATTTTCTTTTAGTCATTATATCCTCACTTTTTAAGATAGTATCTTATTTAAGTAAACACTACCCCTTTATACTTGTATATACCTAATTATTATAAATGCAATCACAAATTTAGTCAATAAATTTTTGCGTTTTAGTTAGTATTTTTTTCTTTTTTATTGTATATTAATACAATATTCCTAAAATGAGGCAAAAAAATAAGCGAAGAAAGACAATTCTTCGCTTATTTTTATTTTTTTGCGTTTACGCTAATTATTCCAGACAATCCCCCAACTGCAACGCCAAGCAAAATTTCCCACAAGATTGCAAGCGTGAAAATATTAGTTTTTGCTATCAACGAAAATATGACGTATATTACGACGGTAATTAACGCACCTAGCCCTAAACCTTTTAAAAGCCCTTTTTCACCTTCAATACTAAAAAAGCATCCTAAAAATACGGCTAATATTTTTATAACTTGATTTATAGGTTTTATTGCTTGGTTAGGAATATTAAAAATCATTATAAAAAGTGCAAAAACCAAAATAAAAAACAACGTAAATATAAGTGAAATTATTAATCCTTTTAAAATTGTTAGAAAAAAACTCTTATTAGACAAAATAAAAACCCCCAAAAATACTAGTAGTATTTTATGAGAGTTTTCCTTTGTTTATTACTATTTTTGTTCAGGTTGACTTTCTTCAGCCTTAGTTTCAACGTCTTTAGTTTGTGCTTGCTTAACTACTTCTTCAGGAAGTTCCATTTGGTAAATAGCCCTTTTATCAAATAAAATTTGGCTTTTAGCAGTTTCTAAAACAAAAGTGTTATTTTCGTTATCAACTGAAACAACTACACCACTTATACCACCGATTGTAAGAACTTTAGTACCTTTGCAAAGTTTATCTTTCTTTTCTTGTTCTTGTTGTGCTTGTTTTTGACGTTTTTTGTTAGAAATAACGTTCATTACGATAAAACCAACTAAAACTACACCTATTATGATGTACATAGTCCAACTATTACCACCCGTAGTAGTATTCGTGCTTGTTTCTGTAAGTAAATTGAATAAAAACATAATTAATTTCTCCTTTTAATACTTATTAGTATATATTATTTTTTTTGTTAAATCAAGTGTATTTTATATATTTTTTTGACTAGTTTAGCCGTTAAAATCGTATTTTTTGTAAAATTCGTTAGTAAAATCTTGTAGATAGTCGCCTAAAATAGCGTTTCGCATATCGTCCATAAGTTTTACTAGAAAAGCAATGTTGTGTAAACTTATAAGCATCCCACCCATCATTTCTCCAACGTTAATCATATGACGAAGATATGCTTTGGTGTAATTTTTACAACAATAACAATTACAATTTACATCAAGCGGAGTAAAATCTTCTTTGTATTTAGCGTTTCTTACCACTACCTTTCCTTGACTAGTCATTGCCGTGCCGTTTCTAGCAATTCTCGTTGCTAAAACACAATCGAACATATCTACGCCCCTTTTTACCCCTTCGATTAAGCAGTCGGGACTACCTACGCCCATTAAATAGCGTGGAATATCGCTTGGATAATAAGGCAACATTTCGTCTAAAATTTCGTACATAATTTCTTTTGGCTCGCCTACCGATAACCCACCGATACCAAAGCCGTATTTAGCGTAAGGCAACGTTTCTTTAAGACTTTCTAGTCTTAAATCTTTGTACATATTACCTTGCACAATCGGGAATAACGCTTGGTTAGGATTTTTGTGATGGTTGTAACACCTATCAAGCCAGTTTAACGTTCTATGCATTGCTTTTTTAGACCCGTTATAATCAGTGCCGTAAGCAGTACATTCGTCAAACGCCATAATAATATCTGCACCCAAATTATTTTCAATATCAATGGCTTTTTCTGGAGTGATAAAATGCTTTGAGCCGTCAATATTTGAACGAAAAGTTACACCGTCGTCTTTAATATCGTTAAGTTTTGCAAGAGAAAATATTTGAAAACCACCACTATCTGTGAGCATAGGTCTATTATAGTTCATAAACTTATGAACGCCACCTGCCTTTTTAACGATTTCATCACCAGGACGCATATATAAGTGGTAAGTATTTGCTAAAATAATTTGAGCCCCCACTTCGTCTAAATCCCTAGGATACACGCCTTTTACGGTTGCTTGCGTACCGACGGGCATATAAACGGGAGTTTTGATATCGCCGTGTGGAGTATGCAAAATACCAGCCCTTGCACCACTTTTACTATCTTGTTTTATAGTTTCAAAATAAAATTTTTCCATATTTTTTGTTTTTTAAATTTTAGTTTTATTGTTTGATTACGTGTTGTGTTTTTTATTTCACAAAGTTTATTTTTAATTTTTTAAACGTTTAGTTGCAAGCAAAGAAACAAAGCATAACGAAGTTTATAAGATTAGACAAGCGTCGCCGAAAGAAAAAAACCTATACTTTTTACTTACTGCCCTTTCGTACAAAGAAAGTATTTTATCACGATTTACAAAAGCCGAAACTAACATAATTAAGGTTGATTCGGGTAAATGAAAATTAGTAATTAATCCGTCTACACACTTAAAATTATAGGGTGGGTAGATAAAAATACTAGTATCACCACTACACTCTTTAACAAATCCGTTTTGGTCGGCAACCGATTCAAGAGTTCTAACTGAAGTAGTGCCTACGGCAATAATTCTACGCCCTTCACTTTTTGCTTTATTTATTTTATCGGCGTTTTCTTTGGTGATTGAATACCTTTCGGTGTGCATAACGTGTTTTGTAACGTCTTCGACTTTTACAGGACGAAAAGTACCTAAGCCTACTTGGAGTTCAACTTCGCAAAATTCAACGCCTTTATCTTTAAGTTTTTGAATAAGTTCGGTGGTAAAATGTAAACCTGCCGTTGGGGCTGCCGAACTACCTAAATTCTTAGCATACACCGTTTGGTAACGATTTTTATCATTTAATTTTTCGTGAATATAAGGTGGGAGTGGCATTTCGCCTACCCTTGAAATTATATCTTCAAAAACGCCGTCAAAGATAAATTCTACAATTCTTCCACCACTTTCAGTTCTTTCTAGGATGGTAAAAGAAAGTTCGTCGTTGATTTTAAAGGTTTTACCTTCTTTACATTTTTTGCCTGGTCTTACCATAACTTCCCATCGACGTAAGTCAATTCGTTTTAAAAGTAAAATTTCTACTTTTCCACCGAAAGGAGAGGTTGCATACATTCTTGCAGGTAAAACTTTAGTATTATTTACGACTAATAAATCGCCCTTTTTAAGCAAATCTAAAAGGTTGTAAAAATGCAAATCACTTACTATATCGTTTGTTTTATCGTATACCATTAACCTTGAAGAATCCCTAGGATTTGCAGGTGTTTGAGCAATTAATTCTTCTGGCAAATAGTAATTAAAATCACTTGTTGATAACATATTATTTTTTATTATTTTTATCGGTTTTATCTTCAAAAATAGAAATTTGGCTATCGGTACTTTCCGGATAATCTATTCCTAGGTGTTCGTATGCTTTTTTAAGGCAAACCCTACCCCTATTAGTTCTAGCAATAAAGCCAAGTTGCAACAAATACGGCTCGTAAACGTCCTCAATCGTATTAGCATCTTCGTTGACGGTTGCACTTAAAGTATCAAGCCCAACAGGACCGCCGTTAAACTTAACGATAATTGATTCTAAAATCTTTTTATCAATACTGTCTAAACCTAATTCGTCTATTTCTAAGCGGTTAAGAGCAAGTTTAGTATCTTCATAAGAAATTTCGTCGTGGCCAAGCACGGTAGAAAAGTCACGAACACGCTTTAATAAGCGGTTTACAATTCTAGGCGTACCCCTACTACGTTTAGCAAGTTCCAAAGATGCGTCGAAAGAAATAGGAATACCTAACGTATTTGCTGAACGCCTTGCAATTTCTGCAAGTTCCTCAACTGTATACATTTCAAGCCTACATAAAACGCCAAACCTATCACGTAATGGAGAAGATAACATACCTGCTTTAGTAGTTGCCCCAATTAAAGTAAATTTTTTAATAGGTATTTGAATACTCCTTGCAGACGGACCTTTACCTACGATTAAATCCATAGTAAAGTCTTCCATTGCAGGATATAAAATTTCTTCAATTGTATGACGAAGTCTATGAATTTCGTCAATAAATAGCACGTCACCTTCGTTTAAATTTGTTAAAATCGACGCTAAATCACCCGATTTTTCTATCGATGGACCACTGGTTATTTTTATTTGTGACGACATTTCGTTTGCAACTATATGAGCAAGCGTAGTTTTACCATGTCCCGGTGGGCCGTAAAGTAAAATATGGTCTAACACTTCGCCCCTTAACTTAGCCGATTTAATGAAAATATTTAGATTATCTTTTACTTTATTTTGACCAACGTAATTTTCCATTGACTTTGGTCTTAAAATATTTTCAACGTCGTCGTATACCGTTCTATCTTGCGAAACAACTCTTTCGTCTTCGCTACTTAAAATAATATCTTGTTCGTCTATCATAATTACCTACTTTATTACTTGAAGTGCAAAAGTTATTATACTTTCAATAGTATCTGCACCCTTTGAAACGGCACTTTTCACCGCTACTTCGCTAGTTGCTCTATTAAAACCTAAACTCATTAAAGCAATAATTGCATCGTTTTCAATAGGAGTAAAGGCGTGTTCCATTGCTTTTTGTTCCTTTTTATCGGTAGGAAGGTCAAGCGTTGAAATATTTTCACGGAGTTCTAAAATTATTCTTTCGGCAGTTTTTTTACCAAGTCCTTTTACCTTTGATAAATTTTTTACGTCTTGCGACGCTATTATATACGCAAGTTCTCTAAGTGGCATTGACGAAAGTACGCCTATACCCATTTTAGGTCCTACTCCTGAAACGGTAATAAGTTTTAAAAACATACTTTTTTCTTCAAGCGATTCAAAACCATATAAGGCTACGCCGTTTTCGGTTACGTTAAGATAAGTGTAAATTGCTCCTTCGCCACTAGAAGTTAAAATTGAGAAGGCTTGAGAAGAACAAGTTACTTCGTAACCTATTCCGTTGCAATCTAATAAAACGTTGCCGTTATTTGCGTATAAAACTTTTCCTTTTAAATATCCTATCATAATTACCTACTTTATTTCAAAAGAACCTTTTAATTTATTAGTATGCGAGTGTGTTAACGCTACTGCCAAAGCGTCGGCAGCATCGTCTGGTCTTGGAACGCTTTTTAAAGATAAAAAGGTTCTAGTCATTTCTTGAATTTGTCGTTTTTCTGCTCTGCCGTAGCCCGTTAAGGCTTGTTTAATTTGCAAAGGAGTATATTCAAATAATTTACTGCACCTTTTTAAGCAAGTTAACACTATTACTCCCCTTGCGTGAGCAACGTTAATACCCGTAGTTATATTTGTATTAAAGAATAATTCTTCAATAGCAATTTCGTCGGGCAAAAACTTATCAATAATTGTGTTTAAATCATTTTCAATAATAGCAAGTCTTTCGGGCATAGTTTTATCTTTTGGAGTAGATATCACGCCGTAAGAAATTACTTTGCTTTTTGATTTTTCAACGTCGATTATTCCGTAACCGATAGTTGCTAGCCCTGGGTCAATCCCTAAAATACGCATAAATCACCTATTATATACTTTATATATTTTAATACATATTTATAATTAAGTCAAGTTATTATAAAAATATAAAAAGGTTGAGAAAAACTCAACCTTAATATTTTATTCTACACTAATTAAGAAATTATAAATTTTTTGTCCACCATCAAATACCGTAACCGATAAATCTGGATAATTTTCTTCTAACTCGTCTAAAAACCTTTGTTTTTCTTGGCTTGTTACGTCTTGACCAACGAAAACGGTAATTAATTCTTTGTCTTCAATATCGTCAACAAGCGAAATGGCTTTTAAAGTTGACGCAATTTCATCTTGGTCGGTACACGCTAAACGTCCGTTAATAAAAGTCATAAAATGGTCTTTTTTAATGGAAATATCGTTAATAACGGCGTCTCTTATAGCGTAAGTTGTTTCTAAATTAGTAACACCTTCAATAGTTGCGTATATGTCGTCTTTAAGCATTTCAACGTCTGTAGCGTCGCTATCAAATACGCTTAAAGCAACGTAACCTTGTTGAATAGACTTAGTTTTTATAACTATAACGTTTGCCTTTTTATATAATTTACCTGCTTGTTTTGCCGCTAAATAAATATTAGAATTGTTAGGTAAAACGAAAATATTTTCACAATTTAACCTTTCAAAAGCCTTTAAGAAATCGTCACTAGACGGATTGCCCGTTTGACCACCATTTATAATAGCATCTGCACCAAGTTCTTTAAATAAGTTTATTAATCCATCGCCGTTGACAACTGAAACTATTGCGTTACGTTTAAACGGAATTTCTTTTGCTTGGTTTTCACTATGTTGAAGGTTCATATTTTCAATTTTTAAATTGAGATATTCGCCGTATTTTTGACAATGATTTATTACTGCCCCTGGATTAAAAGTATGTACGTGAACTTTTACAATATCTTGGTCTTTATAGCATACTATCGAGTCGCCGTCTATTGATTTTAAATAATCTATAATTACTTTTTCATCAAAAGCGTCAACGTCAACCTTTGAAGTTTGTAGTCTTAAAATAAATTCAGTACAATATCCGTAAGTTAAAACGCTATCACTAGTAAATAACGAATAATCTACCTTATCGCTAGTGTTCTCGCCAAAGTCTTCGGTTACGGCAATTTCTTCGCCTATTAACCCCCTATACATTCCGTCAACAAAACAAACGTAGCCAGCACCACCACTATCTACAACGTCTGCTTGTTTTAAAACGGGAAGCATTTCTTTGGTTTTAGATAAAGTCTTTTTGGCTTGCTCTAAATGATTTTTTAAAAATACGTCTACGCCGTCGTCTTGATTAGTTACTTGACAAGCGTATTCGGTTGCTTCCCTAACTACCGTTAAAATAGTGCCTTCTACGGGATGTTCAACTGCGTGATACGCCGTTTCTACACCCTTTTTAAAAGCGTTTGCGATTTGGCTAATTCCTAAAGTTTCGTACCCTGCAACGCCTAAACTAAAACCTTTTAAAATTTGCGATAAAATAACGCCACTATTGCCCCTAGCACCAAATAAAGCACCGTGAGCAAATTTATCTGCAACCACGTTAACGCCGTGAGCATCGCAAGATAATATTTTATCAATACCGCCATCTAACGTTTTCGTCATATTTAAACCTGTGTCACCATCTGGAACAGGAAACACGTTTAAGTCGTTAATCATTGAAGCGTTACTTTTTAAAAGACTTGCTCCACCTAAAAACATTGATTTTAAATTTTGACCGTCAATAGTTTTATAACTCATATTAAACCTTTTGAATATTTCAATAAACACACTAAATTTATATATATAATAGATATTTTTTGAAACTTTACACCATTATACATAGTATAACATATAAATC
>JAZRIP010000026.1:0-74628 GCA_045645345.1 Christensenellaceae bacterium
GAGCAAGAATTTAGCGTAAAGGTAACGCTATTAAACGAAAAAGGCGAAGAAAAAGAGTTTATAGGTGAAGAAAAATACGTTACTAGTAAAAATAAAAACAAAATCGACGTAACGAAACCTCCGTATAATGCAATAGGAGACGGAGTAACTAATAATCGTACGGCGTTACAAAAGGCTTTTGACGATTGTACCGAAAACGATTATATATATATTCCAAAGGGCGTATTTTTAACAGGTGGATTAAGACTTCACTCAAATAGCGAACTTTACGTAGAAAAGGGAGCAGTAATACAAGGAACGACAAGCCATAAAGATTATTTACCTAAAATATGGAGCAGATTTGAAGGAACTGAACTATATTGTTATCAATCTGTAATTAATATGGGCGAATTAGATAGAAACGGGGGCTACAACTGCAAAAACGTAATAATTCGTGGTGGTGGTCAAATTCGTGGTGGTGGAGATGCCTTAAGAAAAGATATCATTGCCGTAGAATTAGTTCTCTTAAAAGACTATATGGAAAGTTTAGGCGAAAAGGTTAAAGAGTGTGAAACTCCCGTAACTATCCCAGGTAGAGTAAGGGGCAGGCTCGTTAATATGAGCAACTGCCAAAATATAATTTTGAGTAATATAGAATTTTTTGAAGGACCTGCTTGGAATATTCACTTTATTTACAGCGATAAAATAATAACTAATAGATGTACGATTACGTCGCAAGGTATTTCTAACGGCGACGGCTGGGACCCAGATAGTTCAACTAATTGTACTATTTTCGATAGTATTTTTAATACGGGTGACGATTGTATTGCGATAAAATCAGGTAAAAATCCAGAAGGTAATATTATAAATAAGCCGTCGAAAAACATTAAAATATTCGACGTTAGGGCATTGTGTGGCCACGCTATTGCAGTAGGCAGTGAGATGTCGGGTGGCGTTGACGGAATTTATATTTGGGATTGCGATATTGCAAAAACCGTTTTAGGTGTTGAGTTAAAAGGTGCTGAAAAACGTGGTGGCTATATAAAAAACATTTTCGTTTACGATACTATTATGCCAAGAGTTGACGTAAGGTCAAGCGTAGGATACAATAACGACGGCGAAGGTGCTTTAGTACCACCATATTATGAAAACTATTACTTTGAAAACGTTACGCTTACAGGTATAAGGGTAAGCGAAGGTGAGCCAGATACGACTTATCCTGCTATTAGCATTATAGGTATGGATAAAGAAGGTCATCAAGTTAAAAACGTAACTATAAAAAATTGTACAGTTGTGCCGTATCAAGATAAAAACTTAAAACACTCTTTCGTTTTTAGAAACGTAAAGAATTTATCAGTTATAAATACCGATATTATGTAACTACTAAAGGGCTTTCGATATTATCGGGGGCTTTTTTAGTAAAAGGATGAATATGTTAATTTTAGGAATGGTAGTAGGCGTTGTTATTATGGCAACGGCTTACGTTATTACAATGTACGCATACTTTAAGGCAAGGCAAAAATATTCGGAAGCAAAATATATGGTAGAAATTTTCACCGTAGTTTTCGCCGTAGTATTTAGTGTAGCAATAAAACTTGTTATAAACCTTATAAACTCTCCCGAAAGTTTCACACAAGGGTTTTCGTCTTTATTACACGCAATATATTCAACGATAGGCGGTTTAACGTTTGAAGGTTTAGCCGATTTAGGCGACGTTGGGAACGGTTTAGTTCAATGTTTATACACGGCAAGTTCTCTATATGCAGGCATTATCGTATTAAGCGTTATTACGACTAAAGCCAGTTATGAAATTTATTGTGGATTAAAACTTCGTTTTTTAAGTATTAAATTAAGAACTAATAAAAAATTTGCTCAAAAAACCGACCTTTATATTTTTACTTCAGCAACGCAAGACTCGGTAATTTTAGCCGAAAGCATTAAAGAAAAATATCAAACTGAAAAAACAGATAGACGTTGTGAAATAATTTTTACAGGTGAACTTGGCGTATTTTCAAAAGAAGACGACGTGCATCGTGAAATTATGGCGGACGGTTTTTTATTCTGGTCGTACGTAAAAAAAATAGACGAAGAAAAAGAAAGTTCTATTTTAAAAAGGCTTAATTTATATATAGACAATTGCTTTTATAAAGAAAACTGCACTTGTCCTAATTCACGCATACATATTTTTGCATTTAACAACAACGAAGGTTTAAGTGGTCTTGAAAGCGAAAACGGAAATATCGTTTTTGGAGAAATGAAGGCTTTATTAAAAGAGTTTTCTTATTCTAAAAAGAAAGTTTTCGTTGATTTTTATTTGCTTGTAGATAACGATATAAATTATGAAATTTACAAGTCTAAAATGGATAATCTTAAACAAGAATACGTCAACCTTGCAACTCAACTTGAAAACAATAATCGAAATAAAGGTTTAAAAGATTGTTTTCCGTTTATATTGCATTTGATAAATGAGGCCGATTATTCTTCTAAAAACCTAATTAAGAAAAGGGACGAACTTTTTACGTCGTTACTCCCTACGAAAAACTTGTTTAAGGGCGTAGATACTTATAGAACGATGGTAATAGGTTTTGGTCAAACGGGACAAACGGCAACAATGCAGACCTTTATAAACACGTCAAACGTTACTAACCGTGTTCCCGATAAATTCGTCGCCGACGTATTTGATATAGAAATTGATAAAGTTGGTGGATTGTTTTTACTAAGACATCCACTCGTTGACGGTCGCATAATAAGTGGCGATTTACAAAAAGGCATTAAAGACGAAGAAAAACACTCTAAGATTTTTACTGAAAAACTTAACAGAATTTATAGTTCTATATACTCAAAAGAAGAAATAAAAGCACTTGACGGAGACGTTAGTAAAGATTTAACTTTAAAAATGACTTTTCCTATCGTTAATATGTATAAAACTTCTTGCTTTGGCTCGCAGTTTATGAATTATTTTGATAACGTTGCAGGTGCGAAAATAGTTCCAAAATACGACCTTGTTATAATAAGTTTGGGTGACGATGAAATGAATATTGCAATGGCAAACGCACTTCTTGGAGATATAAGAAACGAACTAGAATATTGCAAAAACACGTCGAAATTTAGAGATTTAACTATTGCAATTAACGTCAGAGATAAAAACAATATTAGCCGTATCGACTGGGGAGAAAAAGAAGATAAACTTTTTGATTTAGTTCACGTTATAAAGTTTGGTTTTGCCGAAGAAATTTATTCTTACGACGCTATCGTTGACGACGTGCCTGCTATGATGTATAGTTATCCTTACGCCCTTTTAGAGCAAGACTCAATTAACGACGTTTATATGGATTTAGTTAAAAAACATAACGAAATTATTGCTAAAGACGGCTTTGACGATACTGACTATACGCCTAACTT
Organism: Christensenellaceae bacterium; assembly: GCA_045645345.1. GTDB lineage: Bacteria > Bacillota > Clostridia > Christensenellales > Borkfalkiaceae > HGM11412. The sequence continues at coordinate 3,382 of JAZRIP010000026.1, forward strand.
AGAACAAATATTTAATCATTTAAACAAAAACCACGATATAAAAGATATTAGAAAAAACTGGACTAACGGCAGTTTGTTTGATAGAGAATCAAACAACTCGGTTGCAATGTTTAGCACGACTATGAAGGTTTTATGTCAAGATATTAAGTTTACTTATGAAAATATGTCGTGGCTTGTAGACATTGAACACGAAAGGTGGGATAGATTCCATATTGCTAACGGCTGGGTTTTTAAAGAAAAGAAATATAAGCCATATCGCCAACACGATTGTATAGTTCCTACCGAAAAACTTAAAGACGAGTTTGGTAAGTACGATTTAGTAAACGCCGTAAGGTCAATTTTTGAAAAATAATATGTTAAAACTTGATTTTGAAATCGTGCCTACGTCTTGTTGGTATAACAACCTGCGTAGCGTTTTATCTAAACGTGCGTGGGATTATATAAGAAAAGACGCATACCTTAAAGCAAACGGCAAATGTCAAATTTGTAACGCCCCTAAAAAACGCCTTGAGGCACACGAAAGGTGGAGTTATATTGAAAGCACGCACACGCAAAAACTAGTAGATATTATAGCCGTTTGTCATAATTGTCATAGCGTAATTCATATAGGAAGAACGCAACTTGTCGGTAAAGAAGATATTGCAATTAAACATTTTAAAAAGGTAAATAACGTTGATTATCAAGGTTATATTACGGCTTTAAAAAAGGCTAACGATAGGTGTGTAGAACTTTCTAAAATCGACGACTGGCAGTTAGATTTATCATATTTACAAACTTATATAAATGAGTAAAATAAAAAAGATAACGAAAATTTCGTTATCTTTTTTATTGTTTGATTTTTCAGTCTTTAAAATAGCCGATATTGCTTGCTTTATTAGGGTCGAAAGTTAAATTGCAAATAGATGCAACCAAGCCGTAAATACCACAAGTAATCATTGTTAAAAAAATATAAGCAAGTGTTCTTGATTTCCAGCCATCAGGTTTTAAACTTGTGTGGTTGATAATAAAACTACCTATCCAACCAAGAAAAAAAGTTAATAAAAATCTTACTAAATTGTTGTTGTTCATAATAAAACAACCCTCCTTTGTTAATAATATAATTATTATAAAGGCACAATGTGCCTTTTGTCAACTAAAAGTTGTACAATGTGCTATTATTTTATTATGATTAAGATTGAAGATATACAAAAAAGATTGCGTGAAGCAATCGAGTGTAGTGCAATTTCACAAAAGGAACTTGCTTTTAGGTTAGGTATTAACCCGTCAACCGTAAGTAAATATATGCGACTTGATAAATTTCCTTCATTAGATACGTTTGCAAATATATGCGAAATATTAGACGTTTCGGCTGACGAAATTTTAGGCTTAAAATAATTTAATATAGAAAACAAACGCTAAAAGGCTAACAAAAATAATTGTTAGTCTTTTTTGTATAAAAAATTTTAAAAACGCGTATAATAAATTTGTAAACAAAATTATATAAAATCATTGACAAATTATATAATGTAGTTTACAATAATATTACACAAGGGGGATAATATGTCAAAATCTTTATATAGTTTAATATTAAACGACGAAGTTGTAAGCATGGTTGATAAAATGGCAAGGGTAAACGGAATTAGTAGGTCAAGTATGATAGAAAAAATATTAGCCAACGCCGTAAGTTACGAAACGCCCGAAATTCGTGCAAACAATATATTTGGTGAAATTGAAAGATTATTTTCACAAAGCCATACAATGCGTTATCTAGAAAGTCAGTCACAATATATAGGCACAATCGTTGGTGCGTTAGATTATAGATATAACCCTGCAATTAAATACAACGTAGAGTTGTTCCCAAATTCAGACAAACTTGGGCAGTTAAAAGTAACTTTAAGAACGCAAAACGTTATGCTTTTAGATTTAATGAGTGATTTTTACAAATATTATATATATTTAGAAAAGACGTACTATAACGAAAAGGCGACCTATCTATTTGAGCAAAACAAGTTTATAAGGCTTTTTGATTTTCCAAATAGCGTAGTAACTACAAAGCAACTTGCTGAACTTTTGACCGTCTACGTTAAAGATTTTGACGAACTTTTAAACGTATATTTTAACAATTTAACAAACGATACTAGCGTGTTTAAAAAGGTTGAAAGAAAATTTATCGAATTAAAAAGAGAGAGCATAATAATTTAAGGAGTAATATGAACAATAAAAATTTTACGCAAAAAAGCGTGGAAAGTATAAACAGTGCGTTAACTTTTGCAAAAGAAAATTCTAATCAACAAGTAACGGGCTTACATTTGCTTTACTCATTACTTGACGAAAATTCTTTAATTTTTCAAATTTTAACGAACATGCAAGTTGACGTTAATAAACTTAAAGAAGATTGCACGAAAAAAATAGCAAAACTACCAAAAGTTAACGGGGGCGAGCAGTATTTAAGCGTTGATTTTTCAAACGTCGTTGACTACGCCGAAAAAGTTTCAAAAGAAATGAAAGACGAGTTTATTTCAGTTGAGCATTTATTTATAGGTTTAATTGAAAAGGCAAGTCAAGAGTTAAAAGAACTATTTACAAAGCATAAAATTAATAAAGACGAATTTTATAAGCAATTAGCAAAAATAAGGGGAGGGCAAAGAGTTATGAGTGATAATCCAGAAAGCACTTACGACGCGTTAAACAAATATGGTCAAGACTTAGTTGAAAGGGCAAAACAAAATAAAATAGACCCCGTAATAGGTAGGGACGAAGAAATTAGAAACGTAATACGCATTTTATCAAGAAAGACTAAAAACAACCCCGTATTAATAGGCGAGGCGGGCGTTGGTAAAACGGCTATTGCCGAAGGTTTGGCAATTCGTATAATGAAAGGCGACGTTCCCGAAAAACTTAAAGACAGAAAACTTTTTTCGCTTGATATGGGGTCGTTAATTGCAGGTGCAAAATATAGGGGCGAGTTTGAAGAAAGGCTAAAAGCCGTTTTAAACGAAGTTAAAAAAAGTCAAGGTAAAATTATCCTTTTTATTGACGAACTTCACAATATCGTTGGTGCAGGCAAGACTGATGGAGCAATGGACGCAGGCAACTTGTTAAAGCCTATGCTTGCAAGGGGCGAACTTCATTGCGTAGGGGCAACAACGCTTGACGAGTATAGAAAATATATCGAAAAAGACCCGGCGTTAGAAAGAAGATTTCAACCCGTTTTAGTAAAAGAGCCAACCGTTGAAGACACTATTTCAATTCTTCGTGGGCTTAAAGAAAGATACGAAGTATACCACGGTGTAAAAATTCAAGATAGTGCGATTATATCTAGTGCAGTTTTATCAAACAGATATATAACCGATAGATTTTTACCCGATAAAGCAATAGACTTAATCGACGAGGCGTGTGCAATGATAAAGACTGAAATGGACTCAATGCCAGCCGAAATGGATAGCGTTTCAAGAAAAATAATGCAACTTGAAATTGAAGAAACGGCACTTAAAAAAGAAACGGACACCTTGTCTAAAGAAAGACTAAAAGCATTGCTTAAAGAATTAAACGAGTTAAGAGACGAATACAAGGTAATGCAAGCAAAATGGCAAGGCGAAAAAGACGATATAAACAAAGTTCAAAAATTGCGAGAAGAAATTGAAACGCTAAACGCCGAAATGGAAAAGGCTGAAAGAGAGTACAATCTTCAAAAAACTGCCGAAATTAAATACGGCAAATTACCCGTACTTAAAAAGCAGTTAGAAGAAGTTGAAAGGATTACGCAAACTCAAAAAGAAAGCCTACTTCACGATAGGGTAACTGAAGAAGAAATTTCAAAAATCGTTTCAAAATGGACGGGAATACCCGTATCAAGACTTAAAGAAAGTGAACGTGAAAAAATTTTATCGCTTGACAAAACCTTGCACGAAAGGGTAATCGGTCAAGACGAGGCAGTAACAAAAGTAAGTGAAGCAATACTGCGTTCAAGAGCAGGAATACAAGACCCTAATCGCCCTATAGGTTCGTTTTTATTCTTAGGACCGACGGGCGTTGGTAAAACTGAACTTGCAAAAGCACTTGCTGAAACGCTATTCGACGACGAGAAAAATATCGTACGAATTGATATGACCGAGTATATGGAAAAGTTTAGTGTTTCTAGGTTAATAGGTGCTCCTCCAGGCTACGTTGGTTACGACGAAGGCGGTCAATTAACCGAGGCAGTAAGGCGTAAACCGTATTCGGTTGTGTTGTTTGACGAAATCGAAAAAGCACACCCCGACGTGTTTAATATTTTACTTCAAGTGTTAGATGACGGAAGAATTACCGATTCGCAAGGCAAAACCATTGACTTTAAAAACACAATCATTATTTTAACGTCGAATTTAGGCTCGGAATTTATACGTGAAGGAATTACGAGTGATAATGAAATTTCGCTTGAGGCAAAAGAGCAAGTTAACAACCTTTTAAAAGCAAGTTTTAGACCGGAATTTTTAAATAGGTTAGACGAAATTGTCCTTTATAAACCACTTTCTAAAAATGATATTTCTAACATTATAGAACTTCTTTTCAAAAATTTGAAAAAGCGTTTACAAAATAAAGATTTGCATTTAGAAATAACGAAAAGTGCAAAAGATTTTATCATTGAAAACGGTTACGATTCAGTTTACGGGGCAAGACCACTTAAACGCTTTATTCAAAGCAAAGTTGAAACGCTTATCGCTAAAAAAATATTATCAACCAACTTGCATAGTGGCGACGTTTTAGTGGTAGACCAAATCGACGGCGAATTAACAATCGAAGTAAAAGGCAAATAAAAAAACGTTAATAGTCGCTATTCCTTAGAGAATAGCGACTAAAATATTATCACGGCGAGTGATTGAACTGCAAGTTCAAGTCGCAGTAAGAATAAAATACAAACAAAAAAAGAACACGGTGTAGTGCTCTTTTTTATTATGGTGTGGGCAACAAGTTTCTGCCCCTTGATAAGGGGAAGGCAAACAAAGTTTGCGAGGGGAAATTCCCTTAAAAAGGGAAATGTCGCAAAGCGACAAAAGGATGGCTGTCCTGCAAAGGATGCCGTCACGGCGAGTGATTGAACTGCAAGTTCAAGTCGTAGTGCATATGTAAAACGAATAAAAAAATAACACCCATGCGTGGTGTTATTTTTTATTTCTGGTGTGGGCAACAAGACTTGAACTTGCACGGTTACCCATATGAATCTGAATCATACGCGTCTGCCATTTCGCCATGCCCACGCTTATTCTTCGTCTATGATTTTATAGCCCCTTTCTTCAAGCCATACTAACGCCATATCTACCCACTTTGGATAGTCTTTTGCCATTTGTCCTAACCTACTAGCAAAAGTATTGTACACGCTTTGCTCGCCGATACTCATGCCGTGTAAGCCCTTTTCAAAAATGTGAATAGAGAAAGGCACGCCTGCATCGTCGTACGCCATAGCAAGTTTTAAACTATTTTGACAAGGCACGCAATTATCTTCAAAAGTAGAAACGATAAAACATGGCGAACTTTCACTTGTAACTAAGGTTTCTAAACTTAATTTTTCTTTAAGAGCATTATCTTCGCCACACAAGTTGTCGAAAGACGACATATGCGCCCTTCCGTTATAAGAAACAACGGGGTACATATAAATTGTTTCGTTAGGTTTAACAAGCGACTTTTTGTCGCCTAAAAAGTTAAGGCTATCGTCGTTATATAGTAACGAAACCATACCCGCTAAATGACCACCAGCCGAAAAACCTACTACGGCAACTTTGTCTTCTATAACGAACAAATCTTTTGCGTTAGAACGAATATACGCCATAGCCATTGACGCTTCTTGCAACTGAACGGGGTGTCTAGTTGGTTTAGTGCTATATTTTAACACGAAAGCGTTATAGTCTTTTGACAAAAATTTTAAGGCAACGGGCTCAGCCTCTCTATCACTCGTATGGGCGTAACCACCACCTGGAATTATAAGCATTGCAGGGTGCTTTCTTTTAAGGTTAACGTGTGGAGTTTGATGCACTAAATAACACGTTAAAATTGCATTAGCCCCTTCGGGTTTTTTTACGTTAAAATATTCGTATAAATCGACTTGAAAAACTTTCATAATACTGCTCCTTTTTAGGCTTATGATAATATTATATATTAATATTTTGTTAAAATCAAGCCATATTGTAAGTTTGCATAAAAAAAGCGTTACGTTAAGACTGTTTTTAAAGTGATATTGTTTCGTAGCAAATAGTGTAGCAGGGCGTAGCGAACGCCAACTAAGCAAGCAGTTCTTAGCCGAGCAAAGCGAACGCCAACTGCGAAAGCAGTTCTATAAACCAAATCCATATTATTAAATCACTCATAACCCAAGCCGTTATTTTATTATTTGACAACCATTTTAGTTTATTGTACAATAAATAAAATTCTACTTTTGGTTGAAAACTCCCCAACTCAACCATTAGTTCGTGGTAATTTAGTAAAATTAAGTTATACTAATATTGTAAGGAGGCAGTTATGGACTTAATTAAAATAGGTAATTTTATAGCCGAAAGAAGAAAGGCAGTCAACTTAACGCAAATGCAACTTGCTGAAAAGTTAAATATTACCGATAGGGCAGTTTCTAAATGGGAAACGGGCAGGGCGTTGCCCGACTCGTCAATTATGCTTGAACTTTGCTCAATATTAAAAATTACTGTAAACGAATTATTGTCTGGGGAGGTTTTAAATATGGACAATTACAATAAACAATTAGAAAATAACTTAATTGAAATGGCAAAACAAAAAGAAAAAGCCGATAAAATGCTTTTAAAATTAGAATTTGCCGTAGGAATATCTTGCGTTGTCGTCTTATTAGCGTTTGTATTAATTGCAAGTTTCGTTCAAATGCAAGAGTGGTTAAAGGTAGTTATCGTATCCGTAGGGCTAATCCCTTTAATCGTTGCTATACCTTTCTTAATCAAAATAGAACAAACGGCAGGCTACTATGAGTGTAAGCATTGTAAAAATAAATATATTCCGTCGTATAATAGCGTATTTATGGCAATGCACCTTGGTAGAACAAGATATATGAAATGCCCAAAATGCAACAAATTCTCTTGGCAAAAAAAAGTAATAAATAAAGATTAATAATTAAATAAACGAAACGGCAAGAAAATCTTGCCGTTTTATTATTAAAAAAGTTGTTTTTTACTATTTATTTTTTTGTCTTATTATGTTACAATAGACTTAAGGAGCAATTATGTTAAAACGATTTTTGTCATACTATAAACCACATAAATTAATGTTTACTTTAGATATGTTGGCGTCGCTTACAGTATCGTTACTAGGTATGCTTTACCCGATAATTACAAGATATATGCTAAACGATTTTATTCCAAATAAAAACGCTGAACTTATAATAACTTTCGGCGTAGTATTGTTTGCAATTTATATCGTTAGAATGTTTCTTAACTATTTTATACAATATTGCGGACATATAGTCGGTGTAAAAATGCAAGCACAAATGCGTAGCGATATGTTTAACCATCTTCAAAAATTGCCGTACAAGTTTTACGATAATAATGAAACGGGTAAACTTATGTCACGTATGACTAACGACTTAAACGACGTTAGCGAACTTGCTCATCACGGACCTGAAACCTTAATAATTTCGTCAATATCCTTTATTGCTGCGTTTATTTATCTTCTTACAATAAACGTAACTCTTACTTTAATTATATTTTTATGCGTTCCGTTCTTGCTTGCTATTTCTTTCTTAGTTCGTAAAAAAATGCGTAACGCTATGATGGAAAGTAGGCGTGCAGTAGCACAAATAAACGCATCGCTTGAAGGTAGTATTTCAGGGATTAGAGTAACTAAGGCTTACACTAACTCTAAAACGGAAATAGAAAAATTCGAGCAAGGCAACGAAAGGTTTGTTAAAGCAAGAAAAAGAGCCTATCATTTTATGGGAATTTTTCACTCGACTTCAACTTTCGTTACCGAAGTATTTAACGTAGTAGTTTTATTAGCAGGTGGTTTATTTTTATACGCAGGGCAAATCGAACTTGGCGATTACTCGGTTTTTATCGTTTCAATCAACATATTTTTATCGCCCGTTCGTCAACTTATTATGTTTATGGAGCAATTCCAAAACGGCTCGACGGGTTTTCAACGTTTTATTGAAATTATGGATACCCCTATCGAAACGGATAATCCATCGGCAAAAGATATTGAGTGTGTTCAAGGCAATATTGAGTTTAAAAACGTAACGTATAGATATAGCGAAGAAAAAGAAGTTTTAAACGACTTGTCTTTCAAGGTTGAAAAAGGACAAATTTTTGCACTCGTTGGTTCAAGTGGCGGTGGTAAAACGACAATTTGCCATTTAATTCCTAACTTTTACAAAGTTGAACAAGGCGAGATTTTAATCGACGGCATAAATATTAAAGATATAACGATGCAGTCTTTAAGAAAAAGTATAGGCATAGTTCAACAAGACGTGTATTTGTTTAATTCAAGTATAAAAGACAATATTTTATACGGCAGACCAGACGCAACCGAAGAAGAAATTATTACTGCGTCAAAGCGTGCAAATATTCACGACTACGTTATGACGCTTGAAAAAGGTTACGATACCGTGATAGGTGAACGTGGCGTAAGGCTTTCGGGTGGGCAAAAACAAAGGCTTTCTATAGCAAGGGTATTTTTAAAAAATCCACCTATCTTAATTTTAGACGAAGCGACTAGTGCGTTAGATAATTCTACCGAAATATTAATTCAACAATCGCTAGACGAACTTTGCAAGGGTAGAACGACTATAGTCGTTGCACATAGACTTTCAACAATAAAAAATGCAGACCAAATAGCAGTAGTTGAAAATGGAGAAATTAAAGAACAAGGCACTCACGACGAGTTAATTAATTTAAACGGAAGATATAAAACTTTATATAGTCAACAATTTAGAGAATAAAAAAAGCACCTTGAAGGTGCTTTTTAAATTGTATAACGTTTAATTTAAGTTAAAGCAAGCAATAAAGTAAATTACGCATAACGTCACGGCTAAAATACAACCTAAAACACACAAAATCGTTTGTAGAACGACTTCGTCGTCGGCATTGTATCGTTGCCGTATCATTAAAATAACCGAACCAACTGCTATTGCAGGTGGAACTAATAAGTATAAGCCTATATATACTACGAAGGCAAAAATCATATACAAAATTCCGTACACAACGTTAATTGCTCCCGTTATTAATACGAGTAATGCTTCAATTACGATTAAAAGAAGGGTTATTGCAATAAACGGCAAAAAGCCGAAAAACGCAAGGAAAAAGTTTGTATCGGCAACTTCTAACGCCCAGTTTGAAAAAAGTTCAAACCAACCTTGCCATTTGTGCGTTAAGTACATTTCTTCAAACAAGTCGCCTATATGATTAGGAATAAATATCAATACGTCGTATTTTACTAGCATAAATATTCCAAAATAAATAAGTGCGATTAAAACGGGGTACGAATATAAAAATATATATCTAAAAAACGCCCCGATTTTTTCTAAAAAAGACATAACAAACCCCTTATTAGTATATTAAAAAAATTCAAATAACGATTTTATTATATACGAAAAAATTTTTAAAATCAAGTAAAAAGCCGTCAAACACGTTTAAGTGTTTAACGGCTTATTTTTTTATTAAAATTAGATTTCAGCGAAGTATTTGATAGTTCTTACCATTTGTGAAGTGTAAGAGTTTTCGTTATCATACCAAGAAACAACTTGTACTTGGTAAGTTTCGTCGTCAATCTTAGAAACCATAGTTTGAGTAGCGTCGAAAAGTGAGCCAAATCTCATACCGATAACGTCGCTTGAAACGATTTCGTCTTCGTTGTAGCCAAACGATTCAGTTGCTTGTGCTTTCATAGCAGCGTTGATACCGTCAACGGTAATATCTTTACCTTTTACAACTGCAATTAAAATAGTAGTAGAACCAGTTGCAGTAGGAATTCTTTGAGCAGCACCGATAAGTTTGCCGTTAAGTTCAGGAATAACAAGACCGATTGCTTTTGCAGCACCAGTAGAGTTAGGAACGATATTCATAGCACCTGCTCTAGACCTTCTTAAATCACCCTTTCTTTGTGGACCGTCAAGAATCATTTGGTCACCAGTGTAAGCGTGAACGGTAGTCATAATACCAGATTGAATAGGAGCATAGTCGTTAAGTGCTTTTGCCATAGGAGCAAGACAGTTAGTCGTACAAGAAGCGGCAGAAATAACAGCGTCTTCTTTAGTTAACGTTTTGTGGTTAACGTTGAATACGATAGTCTTTAAATCGTTACCAGCAGGAGCAGAAATAACTACTTTTTTAGCACCGGCAGTAATGTGAGCCATAGACTTTTCTTTTGAAGTGTAGAAACCAGTACATTCTAAAACAACGTCTACGTCAAGTTTACCCCAAGGGCAGTTTACAGCGTCTTTTTCAGCGTAAATTTTAATTTCTTTTCCATCAACGATAATAGAATCATCGGTAGCAGAAACAGTGTGAACACCTTCACCATATTTGCCTGCGAAACCACCTTGTGCAGTATCGTATTTAAGAAGATGAGCAAGCATTTTTGGGCTTGTTAAGTCGTTAATGGCTACTACTTCGTAACCTTGTGCATCAAACATTTGTCTAAACGCAAGACGACCGATACGGCCAAAGCCGTTAATTGCAACTTTTACATTTGACATTTTTGTGTCCTCCATAAACATATATACTTTAAAATTTTTATTAATTAATTAAATTGTCAAAAAATTAACAAATAAAGGTAAACTTAAATTACCATAAGCATTATAATAGTTTTTGACGTTTTAGTCAATTATTTTACGTTAATAATTAAAAATTTTAAAAAAATACCCTATTATTCTTTATTTTTAAATAATAGGGCAGTTTTTAATTTGTAAAATTAAAGTCTATCTTTAATTTCTTTAGTAATTTTTGCTACGAAATCGTCAAGCGAATAAACTTCGGTTTGCAACGTATCTCTATTCCTAACTGAAACGATATTTTCTTCAACTTCTTTTTGACCGATAATAATCATATAAGGAACTCTATCAACTGCTTGGGCTTCTCTAATCATATAACCGATTTTTTCATTTCTATCGTCAAGTTCAACTCTCACGCCGGCGTCTTTTAAAGCATTGTAAACTTTTTTGCCGTAATCTGCGTATTTTTCTGAGACGAGTAAAACTTTTGCTTGTTTTGGAGCAAGCCAAACTGGGAATTTACCAGCAAAATGTTCGGTGATAATGCCTATAAACCTTTCGATAGAGCCAAAGCAAACTCTATGAACCATAATAGGCACTTGTTTTTCGCCGTTTTCATCAACGTACTCTAAGCCGAAATTAATAGGCATTTGAAAATCAAGTTGAATAGTTCCGCATTGCCAAGTTCTACCAAGGCAGTCTTCTAAATGGAAGTCGATTTTAGGTCCGTAGAAAGCACCGTCGCCTTCGTTGATAGTGTAAGGAACGCCAAGTTTATTAAGGGCAGTGATAAGACCATTAGTTGCACTTTCCCAGTCTTCATCCGTACCCATACTATTTTCAGGGCGAGTTGATAATTCGATATTGTATTTAAAACCAAATTTTGTGTAAACTTCGTTGATAAGGTTAGCAACTGCTAAAATCTCGTCGGTAATTTGTTCCTTTCTCATAAAGATATGAGCATCGTCTTGCGTAAAGCAACGAACCCTAAATAATCCGTGTAACGCACCTTTTAATTCGTGACGGTGAACTATACCAAATTCGCCAACTCTTAAAGGTAAATCTCTATAACTATGTGGACGACTTCTATAAACCATAACGCCACCAGGACAAGACATAGGTTTTACGCAATAAGTTTCTTCGTCGATAGTAGTCGAGTACATATTGTCTTTATAATGGTCCCAGTGACCACTAGTTTCCCATAACTTTCTATTCATAATGATAGGGGTAGTTACTTCAACGTAGCCGTCACGATAGTGAATTGAACGCCAGTAATCAATAAGGGCGTTTTTAATAGCCATACCGTTTGGCAAGAAGAAAGGAAAACCAGGTGCTTCGTCACAAAGCATAAATAAGTTCATTTCTTTACCGATACGACGGTGGTCACGGCGTTCTGCTTCTTCTAAAAGTTTAAGATAGTTATCAAGTTCTTCGGTAGTTTTAAAGGCGACACCTTTAATTCTAGTAAGCATTTTATTGTTTTTATCGTTTTTCCAGTAAGCACCAGAAAGCCCCATTAACTTAAAGGCTTTTATTTGCTTGGTGTACGTTAAGTGAGGACCAACGCACATATCGATATATTCGCCTTGTTGATAGAAAGTAATAATTGCGTCTTCATCAAGGTCGTCAATATGTTCAACTTTATAAATTTCGCCCCTTTCTTTCATTAAGTTAATAGCGTCTTGACGAGAAAGAGAAAAAGTTTTAATAGGTAAATTTTCTTTAACTATTTTTCTCATTTCGTTTTCAATTTTAACTAAATCTTCGTCGGTGATTTTTACGTCGCCAAGGTCAACGTCGTAATAAAAACCCTTTTCGTTAGCAGGTCCGTAAGCGAAAATTGCATTAGGAAAAATCCTTTTAACCGCTTGTGCTAAAACGTGTGCAGAAGTATGACGAATTATATGTAATTCTTCTTCTACTAAACATTCTTTAACTTCACCGTTGTTGTAAATTGCTTTCATAACACCCTCCAAAAATATAAAAAGCCCTTAACGGCAAAAGCCGTCAAGGGCGTGATTGTACACGCTGTTCCACCCTGATTTATAAATCAAGCAAACGCTTTATCTTTAACGCAGATATACGGTAGTTTTTAACTACGGCTAAGGAGCCGTTTTCAATTATCACTCTATAAAAGGCTTTCACCATTGCCTTTCTCTCTGTAAAAGAATAAATAACCTACTCTTTCCTATAATCGCCTTATTAATTTAGTTAATTATATCAAAATAAATTTTAAAAGTCAATTATTATTCAAGAAATTTATCTTTTAATAGTTGAATATCTTGGTCGGTTAATAGCAAAACGTTTTTACAATAGTCTATAACGGAGCCGTATTCTTTTTTAATAAAATCTAAAATAAAATCGACGTATAAAAGTTTAGCCGTCATCATATTGTTTAAAATGCCTTTAAACTGATTTGAATAAGGACATATTACTAAACCTAATTTATTAAGAGAATTTCTTTTTCTACGAAACCTGTTTGAAATAAGGTAATCTTTTTTTATAATTTCTTCACTAACACCTAAAAGGCTTTCAATCAAAATAGCAACTAGTCCCGTTCTATCTTTACCGCCGTTACAATGCCAAAGTATTTTATCGTATTTTAAAAAGCAAGCCATTACCTTTTGTAATATCGAAACGGAATATTTGCTAGTTAATAATTGACGATACATTTCAATCATATAGTTATCCGTAGTTTTGAATTGAGTTTTTATGCGTTTTGCCTCGATTAAATAAACAATACGCATACTTTTTTCAACGAAAACTTCTTCGGTTGCAGTGCAAGGAAGTGGATAATTAATATATTCTACGCCCTTCAAAATAGTGTCTGGTGAAGAATTTACTTCGACAGGCGTTCTTAAATCAATAACTGCGTCTAAATTAAAATTTTCTAATGCTGATATAGTGTGTTTGGTAAGTTTTCTAAGTTTGCCACTACGGATAAGACAGCCTTTTTTAATAATTTTGCCATCCGTTGCGGGTAAACCGCCTAAATCACGAGTGTTATTCAATTTTTTCAATCTTAATTTAGTAATTTTCATTAGTAACCTAAAAAATTTATAAAAGTTGTTTTTTTCTATCTTTAACAGAAGTTGCTTGTAAAGTTTTTTCTTTTTCTAACGCTTTTTCTTTGCGAATATCGTACTCGCATTTTACCGATTTTTTTCTAATAGTAAAATTAATTTCGTAATGTTTAAGACCTAAAGACAATAAAGTTTCAAGTGCGTCGATAACGTTATCAATATGTGAATAAAGCACTCGTTTTTTACCTTTTGCGTCTTTCCAAACTATATCTAAATTACCAAAATAAACGTTTTCGGGCTTTTCTGTTTTAACCTTTTCTAAAAGTGCGTCGTTTTCACTATCAAGTTTACTAGCAGGTAATTCTATAGTAACTTTAATTAACGTAACGTCTTTATATTTAGCCGTAACTTTATCAATAAACATTTCTTTGTCTTTAATAATTACTATAGGCTCGTTTTTAGTTGGATAATTTTTAATAATAGAAGGTATTAAAAATATCGGCAACAATAAAAACATGCCGAAAATAGCGGCAAAATCCATTTGCCCCGTTGAGAAGAATAAAGACGTAGGACCAAGCATTACTACTAGAAGTAGTATAGAGAAAATAAGCCCCGTCCTTTTTTTGTTTTTGTTATACTGTACGTTTGGGTAATAGTTTTTTTCCATAATGACTTTATTGTATAGTATATTAGACTTTTTGTCAACCTGTTTTTTGCTCGTCGTCATTTTCAATTTTTTGTTTGTTGCCAACTAAAATTTTACGGGATATAGGTTTGTAGTAATCGTTTCTAATAAATACGTCGTTAATTTTTTTGCCGTTTTTGTAGTAAGATAAAAATCCTTGACTTTTAACTCCCTGTTTTTCGTTTTGAATTATACTTTGTTCGCCTTGATAAAGAGTGTCGCTTTCAATATATTCGCAAGGCGACGGAGTTATTGTTTGAGTAATTTTGCTAATCCTTTGGATTTGATATGGATGTTTTTCGCCGTAAATACGAAAAGTTAAATTGTTTCCGTCTGCTTTTGCAGTAATATAAATAGGGTTAGCCGTATCGTTTTTAAATTTTAAATCTAAACTGGTTCCACTAACCATAGCGTCGAAAGAAGGCTCGACGTAGTTTACCATTAATGAGTGGGCATGATGCTCTATAACTTTTAAATTTGATAACAACAAGGCGTTATAAAGGGTAGTTGAAACTTGACAAACGCCACCACCAACGCCGTCGACGTATTCGCCGTTTAGTATAATTTTTGCCGTTTGATAGCCGTTTTTTTCATTTCTTTCACCAACCGTTTTGTTAAATGAAAAAATCTCTTCGCTTTTTATTATAGTACCGTTTAAGCGTTTGATTGCCAAACTAATATTAGTTTTTCTGCCGTCAACCGACGTATAGTAATTAGTTGTAAATTCTCCCCTTAAAAAAGTTAGGTTTTCGTTATTTTCAGTACTTGTTTTTGGTAAAATCGTTACTGTTGAGCATTTTATAAAGTTAACGTTGTCGTTTAATGCTAAATCAACGTCTTTTTTTAGTTTTTCTTTATCAATGCAAACGCCGTCACTACTTTTTGTAATAGTAAAAGGGGTTTCAAAATTAGACTTAGAAAAACTAAGCGTAGAATTTACAGGGTTTACAAGAGTATCTAAATAAATTTTATCTATAATGTTTTCAAGGTCGTTTAAATATCTTCGACCGTTATATACGCTTGTTTCGTATTCGTAAAAACAATAAGTTTTATCTAGTGCCGAAATTGTTAAAATAGGTGAATTTGCATAAACGGGATTAACCGAAAAACAAAAAGTCGCAATATTAAATACGACTAAAAGTAATAAAAATATACAAATTTTTGCCCTTTTAATATATTTCATACTAAAAGTATGTTTATAATTTTATCAAATATACTCCCTAACTTTAACGTGTATGGTTTTTTTGTTCGTTTCGATATAGCCTTGGTTAGTAAGATTTTTTATTTCTCTCATTAAGGCAGACCGGTCAACGCAAAGATATTCGGCTAAAGACGTGTAAGACATAGGCAAAGTAAACGGGTTACCGCTTTTTTTAAGCATTAAATTACAATAGCCTAAAAATTTATCTTTAATGGTTTTGTTTGATAAAAGTTCTATTCTTTGCGACAAAGTTTTAGTTTTTTCAATAACTATTTGCATTAAATTTTCAACTAAGGTAGAGTGATATTTACACGCTTTTGTACATCTTTTAAAAACTTCTTCAAAATCAAAAAGCAAAACGATTACGTCGGTTGCTGCAAAAACGCTAATATAGTTAACGTCGGTTGCGGTGTAAGAAATTTTATCACTGAAAATATCAAAATTAGTTAAGTTTTCTAAAATAAAATAATTCCCGTTAGGGTCAAGTTTTTTAACGTACGCTTTGCCTTGAAGAACTATTCCTAATAGACCGTTTTTATTATTAAAAGAACAAATTTCATCCCCTTGTGAAAATTTTAATTCTTTTGCTTTAAAACAAATAAGCATTTCTTTTATTTCGTTTTGGCTTATATTTTTAAATAAAGGACAATTTAAATACTGCATACACCACCTATTTGTTGCAATTACAACATTTTTTTTATATTAACATAAAGCCAAGGATTTGTAAATAGATTTTGAAAATAATTATTTTGGTTTGGTATTGACACTAACGAGTTTAAAAGGTATAATTTATTAAAATTATATACTTAAAAAGGAGTGGCAATAATGAAATTAAGACCGATTGAATTGACTTGTTTTACACCATCTAATAAGGAATTGAAAAATCCGTATAGGGGGTTTATGTCTTTTAACCATTTTAGAGATGGTAAATTGTTCTCAAATAGCGTCGCAGGTATTTATAAAGAAAGATATCCTATAGCAAGTGACGTAGAACAAAACGGACATTTAGAAGGTTGGCATCCAGATACCGAACTTGCCTATATTAGAACGTGTTGGAAGGATTTTGAGCCAAAGCAAGGCGAATATAATTTTAAAATGTTTGAAGAAATTTTTGACTTAGCAAAGGAACACAAACAACATTTGATTATAAGAATTATGCCACATACGACAAGGGCGAGTGAAGACGTTCCCGACTGGCTTAAAGAACTTATACCTTGCCCTGAAAGACCAGACGATAAACGTGTAAAAGAATCGCCTAGTCATCCGTTATTTTTACAAACTTTTACCAAGGCAATAAAAGCGTTTGCCGAAAGGTTTGATAGCGACCCAACTCTTTACGCAATCGACGTTTCGTTGTTTGGGGCGTGGGGGGAAGGACACGGCTATGAAACGGCGTCGAAAGAAGATATTAAAAATTTAATGGACACTTACGCAACGTGTTTTAAAAACACTCACGTTTTTGGTCAAATTTGCGGACCTGAACTTATTCAGCAAGTAAACGAAATCGGGATTAAACCTATAGGTTTAAGGGCTGACGGCTACGGCAGTCCAAGTCAAATACAATGGCACTATCCAAGATTAACTAAAAACATTAAAGATTTATGGAAAGTTGCACCTATTACCATTGAATCGTGGTGGTATATGAGTTCGTGGGACGAGCATAATTTTGGTGATATAGAATATCTTATCGATAACGCTTTAAAATTGCATTTAAGTTCGTTTAACAACAAGTCGTCTACTATTCCGTTTAAATGGAGAGATAGCGTGCAACGTTTAATTAATCGTATGGGTTACAGATTTTTTATTACTAGTTTCTTTTTCCCTGACAAAGCGTCTAAAGGGGACGAATTAGATTGTAAAATCGTAATTAATAACGTGGGTGTTGCTCCTATATATACTAAACATCCGTTTACAGTAAGGCTTAAAGGTGAAAATTTTGAAAAAATTTATAGTTACGATATCGATATAACTAAGTGGTTACCTGGCGATACGGTTGAAGACCTTCCTATTTTGTTACCAAACGATATTAAAGAAGGTAAATATAAAATTCAAGTTGGTTTAGTTGGCGAATATCCTACGCCTACTATCCATTTTGCTAACGACCTTGAAATTGAAGACGGATATTATACCGTTTGTCAAATTGAAGTTGAATAATGAAAGGAATAATATTATGAATTCAAGCAAAACGTTATCTAAAAAATTTTGGTTAGCCCTAATAATTTTTAGTTTAGCAGGGCAAGTTGCATGGGTTGTAGAAAATATGTATTTTAACGTATTTATCTACAAGATTTTTGCCGCAACTGAAAAAGATATTTCGTTGATGGTAGCGTTAAGTGCCGTATCGGCAACCTTGACGTCAATATTTATAGGTGCGTTGTCTGACAAGATAGGCAAAAGAAAACTATTTATTTGCGGTGGCTATATACTTTGGGGTATATCAATTTTGTCTTTTTCGCTAATTAGAACTGACGTTATCAACGCACTATTTCCTATGGCTATATCGTCTGCGTCGGTAGGAATTACGCTTGTAATTATAATGGACTGCGTTATGACTTTTTTTGGCTCAAGTGCGAACGACGCTGCGTTTAACGCTTGGCTCACCGATAGTACTAACAGCAAAAATAGGGGTATGGCAGAAGGCTTAAACGCAATGATGCCACTCGTTGCTATTTTGGTAGTTTTCGGGGGATTTATGGCTTTTAACTTAGAACAAGTTGAAAGTTGGACTTTAATATTTTTAATTATAGGTGTAGTAGTCGTAGCAATAGGTGTTTTAGGATTGTTTATTATTGAAGAACCTAAAATTAAAAAAGACAAATCTAATTATTTTGCAAATATTATATACGGATTTTTACCAACGACAATAAAAGAAAATTCAAAATTGTATTTGGCGTTGATAGGCTTTATACTATTTAACGTTTCAATACAAATTTTTATGCCTTACCTTATTATCTATTACGAAGTATCTCTTAAAATGAGTGACTACGTTTTAATTATGGCTCCAGCAATAATTATAGCGTCAATCGTAACGGCGTTATGGGGTAAGGTGTACGATAAAAAAGGCTTTGCCTTTTCATCAACCTTTTCTTTAACGTGGCTAATAATAGGGTACGTGCTACTTTTCTTATTTAAAGATAAACTTTTAGTGTTTATCGGCTCCCTTTTAATGATGTGCGGATATCTATCTGGTATGGCAGTTTTCGGTGCTAAAATTAGGGCGAATACACCGATAGGCAAGGCGGGAAGATTGCAAGGCGTAAGAATAGTAGCACAAGTATTAGTTCCGGGATTAATAGGTCCGTATATAGGTCAATTAGTTCTTGCTAACGCAGAAAAAATAGTTATTGACGGCGTTACTAAATTCGTTCCTAACGCAAATATTTTTTTGGCGGCATTAGTGGTAATATTAATAACGTTGCCGTTCGTTTTTATCTTTTTAAACAAAGAAGAGCAAGTAATTAACGACTTAAAAACACCTTATCAAATTGACGACACGCCTTTTAACGAATATCCAAGACCACAGTTTAAAAGACAAAGTTTTATAAATCTTAACGGCAAATGGAACTTTAAAATAACTAAAAAGAATAAAATTTTATACGATGGTGAAATTTTAGTTCCTTTTTGTCCCGAAAGCAAATTATCGGGCGTAGAAAGAGTTACAAAAAAAGGTGAAACTTTAATTTATGAAAAAACCTTTAACATAGTTAAAGGGGAATTAATAACTCTATTGAATTTTGGTGCAGTAGATAGATATTGTGAAGTTTATATAAACGACAAAATAATCGGCACAAACAATAACGGATATATACCTTTCACCTTTGATATAACAGACTTTATCGTTGACGGAGAAAATAAAATAATCGTAAAAGTTGTCGACGACACGAGCCTTGACTATCCATACGGCAAGCAAAAAATTAATCGTGGTGGAATGTGGTATACTTCGGTAAGTGGAATTTGGCAAACGGTATGGCTTGAACAAGTCGAAAAAACTTATATAAAATCAATAAAAGTAACGCCAACTATAAATTCGGTTACGATAGAAATCGATGGTGGAGAGAAAGAAAAAACCATTATTTTATACGACAATGAATACTCTTTTAGTGGTGAAAGCATAACTATAAATTTAGACGAACCTAAACTTTGGACGCCTGAAAATCCATACCTTTACGAGTTTGAACTTATAAGTGGAAAAGATAAAATTACTTCATATTTTGCGTTAAGAGAGATTAAAATAGAAAATGGTGAAATATTATTAAATAATAAGCCGTATTTCTTTCACGGACTACTTGACCAAGGTTATTATAGTGACGGAATATTCTTGCCTGCAAACGAGCAAGGTTTTAAAGACGATATTTTAAATATGAAAAATTTAGGCTTTAATACGCTAAGAAAGCATATCAAAATAGAGCCTATGATTTTCTACTATTACTGCGACAAATACGGTATGATAGTGTTCCAAGATTTTATTAACAACGGCAAGTATAGTTTTTTAATGGACACGGCTTTACCGACTCTTGGTTTTAAGAAAAAAAGATTAGTAAAAGTAACCGAAAAGCAACGCAAAATTTTTAAAGCAACGGCAGTTAAAACTATTGAGTTATTGTATAATACCCCGTCGGTCGTTTACTATACGATATTTAACGAAGGGTGGGGACAATTCGATGCAACTAACGTTTATAATGAAATAAAAAAATACGACGACACGAGAATTTACGATACTGCGTCGGGTTGGTTTAACGCTTGTCAAAGCGACGTTCAAAGCGAACACGTTTATTTTAAGCCTTTAAATTTACAAAAACAAAATAATAAGCCGTTGATTTTAACGGAATTTGGTGGCTATTCTTACAAAATCAAGCAAAATTCATATAATTTATCAAAGACTTATGGTTACAAAAAATGCACCGAAAAGACTTTTATGAACGATATAGAAGACTTATATTATAATCAAGTCGTGCCGTCGATTAAGAAGGGGCTTAACGGAGCAATCTTAACGCAAGTTAGCGACGTAGAAGACGAAACTAACGGACTTGTAACTTACGATAGGCAAATTATAAAAGTCGATAAAGAAAAAATGCAAAAAATAGCCAAGGCGATTTTCGATGCGAACGACGAAAAAATTAAGAGTTGAAAATTTTAAAAATTTATGTTAAAATATAAAAAAACGATAAAGGACTATTTATGATACAAAAATCTAGCCGTGGCAATTTTAACGATTTTATTCACTTTTTATTAATGACGCTTTTGTCTGGAGCAATGATGGGTATTTGTGCTACGTCGTCGCTGACGGCAAACGCTTTAAGTCAAGACGGGCGAATAGTAGGTTCGTTACTTTTTTCGTTAGGGATGTTCGTTATACTTGCATTTGAAATGAAACTTTTTACGGGGCTTATTCCAAAAATTCCACACACTAACCCAAAATCTTACTGGCAATTACCCGTTTGTTTGCTTGGAAATATCGTAGGAGTATTAGTTGTTTATTTATTAGTTAGTCAAACTTTTTTTGCAGATAAAGTTATACTTGAAGGAAAAACTTTAATAAGTAATAAACTTTCGCAAGAAAACTGGGCTTTATCTTCGCTTTCATCAGGTATTATATGTGGAATTTTAATTACCTTATCCGTACTTAGCGTAGACCACTCGCATAAAAAAGGTTTAAGTGCAAACGTAGGCGTAATGTTTCCTATAATAGTTTTCGTATTTTGTGGTTTTGACCACTCTATTGCAAATATGTTCTACTTTTATTGTTTAGGCGAAATTTCGTGGAGAGTTATAGGCTATATATCTCTTACTATATTAGGAAATTTAATAGGTGGAATAATTTTACCACTTGTATTAAAATTAAGGGACAACGACCCAGTATAAAAAGGCACAAAAAAACACGCTTTTGTCGCAATCCATTATGGAGAGTGACAACGGCGTGTTTTAATTTTTAGTAAGTTCCTTCTAACTCTAAGTCTTTAAACAAATCGTCGTTAAAAAAATCAAAAAGAGAAATGTTTAAGGCTTGGCAGATATCAAGCAAAGTTCGTGTTCCAGGATTTTTGCTTTTACCATAAAAAATGCTTTTTATAGTACCTGCAGGCAAGCCCGAAAGGGTTGCAAGTTTGTTAGGACTTATAGAATTTTGCTCACATAAAGCGTATATTCGTTTTGTGATTGCTTCTTCTAATTTCATACTTTATAATTTCCCAAAGTTATATCTTCTATAATAATATCAAAAATAATTTTAAAATATGGAAGATATATCTTCTATTTTGTGCTATAATGATTGTTGAGAGTATGAAAACGATAGCATTTTTTGGACATAGAAGAGTATTAGAATTTAATAAAGTAAAAGAAAAACTGTTAAAAATTTTAAAAGACGTTATAAAACGCAAGGGGGTAACCTTTTTAATAGGTTGTCACGGCGATTTTGATAATCTTGCTTTATCGGTATGTTTAGATTATAAAAAAAATATAGACAACGATGCAAAAATAAACGTAATTTTAACAAGCGTATCTTATTTAAACAAAGATGATAATGGGGTAAGTAGGGCAGATTTATATTTAAATAAAGGGGGAGAAACAATATTTTATAATATTGAAGAAATTTATTATAAAAAACGTATTGAGTACTCTAATAAGAAAATGGTAGATAATAGTGATTTAATAATATGTTATGTAGATACAAAAAGTTACAAGAGTGGAGCAAAAAAGGCAGTTAATTATGCAGTCAAACAAAACAAAAAAATTATAAATTTGTTTGGGCAAGAAAAATAAGTGTTTATATAAAAAACACGCTTTTGTCGCAATCCATTATGGAGAGTGACAACGGCGTGTTTTAATTTTTAGTAAGTTATTTATTGTTCCACCAGTCTTGCTCGGCTGTGCTATCTGCAATGCTTTTCTTTGACGGCTTAGTGTAAGTAGGCGTATAACTACTACGACTTGGTCTATAACTATAATAATCAAATTCAATAAAAGGCATACTTTTACATTTTAAAAGTATGAAACTAATAAAAAAATCTCAATAAAACTCAAAAAATGAAATTTTAGTTTAAGACAAAAGTGTAGCCTGCTATACGTCGCAAAAGCGAAATATGGTGGGCTTTTCTTATCCGCATAGATTAAGTTGAAAAGTGATATTTTTAGCCGTGTGGCTAAAAGTTATATGCCGTTGGCGTGATATTTTGGCAAAGCCAAAGTGATATTAAATAAATCCTTAACCTTGCGTAGCAAGATATCACTGCGTTAGCAATATCACTTGCCGATAGACAAATCTCACAAATCCGTTTACGGATTTATTTAGTTGTCGCAATTCCCTACGGGAAGAGCGACTTTCTTGTCCACCTTTTTGTTTTTCTATTGAAAAACTTAAAAAAGTATGATATAATGAAACAAATTTAGTAAGGGGGCTTATATGGAAGTCGTTTCTAATAATAATTTAGATTTAAAAGAATATTTAGGTCATATCGTAATTTTGCACGATAGCCAACAAGACGATAAACTCGACCAGTTAAAAGAAGTGCTTGACGTTTCAGGTTATCAATATTTTTGCATGCCGATAGTCGACGAAGACGTTGACGGGGCAGTTGCTTTTGAAGATACCAACATTTTTAACGGATGCGTTTGTTTAATTCCCGTTTTTTCTAAACGTCTTTTTGAAGAAGGTAACGTATTTTTAAAAAGTCAATACTGGTATTACATAGGTTACGTAAAATCAATTCATAGCGATGCTATATTGCCGTACTGCACCGACGAAAGTCAAAAAGCATCTTTAAACGGCACGCCTTTACATAAATTAGATTTTAAAAACAACGTTGACGATTTAATGTATACTATTCAAGAAAAATATTCGTCAAAATTGATTTGTTATAATTACTACGAAAATAAAACGGTTAATAAGTTTGCGTCAAAGCGTATTATGTATAGGGACCTTTGTATAAAGTTTAAAATTTATCAAACTGCGTTCGAAAACGCAAAACAATATTATCAAGACTGCACGTCAAGACGTATAAGCGATAATGCGTTTGACGAATTTATAGCAAGTGAAATCGTTGCAGGTTGCAGAGTGTTGAGTTTTGGTAGCGTTAAAAACTTAACCGCACCACTTATGCCGTATAAAGACGAAGTGGTTACTAAGGTCGACGATTATCCTAAAACCATAACGGGTAAAAAATCCTACGTTCAACTTTCTAGCGAAGAACAAGAAGAAACGGGGGTTAGGGCTGAACTTACAATGAACGTTTTGATGCCCGTTCATAAACTTTTAGGGACTACTTTTAAGTGCTTTATTACGCTTAAAAACAATAAATGTCCTATATACTTGTTGCTTGCGTTATTAGAAGGCGATTTTATAGGTAAAGCACCTGAGTTTAACGATAATTTAAGCGAAGAAAATGATTTTTGGATGCAAATATATCCAAAAGAATCGTTTATCGACCAAAAAAACTCTCGTTTATATATTAGCACGGGACTTACTAGCACGAAAAACGACGACGAAAGTTTGGGTGTAGGCGGGTACAACGATTATATGTATCCGCAATAATAAGGGGGAGAATATGTTACCGATAGAAACAAAAATGCAAGGTGATTTTGATTTTTACACAAGGCTTTTAAAAGAAGAAGAGAAAAAGTTTTACGGTATATTTATTTCGCACTCTAATGCAACTGCAAAGGATTTAGAATTATTAAATTCGTTGCGTCAGGCGTTAAGTGAAAAAGAAATTTATACTTTATGCGATAAAGAATGTATTAAAGGTGGCGACGATTTTCAGGCGAAAATCGAAGACGCTTTAGATTGTTACGGTGCAGTCGTTATAATAACCGAAAGTTCAATTCGTTCAAACTGGGTTAATTACGAAGTGGGATTTTTAAAGGGGCGTGGTAAAGAAGTTTACGTTTGGGACCCATACAATCTCTTTTCTAGTAAAAATAGGGAAGTTGATAAAACTTTAAAAACAGCGTATTCGTTTTTTAAAAACGTTGGCAATATTTATAACGATATGCAAGACGTTATAGACGCCGTCTCACAAGCGTCGCCATACTCGGCAATGTTTATTGAAGAAAACGAGTTTATAACTTGTAAAGAGTTTTATGGTAGGGCAAACGAAAGGCTCGAGTCGGTTATAGCAACTTTATCAAGCCCTATATTTGAAGAATACTATTCGTTGTTTAAAGATTGCAAGTTTGGTGTTTTAATACCAAATTTTGGTATGTTTTACGAAGAACACGGCGACGGTGAACATTGTTATTCTAAAAGGAACGCTTTAATTACGGATGGAATTTGTCCTATAAGTGAAAAGCCTTGTGCGTTAGTTTCAAGAAAAGTAATCGACGAAGAAAACAAAGAGTGCGTAGTTTTAAATAACGTAGCCTACTCGGGGACTTTAAGAAGAAAGGGTGAAGTCGATAGAACGGGTGAGTTGTATGAAGAAAGCGTAGTGGAATTTACAATTCCTTTACACAAGTATTTAGGCACAGAATTTAAGTTTATCATTGACGGGGCAGATAATCAATCGCACCTTGCTATTATGAAAATTTTAGACCAAGCAGGTATGAATCCTACTATTTCGGAAAGTAAAATAGGCACAAGAATTTATCTTTCTTTACCAGAACGTCGTGGTCAAGGTTTATATAGATTAAACCATCAATTTACAAATAATTTCTTATGTCCGTACGCATCAAGAAAAAAATAAGATAATTAAAAAACACTTGTTTCAAACAAGTGTTTTTTTGTACAAATTATATATAATTTATCGATTACTGCACTAAATCGTTAAGTTTTAAGTCCCTATATTGTTTAGGCGACATGCCGGTATGTTTCTTAAATGCTCTACTAAAATAATATACACTTTCAAAACCTAATAAAAACGCTGTTTCGCTTATAGTACAAATATCGCTTTTTAGTATTTGTTTCGCCCTGTTAATTCGTATAGCGTTTTTATATTCAATAGGTGTAACGCCCGTTTCTTTTTTAAAAATTCTATAAGTTTGTGCTTGGCTTAAAAAACACAATTTTGATAAAATATCACAACTAAAATTACTGGTGTAATTTCTTTTAATATATTCAATCGCAGGTGAAATAACGCTTTGTTTGTGTTCGTCGCTAGACTTACTGAATATGTCGAAAAGTTGGTACAAAAGTGCCGTGCTTTTAAACGTACCACTTGCGTCACGGAATAACTCAACAAGGTCTATAACCATATCTAAAATATATTTTTCAGCGTTACGATAAACTATTTGTGGCGTAGTTGAAAAAACTATTCGTTCGCCGTTTTTGGCCGTAATTTTAAAGTCAATGCGATAAAATGCAATTTGTTCGCTTAAAATAGTCAATTTGTGCTTAGAAAGGTGGGGTAAATATATAATATCGCCGTGAGTTAGCGTTTGTTTATTATTTTCCCACTCGTAAAGGCACTCGCCTTTATCAATTAAAATAAATCCGTTAGGCACTCTCGCTTTCATATCAAGCGTCTTGTAAGACGGTGTTTGATAAATTGCCGAAATATCGGTTAGGTAGTATTTTTCTTTAATTAATTCGTTTAACGTACAAGTTTTCATAAATTTATTATAATATCCTATTAGTTTAAAGTCAATTAAAAATGAGAAAATAGTTTAAAAAGTAAAAAATATATTGCATTTACTCTATGAGTAAATTATGGTAAAATTGTTGTAGAAATTTACGGAGGTTTTTATATATGGCAAAAAAATACAAAGTAGGTGGTGGCTGTGCTTTATGCCTTATGTGTGTTTATGAGTGTGCCGTTGGTGCAATTAGTATAAATGAAAACGTATCGGCAGTTATAGACCAAGCAAAATGCGTTGGTTGTGGAAGATGTTATAACAATTGTCAAGCAGAGGCAATTATTGAAGATAAAGATTATAAGGAGAATAAATAATGTTAAAATTTAAATGCGAAAATGGTTTCGTTATAAACGGCGAAGAAAAAATTCCAGTATACGGCGAATACGACGTAGTTGTCGTTGGTGGTGGTATGGCAGGTGTTGGTGCTGCGTTAGCATCGGCAAAAATGGGTGCAAAAACTATTATCATTGAAAATACGTCGGCTCTCGGTGGTCTTGCAACTATGGGCTTAGTTAATATTCCGCTTGACTTCGTTTCTGGCGTTGGTAAAGAATTTTTTGACGACCTTGACGCTATTAACGGCTTAAGAAGAAGAAACAGCGACCCAGAAAAACACAAATTAATTTTTGATAGATTACTTCAAAAATACAATTGTGAAATTTTATTAGTTACTCCACTTGTAGATACGTTAGTTGAAGGTAACGAAGTAAAAGGTATTATTATACATACTAAGCAAGGCAGAAAGGCTATTTTAGGTAAGCGTTTCGTCGACGCATCTGGTGATAGCGACTTAGTTTACTTTGCTGGTGGCGAAACGGTAACGGGTAGACCAGGCGACGGTATGAGTATGGGTTGCTCGTTAGACTTTATTTTAGGTGGCGTTGACTTTGATACTTATCAAGCAAGCGAACTTGGTCAACATGACCAAAAATGGATTAAATTTATCGATAAAGCCTTAAAAGAGGGTAAATTACCATACGAAATTGACAATCACTTAAACTGGATGACACACCTTCCTGATAGACCTGAACACTGCAAAAAAGACGAAGTAAGTATATGTTTTGCTCACTCTAGAAATTGTTTTCCAACCGACAACAAAGACTTAACTAGAATGTATATCGAAGGCCGTGAACAAGCACAAATTTTAGCAAAATTCATCAAAGAAAACGTTCCAGGATTTGAAGAAAGTTATTTAAGTTATACGGGTGCGTTACTCGGCGTAAGAGAAAGTCGTAGAATTATAGGTGAATACGAATTTACGGGTATGGATATTGCGTATGCTAAAAAATTTGACGACGTTATTGCTATAAGTCAACACGGTTTTGACTTGCACGGCTTTGAAAAAGCAGGTAATATGAAATGGTTTAAGGGTAAATTACCAAACGGCGAAGACGCATATATTGCAAATCGTGCAGGTTGGGGCTCACAATTGCCACCAGACGACGGCTTACCAAGAGTTAATATGAAAGACTTAATAAGTAGCGACGCTTATTATTACGATATTCCATATCGTTCACTCGTTCCTATTAGACTTGAAAACGTTTTAGCGGCAGGTAGAAACATTTCTTCTGATATTCCAGGACAAAGCGGTACTAGACTTGTTATGTGTTGTATGAGTTTAGGCGAAGCGGCAGGCACTGCGGTTGCTATGTCGTTAAAAGCAAATTGTACTCCAAGAAATATTGACGTTGGTGCATTGCAAAGACAACTCGTTAAAAACGGCTACAATATAGGTCAAAGATTTAGAAAAATCCCAGCCCTTGCAGAAGTTGATACTAACGGCGAAGCAAGTGCGTACGCTATTGATATTAAGAGTGTAAACGATAACGGGTAATAAAAAAACGATACGGAGTTGAAATTTATTTTTTAACTTCGTATTTTGTTATTGACAACGCTTAAACCCTTTTGTATAATAAAAAGTGAAAACAATAATATTGTTTTAAAAAATAATAAAAGGTACTGGTATGGAAAAATTACAATTAACGAATTTAGTTTTTGAAGATTACGAACAAAGGTTTGCAAAAGCAAGAGTAGACCAAAAATTTAGAGAATTATGGAAAGAAAAAGATAGAGAAGAAGTTTTAAAACACGTTAAAGATATTCTTCGCTACGATGAAAGTTTAATTCCAGAAATTAAAGTTATAGACGAGCAAACTAAAATGGTAGGCGATATAAAAGTTACACATTTTACTTTTGAAAGTTGGAAAAACGTTTACGGCAAATACACATTGTTTTCGCCAAATTTAGAAGGGAAAAGGCCACTCGTTGTTATCTGTTCAGGTCACGAGCCTTTAGGCTGTTTAGCGGAGGCAAACCAAAGGCTTGCTTACCGTTTAGTAAAAATGGGTTGTCACGTCGTAATAAATCAAAATATGGGGCAGGGTGGCAGAGAACCGTTAGGTCATAAACGCGTTGTTGGACCGTTTTATTGTGGGCTTACTTTCCAAGGTTTAATAGTTGCCGAAACCATTGCCGTTATTAGACACGCTTGCAAGTTTGATTTTATCGATACAGAAAGGGTAGGTACTACGGGTAATTCGGGCGGTGGTACGTTAACTATGTTTTTATCAGCGTTAGCACCCGAGGTTCAAGCAGTAGCAACAACTGGATATCCGTCGGAATTCGACCATCTTTTTCAAAAAGAACGTTTTCATTGTGCTTGTAATTTACTTAGTGGGGTTATGGGAAAAATCGATATGTGGGAAGTTTTAGCACTTCACGCACCAAATCCACTTATGATGGAACAAGGTATGAACGACCACCTTATTCCTTTCGATTGTTTTGCAAGGGCTGCAAGAAAAGTTCAAACAACTTATAAAATGATGGGTAAAGGCGAAAATTTCTCTTATAAAACTACTCCTACGGGGCATCCATGGCTTGACAGTGATATGGTTATTATAGGGCAATTCTTTGCTAAATATTTCGGTTTAGAAGAAGTAGAAGTTGCTAGTGATGAAGGAATGATGGTTCCTATAAGCGACGGCGAAATTTTATTCCCTAAAAACGCTATTAACGTAAATCAATTAGCAGAACAATTAACCGGTATAAAATTGCCTGCTAGCGTTAAAGAATTAAAAGACATTTATAAACCTAAATACAAAGGTAAACTTATTAACAAAGACGACGTTATAACCGATATAGGTAGGGGAGACCTAATGACCGTTTGGGCTCAATACGAAATTACGTTAGACGGAGAAGTTGTTCGTTAATGAGTATAATTACGATAAATAGTTATAAAGGTGAAAGACTTTTTGCCGATAGGCTTAACAGTTTAATATCTAACGCAAAAGACGGCGACGTTCTCGTATTTGAAAAGGGAGAATATTATTTAGATAAGCAAATAAACGTTATAAATAAGAAAAATATAACTTTTGATTGTCAAAGTGGCGTTGTTTTTTCGGTAAAGTTTGACGTAAGCGTAGGTGGTGAAGTTCCTACTACGAATATAAACGCATTTTATTTTGAAAGTTGCGAGAATATAACTTTTAAAGGCGGGGTTGTTCAAGCAAGTCAACCAACTAGCGTTAGGGGTAAACTAATTAAGGTTAATAAAGAAGAAGATTACGTTGAAGTTGAAGTGTATCCAAAAAGTCCGTTATCTAGCGACGTTAAGTTTATAGGTGGTATGACTTTTGATAAAAATGGTATGCCAACTCATGGAGCAATGGCTACTCATAAAAAGAAAGACCCAAGATTTGATACGTATAAAGACAAGCGAATTATCGTTGCAAACGAACTTGTAACGACTAACGCCCCAAGTCCAACCTTAAGAACCGAAAGGCTTAATGAAAACCTTTTTAGGTTTAGGGGAATTATGAATATGCATATTCACGAAGAAGGACTTGATTGTGCTTTATATCACGCATATTACGGAATTTCAGCCTTTATTTTTAGAAATACCAGCAACGTAACGATTGATGGTGTAAGAATAAATCGTTTCGGTGGTATGGGCTACCTTGTTTTAACAAGATGCTATAATTTTGCTTTTAAAAACTTAATTTTTGATAATCCCGATAAAGAACACTCTTGGATGTCAACTCAAAGCGATGCTATTCATACGTTAGGCTTAGGCGGTGAATTAATTTTAGAAAACGTTTACTTCGATTCGACTTGCGACGATTGTCTTAACGTTCACTCACAAATACTTACTTGCAAAGAAATTATTGACGGCAAACATAAGGTCGTATATGATAAAAAGCAAGGTATAGTTTCAAAAACGTGGGCAAAAGCGGGAGACGTGCTTTACGTATACGATAGTCAAAGTTTGGTTATAAAAGGTCAAGTTGAAGTGGAAAATTTCGTTGACGGATATCTTGTTTTAAAAGATGATGGTTATAAAGTTTCGGTTGGTGATATGCTTACTAATTGTGAATATATGCCTAACGTAACTATTGACAATTGTGTAATTAATAAGTGTGTTGGACAGTTTAAAATAAAAAGTTGCAAAAAGGCAGTAGTTAAAAATTGCAAGTTTTATAATGAAGGCCGAGCAGTAAACGTTAGCGAATTTTTACCAACTTTAGAAGGCGGTCCTGCACAAAACGTAGTAATTGAAAATAACGAGTTTTACTATGCAAAAAGGCAAGCCCCTATATTTAGTGGGTACATAAAAGACTTTTCGGAGTATTATGATTACGATAGGATTGACCAGCCTATAATACAAAACGTCGTGGTTAAAAACAATAAGTTTATAAAAACGACGTGCCAAGAAGTTATG
The DNA here is from genome assembly GCA_045645345.1 of Christensenellaceae bacterium. Classification (GTDB taxonomy): domain Bacteria; phylum Bacillota; class Clostridia; order Christensenellales; family Borkfalkiaceae; genus HGM11412. The sequence goes on from JAZRIP010000026.1 coordinate 34,252, forward strand.
CGTTTCTTAGCAACGGACGGATTAGTTGTTGAAAATAACGAGTTTATTGATTGTTTAAGTCAAGAAATTAAAATCGAGTGTTGTAAAAACGTAACTATTAAATAATTTATACCGAAAAGCCGATTGCTTCTCGGTATTTTATTTGACAATTTTAATTTATTATTTTATTATTTATTTATGGTAAAATTTATTACGAATAAGCGAATAAATAAATATTTAAGTAAAGAAAAAAAAGTTAAAAGTCTACTTTTTACAAGTTCAACTAACGATGATTTAAAAAAATCTATATTGAACGCAGGCGTATACGACGCAATAGTTAGTGAATTACAATTTAAAGGCAGAGGTAGGTTGAAAAGAAAATTTCACTCGCCTATGTTTAGTGGAATTTATATTTCAATCAGGCTTAAAAATTCGTTTGACTACGCTAGCGTTGGAAGAATTACAACGTGCGTAGCCGTTTTAGTAAGTAAAGCAATTGAAAGCCTTTACGACGTAAAAGTTGGCGTTAAGTGGGTAAACGACCTTTTCATAAACGGCAAAAAAGTTGCCGGCATTTTAGCCGAATCAGTTATAAAAGACGGAAAAATTCAAGGTATAATAGTAGGCATAGGATTAAACGTTTACGATAAAAAATTTCCAAAAGAACTTGAAAATATAACAACTAATTTACAAAAAGAAACGGGCAAAAAGGTTGATAGAAATCAAATTATTGCAAAAATATTAGAAAGTTTAGACGGCATTTACGAACAAATTCAAAATGACGATTTTATTTGTGAATATAAAAAAAAGATGTTCCTTTTAAATAAAAAAGTAGTCGTTTCAAGTGGTGATAATCGTTTCGAGGCAATTTGTGTTGACGTTACTTATGATGGCAAATTAGTTGTTATAAAAGGCAATGAAAAAATAGAAATTTCAGTAGGTGACGTTAGCGTAAAAAGTGCTAATGATTGAATTATAGGTTGATTTTTGTAATAAAATGTAATTAGGTATTGACATTTTGTTTTGTTGTGTTGTATAATTAATTTATAAAAGGTTGGAGGTTTTTTCTTATGTCAAAAAATTTAGAAAAAGTTTGGGATTTTATAGGTGAAGTTTTAGCACTTTTGCTTTTAATAGTTTACGCAGTTTTAATATTAGATGCTAATTTTCATTTTTTACCAAGTGGGCCTATAATGGAAGTGTTGCAAATTTTAAGAACGTATGGTTCTTTTGCTCTTGTGGGTATAGTTGGCTTTGAAGCAATTACTAAACGTGGTTTTCTATTTAAACTTATCTTTTTAGCACTTATTGCTTTAGTTGTAATATTTATGTTTTTCCCAGATACTTACGATGCATTAATAAAAGCCTTTGTAAGTGTTCAATAATTAACAAAAAATTTAACGACCTTAAACTTAAGGTCGTTTTTTTGTGTAATGAATATTGAAAATCGCTTGAAAAGTAAGATACTTTGTGCTATTATATATATGATGGGTAATTTTGGGTTATCCTTCAAAAGAATATATATAGAACTATGTTCTAATTAAGGAGAATATTATGGAAAATATTAAGGTTGTTCCCGTTGTTGTAATAAACGATATTAACGACACTAACAAAACACTTTCGGCTTTATGTGAAGGAGGGCTTCCAGTTGCTGAAATTACGTTTAGAACTGCTTGTGCCGAAGAAGCAATTCGTCTTGGTACGAAAAACTTCCCAGATATGTATATAGGTGCTGGTACTGTTATTAATAAAGAACAGGCAGAAAAAGCGTATAACGCAGGTGCTAAATTTATCGTATCGCCAGGTTTAAGCGAAGAAGTTGCTCTTTTCTGTAAAGAAAAAGGCATTACTTATTACCCAGGTTGTGCTACGCCAACTGAAATTATGCAAGCAATTGCACTTGGCATTAAAATCGTTAAATTTTTTCCAGCAAACGTTTATGGTGGCCTTAAAGCAATTAAGGCTTTGGCTGGTCCGTTCCCACAAATTAAATTCTTACCAACGGGTGGCGTTGATTTAACTAACCTTAAGGAATTTTTAGAATTTGACAAAATTTACGCTATCGGTGGTAGTTTTATGATGAAAGGCGATATCGTAGAAAACTGCAAAAAAATTAACGAAATTATTGATAGTATGCAATAATAAAAACGCACTTATAGTGTGATAAATAAAATATTTTATATAAAGGAAGATTTATTATGAAAGTTATTACTTTTGGTGAAATCATGTTAAGACTTGCTCCAGAAGGATATTTAAGATTTGTTCAATCTGAAAAATATCTTGCTACTTTTGGTGGAGCAGAAGCAAACGTTGCAGTATCACTTGCAAACTATGGCGTAGACGTAAGTTTCGTTACGAAACTCCCTAAAAACGAAATAGGTCAATCGGCAATCAATTCTGTAAGAAAGTTTGGTGTTGATACGTCTAAAATCGTTCGTGGGGGCGAAAGAGTAGGTATTTATTACTGCGAAAAAGGTGCATCTCAAAGACCAAGTAAAGTTGTATATGATAGAGCATATTCTGCTATCAGTATGGCAAAGAAAGAAGATTTTGACTGGGCGTCTATTTTCGAAGGCGTTGATTGGTTCCACTTTACGGGAATTACTCCAGCTCTTTCTGACGAAGTTGCTGAAATTTGTTTAGAAGCAGTTAAAGAAGCAAGAGCAAGAGGCATTAAAGTTTCTTGCGACCTTAACTTTAGAAAGAAATTATGGTCTAAAGAAAAAGCAGGCGAAGTAATGGGTAAACTTTGCAACTATATCGATTATTGTATTGCTAACGAAGAAGACGCTAAAGACGTATTCGGTATTGAAGCAGACGATACTGATATTTACAGCGGTAAACTTAATAGAGAAGGCTATATTTCAGTTGCTAAAAAATTAACTGATAGATTTGGTTTTAAAGGTGTAGCAATTACGTTAAGAGAAAGTTTATCAGCAAACGACAATAACTGGTCGGCAATGCTTTACACTAACGGCGAAGCAGTATTTAGCAAAAAATACGCAATGCACATCGTAGACAGAGTTGGTGGTGGTGATAGTTTCGGTGGTGGTCTTATCTACTCACTTTTAAATGGTTACGAACCACAAAAGGCTATTGAATTTGCAGTTGCCGCATCTTGCTTAAAGCACTCTGTTGAAGGCGACTATAATATGGTTAGCGTTGACGAAGTTGAAAAACTTGCTGGTGGCGACGCTTCTGGTAGAGTTCAAAGATAATTTGACTAATAATTTATAGATTTTTGTTAATACTACTTGTATAGGAGTTATTATGCAAGAAAAAAGTATTACGGAAATTATTTGGGAACTTTTTGAAAATTCAGGCAAAATAAATTATTATTTATTAGCGAAACGAATTGACGAAGAGGACGAAGAAAAAAGATAAAATGGAATTAAAAGTAAACGCACTTGTAACAAGGGCGGTAGAATATAAAGAAAACGATAAAATATTGACTTTATATTCTTATGAAAAAGGCAAAATAACTGCCGGAATAAAAGGGGTAAAAAAGTCGGGGGCGAAATTAAAGTTCGCTTCCGAACCTTTTTGTTTTGCCGAATTTATTTTGGCTAATAAAGGGGATAGAAATACTGTCATAAATGCTACGTTTATCGACAGTTTTTATAATTTACGAACAAACTTATTAAAATATTATACAAGTTGCGTCGTTGCCGAAACTATTAACGTAATAGTTGAACAAAACGCTAGCGACGAAAATTTGTTTAATTTGATTATTAATACGATAAAATATATTTGTTACGGACAAAACGAAAAAGCCGTGCTTTGCAAATATCTTTATCTATTTTCTAAATATAACGGATATGAAATTCAAGATACGGCTTGCTGTGGCTGTCTTGAAGATATTGAAAAAAGAGTGTTTTTTAACGTAACCGACGCAACCTTTAGTTGCGAAAGTTGCAAAACTCATAATTTTATGGAAATAACAAATGAAACGTATCAAACCTTAAAAATGATTAATAAACTAAGTTTTGAAGAAATTGCGTCTAAAAAAGAAATTATAGAGTGTGATAAATTTTTAAAATTTATGCTTTACTATTTAAAAGCAAAAACCGACGTAAAATTAATTAGTGGCGATATGGTGTTTAGTGATGTGTGATATGATAAATAAAGAAAAAGAAACGTTTGGTACTATCAACAAAACGCCGATATATACGTATACGATTTCTAGTTCAAAACTAAAAATTAAAGTTATTAATTACGGAGCAACAATAGTTGACGCAGTTTATTTTAAAGATAAAAATACGTCTATTAACGTCGTTTTAAAATATAATACTTTTCAAGAGTATATAAATCAAAAAGCCTACTATGGTGCGATTATCGGTAGATATGCAAATAGAATAGAAGGGGCAAAATTTACTTTAAACGGCAAAGAGTATCGTTTAAAATGTAATGAAAACGGAAATCAGTTGCATGGTGGTGAAAGTGGTTTTGATAAAAAGATATGGCAAGTTGAAAAGTATTCTTTAAACTCGATAACCCTTTCATATTTAAGTAAAGATGGTGAAGAAGGGTTTCCGTCAAGCGTTAAAGTTTTTGTAACTTATACGATAGACGACGATTGCTTTAAGATTGATTATTTTGCGACGAGTGACGGAGATACTTATATAAATTTAACAAATCATGCTTACTTTAACTTAAACGGAATAGAAAATAAAATTGATGGTTGTTTATTGCAAATTAGTGCCGACAAAATCACAAAAACAAACGAAAATCTAATACCTAACGGTGAATTTATTTTTGTAAAAGATACGTTGTACGATTTTAATAATCCACGCCCGTTTATAAAAGATTTAAGTTTAGATGCAACCTTATTTAGTAGGGGTTGTTACGATGATAATTTTGTTTTAAAAGGTAATGGTCTTAGAAAGGTTGCATACCTTTATAGTCCAACGACTAGACTTAAAATGGAAGTTTATACCGACCAAAAAGGTATGCAAGTATACACGGGCAACTCTTATGGAATAGCCTTAGAAACGCAAAACTTTCCCAACGCTATGAACGTTAAGGAGTTTCCGTCGCCTTTACTTAAAAAGCAAGAAAAATATAAAACGACTACCATTTATAAATTTTTTATACAATAAAAAACTTGGCTTACGCCAAGTTTTTCTTTTTTACAAGATTTTCTTTTATTAAATAATACTATATAAAAATCTGTTTTCCATATCGGTAATGTTTTTGTCAACTGCTAGAACGGCAATACATAAATTAACGTAAGCGTCTTTAATTTCAGTAGGGAAAGACTTGTATAAGTCCCTAACGATATCTTGTGCTTGAGTATTATAAAAGTCTTTTGCAACTTCAAAAGCACTATCGTACGTATACCCACCGATAAACATTTGAATAAATTTAGTTTCAGCGTCGGTAAGTTTGCCGTCACTTGCTACGCAAGTAAAAATACTACCGATAAGTACGCTGTTGATTTTTTCGCCAGCGTGTTTTTGTTTTAACGTGTTGTAAATTTTTTGGTAATTTTCACCTGCAAAGTTTTCTAAATCACGGTAATTTAAACCTAAACAATAATTAATAGTAGATTGAATATTCATATATAAACCCCCTTTATATAAAAAAATTATACATCTTAAATATTATATTGTCAATAAAAGAAAATAATTAATTTATATAAGGGTAAAATGATATTAGTTTGTGCAATCGTCAAGCCCTACTAAATAGTCAATCGAAACGTTAAAAAATTTGGCTAATAAAATTAACGAATACATATTAGGCTCTCTTAGCCCATTTTCCCAAAGGCTAATAATGCCTTTACTAACACCTATTTGTTTTGCAAGTTCCACCTGCCCAATACCTGCTTCAATACGCAAGGCTTTTAAATTTTCTTTAAAGGTTATCATATTATAATAATCTCACAATTGTAAGAAAAATACTTGACTTCTTACAAGTGTAAGAATATAATAAACTCAAGGCTTACCAAAGAAAAAAGGAGAAATAATGTTTAAAAGTAATGATAAATCATTTTTTATGATTAGAAAAATTGTTAACGTTGTGTACTTTGTTTTAATGTGCGTTGCAGTTGTTGCAGGAATTGTTATGATGGCGTCAGCAAAGGAAACGGGTACCTATTATGGAGACGCTTACACTTATATTAACTGGGGAATTCTTATAGCAGGCTTATTGACTATGTTGGTAGGACCTATACTTCTTCAATTAGGCTGGATTGCAACTGATGCAATTTTCAATACTATAATGGACGTAAAAATTATAAGAAACGCTACTTTAGGCGTTGAAATACCTGAACTTCCTGCTCCATTATTTGCTAAAAAGCGCGAAAAAAATAATAGCGTTAACGTTTATGAAAAATTAAAAGCATATAAAGATTTGTGTAACGAAGGCTTTATAACGCAAGAAGAATACGAAACCATTAAGAAAGATATGTTAAAGAAAACTGATAGTGGGCTTGAAAGCAGTATAGATAAAATTAAAAAATTAAAACTTTATCTTGACGAAGGTTTATTAACGGAAGAAGAATTTGAAAAAGAAAAGTCTAAGATTTTAAAAAAATAATAAAACTAAACAATGGTAAGACTTATATTTAGTAGGGGGTGCGAATTAAATATTGCGCCCCTAAATTTATTTTTCATAAATTATTTAGTTTTTTAATATAATAGTTGTATGAAAAAAGATATTTTTGTTTGGCAATTTATATGTTTTACGTTTGTCTGTATGCTTGGAACGATTTTACATTTTTTATATTCGTGGATTCCGTTTTTACCTATAGCAAGCGTTTCAAGTATTAATGAGTCAACTTTTGAACATATTAAAATCTTATTTTTTCCTATGTTGTTGTTTGCTATTATACAACGGCCGTTTTTTCAAGACGATTTTAAGGGGTTTTGGTGCGTTAAATTAAAAGGAATTTTATTAGGTATAGTGCTAATTCCAACTTTGTTTTATACTTTGACGGGCATTTTCGGCACGCTATACGGCTGGGTAAACGTATTAATATTTTTTGTTTCGGCGTTTATATCAAGCATTTACGAAGGCAAACTTTTTAAAGAAAATAAACCTTGCAAGTGTAATATTTTAGCGTTTATTACCTTATGCTTAATAGCAATAGTGTTTATTTTATTTACCTATTTCCCACCAAAAATCCCACTATTTCTAGACCCTTTAACAAAGACTTACGGAATAAATTAAAATATTAAGACGTATTTAGCATTTTATAATACGTCTTTTTTAATGCTTTATAAAAAATAGTTGTAAAATATGGTTAAATTTGGTATAATTTTAAAATATGGAAGTAATTGAAATTAAAAACGCAACTTTCAAATACGGCAATAGTGATAAAGCCGTCATAAATAACGTAAACCTTAGCATAAAAAAGGGAGAATTCGTTTGTATTTTAGGTAAAAATGGGAGTGGTAAAAGTACTTTAAGTAAACTTATTAACGGCTTGCTTTTGCCTGAAAGTGGCGAAGTTTTGGTTAACGGACTTTCTACAAGTAATAAATCTAACCTTTTTGAAATAAGAAAAAGGGTTGGTATGGTATTCCAAAACCCCGATAATCAAATGGTGGCAACAATCGTTGAAGACGATATTGCTTTTGCCCCAGAAAATATAGGTTTATCGAGTGAAGAAATAGGCAAAAGAATAGATTTTGCCCTTTCGGTAACCGATATGCAAGAATTTAGGTTTTCTCAAGGGCATAGATTGTCTGGTGGTCAAAAACAAAGAATTGCAATTGCAGGCGTACTTGCCTTAAAACCCGACGTTTTAATTTTAGACGAATCGACGGCTATGTTAGACCCTAAAGGGCGTAAAGAAGTAATGGACGTTGTTAAAAAATTAAACGACGATGGGATGACGGTTATTTGTATAACCCACTATATGGACGAGGCTTTAAACGCTGATAAAATAATCGTAATGCAAGATGGAGAAATAGTTAAAAGGGGTGGCGTAAACGATATTTTTAATTCAAGCGTTGACGTAGAAAGATACGGTCTTACTTTGCCAAGAAGTATTTACATTGCTAACGAGTTAAGAAAAGCAGGTTTACCTATAAGTCAAAACATTTTAAGTGTGGACGAGTTGACGGAGGAATTATGCAAATTACTTGTAAAGAATTAACGTTTACTTACAACGAAAAAACAGAGTTTAGACGTCAAGCCCTATCAAGCGTTTCCTTAACCATTAGCGAAGGTGACTTTTTTGGAATAATAGGACAAACTGGTAGTGGTAAAAGCACTTTTATACAACATTTAAACGGGTTAATTCCCGTTCAAAAAGGCTTTTTAACTGTAGGTCAATACGATTTGTCAAACGGCAAAAAAACTGATAAAAAACTGCTAAAAGAATTGCGTAGTAAAGTGGGTTTAGTTTTTCAATATCCAGAATATCAACTTTTTGCCGAAACGTGCTACGAAGACGTTGCTTTTGGGTATAGAAATTTTATAAACGGCACTAAAGAAGACGAGTTAGTGGCTGTAAAAACGGCAATTGAAAGTGTTGGCTTAGATTTTGAAGAAGTAAAAAACAAATCGCCGTTTGATTTATCTGGTGGACAAAAAAGAAGAATTGCAATAGCAGGTGTAATCGTAACAAAGCCCGAAGTTTTAATTTTGGACGAGCCTGTTGCAGGCCTTGACCCTTGTGGCAAAAAAGAGTTAATGAAACTACTTCACGCATTACACGAAACACTTTGCAAAACTATTATAGTCGTTTCTCACGATATGGACGAAGTGTGTGAAAACTGCAATAAAATTGCAGTATTTAGTCTCGGCAAGTGTGTTTTAACGAGTACTCCAAGCCAACTTTTTAGCCAAAAAGAAATGCTAGAAAATTTGCGTTTAGATATTCCCGTTACTAGTAAAATAGCAAATTCACTTAAAGAAAAAGGTGTTGAAATTTCAACCGATTACAAAATTCAAGACTTTATTAAACAAATAATAAAAGTTTATAAAAATTAGGAAAAAAATATGTTAAGCGACGTTACTTTTGGGCAATATTATCCATCGCAAAGTTTTGTTCATAAACTTGATTCTAGGGTAAAATTGCTATTATTAATTGCATATATAGTATTAATCTTCATAGTGAATAATTTCTATGGCTTTTTAGTCGTGGGGATTTTTCTTGCAATGGCAATTATATTTTCAAAAGTACCGTTTGGCTCAATTTTAAAAAGTTTAAAAGCCATTTTATTCATAATTATATTTACCGTCGTTTTAAACTTATTTTTCTACAAGCCCGAAAATCCAACTATTTTATTTTGGGTAATATCAAAAGAGGCTTTAATATTTTCGGCTTTTATGGCGTTAAGGCTTATCTTTTTAGTAATAGGAACGTCGCTTCTTAGTTTAACCACCACTCCCGTTGCTTTAACTGACGGAATTGAAAGTCTACTTAAGCCTTTAACCATAATAAAATTTCCAGTACACGAATTAGCACTCGTTATGAGTATTGCTCTTAGGTTTATTCCTATATTAATGAACGAAACGGATAGAATTATTATGGCACAAAAGGCAAGGGGAGCAGACTTTGATAGTGGCAATATAATTAAAAAAGCAAAGGCGTTAATTCCAGTGCTTATTCCGCTTTTGATAAGTGCCTTTAAAAAGGCTGAAGAACTTGGCGACGCTATGGATAGTAGGTGTTATAGCGGTTCTAAAATAAGAACTAAATATAGAAAGTTGAAAATGACTTGGCGTGATTTAATAGCAACTTTATTCACGACGGTAACTATCGCTACGATTATTTTTACAAATATGTTGGGGGTAGTTGCATGAGAAGGATAATGTTAGTTTTAGCCTACGACGGCACGGATTTTTACGGATATCAAGTCCAAAACGACGATAGAACGGTGCAAAAGGTTTTAGAAGACGCTATCTATAAACTGACTGGTGAAAAGGTTAAAAGCGTAGCGAGTGGAAGAACGGATAGTGGCGTTCACGCCGAAGGGCAAGTCGTCCATTTTGATACGAATAGCACTATTCCCCAAAACAAGTTTAAAGACGCTTTAAATAGCCTTTTAGATAGCGACGTTAGGGTTTTAAAGTCGAAAGAAGTAAACCCCACCTTTCACGCAAGATACGACGCAAAAAGCAAGGTTTATAAATACGTAATTAATAATAGCCAAGTTGAAAATCCATTAACTAATAGATACGCAACTTTTTATCCGTATAAAATTGATTTTGATAAAATAAACGACGCTATAAAAGAGATAGTCGGCACGCACGACTTTAAATGTTTTTTAGCAAGTGGTAGTCAAGTTAAAAATACCATACGCACGATTGAATATATAAAGGTTGCTAAAAAAGGCAAACAAATTACCTTTACGATAAAGGGTAACGGATTTTTATACAATATGGTAAGAATTATTGTTGGAACTTTGCTTGAAATAAGCCAAGGTAGATTATCTACAGCCGACCTAAAAAACGCCATAGAAACAAAAGACAGAAAATTAGCAGGCAAAACAATGCCTGCAAACGGATTACGATTATATAAAGTTTATTATTAAAAAACGCCTACCCGTAGGCGTTTTTATTGTTATAAATATTATTTTAATTCGCCAAGCGAATTCATTGTGATTGCACATAAAGCAATAGACGCAGTTTCGGCACGCAAAATGCGTTTACCTAAAAATATCGTCTTGTAATTATGTTTTTTAGAAAGTTCAAATTCTTCTTGAGAAAACCCACCTTCGCTACCAACCACAATCACCGTCGAGCCTTTTATATTTTTAAAGTCCACTTGATTTTCTGTGGCAAATTCGCAAGCAAAAAGTTTATTTTCGTATTCGGTGTATAACGATAGGGCTTTTTCAAAATCTTCGGCGTAATCAACTACTGGTGCAATCGCCCTTTTACATTGTTTAGCCGATTCAATCGAAACTTTGTTTAATCGTGCAAGTTTATTGTCGTTCATATACGCCGAGCAAAACTTAGAATTAAACACGGTAATTTTACTTATGCCAAGTTCAACTGCCTTTTGTACTACAAGTTCGGTTTTGTCTCCCTTTAAATAACCCGTAAGTAAAGCAACTTTAGTTTTAGGCTCGTTTTTACTTAATACTTTTTCTTTAACACTTGCTGTGAAATCTTTTTTATTAATTTTTTCAACTACGCAAACGTACTCGTAGCCCGAATTATCTAAAAGGACTATATCGTCGCCTTCTTTTATTCTTAAAACGCTTACTGCGTGACGGAATTCTTCGCCGGCAATGGTAACCGTCTGTTCTATTTTGTTTACGAAAAATCTTCTATAATCACTCATAACAATCCTTATTTTTTAACGAAAAGTAAAGATAAATCTTCAGGTTCGTAGTCTGCAATTAATTTACAAATTTTTTCAATAGGTAAGGCTAGTAAAATTTCGCTACCTTTTTTAGTTGACGCTAAACTTTTAAAACCTATATCGCTTAAAGGGTGTGACTTAATAACGTCTGCAACCGCCTTTCTGTCATAACTATATTCTTTATATAAACTAACGGCCAAAACAGCCATTTTATCGGCGTTTAAAAGTAATTCGCTTAGTTTAAAATCGTAATACTTTATAGTAGGAATAAATGACGGACAATTTTTAATTATCGTATCAATTTTTTCTCTTTGGTTTAATAAAACGTCAATACACTCTTTTTTAGTAACGTAGTCTTTAGACGCAACGTGGTGCATCATAATATAGTCGGGTGATTTTACTTTTATTCTATGAAAGTTTTTATCAACAACGACGTAACCTTCTTGATTAATTTCTTGGCTACTTTTATTTAAACTGATTACGCTATTGATACAATCGGTTAAACAACCGATAGGATATTGACAAGGTTTTTTAATTCCTATATCAATATCGTATTCTTCGCCAGTCTTATTGTTTCTAGTTCCTAAATGATAAAGCATAGGCTCGTTGTATTTAACTACTATTTGAGTTAACGGACTTACAAGTTCAAAAATGTAAGTGTAATCTTTATTTAATAACGAATAGTCTATATCTTTATAATTTTCTGTTTGTTTTATAACGTCGCCGTAAGTTATTCCTACCAAGCCGTTTATCGGTGCGTTTTCGCTATAAATAACGCCGTTAGTTGAAAATTGCCATTTGTTATTAGTGAAATCAAACCATAATTTTACGATAGAGCCGTCGACTTTTTCTAAAACCCTTGCACTTTTCCAGTCTATTTCGTCAACGTAACCTTCGTTATAATTTCCAAATTTTCTAAAAGGCCAACAAGCAACTTCAAGATTTTGTAAGTTAATAATAATTCCACGTGCTTCTTGTACGATGGGATTTTTAAAGTCGCAAGTAATACCGTAGTTGAAAATAGCGTACGGACCGCTTTTTCTCACCTTTATTTCAAGAGAGTTTAATTGTGTTTCCCAAGTAGTAGGATTATCTTTTATAAAATTACATATAATTGAGTTTTTAGTCATAATTCACCTTAATGAGCAAAAATATCAGCCTTGTTTAAATTAACTAAATCGTCGAAAAATTCTTGACCAAATAAATCTTTGTCTTTACTTTTAACAACTTCTTGTTTTTTCCACAAATTAAGTGGACGCATGTGGCAGTTTATTAAAAGGGCTTGATATAAATATTTTTCAAATTCTTCACTAGTTACCTTTTTGCCTAGACAACGCCAAGTCAAATAAAGGTAAGCACCGTAATTTTCGTGACCGTAAAAATGTGCGACATGGGTAATTTCTCCACGCATATTTAAAAATGTTTTAGTGTAGTATTTGCCTATGTCGTGGTATTTAACTACTTCTTTTAACCTTTCGTTAAAGTTGTTTTCTACAGCGTATTCGTAGGCTTTAAGCATATGTTCGCCAAGCGTTAAAGAGTGGTGAGGATTATCTTGTTTAAAATCCATTGTCCACTCAAAGTCGAATTTTACGGGAACGCTATCAAAAATAGGTATTATTTGGTCAAATCCGTCGAAGTAATAAGGGAGTTCAACGTTGCAAAACATTTTTTGCATAGCGTCGTCTGGAACTTTAGCGTAGCCCGTTCTTAAAGAATTTCTTCTTTTACACTCGTCGATTGAAGTTAAAAAGAGATTGCAAATTTTTTTGCAAGGAGTTCTATATAATTGTTTTAAAAAAATCTTTCTACGACGGCGACCTAAATTAGTTGCATCAATTACGACGCTTTTTCCATTTTTTAAAGAATTAGACGCTTTACTTTTAATTTCGTCGAACACCATACTATTTAGATTAGTAAAGGTGGGCATAATTATTTCGCCTAATTCTAATTTATTTTGCAAATCTTCTCTAATTTCGTCGGAAGACAAAACGACGTAACCTTTTTCTTTATATAGTTTTGAATAAGTGCTTTTTCCACTTGCAGGTACACCGCAAAGCATAATTAATTCAAGAGTGTTTTCCATATTTATTAATATATACAAAATTAGCGAAAATGTCAATAATTTTAAGTTTTGTTAAAATTTTCAAAATTATGATTGACTGTCGTTATTTTTAATGTTAAACTTAAATTAACCTAGAATTAAGGAGATAAAACTTATGGTAAAAGATTTAATTTATGCGTCGCCTGAAAGTCAAGGTATTAGTTCGCAAGACGTATTAAAATTCATTGATGAAATAGAAAAACACAAAATAAATCTTCACTCGTTTATGTTTGTTAGAAACGGCAAAATTCTTGCTGAAGGTTATTTTAAACATTTTGATAAAGATTTTAAACACCGTTTATATTCTTCTACAAAAACGTTTCTTGCCGTTGCAATCGGCGTGTTAATCGACCAAGGCGTATTAACTTTAAAAACTAAGGTTGTTAAATTTTTAAAGCCGTTAATTCATACGAAACTTTGTAAAGAAGTTAAAGATATGACGGTAGAAGATTGTCTTACGATGAGCCATCCTATGTATGGTGGTAAAGGTCCAAATTTAGATTATAGATTATGGAACGAGGGCTACATAAATAGTCCGGATATTATTAAGCCATCGGGTGCTTGTTTTCAATATGGTGCAGGTGCTAACTTATTAGGTGTAGTTGTTGAAATGGCTACGGGTGGTAAGACTTTCGTTGACGTGTTGCGTCCTATATTCGACGAACTTGGTATGAGTAAAGATATAAGATGCGTTCAAGACTATCAAGGCTATTGTTGGGGTGGCAGTGGTTTAGTTTGTACGCTTAGAGATTATGCTAAGTTTGGCGAATTCGTTATGAATAGGGGTAAGGTAAACGGAAAACAACTTGTTAGTTTATCATATATGAAGAAAATGACTTCTCAACAATATTCTGCAGTTCAAAGTAATAACTACTCACCACTTAAACACGGCTACGGCTACTTTACTTGGATTACTCCAGATGGAATTGCGTTTAGGGGATTAGGCACTCAAGATTGTTTCTGCTTTAAAAATAAAGACTTTATGTTCTGTTGTCAGGCTGAAACCTGTGGTCCTAACGACGTTGCCGACTTAACCGTGTACGACCTTGTTAAGTTGCTAGTTTACGACAAAATAGGTAGAGTTAGAAAAGAAGGCAAAGCGTATGAAAAATTGCAAGCAAAATTAAAAAATTTAAAATCGCCTTCGTACGGCACTGCGTCAAGCAAGTTTGAAAAAGTGATTGACGGCAAGACGTATACTCTTGGCAATAACGCTATGAAATGGTCTTGGTTTAAATTCGACTTTACATCTACGGGCGGTACGCTTTCTTATGAAAATGCTCGTGGCGTAAAAACTATAAAGTTTGGTAAAGGCGAACTTATAAAGGCAACTTTCCCAGAAACAGGATATTATGACTGGAAAGCACACGTTCCTGCAAATAGGGAATTAAATAGTTTAAACTGTGTTGAGTGGATAGACGAAAACACTCTATTGTTAAGGGCTCATATAGCAGATATTCCGTTTGGCAGTATGTATACAAGATTTGCTTTCAAAGGAGACAAGGTGGGCGTTGCAAATTCTGCCGTTGGCGAATTTTTATTCTACGACTATAACGGATTTGCTTACGGCGAGTTAAAAAAATAATTTAACAATTTAATAAATTAACCTATCAAATTCAATTTTGATAGGTTTTTATTTTGCCTTACTTGTTTAAAATCGATTAAATATGTCATATTTGTACAAAACAAGTCAAATTACGACAAAATAAGTTAAAATACTTTTAAAAAACAGGTTAAAAATAGTTTATTTTGTACAAATTTAGTGCTATAATGAGATTAACAAATAAAGGAGGCGAATTTATGGTTAAAAATAGTGTCGTAATTTTGCAAGATAGTGAACAAACTATAGCGTCAATGAAAAGCGTTATAGAAAGTATAGGCGATTTAAAAGTAGTTGGTCAGTCTATTGATGGAGAAGAAGGATTAAAACTTGTTGAAAAATTTAATCCAGAAATTCTAATTTTAGGTGTTATTTTAAAAAATCAAGACGGGTTTGAAGTGCTTGAGAAAATTAAATTATTAGGGATAGATACTAAAGTAATAGTTGTAAGTGCTTTTACAAGAGAAGATATAATACAATCGGCAATTTCTTTGGGTGCATATTATTATATAGCAAAACCTTATAATAACGAAACGTTAATCAAAAGAGTAAAAGAAATGCTTTTAGGTTCAAAAATACAACAAGCACCCAGCAAGGTTGAAATAAAAAGAAGTTCGCTTGACGAGAAGATAAGTAAAATTTTTATAACGGTAGGAATTCCGCCACATATAAAGGGGTACAATTATCTTCGTGAAGCGGTAAAAATGGCAGTTAATAACCCAGACGTTATAAATAACGTAACTAAGCAGTTATATCCTAGAATAGGCGATTTATTTTCAACTAGTGCGTCTAAAGTAGAAAGAGCAATACGTCACGCCATTGAAGTTGCATGGAATAAAGGTCGCATTGAAAGTTTAAATAGCATATTAGGAATAAGGGCGTATATGGGTAACGAAAAGCCTACGAATAGTGAATTTATAGCGTTAATTGCCGATAAAATGCTCTTAGAAGGGGCATAAAGGGTAAAAAACAACAAAAATTTTAAAAATTTTGCAAAAAAGTGTTTACAAATTGCATTATAGTGATTATAATAATCAAGCGATACAAATTATTGTATAAGGAGTCGTTATAATGGCAAAATACACTTTATGTCCAAGATGTGAACTTAATTATATTCTTGAAGGTCAAGAATATTGCGACGTATGTAAGGCTCAATTAAAAATAGGTCCACAATTAATGTTCTCTGCATTGGGCGATGATTTAAATGAAGATAAAATTTTATGTCCCGTTTGTAAAGTAAACTATATTACGGAAGATGAACGCATGTGTCAAGAATGTCGTGAAAATTTAGAATATAAGCAAGCCGAAGACGATTTAGACGGCACTTCAAGTGACGATGAAAGTTGGCGTCAATATCTTGACGAAGACGAAAAGGATGAAATTTCTAAAAAGGGTGACGAAGATATGGTTTCGTTTAGTCAAATCGAAGAAGAAGAGGCGGGTTTAGAAGAAGAAGACGAAGATATTGATGCGTATACTAACGAGCCTACTTCAAAAAGCAAGTACGACGACTATGACGACTTTGATATTCCACCCGTTGACGACGAAGATTTCTTAGACGACGAAGACGACGATGGCGAAGAAGATGATGACGACGAAGATTTTTAAGGTGCTTTAAAGAATAATTATATATTTAAAAGGCAATACTTTTAATATGATAAAATCAAATAAAAGTATTGTAAGTGCAAAGGAAAAAATACGCAAGTATTTTGAAAAAGACGTTATTGTAAAGGTCAATTTAGGTAGGAATAAATACGCTAGTTTTACTGGTAAAGTTACAAATGTTTATCCAGCCTTATTTACGGTAACTCCACATAAAACTTTTAACGGCAAGACGAGTTTTTCATATAGTGAATTGATGTGTGGTTTAGTATTAATAAAACGAATAGACAAAGTAGAATAAAACGCAGTATTAATACTGCGTTTTTGTGTTTGACAAGGGGTTAAAAAAGTAGTATAATTTTTTAAAATAAAAGGAAATTTATTATGAATATTCAAAAAACAATAAATTTTTGTTTGAGTTTAGATTATAAAAATTTAAAAGAATTTGCTAGTCAAAACTATCAAAAATTATATAATTTTTTAAAAGAAAAGCAGTCGATTGAAAGATTAAACGTCGTACTATCTGGCAGTATTTTTACTTGTGTTTCTGCCGACGGAAAAGTTACCGACGAAGAAATAAAGTTTATTAAAGATTTTGTAGGGGAATATTCTTATGAAAGTCTTACTAAAATGGTTGATGAATATTATGCTTACGATGCACAAGAATCGATAAGAATGCTTTACAGTGTTTTAAACGACGAAATGAAAAAGGTTTTAACAAATTTATGTGTAGCAGTTTTAACGGTAGACAAAGATTTTGACTTTTGTGAAAATTTTTTATTGTCATTAATGACGTACGAAGAAACTTTTTAATAAAAAACGTTAATTAAAAATTTAGGGGTGTAGCCAAGCGGTAAGGCAATGGATTCTGACTCCATCACACGTAGGTTCAAATCCTACCACCCCTGCCAAAAAAGCAGACTAAAACATAGTCTGCTTTTTTCAATGAAATTGTTTCTTTATAAACAAGTGAAATACGCCTAAGGCGTGTTAAAAAAAAATTTTATATTACTAAAAATTTTATATTAATTAAAAAAAGACGAGAAACTTCTCGTCTTTTTACTTGTATTAAATTTGTCTAAGTATTAGTTTTTTGCTTTTTTCGTAACGATATATTTTGTAACGAAAAGAGATACAATCATAATTACTATTGAGATAGGAAGTGCTATCCAAGCGTTAGGAATAAAGCCTGCAATTATGTAACATACGAACGAAACAACTGCAACGTAAAGTGCGTAAGGAATTTGCGTTTGAACGTGATTTAAGTGTTCACACTCAGCACCGGCACTTGACATAATAGTCGTGTCTGAAATAGGCGAGCAGTGGTCACCACAAACAGCACCTGCAAGACAAGCCGAAATACCAACGATTTGCAATGGATTAGTTGCGTCGAACATTGCTAATACGATAGGAATTAAAATGCCAAACGTACCCCAAGAAGTACCAGTAGCAAATGCTAATATACAAGCAACTAAGAAAATAACTGCAGGTAAGAAACTTGCTAAGCCTTCAGGGAATTGTTTCATCATATTTTCAACGAAAACGTCTGCTCCAAGAACGCCCGTAATATTTTTTAACGCCGTAGCAAAAGTTAAAATTAATATTGCAGGAACCATTGCTATAAAGCCTTTTGGAATTGCGTCCATTGCTTCCTTTACCGTGCAAACTTTTCTAATAGCCATATAAATGATGGTAGCAACTAAAGTTATAAGACCACCCCAAGGAAGAGCAACCGTAGCGTCGGTATTACCAAACGCACCTATAAAGTTGCCTGCGTTTTCAGTTCCGCCCCAAATATCGACGCCAAAGAAACCACCAACGTAAATAAGTGCGAATACGCAAGTTATAATTAATACTACGATAGGAGCAATCAAGTCGATAATTCTGCCACGTTCGTTTGCGATAACGGTTTCACTAGAAGAAATTTTTGCACCACTAAACAAGTCACCGTTTTCAGCGTTAATTTCGTGTTGTTTCATAGGACCAAAGTCAAATTTCATTAAGATTAACGCTACAACGAATACTAAAGTTAAAAGAGAATAGAAGTTGAACGGAATTGCCGCAACGAATAAACTAATGCCTTGACCGTCAGCAGCGTATTGAGAAACTGCCGCAGCCCAAGAAGAAATAGGGGCAATCATACAAATAGGAGCAGCCGTAGCGTCTATTAAGAAAGCAAGTTTAGAACGGCTTATTTTGTGTTTATCGGTAAGTGGACGCATTACCGAGCCAACCGTTAAGCAGTTAAAGTAGTCGTCAACAAATATTAAAACGCCTAAAACAAAAGTACAAATTGCTGCACCAACTTTAGTTTTGATATGTTTTTGAGCCCAGTCGCCAAATGCTTTAGAGCCACCTGCCTTATTTATAAGAGCAACTAAAATACCAAGTTCAATTAAGAACACGAAAATACCTGCAGTTCCAGAAACGGCGTCGATTAAACCCGTGCTAATTACCGTATCAGTTATACCCGTAAACGAAAAACCGTTTGCTAAAATAGCACCAGACACTATACCTATAAAAAGTGAAGAAAATACTTCTTTGGTAATAAGTGCAAGGCCGATTGCTATAACGGGTGGGAGTAATGCCCACGCAGAATTAGTTACGTTACCCGTTAAAACTGCCACCAACAAAAGAGCAATAATCACTACGCCAGCAATTATTGTGGCGATAGTCTTTTTTGAAAGTTTTTTTGTAAAATTACACATAACTTTCTCCTTATAAAAAATAAATTTTAATAAAAAATCACGATACTACTAAATATCGTGAAAACAAAATATCTAATAGCACTCCACAAAAACTGTGACAGTCAAACGCATATTTTGCGTTTGCCCAGACTATTTCTTTTGGCGAAGAAATATCTTCGGCAACGTCCCCTACGCTTACCCACGATTTGCCATAAAGGTAAGTTTAATGTCAGTTGCACCTCTATCTAATTTTTTATTAATTTATTAAAGTTTAATTGATTTTTTGCCAATTGTCAACAAAAAAAGTCTAAAATACTTAAAATTGTTAAAAAAATTTCATATTTCAGTCAAATTAATTAGTGTTCATACACTTTACTATTATTTGGTGAGTAATATCTTCGTTAATAGTTAAATAATGTTCGTTAAATTTATAAGGATAATACTTGTATAATAAGTTAACGTATTCAAATATATCGCTACCACAATTTTTTGCTCTATTAAAAAGAGTTTTGACCATTGTTTCAGTATAAGTTTTTGCTTTAAAAAGTGTTTCGTCGTTAAGTTTACCTAGCGAAGATATTTCGTCTATTGATTGAGATATACTAGAATCGCTAATTTTTAACCACATATCAAGATATACTGTAAAAACTGGTTTATTATCAACAAAGGTAAGTTTTCGTCTATGCGTCGCTTTTGTAACGCTAATTAAAAACGTACCTTCTTTTCCGTCGTGGTCGTGCGAAGTAATTGAAAAAGACGCTTCGTTTACGCTTTTAAAAAGTAGTGAGAAAAACAAAGTAAGTTCGCTGTCAATTTCATCAACTTTTTTACCTTTGTAAAATAAAATGGTACTTGACGCATCGTAAATAACCTTACTATCTTGACCTTGCTCGCCACCTTGACTAGAACCTGAAGACGCACCCGAGCCACTTTCACCACTAGAACCGCTTAAACCTTTATCAACTTGCGTTACAGAGTTTTTTAGTTCTACCTTTTTAACGAGTGGCATAAATCCGCTTTTAGATTTAGAAAAATAGCCTATCGAAAAATTTTTAATAGTAGTAGTCATTACTCTACTTGCAGTATTAGAATCTCTTACGAAAATTTTAGCAAGGGCAAATCCTGAAACGTTATCAAGTGGAGATGCAGACGAAAGCAAATCTTTTGCCGAGCCTTCGCACGCACATAAAATTGCCGAGTCTTCAACCTTATAAGAACGAACGAAAAAGTCGATTACGCCCATAACGTCATCTTGCAATATGCTTTCTCCAAGTACTATTAAATTGCAAAAACTTAGTTTAGGATACCAACCCGTTTGTTCGCCTATTTTAGAAATAGCAGAATAAATGGTACTACCTTCACCCGTAATAATAGATTCGCTATTTTTAGCCGAATCGGCACTTGCTTGCGGAATTGCAATTTGAGTAGTTACTGAATAAACATCTTGGTCTTTATCTATACCGATAGAAACGATAAGTGCCGTTTTTTCTATATTAATATAACTATAATCTGCAGAAATAAAAAACACGAAAACTGCTAATAAAAGTAGCATAAAAAATTTAATTCTTTTGCGTGGCATTGTTTTTTCTCCTATAAACGATAAAGGTTAAAAGCGGAATTACGTAGGTGAAGATAATTAAAATCCAAATACCATAATTTTGAAACCAGTTCAAAATGCTGAAAAATCCGTTTTCAAAAACTAAGGTTAGCATTAAGGCAACTCCGTTGATAATCAAAGGGGCAGTATATGCTTTTTTAAAATCGTAAGCACGTTTTATGAGTGAAGATGCAAACATTAACGGCATAGCAATTAAAAATATACTAGCAAACGATAAAAGTAAAGTTCCTATATAATCAAATCGTCCTATATTAGATAATGATATAGAGTATTTACTCATCTTTATAGGTGCATAAAATTGTCTTTTAGCAATGCTACCGAAAATAGCGTAAAAAATGGCTAGTAAGACTATTATTATAAAAGCAGAAATTACGTATGATAAAATAATTTTAGGCGTCATTTTTTTATCTTTTTTAACTTCGTTTAAGAAAAATAAAATATAAATGGGGTCTCCAAACCAAAGTAAAGTTTTAAAAGACGCATCAAAAATAGTTTTTGGATTACGTGGAAAAAAAGGTAACAAATTATCGTAATCTCCAACGTTAAACGAAAGCAGATAGATAATAAAAATACCTACAAAAAACAAAATGGTAACAATTTCCATACTTCTAGCAAACGATTTTATGCCCTTTAACGAAACGTAAAACGTTATTGCAAAAACGGGTATATAAGTTAGTACGTTAGGTTGTGTTTCGTAAAAAGTAAGTTCGATAGAATTTTTTTCTTCTATCATAGGAACAAATACTTTAAACATAAAAAAAAGGGCGTATAGTGAGATTATCGCTTTACTTATAAATTTTCCGTAACTACTTTCAAGCATATTGTAAAAAGAAAAATTATCTTGATTATTATAAAATTTTAATATAACCAAAAGTAAAAGAAAGTCAATTAAGTAGTTTAAAAGAGCAGATAAAATCAAACCTTCTTCGGCTATTTTTGAGATAAGTCCCGGCATAAAAAATATTTTGCCTACGCTAGCAGTCGTTATTATAATAAAGCAAAGTTGTCTACTGTTTAGTTTGTGCATCAAAAAATCTCCTTCTTACTCTATTTGTGCTTTTAAGTGATAACGGGCGTTTTTTCATACTATCAAAGAAAGACATTACAAATCCGTCTTGTAAATCGCTTAAGATAAGCGGTGAAAAAGGTGAAGTTACCGAAACGCCAAAACTTTCAAGCGAACTTAAATAAATGACTAGCCCCGCCGAAAGCAGTAAAATTCCGTATCCACCGAAAGTTCCCGCAACTATTAAAAAAATAATTCTTAATACAGAAAGACTTTCCATAAGGTCGGGAACGGTATACAAACTTATTCCTGATAAAGCAATAATTAATATGGTCGGCGTAGAAATAATACCTGCGTTAACGGCAGTATCTCCAAGAACTAACGCACCTACTACACTCATTGCGATGCCGACGTACCTTGGCATACGTATACTTGCTTCGTTTAGTATTTCAAAAATTAGTAAAGTAAAAAACATTTCGGCACTAGGCGAAAGCGGAATACCTTTTATACTATTTACGATTGTTAGTAAAAAGTTTAAGGGAATTAATTGCAAATGAAAAAGTTGGGCTGAAACGTAAAAAGCAGGTGCTAAAATTGAAACGAAAACGGCAATAAAGCGTAAAAATCTTGAAACGTTAGCCCTATACGTGTTTGAATAGTAGTCTTCGCTTGATTGAAAGTCTTCTAAAAGCAAATAAGGTATAGTCAAAACTATGGGTGAGCCGTCAACGATAATACCAACTCTACCTTCTAATAGTTTACTGGCTAAAATATCGGGTTTTTCGGTAGAGTTAACTTGTTTAAAAAGCGATGCTTTTTTATTAGATATACATTTTGAAACGTACGAACTATCAATTATGCCTTCAACGTTGATATTTTTTATTTTTTCAGTTACCAATTCTACTATTTTTTTATCTACAATTGAGTCGACGTAAACTATACCGACAACGGTAGATGAATATTTACCTAATATAAATTTTTTATAAACTAAATCGGGGCTTTTAAGCCTTTGTCTAAGTAAACTTAAATTAGTTTGAATACTTTCAACAAATCCTTCTCTTGGTCCTTTTAAAATGGTTGAAGTAGGTGGCTCAGCAACAGGACGTGTAGCGTGTTTTTTGCAAGCGACTGAAATGGCCTCGGTAAATCCGTCTATTAGCAAAACGGTGTCGCCAAAAGTTACTTTTTCAACGCAATCTTCAATTGTTTTTAGTACTTCGCCTTCGGGAAGTGTTAAATTAGATAAAATTTCTTTGCAAGAGTTTTTTAGTTGCATTTTAGAAATAGGTTCTAAAACGTGTTTGCCTAACAACTCTTTATCTTCTAAGTGGTCGTAAAAAATGCAAACGGCGTTTGCGTTTTGAACGGACAACTTAAAAAAAATTATATCGTCGCTATTTAAAATTGATTTAAGATTTGTTACGTTTGATTTTAAATCTGTATTTATTTTCATATTTTTACTATTTGTTATTATAAAAAAATTATGTACGAAATAAAAAAACGGGCTATTCGCCCGTAAAAACTAGTTTTTAGTTTTTGTTTCTTCAAACGCCTTTATGACAATGCTAGTTAGTGCGTTGCACTCGTTTTCACTTATGCTCGTATTGCCTGCAATGATATTGTAAATTGCTTGTGCACAAAGTTCGTTATCTTGACCAAAATTTAATTCTTTTAAAATATTTTTAGTCGTTTTTTCAATAGAGTTTGGTGAAACTATGCCCTTTAATATATTGCTTATAATTTTAGAGACGTTAGAACTATTCGAGAAAAGTTGTTTAATGATAGCGTAATATAAAGTTGCTACGCCACCTATTCTTAAACCTACGTTAAATAGTTCGTCGAAAGAAAAGTCGCAAAGTATAAATTTGCTGTATAAAAAATTAAAAAGAATACCTAATACGAAAGGTAATAAAACGATAAGATTATTGTGAGATGCAGGAACGAATTTTTTTAAGATATTCGTTAATATAAAGACTATTAAAGCAATAAAAGGAACGTCTAAACCCATTACCGAAAGTTGACTAAAAAAAGTGGTAACAGTTTGCATTAAAATCACCCTATAGTTCGAAAAAACTATAAAATTTAAGGTAGCCGTTATCGTAGTTTTAAGTTACGATACAAAAATTTTACAATCAAATTCGCACTTTTAAAAAATTCCAGACGCATTTTTATTTTACTATAAAAGTTGAATTATTCAAGGTCAATATGACTAATTTTTGAAAAAATTCTTACGCACAAAACAGTCATATCATCTTTAGGAATATTGCCGTTTAATTCTAAGGCTTTATTTAAAATTTTATCTGCAATTAGTTGTGGGTTTTTATTGTCCAAAGTACGTATAAAATCTATAAGGTCGGTCGACGACGTAAAAGCGTCGCTAATGCCGTCGGTAAACGTGATAATGGTATCGCCGTCCTTTAAAGTGGATTTACAACCGCTAGGCGACAAGTCGTCTAAAATTCCAAGTGGTAACGATGAGCCTTCAATAATTTTAACGCTTTCGTCACTTAATATAAAACTATAAGGTGCACCTATTTTAATAAAGTCGGCTATTAGTGTATGTAGGTTGACCACGACTACGTCTATTGCCGAAAAATTGTCGTCGGTATTGATAGTTAAAACTTTGTTTACTATATTTAGAATTAAACTACTATCTAGCCCTGCCTTATAAAAAGATTCAATTAACGAAATAGCCGTTTTAGAAGTATTTTCTGCACGTACGCCACTGCCCATACCATCGCTTAGGGCAATCAAAAATTTACCTTCGTCAATTTTTGTAAGGCTGTGTGTATCACCACTTAAATTTTGGTTAGATTTAACCTTGCTAGCCACCCCGAAACAAGCGTCTTTAACAGGGGAATTTTTAATGGTGATTGCCGACAACTCCATAGATATATTGGTCTTAGAAGTTATGCTCATAGGTTTTTTTGTAACCTTGCTTATAGTTTTTAAAAAATTAGGTTTGCTTATAAGGTTAGTGTTGCATACTATATTAACTTCGATATCGTCGTCGTTAATTAAAACGTAAAGTTCGTTAAATGGTAAATTATTCCGTCTTAAAGCGTTTGATAAGTCCTTTTCGATTTTACTTGAAAACGACGCTATAGTTGAGTAATCTACCGCCATGCTTTTTAATAACGACGCAACGCCTTGTGATTGTAAACATATTAATTCTTTGCCTTGCGATACGTCTTCAATCTCTTTTATTTTTTGTTTATAATCACCTATTAGTTTATTCATTTCATACAAAATACTATTAGCATAACTGCATTTTTTTATAAAATCGTTAGTCAAATCTATAAGCGAAACTTTGCATTTAGCAACGCCGACCGAAAGTATTTTTACTAGTTCGTTATGATGGGGCAAATTATTTTGTTTGCATTGAGAATATTTTGGACAATTTTCGCAAACTTTTATTATAATTTCATCAGCCATTTTAGATAAAAGTTCAGGACTAGACGGAACGGTGTTTTTAAGTTTTTTAAAACTATCTTCAATTTGATAAAAAACGCTACTTACGTCATGCAGTTTGTTTGCAACTGAAAGCCTAACTTTATTTATAGCGTATTTAGGGAGAATTTTTGAAGAAAGGTTATCAATTTTGTTTTTAGTTTTTTCAAGAAGTCTATTTGGTAAAAACAAATAAACTACAATTGAAATTACGCTATATAATATTGAGTAAACGTCGTAAGGACCGTAAATTTTCAAAACTATCATAAATAACAAGTCGACAAGTAAAAGTAAAAACGCCGACAAAATTTGGTTGTTTTTTCTAAAAATTATAGAACATAACCCAAAAAAAGAATATACTGCCATATAATTTAGCGAAAAAGTAACGATTGTGGGGGCTATTGATAAAACTACCGCACAAGCAACGCTGGTAGCACCATTAAAAAGGTAGGCTGTTAATAAAATTATAAAAATAGAAACAGCCTTTGCCGTTTCAGCGTTAAACACGTTAATTATTCCTAAAAACAAAGGTAAAGAAAACGTCGCTAGACAAGCAATTTCTTCTCCAAGCAATTTATAGTTAAATTTTTTAATAAACACTATTCTTGACGACGAAATAAAAACGAAAGATAGTATAGTTGAAAGGGAAAGATATATAATTTTATGTAAAAGTTCACCTTTATGCGTTAAAAAAATGAAAACGGTGCAAGCCGTTAAGGCGTAGGCTACAAGTTCGCTTTTAACTAACTTATTTTTCTTTCTATAAATTAAAAAGACAAGTGTTAACGCCACGCAAATAACCAAACTTGGAACTATTAAAGATAGGTCAAGAGTAAAGGCAAAAGGTATAAAAAAAGACAACGCCGTATCAATAAGTGGCAAGCCTAGATATAATAGAGATATAAAAAAAGGCACTACTAAAACTGAAGAATTTTGTAGTGAATTTTTTAATAAAAAACTTATTGATAACGTCAAAATAAAACGAAATAAACGTTTGTAAGTAAATTGATTATTTAACATAAAAACCACCCTATAATGACGATATCATTATTAGAGTGGCTTTTTTTATAGTATTGTAAGAGTTTTTGTCGAAAGGTGTAAATTATTCAATAACCGTAGTGCCTATATTTCTAATATTTGCTTTAAAAACGTTGTCGCTACCAAAAAGTTTTTTCATTTTTAAAAGGTATTTATCAACTTCGTTATCGTTAACTATGGCTAAAATAGAACCGGCAAAACCACCGCCGTGAATTCTACACGCACCGTCTTTAATAATTAATTTTGAATATTCTACGGCAAGAAGGATAGGCTGTGTTTCATCGTTTGGAACGTAGTAGTTTTGGAGTAAAGAAAGACTAGAAACACCAGATTCGTTTACGAGTTTTAAAAAAGTCTTATAATCGTTTTGCAAAAGGGCGTTTTGACAAAGTAAAACTCTTTCGTTTTCTTTATAAAAATGAACGCAACGCATTATGGCTCTACCTGTAAAATGTCTTTTAAGAGCAGGCATTTGGCTTAAAAATTCTTTAAACGGAATTTCTCTTAAAACACTTTTACCAAAGAAGTTAGCAACGGCAGACATTTCACTTCTAATGCTAGCATAGTGTGAAGTTAAATTAGCGTGGTCGCCACCCGTATTAGTAATTACTATTGAATAACCGACAGGTGCGTTAATTTTGGAAATGGTAGGATTTTCTTCGTTTTTGAAATCAAGTTTAACGAGTGAGCCGATTGAAATTCCACACTGGTCTAAAAGTCCGCAAGGTTTGTTAAAATATACGTTTTCGGCATATTTTGAAATCACTGCTTTATCAATTTCGGTTAAAACGCCGTTTAAATACAAATAATTAAAAATTTCGGCAACCAAAACTTCAAAAGACGCAGACGAAGAAACTCCAGCACCTTTAAAAATATTACTATCGGTATAAGCCGTAAAACCACCTATTTTAAATCCCCTTTCTTTAATAGCATACGCAATACCTTTTACGAGTGCAGTGGAAGTTGAAAATTCTTCTTTTTTCAAAGACAAGTCGTTCAAATCGACTATAACGGGTGTGTAGCCTTGTGAGTAAATTTTTACTAAACTGTCTTGCGTTTTATTAACTACTGCAAGAATATCGCAACTAATCGACGCAACTAAAACCATACCGTTATTATGGTCGGTGTGGTTGCCTAAAACCTCGCATCTGCCAGGCGAAGAAAAAACGTGATTAGGCTCAAAACCTTCGCCTTTGATAAATTCTTTTTTTAAGGTTTCAATACGTTTTTCCGCCTTTTTCGCAAGAGTTTTATTACCATATAAAAGTTCTAAATTCATTTTTTTACCTTCTTTCTTAGTTAGGACTTTATTATATCAAAACCGTTTGCTTTTGTAAATAGAACCTTGAAAATTAAATTAATATAAATTACTAAAAAGGTCAAAAAGCGTCGATTTAGTCAAAAAAATATAAAATATACGCTACCAAACAATTGCAAAAATCAAAAAAATATGATAATATAAATAACGGAAAAATTCACACTGCGATTATCACCCTTGTTCGAGAGATGGTAAATTTCACTTTTCATGCCGTTTTTTTAGGGAGTTACGATGTCGTAGGAGGAATATCGGAGGTATTTATTATGGCAGTTTGTTCAATGAAACAATTACTCGAAGCAGGCGTTCATTTTGGTCACCAAACTTCAAGGTGGAATCCAAAAATGAAAAAGTACATTTACGGTGCAAGAAACAATATTCATATAATTGACTTGCAACTTACCGTAGAAGAAATCGAAAAGGCTTACAAATTCGTAGTTGAAACGGTAAAACAAGGTAAATCAGTTTTATTTGTAGGCACGAAAAAGCAAGCACAAGAAGCAATTAAGCAAGAAGCAGAAAGATGTGGACAATTCTATATGAACACAAGATGGCTTGGTGGTACGCTTACTAACTTCAAAACTATTAAGTCACGTGTTGAAAGACTTGATAAACTTGACAATATGGAAAAAACAGGTCAATTCGACTTACTTCCTAAAAAAGAAGTTATTGCACTTAAAGCAGAAAGAGATAAATTGCAAGCAGTTTTAGGTGGTATTAGACAAATGAATACCCTTCCAGGCGTGTTATTCGTAGTTGACCCACATAGCGAAGATATTGCAGTTAGAGAAGCAAAAAATCTTAATATTCCAGTAGTTGCTATTACCGATACTAACTGTGACCCATCACCTATCGATTACGTTATCCCTGGTAACGACGATGCTATTAGAGCAGTTAAACTCGTTGCTTCAATTATAGCAGATGCAGTAATCGAAGCAAATCAAGGTGAAGACGCTGTTAGACGTGACGTTGAAGAAGATGCAGTTTCTATGACTGACGCTATCGAACAAGCAGATGCAACTGAAACTGAAAGTCAAGCAGAATAATTAAAAATAAAATTAAGGAGAATTAATATGAGTTTTACAGCAAAAGACGTAATGGCACTTCGTGAAAGAACGGGTGCAGGTATGATGGATTGTAAAAAAGCACTTACTGAAACTAACGGCGATATGGATAAAGCAGTTGACTATTTAAGAGAAAAAGGTATTGCTAAGGCTGCTAAAAAAGCAGGTAGAATTGCTGCAGAAGGTATCGTTGATAGTTATATTCATATGGGTGGTAGAGTTGGCGTTTTACTTGAAGTAAACTGTGAAACGGACTTCGTTGCTCGTGGTGACAAATTTAAGGAACTCGTTCACGATATCGCACTTCAAATTGCGGCGGCTAACCCTATTTATCTTGCAAAAGAAGACGTTCCAGCCGACGTTTTAGAAAAAGAAAAAGAAATTTTAAAGGCACAAGCACTTGAAGAAGGTAAACCTTTAAATATCGTTGAAAGAATGGTTGAAGGTAGAATTAAAACTTTCTATGACGAAAATTGTTTACTTTGCCAAAAGTTTGTTAAAGACCCTTCTAAAACTATCGAACAACTCGTAGTAGAAGCAACTGCAACTATCGGCGAAAAGATTAGCATTAGAAGATTTGTTCGTTACGAAATGGGCGAAGGTTTACAAAAGAAAACTGAAAATTTAGCAGATGAAGTTGCAGCACAAGTTGGTGCCATGAAACAATAATTATTAAAAAGGAACTTTTATGTTCCTTTTTTTTAAAATAGTTTATAACGGAGAAATTTTATGAAAAGCAAGTATAAAAGAGTAATAATAAAAATAAGTGGCGAAGCGTTAGCAGGTCAAAGTGGATTTGGTTTTGACCATAACGTAGTTGACGGCGTAGTTGAACAAATAAAAACGGTGGTAGAAGAAGGCGTTGAAGTTGCAATCGTAGTTGGTGGCGGTAACTTTTGGCGTGGTAGACAAGGCACTGAGATGGAAAGAACTACGGCAGACCATATGGGTATGTTGGCAACCGTAATTAACGCACTCTGCTTACAAGACGCATTAGAAAGAAAAGGCGTTTTAACTAGAGTTCAAACGGCACTTACTATAACTAGGGTTGCAGAGCCTTATATTTTGAGAAAGGCTTTAAATCACCTTTCAAAAGGAAGGGTAGTGATTTTCGCTTGCGGTACGGGTAATCCTTTCTTTTCTACAGATACTGCAGTTGCTTTAAGAGCAGCAGAAATTAACGCCGACGTAATATTGCTTGCTAAAAACGTTGACGGGATATACGATAGCGACCCAAAAACTAATAAAAATGCTAAAAAATACAAAGAAATCAAGTACATTGACTTTATAAGTCAAGAATTAAAGGCAATGGACACTGCCGCAGTTGCTATTTGTATGGAAAATAAAACTCCTATACTAGCGTTTGGACTTAACGAAGAAAATGCAATCGTAAGAGTAGTTAACGGCGAAGATTTAGGTACTTGGATTAGATAAAAAGTTAAAACACTTTGGATTTTTTGCCAAAGTGTTTTTTAATTAACATAATTAAAAATGGTATTTTGATTAAAAATAAAAAAACCCTTTACAAAATGGCAATATTAATATAAAATAGTATTGAGAAAATATATTTAGGAGATTTTATTATGGCAATCGATTTAGAAAGTTTAGAAATGATAATTTTAGAATGCGAAGAAAAAATGGGCAAATCATTAGACGTTTTAAAAGCAGACGTTATTCAAATAAGAGCAGGTAGAGCAAATCCACGTATTTTAGATAAAATTTTAGTTGAAGCATACGGGGGGATGAGTCCTATTAATCAATTAGGTAACGTATCAGTTACAGACGGTCAATGTTTAGTTATTTCTCCTTGGGACAAATCGTTACTTAAAAGCGTTGAAAAGGCAATACTTTTATCAAATATAGGTTTAACTCCTACAAACGACGGTAACGTAATAAGAATAGTATTTCCAACTCTTACAGACGAAAGAAGAAGGGAACTTTGCAAGCAAGTTAGAAAAATGGGCGAAGACGGCAAAGTTGCTATAAGAAATATTCGTCGTGAGTTTTTAGATTCTTTCAAAAAACTTAAAACGGCAAAAGATATAACCGAAGACCAATATTCACAATACGAAACGCAAGTTGATAAACTTACTGCCAAAAACGTAGAGGCAATTGATAAGGTTATAGGCGATAAAGAAAAGGAAATAATGACGGTATAATGCATAATACACATAAAATTCCACACCACATCGGTTTTATTATGGATGGTAACGGTAGGTGGGCAAAGGAAAGATTGTTACCAAGGACAAGGGGACACGTTAAAGGTGCTAACGTTGTTGAAAAAGTTGTAAACTACTGCTTTAAGAAAGGAGTAGAAGTCGTTTCGTTGTATGCTTTTTCAACGGAAAACTGGCAACGCCCAGAAAAAGAAGTTAATAAAATTTTTAGTATTTTAGAAACCTTTTTAAATAAATATTCGGCTAAACTAATTAGTCACGAAATTAGATTAATATTCTCGGGCGATTTAACTAGATTGCCTGAAAAATTACAAGCACTTTGCTTGCAAAGGGTAGATGAAACTAAAAAGTTTGGCAAAGGCATACTAAACATTGCTTTAAATTATGGTAGCAGACAAGAAATTTTAAGGGCTTGCAACGAACTTTTAAAAGAAGGTAAACAAGAAATTACCGAAAAAGATTTTGAAAGGAAATTGTACACGCATGGTCTTCCTGATATTGACCTTATAGTTAGAACGAGTGGCGAGCAACGTTTGAGTAATTTCTTTTTGTATCAATCAAGTTACGCAGAACTATATTTTACAGAATGTTTATGGCCAGATTTTAACCATAAGGAATTACACAAGGTATTTGAGTGGTATGCTCATCGGCACAGAAGATTTGGAGAGGTTTAAAAATGTTAAAGAGAACGATAACGTCAATTTTTATAATTGTAATTGTGTTAGCCTTCTTTGTTTTAAGGCAATTAGTAGACGTTAGGTTTTTCGACTTATTTATATATTTAGTAGCGTTGACGTGTGCTTTTGAATTTTTGCGAGCATTGAAAGATGGGATAACTATACACCAAAAAGCACTATCGTATGCGTTTACTGTTTTAATTATACCTTGCATAGTATTTGCGTATAGGTATGCACTTTCGTTTACTATTTTTTTAGTTGCGTTGGTGTTTTTGTTCTCGCTTTTTCACGAAAAATCATCATCTATAGATAAAATAGCAAAAACCATATTGTCAATGTTTTATCCTACGGGATTTTTCATTGCTTTCACGTATATTAATGCGTATAGTAAAATTTTCGTTAACGTAGACGACGTATTTTCGTTAATAGTTTTAATATTAATTTTCGGTTGTGCTACTTTTACCGACACTATGGCATATTTGGTTGGCTCTATTGTAAAAGGCAAAAAGTTATGTCCTAAAATAAGCCCTAACAAAACGGTTAGCGGTGCAATCGGTGGGCTTTTTGGTGGAATTATTGCATCGGTATTAACGTACGTAATATTTGCTAGTTTAGGTTATGATTTATTCAGTTATTTGTCACCATCGGTATTTGGTTCTATTACTCCGTTTTTAAAGATAGTAATAATGACGATAATCGGTTTAATTTTTGCCGTAGTCGGCGAAGTAGGCGATTTGGCAGAAAGTTTAATAAAGCGTCAACTTGGCGTTAAAGATATGGGCAATTTATTGCCGGGACACGGCGGTATGCTCGATAGAATGGACAGCATAGTATTTATTTCGCTTTTAGCACACATATTGTTCTCATTTTTAGTAGGTAGATAGGATATAATAGTAATATGATAAAAATTGCATTACTTGGTTCAACGGGGTCTATCGGTAGGCAAGTTTTAAACGTCGTAGATAGATATCCTAATAAATTTCAAATAGTATCGATGTCGGCAGGTGCTAACGCTAGTCTTTTTAACGAACAGATTAATAAATATAAACCAAAAATAGCATCACTTTACGACGTTCAAAAATTAAACGGCATTAAAGAAGTACCAAACGGCACTTCTTTATATTATGGCGAAAACGCTATTTTGCACGCCGTAGACGTTGATTGCGACGTGGTTTTCGTTGCAGTTATGGGCTTTAGTGGGGTAAAAGCCGTAAAATACGCTATAGAAAACGGCAAAAGAATTGCTCTTGCTAATAAAGAAACGTTAGTTAGTGCAGGTCAACTTATAATGCCCCTTGCAAAAAAACACGGGGTGGATATTATTCCGGTTGATAGTGAACACTCGGCAATTTGGCAGTGTTTAGACTATAATAAAGAAAAACCTTTTAAAAATCTAATACTTACGGCGTCTGGTGGTGCTTTTAGAGATAAAACTCAACAAGAGTTAGAAAACGTTACTTATAAAGACGCATTATGTCATCCTACGTGGAAAATGGGTAATAAAATAACCATTGATTGTGCTACGATGATGAATAAAGGTTTTGAAATTTTAGAGGCAATGCATTTGTTTTCAATCGGTCTTGATAAAATTAAAGTTTTAATTCATAAAGAAAGCATAGTTCACTCTATGGTTGAGTTTGAAGACGGCGGAATTATAGCACAACTTGGCGATGCTAATATGGAATTACCTATTCAACTTGCTTTAACTTATCCAGAAAGGTTGCCTTTAAATAATGATAATTTTAGTTTGGTGGGGAAAAATCTATCGTTTTATGACGTTGATAGAAATAAATATCCTTGTTTTGCTCTTTTTGAAGAAGTTATAAAAAAGGGTGGAGTATATCCGTGCGTATCGGCTAGTGCCGACGAAGAAGCCGTTAAATTGTTCTTACAAGGCAGAATAAAATATACGGAAATCGTCGAATATATAAGATATGCTATTGAAAAGTCAAATCAACTTCCGTTAACGTTTGAAAACTTGTATTATATAGATTATAACGCAAGACGATTAGTTGACGAGTTGTATGCAAAAAGGAACGGCTAATTTATGACGGGAATATTTAACACTATTTTATATATAGGTTTAGCAATATTAATTTTGCTTTTTATGATAACCGTACACGAGTTTGGGCATTATATCGTTGGTAAACTTTTAGGTTTTAAAATTAACGAGTTTGCAATAGGTATGGGACCTGCGTTATTTAAAAGAAAAAGCAAAAAAACTAACGAAGTTTTTTCTATTCGTATTTTCCCGTTAGGGGGATATTGTGCCTTTGACGGCGAAGACGAGCAA
The DNA here is from genome assembly GCA_045645345.1 of Christensenellaceae bacterium. Classification (GTDB taxonomy): domain Bacteria; phylum Bacillota; class Clostridia; order Christensenellales; family Borkfalkiaceae; genus HGM11412. Next base: position 68,125 of record JAZRIP010000026.1, read on the forward strand.
AGCGATAACGAAAACGCCTTTAATAACAAAGCACCGTATAAAAGAATTTTGGTCCTTATTGCCGGTGCTACGATGAATTTAATTTTTGGCGTACTGATATTAATGCTTTCAGTTGGTTGCTACGGGCAGTTGTTAGTTCAAACTTATGATATTAAAGTTGACCAAACGTATCAAGAGTATTCGTTAAAAAACGACGACGTTATACTTGCAATAAACGATAAAAACGTTTTTATGTCAAGTGACGTGGCAAGCATATTAAAAGGTAAAAAACAAGGTGATATTGTAAAAGTTAAGGTTAAAGAAAAAGTTGGTAACACGTATCAAACGGTTACTAGGCAAGTAAAATTACGCAACGACGTTAGTAACGAAAATTTAACCGACGTGTTTTCGGCATTTGAAAGTTTAGGTATAGCCACGATTATAAGAATAGATAGCGTTAGCGAAAATTCTACTTTTGTTGAAGGTAAAACCTATTTGCAACGATTAAAAACGGCTGAAGAATATTACGATTGCCAAAGAATTTTTAATCTTCAAGACTTAATTAATTACGCTAAAACCAAAAACGTAGGTGAAATAGTTTCTTTTTACGTTTCAGTTGAAGGAGAGACTGAACCTAAACTTGTAGAAATTCCGCTTGCCGTAGATATTCAAAACTTAGATAATCAAAGCCTTTTAAATGTTTTAGGAATAAACCAAACGTCAAAATTATTAAAATACACGACAAAAAACACCAAGTTTTCTTTCTTTGAAACGTTAGGAAGAAGTTTGGAATATTCGGTAACTATTGCAGGCACTATTTTTAGAACGCTTGGCGAATTATTAACGGGTAAATTAGGTATGAGTGCAGTAGGTGGACCGATTACTACAATTACTACGACTGCAACTGCTATTCAAACGGGTGGATTTAATTACTTTTTAGAAATAGCAGGTTTTATAGGTATAAATTTGGCTGTATTTAATTTATTGCCTATTCCAGCGTTAGACGGCTCAAGAGTGTTATTTTGTTTAATAGAGTGGATTAGAAAAAAACCTATAAACAGAAAAATAGAAGGAATAATTCACGGCGTTGGCTTAGTTTTATTATTAGGTTTTTGCGTTATCGTCGACATTTTACAATTGTTTTAGTAACAAAAAATATTTTTTAAGAATAGGCATACAATATGCCTATTTTTGATTTACACGCAGATAGTTTAGTAAAAGCCTTTGAAAACGGATATTCTTTAAAAGATAGTCCTAGATTGCAAGTTAATTTAGAAAAAATAATTTCGCAAAAATATTTTTGTCAATGTCTTGCCATTTTTGTTAACGACGATATTCAAAATGCGTATAACTATTATAAAAACGTAGTTAATTTTTATAATCAGCAGTTAAAAGGGGTTAAAGTTAATAAAGTTGGAGTAAACAAATTTAAAAAAAGAAAAACGAACGTAATTTTATCGGTTGAAAACGCCGTAATTTTAGGTGACGACTTATCGAAAATCGACGAAATTTATAACGACGGCGTAAAAATGGTTACTTTAGTGTGGAATAATGAAAATTTATTAGCGTTTAGCCATAAAGACGAAGATAAGGGACTGAAGCCGTTTGGATACAAGTGTATTGAAAAATTTAACCAAAAAGGAATAATCGTTGATTTATCGCATATATCTAAAAAAGGGTTTAACGACGCTTGCTTATTTAGTAAAAAGCCCGTCGTAGCAAGTCATAGTAATAGTAAAAGTATATGTAATCATAGCCGAAATTTAAGTGATGAAAATTTAAAGTATCTTGCCAAAAATGGTGGTGTAGTCGGTATAAATTTTTATCCGCCGTTTTTATCGTTGTCAAAAAACGTAGACTATACTCAAATAATAATAAAGCACGTAAAACAAATAGTAAAGGTTGCAGGTATAGATAGTGTTGCGATAGGTAGTGATTTCGACGGAATAGAGCAAACTTGTTGTATAAACGAGCCTAAAAAGGTGCAAAATCTAATTGATAGATTAAGCAGGTCTGGTTTTACGAGTAGAGATATAGATAAAATTTCTTATAAAAACGCATTAAGAGTATTTAACGAAAATGGAATTTTTTAAAATTTTGCGTTAGAATAGTTGTTTGTAGTGACGTATAGCGTAGGCTAAAAGTTAAGAGTTCAAATTATTAAAAAACATTTAAATAAAAAATTTTATATAAACTAGTTAAAATAGTTGACAAAATCCATATAATTATGTATTATAATCAAGCATTAGTCGACGCGGAGTAGAGCAGCTTGGTAGCTCGTCGGGCTCATAACCCGGAGGTCGCGAGGTTCAAATCCCGCCTCCGCAACCAATTAAAAAAGCATCAACCAAACGGTTGGTGCTTTTTTAATTTATTTACGAAAGCGAGGTTTGTAAGTTTGTGACTTTCGTTATCTATGAGCCTGCTTTCGCCAAAGAAAACTTAAATTAAAACTAAAAGAATATAGGCGAAAGGGGAACTGCTTTGCCGTAGGCAATGCCTTGGTGCGTTGCACCAAATAACTCGGAGGTCGTAATCATATAACAAAAATCAACTATGATTTTAGAGCCCGTGCCGAACTTTGTTCGGGCAAATCCCGCCTCCGCAACCAACGACAACCTAATTGAACGGAAAGGTTCAGTTAGGTTATTTTTTATTGTCGTATACTTATTGATGAATAGAAAAGTTGTGTTATACTACAAACAAAAAGCTTGAGAGAAGAAAATTCTTTCAGGCTTTTGAATTTTAAGGAGTTTTATGATATAATATGTTTGAGAGTATTCAAGAAGTAAATGGGCAAATAGTTAATAATCAATGGGTAGAGTGGGACCACGTTGGTGTTCCCAATAAGCCGAAAGAGTTTAGAGATATAATAAGATTTGTTTTATCTTTATTAGGTCATTGTATGAATTGCACGGCACTTGACGGTTGTTATTTTGTGGAAAGAAATATGCCCAAGTTTCCGTTGCACGAGAAATGTGATTGCAAAAAAATAAGGATAAGTAAGACAAAAGTGAATTTAACGGCAAAAGCAGATTGTCCAATAGAGAAATTTACTAACTATGTATTTACTGACGATGTGAAATCAAAAGGGAAGAAAGCAATTTTTGAATCGCTTGGTTTTACAGACGAAGATTCTAAAACCTTGAAATACGAATTGGAAAAACAAAGCCTAGCCAATTATTTAATAGGAAACTATTTGTTGAAAAATTTAGATAGCAATGGGCAAAGATTGGCTATTCCTGTAATTCTTGCTGGCAAAACGTTTTATACGGGTTGGATGTTACAGCCTGAAGGGGAAATTAAAAATACTACACCGTTTGGAGGTTGGGTAAAATGAAATATAAAATTGTAAAATTAAAAAACATTAAAGATGAATATAAAAATCTTGGGCTTAACAAGGATTCGCTAGGACTACTTTTAAGCGAAAAAAACTCACAATGTTCAATAATGTTTTTTAACAACGTTAATCAAGGGGACTATTTAATGCTTGTTATGAACAAAGAAGATTTAACAATAACCGATATGATTTTACCTAACAATCTTTGTGTAGAATTAGAAGAGTATATAGAAAACAATGCTGATAAAATTGCAAATAAAACGAATTTTGAAGAAATCCCTTTTAAGGAAGGTGATTACGTAGAACTTATTGTTGACAAAGAAAAATATTCAAAGTATGGTATACACAAAGGCGATAGGGGCATTATTGCCTCAAATAAGGCAACGAAAGGTAAAATATTAGTGGATTTTGGTAAAGAAACGGAAGATTTTGACGGCTTTGTTTCAGTGGGGTTTAATGATATTAAAAAAGTTGAAAAATAATTCCAACTAACCATTTATAACTAAAAAGTTCAATTAAGTTGGCGGATGTGCAACCAATAAAAAAGAACACCTAGAGAGGTGTTCTTTTATATTTCTTTGAATAGATTGTTAGGCGGGATTTGAAGTAGCGTTAAAAAAATATGCGTTGCTCCGCATATTTTTAGCGGTGACCGAAGATTTTTTGCAACCACTATTAAATTTTTATTATTGCGTTACAAAAAGGCAAGAAGAAATACCCATCTACGCAACCATTAGTCGTCTAATTTTTGCCACTTAAAGTTGGGAAAAGTTTGATTTTTTTATTTTTTAAATTAAATCTTTGCTTGAAGTTTAGTTAAAAAATGTTATAATATGCAAAAATTTTTCTTTGCACATAATATTACAATATGCAAGTGTATTAAATAGTGAAAAGTTCTATAAATTTTATTGCAATCAAATGCTAAATATGCTATAATCATAAACATGCATAAGTTGTAAGCATAATACAAATATATACAAAGGTAAAATTATGGAAGAAGAAAAAAATTTAGTTGTTGTAGAGCCGGATGAAAATCCCGAAGAAAAATTTGTTTATTGCTATAAATGTGGAACAAAACATTTATCAGCCGATTTGTTTTGTAGTAAGTGTGGGGAATCCCTTAAACAAATTGAAGATAAAAATGATGTTATTAGATGTCCTAAATGCGGTTCAAAAAACATTGAATTTGTTACTTATCAAGCGTCTTCTGATTTTGATAAAGGAGAGGCTTGCTGTGGCTATTTGCTATGTGGGCCTTTAGGATTATTGTGTGGAGCAAAAGAAAAAAAAGAAGCGAAAACTGTAAGAAAGTGCAAAAACTGTTGTCACGAGTTTTAAGAAAAAATGACGAATAAACAATACTTAAGATGGAAGAAATGCATGCATTTCTTTAGAAAAGTCTTTAAATGCCATCAGTTGCCCGATAGGTCTTTTCATGTTTTTGGATTTCAATTTCCTTTATGTGCTCGTTGTACGGGAATTTTGCTTGGTTTGGCAATTTTAGGTCCATTACTATGTACTTTATTGCCATTAAATATGTATTTATCAATATTTTTTGTTTTCGCGATGATTGTTGATGGCTTTACACAACTTAAAGGATGGAGAAAATCAAATAATTGTTTAAGAGTGATAACGGGGCTAGGTTTTGGATATGCAATAGTTAGTTTTGTTTTTCATATAATTTATATGATAATTAGTTTATAATTCAATTTAAATTAGATAAGTATAAAAGGCGAGAAAATTCTCGCCTTTTGTGTTTATGGTGTACAAATTAAAATTGTGTTAAGAAAATAGTTTAATTGTTTACCATAAGTTGAAAAATAATAATATTCAATATTGACAAAGCATTTTATATTAAATATAATAATAGTATATTAGCATTTAATTGAGGAGAATAATATGATAAAAAATTTACCAAAAAAGAATTTTACCGTACTTGGAATAGGTGAAGTAATGTTAAGGCTTTCACCCGTTGGAAAGGAAAGAATATCTTATTGTGAAACGTTTGAAAAAAAGGCTGGTGGCTCTGAACTTAACGTTGTTTCGGGTATATCTATGCTTGGTTTACGCACGGGTATGATAACTAAACTTCCTAAAAACGAAATAGGTAAATTTATAAAGCACAAAATACGTTTTAGTGGAACGAGTGACGATTATATTATTTACGACGATTCACCAAGTATGCGTCTTGGCGTTTATTATTACGAAAGTGGTGCATATCCAAGATTGCCCGTTGCGTCTTACGATAGACAAAACTCGTCAATAACAAGGTTTACAAAAGACGAACTTCCTATCGATATATATTCAAGTACGAATATATTTCATACTAGCGGAATTACTCTTGCTCTTTCAAAAACTCTTTGCGAAAACGTTGTTCAAATGATGCAAGAATTTCATAATGCTGGGGCACTAATATCTTTTGACGTTAATTATCGTGCCGCTTTGTGGGATGAAGATACTGCAAGAGAAAAAATTAGTTCAATTCTTCCACTCGTCGATATTCTTTTCGTTTCGGAAGAAACGTCACGCAGAATGTTTGGCATGACTGGAACGCTTGAAGAAATACACAAACAATTTGCAAAAAAATATCCAAATCTTAAAATTATTGCTAGCACGATACGTACCGTTATATCACCACAAAAACACTCTTTTACGTCAAGGGTATACGATTGCGAGTTGAACGAGAGTTTTATCGAGCCAGAATACCAAAATATTGACGTTGTTGATAGAATAGGCTCTGGCGATGCTTACGTTGCGGGTACACTTTACGGACTTTTACGTTTTGGCGATATTAAAAACGCATCTAAATACGGAAACGCTATGGCGGCTTTAAAAAACACCGTACTTGGAGATATGACCGAGTGTGACCTTGTAGATATTGAAAGAATAATTAACAACCACTCAAGTGGTGGTGCTAAAAGTGAAATGATTCGTTAAATAAACGGCTTTAGAAACTTTGTAATTAAGAACACCCTTAAGCCGAGTCCTTACAAGGGATTCGGCAACTAAATAAATCCGTGAACGGATTTGTGATATTTGTCTAACGACAAGTGATATTGCTACGCAGTTATATTCGCCTTACGGCGAGTTATGAATTTATTTAATATAACTGTGACTGCAAGTCGCAATCTAACGCAAAACTTGTTTTGCATATCACTTTTAGCCACAAGGCTAAAAATATAACT
>JAZRIP010000027.1:0-1762 GCA_045645345.1 Christensenellaceae bacterium
GTAAAGATATGTTATTATATAAATATGAATATAAAATATGTAAATTTTATAATTTTTATCGTCCTATTAATAATTGCTTTAATTTTAGTTATTGTTTATTTAATTAAAAAATTTAAGCCGTTAAAATATAGATACAAAGCAAAACCTTGCTTATTAACTAATACTGAACTAAAGTATTTTGAGGCTTTTAAACGCATTTTACAAGGTACTCGATATCTTTTAATTCCACAAGTTTGTTTATCTAGTATTATCGAACGTAAAGGAAAGCATAAATTTCAAAGCGAATTATCTAGAATTGTTGATTTTTGCATTTTTACCGAAGATTATAAACCGATTTTAGTTATTGAAATAAACGATAAAACGCACGTTCGTCGTGATAGAAAAAGCCGTGATAATAAGGTAAAATACATATTAAAATCGGCAAAAATTCAACTTTTAACTATTTGGACTAAAAATGAGTTTAATACCTTAAAATTTGCCCAAAGTTTTAAAGATTGTGGTCTAAAAATCAATTTAAGGAGTATTTACGATGGCAAAAACTGAAAATAATTACTATAAACAAAGAGAAATTAATTGTTTAAACAAAATTTCATTGCTTTGCGAAGACTTACCGCCAAGCGTTATGGAGTTTGTTATAGGTATTACTAACTACACTTCACCACTTACTAGATTAAATTACGTTTACGATTTACGAATTTTCTTTGATTTTTTATCTAAAACCATTTTCAAAAAAACTATAATTGAAGATATTGCTTTAGAACAATTAGAAACGCTTGAACTTGACCATTTTGAGTATTTTATGGCGTATTTATCAAGTTATACAATAAACGGAAAATTAGAAGTTTGCAATGAACGTGCTAAGGCTCGTAAATTATCTACAATTCGTGCTTATTTTAAGTATTTTTATAATAAAGGAAAGTTAAAAACTAACGTTTCTTCAAAATTGTCGTTACCAAAATTACACGATAAAGAAATAATAAGGCTAGAAATAAACGAAGTCGTTGACCTTTTAAACGTTGCAGAAAGTGGCGATAATTTAACTGAAAGGCAAAAAGCATATCACAAAAACACTAAAATTAGAGATATTGCAATTTTAACTTTATTTTTAGGCACGGGAATTCGTAACAGCGAATTAGTTGGCCTTAACGTAGACGATATAAATTTTGAAAATATGAGTTTTACGGTGACTAGAAAAGGTGGAAATAGAACAATTTTATTCTTTAATAACGAAGTTGCTACTGCACTTTTAGACTGGATTAACTATAGAAATTCGATAAAAGAACTAAACAAAGACGAAAAAGCATTATTTTTAAGTTTGCAAAACAAAAGAATAAGCGTTAGAACAATACAAGAACTCGTAAAAAAATATGCACGTATTATTACACCACTTAAAAAAATAACTCCACATAAATTACGTAGCACGTTCGGTACTAATTTATATAGAGAAACTCAAGATATTTATATGGTTGCCGATTATCTTGGCCATAGCGACGTTAATACCACTAAAAAACACTACGCTGCTATGAGTGAAGATATGCGTAGAACTGCAATAAAATCGGTCAAATTGCGTGATGATGACTAATATGAACGAAAATATTGATAAAATTATTGAAAAAGTTTATATAATTTTGCCGGTTAGCGAATATTCAGCTAAAGATGAGTATAGAATAAGTGAAACAAAGTCGCTAGTTTATAGCGCCGATGCCGAGTGCGTTGGGCATAAAATAGTAAAAATACGTGAAATTACCCCATCAACATACAT
>JAZRIP010000028.1:0-152283 GCA_045645345.1 Christensenellaceae bacterium
TTTTATTTATAATTTTTTCACTATATTTAATTAACAATAATTGTAATAAGATTAATCAAATTATAAAACTAGGTTTATTAGTTTACGGAATTGCATTATTAGGTTGTATAATTGAACTTTTATTAATAATTACTTTATTAAGACCTATAAATTTAAGTTTTTAAGTATAAAATAGTCCATTTTACAAAAATTATAGTAAAGGGGGACTAAAAATGAAAAAGGTAAAAAGTATAACGATAATACTTTTATTACTTATATTAACCGGAGTTTTTTTCTTAAAAAATCAAGTAGCATACGCTAGTGAAAACATAAACGATAACAACGCAAGTTATTATTTGTACGACTATAATAGCAAAACTGAAATTAAGGCTAAAAACGAAAATAAAAAAATGCCTATTGCAAGTATGACTAAAATAATGCTACTATTACTTTGTTATGAAAATATAGAAAACAACAATATTCCGTTAGACCAAAAAGTCGTAATAAGCAAAAACGCAAATTCTTATGGTGGTTCGCAAGTCTTTTTGGAAGAAGGTGGAGAATATTTACTTTGCGACTTACTTAAAAGCGTTACGATTGCGTCGGCAAACGATTCAAGCGTAGCCTTGGCAGAACACTTTTACGGCGACGAACAAACTTGTGTTGACGAAATGAATAAAAAGGCTGAAAGTTTAGGGCTTAAAAATACTCTTTTTGCAAATTGTACGGGACTACCAAAACCTATGCAATATTCTACGGCAAAAGATATAGCCATTATTTTTTCTAATTTAATTAATTATGAAAAATATTTTAACTATTCAACTATTTGGCTAGATAAAATTGAGCATAAATCAAATTACACCGAAATGACCAACACTAACAAACTAGTAAAGTTCTATAACGGCTGTGATGGTGGTAAAACGGGTTTTACTAACGAAGCAGGCTTTTGCTTAACGGCAACGGCAAAACGGGGTAATATGCGTCTTATAGCAAGCGTATTAAAGGCGGAAACGTCTAAAGATAGATTTGACACCGTTTCTTCACTTTTTAATTACGGATTTAACAATTATAGTAATAAAGTATTAGTTGATAGCAAAATTAATTTAGACCAAAAAATTAACGTAATAGGTGGTAAAGTTGAGCAAATAGAAGTTAAACCGCAAAACGACTTTTATATTTTTACTAAACGTAACGAAAAATTAAACGTTGAGTTAAAATACAATTATAATAGTGTGCAAGCACCTATTAAGGTTGGCGACGTAGTTGGTGAAATAGTAATTTATAAAGACGGCGTTGAAATAGGCAAGGTAAATATCGTAAGTGACGCTAACGTTTCGAAATCGACTTTAATAGATAATTTAGGTAACGTTATAAAAAACTGGTAAACAAAATACAACAACTAACAAAAATGCAAGAAACCCTTGCATTTTTTTTGTTTTTATTATATACTTAATAAGTAGTTTTTATAAACAGGGGGCGTTTCGTGGCTATTGATAATTTTGAATCAACGGTAAACTATACAACTAAATTATCAAATTTCGAAGGCCCGCTTGACTTGCTTTTACATCTTATTAAAAAGGCCGAAATTGATATTAAAGACGTTTTCGTGTCTGAAGTAACTAATCAATTTTTAAATTACGTTCAAAATAGTGATATTTCTATTGAAGAAGAAGGCGAATATTTACAAATCGCCGCAACTATTATTGAAATTAAGTCAAAATCAGTAATTCCTAACGAAGAAATACAAGCCGAAGTCGACGAAGAAAAGCGTATGTTCATCGAAAGGTTGCAACAACACGAAGAATATAAATTATATTTAAGTTCACTTGATAAACTTAAGGCTTTAGAAACTACCGATATTTTTTACAAAAGTCCCGACGATTCTGTTGGCGAAGTAAAAATTGTTTATACCGATTTTAATTTAAACGGCTTAATTAACGCATTTACCGACTTGTTAAAAAGGGTTGACGTAAAAGAAGTTAAAGCAAAAACTGAAAAAGAAATTCCAAAAGAAGTCTTTACGGTAAAACAAAAACTCGATTTTATAGTTGACGTTTTAAAAAGCGAACAGAAAATTGCGTTTACAGATTTATTCATTTTAGATAGAGTAACTAGAACTGAATTAATTACTACGTTTCAAGCGTTATTAGAACTTGTAAAACACCAAATAGTAAAAGTTAAACAAGATGATACGTTTGGTGAAATTATTCTTGAATATAACACGGAAGGGGGCGAAGGCGTTGTCGAAATTGACGAATATAATTGAGGCGTTACTTTTTGTTTCGGGTGATGCTGTATCGGTAAAAGATATAGCCGAAAAACTCGCAGTAACCGAAAAAGAAGTTTTAGAATGTGCCAAAGAATTACAAAAATTATATACTGAAGAAAGGGGCATACAACTTTTAATTTTTAATAAAAAGTTGCAATTTGCATCTAATAAAATTTACACTGAGGCAGTATCAAGTGTGTTAAACCCTATAAAAGAAAGGGAACTTTCAAAAAGTATGCTTGAAGTTGCCGCAATTATCGCTTATAAACAACCTGTAACAAGACTTGACCTAGAAGCGTTAAGGGGTGTAAATAGTGAATTTGCCGTTCAAAACCTTTTAAAACTCGGCGTAATTGAAGTCGTTGGTAGAAAAGATGCCGTTGGTAAACCCGTTTTATTTGGTACGACTGATGAATTTTTAAAAAGATTTCAAATTTCTTCTCTTGACGAACTGCCTGATTACGATGAATTAATGGAAAAAATCGCTTTACTCCGTACTGAAAGTCAAAGTTCGTATTTATTCCATAAAGACGAGTACGTTGACGAAGAATTATCTCAGCAAACTATTGAAGACGTAGTTTCAGGAGTAGAAACTACTAAGGCTACTACAGAACAAAATCCAACCGACGATGGTGGTATAGGTGACGACCAAGAAGAAGTTGCTATTACTGAAGATTTTGATTTTGCCGATATTGAAGACGAAGATTTGCCAGAACATTTAATAGGTGAAGACGTAAAAGTAATAAAATAAAATTCTATTTTTAAAAGATTATAAACTCGACGAAAACGTCGAGTTTTTTAATTTAAATTTGAATAAACGCCTTTATTTTAGGCTATTTTAAAATTATTATATATTTTTTTTATAAAAATAGTTGACAAACTTATTTCATTATTGTATTATTGTATTAGTCGAGTAATACAATGGAGAATATATATGGCTATTTCTTTTGATAATCAAACTCCTATATACGTTCAAATAATGGACGAAATTAAGAGGGAAATAATTTTAGGCAAATACACGGCTGGGCAGAAGTTGCCTTCGGTTAGGGAATTTGCCATGCAGTTTAACGTAAATCCAAATACAATTCAAAAAGCCCTTTTTGAACTTGAATGGGTAGGGCTTATAGTAACTGAAAGAACTAACGGCAAATACGTTACCAAAGACCAAAACGTTTTATCTAATCTAAAATATTCAATGGTTGATAAAATAATTGAAAATTATTTTAATTCAATGCAAAAAATAGGTATAGATAGAACGCAAGCAATAAATTTAATTAACGTTGATAAGGAGCAAGTATGAAAATTTTACAGATAAAAGACCTTTATAAAGGTTTTGACCAAAAGCAAATTATTAAAGGAATAAGTTTTGACGTTTATGAAGGAAAAATCGTAGGGCTACTAGGCAAAAATGGTTCGGGTAAAAGTACTATTATTAAAATGATTAACGACCTTTTGACTATTGATAGTGGTGAAATTTTAATTTACGGTGAAAAGATAAGTCCAAGAACTAAGGCTTTAATTTCTTATTTACCTGAAAGAAGTTGTTTAGATAAAAGTAAAAAAGTATATGAAATTATTAACTTTTTTAAAGATTTTTATTTAGATTTTGATGAAGAAAAGGCGTATAATCTTTTACAAGAACTTGAACTTGATAAAAATTTAAAACTTTCTAAAATGAGTAAAGGTATGCTAGAAAAATTATCGCTTATTTTGACGATGGCTAGGCGTGCTAAATTATATATTTTAGACGAGCCGTTAGGTGGTGTAGACCCTTCAACGAGAGATAAAATTTTAAAAACGATAATATCTAATTTTGGTGAAAATTCCAGCCTTTTAATAACTACTCATTTAGTTGCCGACGTAGAAACCATTTTAGATGAAGTTATAATTATCGACCAAGGCAAACTTGTTTTAAAAGGTGACGCCGATACAATACGTGAACAAGAAAACGCATCTATTAACGACGTTTTCAAAAGGAGTGTATAATGCTTAAAAAACTTATAAAATACGATTTTATTAAAATGTTTTACGTTTTGCCGTATTTTTTCATAGCAACTTTGTTTTTTGCAATATTAACTAGGGTGGTTAATATTTGGAAAGATATTCAGTTTATGTTCATTTTAGGGCAAGTTTTTCAAGGTACGGCAATAGCCCTTATGATAAATACTTTTATAAATACTATAATAGCAATCTTAATTCGTTCGTTTAGAAATTCTTTTTATAGTGACGAAGGGTATTTAACACACACGTTGCCAGTTAGTAAAAATCAACTTTTACTTTCTAAATTTATAAGTGCGTTATTAGTGTTATTGTTATCGTTTATTGTTATAATCGCAAGTTTAGCAATAATATTTTATTCAAACGAATTTATTGAATTTGTAAAACAATCGTTTAATTTGATAGAAACAGGTTTAAATTTAAATCCCGTTTTATTATTAATTTTATTTGTGTTTGCCGTATTTTTTCAATTACTTACTATGCTTTTAATAGGTTTTGCGTCAATTGTAAAAGGACACTCGTATAATAACGGAAAAATTTTTAAAAGTTTTATATGGTTTGCAATTTTTTACGCTTTAGCAAGCGTTGTGTCATTAATTATACTTGCATTAGTTTTACTAATTAGTGGGAATATTACTGAATTTTTTGCGTCGGTAATGAAAGGAGAAACTTTTATAATAATGATTGTAACTGCACTTTTAATATACTTGGGTTATTCGGTAATTTTCTATTTTATAACTAATAAATTATTTAATAAGGGCGTAAATTTAGATTAAAATTAATACTATTAAAAAACCAACGAAGTTCGTTGGTTTTTTTATTTTTGAATTTGTATTATTTTTAATTAAATACTTACACTTAAATTATGCTATATATAATTGTATTATTAATAGTTATTTTTATATTTCCGCTTTTTATTACAAGTTATATTTACGTTGATACCAAATTAAAAAAATTGTTTTTTGCAATCTATTTGTTTGGTTTTATTAAGATTTTAGACGGCTACGTTACAAAACGAGAATTAGGCGGATTTTATATTCATATTAAAAATAAGGCAATTATTATCGACGACGTATTTTTTAATAGAATAAAAGGCGAGCAAAGTATGTTAAAAGCCTTTCATTTAACAAATTTAAATAGTCAAATTAACTTGTCAACAAATTCATTTTATATATTGTATTTTACTATACTTTTAAATTTTATTAAAAATATTGCATTTAAATATTTAAACAAAACTTACTTTTTACAAAGTCCTAAAGTTGACGTAAACGTAACGACGGGCAATTTTATATTGCAAGCAAAAATTAAGATAAATATTCTTTTTAATTTATTTTGCATAACTTACGCTTTTATTACAAATTATATAAGTAAAGAGGTAAAAAATGTCAAAACAAGTAAACAAAATTAATAATATAATTAACGAATCTTTAATTGATTTAAAAGAAACGCTAAAAGATTTAACGGTAATAGGTAACCCGATAATTTTAAATCAAAATCTATCTGTTATTCCCGTTTCAAAGACGTTATTCGGCTACGTTAACGGTGGTAGTGAGTTTGGTGATATAAAACTCTTTCAGCCAACTAATAATGGGTTAATAGGTGGTAGCGGTGGCGTTGTAAACGTAACGCCGTTTGGTTTTTTAGTTATTAACGATAGTAATTATGAATTTGTTAAAATAAAAGAAGATATGGTTGACAAGGTGACTGACTTTACTAGTGACGTTGTAAACAAAATTTTAGGAAAGAAAGAAGATGAAAAAATTTAAAAAATTAATTATAATTTCACAAATTTTACTTGTTTTGTTATTAAGATTTATTTTTGTAGATACGGCTTATGGAGCAACGGTGTCAAAGGGCGAGTGCGTAATGGAAGTATCTAGTGGAAGAATACTTTATAATTTAAATCAAGATGCAAAATTACCTATTGCATCGACTACTAAAATTTTAACTGCAATCACGGTAATAGAAAACTTCAACTTGCAAAAAATTATAACCGTTCCTAAAAAAGCAACGTTAATTGAAGGGTCAAGTATTTACTTAAAAGAAGGCGAACACTTAACTGTTGAAGAACTTTTGTATGGTTTAATGCTTAGAAGTGGTAACGATTGTGCTTACACTTTAGCGTCGTCGCTTACTGAGTATGACGATTTTATAAAGTTAATGAACCAAACTGCAAAAAAACTAGGGTGTGAAAATAGTAATTTTACAAATCCTCACGGTTTGCACGATGATAATCATTATTCATCGGCAAAAGATTTATGTTTAATTACTTGCCACGCAATGAAAAACAAAACTTTTAGAAAAATCGTTTCAACTAAAAAGATATCTATAAGTAACGAGTTTTACGATTATAAAAGGGTGCTTATTAATAAAAATAAACTTTTATATAATTTAGACGGATGTAACGGAGTAAAAACGGGTTATACGAAAAAGGCTGGTAGATGCTTAGTTACAAGTTGTAATCAAAACGGATTTGAAGTTGTAAGCGTAGTAATAAACAGCCCCGATATGTATAATAGAACGACTGAACTTATTAATAATTCTTACGATAATTACAAAATGTATAATTTAGTTGATAAAGACGAGTTGTGCGACAAGGTTTATAAAAGTGAAGAAGGCAAAATTTTTAACGTGCAAATAGATAAGGGATTTTCATATCCACTTAGAAGTGACGAATTAAAAGATTTAAAAGTGCAAATAAATGGACAAAATAGTCAAAATTTCTTTAAAAATCCAGCATCTTTTGGTGTTTTTGAAATTTTCTTATCAAATAAGTTGATTTTTTCTCAAAATATTTATACTATATAACTATCAAACTTAAAGGATAGAATTATGAGAATTAATAAATTTTTAGCGTTAAGTGGCGTTGCAAGTAGAAGGGCGTGCGATAAACTTATTACCGACGGATTAGTTACGGTAAACGGCAAAGTATGTTCGCTAGGAACGGATGTCGACGAGTTAAGCGACGTCGTATGTGTAGACGGCAAAAAAATTAGTCAAAAAAAGAAATATACTTATTATATTATGAATAAGCCAAAAGGCTACGTTTGTACGGTAAAAGACGATAAAGATAGAAAAACGGTTATGGATTTATTGCCTGATAGCGTAGGCAGAATTTTTCCTGTTGGTAGACTTGACTATGATAGCGAAGGTTTATTAATTTTTACAGACGACGGCGATTTATGTAATAGATTGTTGCATCCGTCAAGTGAAATTCCAAAAACTTACCTTGTTAGAATAGAAGGCGAATTACCAAACGAAAGTTTAGACAAATTAAGACGTGGCGTGTACATTGACGGCGTAAAAACTAAAAAGTGTACTATAAAAATAGTAGACCAAACAAAAACTTTCACAAAATATCACGTTACGGTAACCGAAGGTAGAAATAGGGAAATTAGAAAAATGTTTTTATCGGTTGGTAAAGAAGTTAAGTTCTTAAAAAGAATTAAAATAGGTGATTTAGGCTTAGGTGGCTTAGATAGGGGTGCTTGTAGAAAGTTAACGGCTGAAGAAGTCGATTATTTAAAAAGAGTTTAAAAAATATTTTTTAATAATTCTCTCGTACATATTTATTGCTAGGGGGGAATTATGAGTAAAAAAATATTATTAATGATATCTATAACTTTTATATTTTTAATTTGTTTAGTTTTAGGTGGACATTACGCTAAAACGGAAAACACTTTTGCAAAATTAAATGGACGTGGTCTGGTATTTAATTGTATGAATAATTATTCTGTTATAAAAAAAGAAACCGATGAAAAATATATATTAAAAATTAACGACGCTATTTGTCAAAGTAGAAAAACTTACCAAGATAAAGTCAATGAAGTATTAGGTAACGAATACTGCGAACTTTTAAACGTTATTAAAGAAGGTAAAAAATATATAAAAACTCAAAGGGAACTTTTTTATCAAACTGAAGAATATTTAGACGCTAAGAAAAAATTAAACGAGTGTAAAAGTGCTTACGAAAAAGAAGATAGCGATGAAAATAAAAAGAATTTTCATTTAGCACTTGATAATTTGTCGACGTTAAACGTTACTATAAACAATAGATTAAAAGAAAAAAGAGATGAAATTGAACAAGCAAAACAAAGTTTAGCTAAATTGTTTAAAGATAATAAAGGCGAGTTGTTAAAAATAAAAAAGCAAGTTGAACAAGAACTAAAATTTACGGTAAGTGAAATATTTAAAGAATATCAATTTATTGTAAAAGAGTTAAACCAAACGTATAACGAAAATCAAAACGTTGACCTTTCTTGTTTTAATAGTTGCATAAAATTAGATACTTTATTTTCACCCTTTGAACATGAATTATTTGTAAAAATAGAAGAAGAAAAAGAAATAAACTTTAAGTCGGTTTCGTCAAAACCTATAACAAATCTAAATTAAATATTACACTATAAAAGCAGTCTTTTAGACTGCTTTTTTTGTTTTACAAAAAAGTTTAAAAAACGACTAAAAATGCTAAAAAATGCAAATTTTTCTATTGTATAATTAGGCTATGTTTCGAGGTAATTATGAAAGTTCAATATAACGTTATAAAAAATCAATTACATATATACTATTTTGGTGAACTCGACGAGTGTACTAGCCAAACAGTAAAAAAAGCAACAGATGATATTTTGTCAAAAAACGCAAGCGTTGAGCAAGTAATTTTTAATTTGTCCAGTTTAACTTTTATGGATAGTACGGGTATAGGTATGTTATTAGGTAGGTATAAAAAAATCGTTTCAACGGGTAAGAAAGCCTTTATTGAAAACCCAACGCCCGTCGTTGATAAAGTGTTTCAAATATCAGGTATGTACAAAGTAATGCCTAAAATTTAGTATTAAGGAGTTTTTATGATAAATAAAATGAAAGTTACATTTTCATCGTTAAGCGAAAACGAGGCTTTTTCTCGCAGTGCCGTATCTGCGTTTATTATGCCGTTAAATCCAACCGTTTCGGAAATTTGCGATATAAAAACGGCTGTAAGCGAAGCCGTTACCAACGCAGTCGTGCACGGATATCCCGATACCATAGGTGATATTATATTGTCTTGCGACCTATTAGACGACGTCGTACATATTAAAATTCAAGATTACGGAGTCGGTATTTCAAATTTACCAAAAGCGTTAGAGCCTTTTTACACGACTAAAGGCGACTTAGAACGTTCTGGTATGGGTTTTACTATAATGCAAAGTTTTATGGATAGCGTTGAAGTAATTTCAAACGTTAATGAAGGAACGACCGTCGTTATGAGTAAAAAACTAAAAAGATAGCCGAAAGGGGTATTAATGTTATCAAGTTTAGAAACGTTAACACACATAAGACGAGCAAAAGCGGGCGATAATGAAAGTAAAGAAATTTTAATAAACAACAACGTATTGCTAATTAAAAGTATAGTGTATCGTTTTAAAAACAAGGGTATAGAATACGACGATTTATATCAACTAGGTTGTATAGGATTTTTAAAAGCAATAAAAAATTTTGACGAAAGTTTTAACGTAAAATTTTCAACGTACGCAGTACCTATGATAATAGGAGAAATTAAACGTTTTTTGCGTGACGACGGCAACGTTAAAATTTCTCGAATTATTAAGCAAAACTCCTATAAAATACTAAAATTTAACGAAGAATTTTTATTGAAAAATAATAGAGAGCCAACCGTCAAAGAAATTGCCGAAGGTTTGCGTTTAGAACAAGAAGACGTAGTTTTGGCAATAGATTCTTCAAAAATGACGGTATCTTTATACGAAAGTATAAACGACGAAAGTGATAAATCTCAAACTTTACTTGAAAAAATTCCGTCAAAATTTAACGAAGACGATTTTATCGATAAAATATATCTAAAAACTTTAATTTCAAAACTGGAAAAAAGGGAACAAAAAATTTTGTTTTTAAGATATTACAGAGACAAAACGCAAGGTGAAGTTGCAAAAATTTTAGGCGTTTCACAAGTACAAGTATCAAGGTTAGAAACAAAAATAATTGAAAAACTCAAAAAAAAGACTAAACTTAACTAAGTTTTGTTTTTTTTTATTTGTAAAAGGTGGTTTATTGCTTGAAAATTAGTTATTTATATTATATAATTTATTTTACAAGCAAACTTTTTGCAAATTAAATAAAGTTTTGGTGATTTTATGATTTACAACGTAATTTCAATTATAATTTTATGTTTATTAACTGTACAACTTTTAGTCGTTTTACTAAAAATCTTTTTTTTAAATAGGCAAGATAGGATTTTATACGTTAAAGGCTACAAAAAAGGCAAATGTGCTTACGTTTACTTAATGACTATTCCGCTTATGCTTTTAGGCTTTTTATTTGACGGAATAGTATGGTATCGTGCGTTATTTGAGGCAATTAATAGCGTAGCAACCTTTGCGTTTTTACAATTTAACGTTGCACCTGTAATAAATTTGATTAATTCTAGTATTATTTACGAATTTACCGTATATTATTCGTTTACTTTAATTTGTTTAAATACCATAATGTTTGCTTTTTCATTACTAGGACAATTTGTTTTTGAAGGCGTAGAAGGATTAAAATTTTCTATAAAAAGCGACGATAAACTTTACGTTTTAGGTTATAACGAAAATAGCCTAACAATTTATTTTAACAGCAATTTTAAAAGCAAGGTTATAGTTGATAATTTTTCTAGTGACGATAAATTTTTATGTTACGTTAAAAAAGTAAATTATTTAAGTGTAAAAAATTATGACGATATAGTTAATTCAATTTATAAAAAAGCAATCAAATCTAACGATAAAATTAACGTAGTAATAAACACTCAAGACGATGAAACTAACGTAAATCTATGTAAAAAATTTATAAATTTAATCAATGGCGAATACGATGCAAGCATATTGTTTGATAAATTAAACGTATTAGTTTACGGCAATAATAATTACGAATCACTTTATCAAGAAATTGAAAAAAATGCTAAAGGAATTATTAGATACGTTAATAAATATAAACTTATAGCAAACGATTTTATAAAAAATTATCCTATTAGCCGTTTTTTAGACCAAAGTCAACTTGACTATAAAAAAGCAACGGTAAAAGACGGGGTAGATATTAATTTTAGTATAATAGGTTTTGGTAAAACGGGTATTCAATTATTTTTATCTTCTATCGAAAATAATCAATTTATCACTGAAAAGGACGGAGAAATTCAACTTAAAAAGGTTAATTATTATCTTTACGACCAAACTAACGGCGAAAGTTCAAAATTATTAAATCATACCTACTTTAGGTATGCAGACGATTTTGATTTTACTAATGAAAGTAAATATTTACCTTTACCACCTGTTCCGGCAAATCACTTATTTTATAAGTTAAACGTTAACGATACCGATTTTTATAAGGATATTAAGGTTACTGCGAATAAAAATTCAGTTAATTTAATTGCTGTAACACTTTCTAACGATTTAGAAAATATCGACGTTGCAAAAAAACTTTTAGAAAAAATGCGTGAGTGGGGAATTCCTAACTATTATTTATTCGTAAAAATTAGAAATGGTAAGAATAATTATTTAGTAAACGACGACGATAAAATTTTTATTATCGGGAATGAAGAAAAAATTGTTTACGACATTGACTCGATAATTAACGACCAAGTAACTAAAATGGCAATAAAGCGTAACGCAGTATACGATTTAGAATATTTAATTTTAAATAACGATAAAAATTCAATTACAGACGACGAGTTTAAAAATGCTATAAAAAATAGTAGATATAACTGGTATGCGTTAAGATTGCCACTTGAAAGAAATTCAAATTATAGTGCCGTATTAAGTATTAGGGGCAAATTAAATTTAATAGGTTACGATTTAGTTTTAGATAAAGACGCTGTTGACGAATATTCTTCATTTATAAACGATTATTCTAATGGCGACAAAATTTTATACGCCGATAAAAATGGAGTTCAATCTAAAAAAATAGTTCATTACGAAATAAATAACTTTAAGCAGTCGTTAAGGCAAAATTTTGCTATTCTAGAGCATTTTAGATGGAATTCGTTTATGTTAGCAAACGGATTTATTCCACCAACCATTGACGAAATAAAAAATTCAACGACTATTAAAAACGGCAAAGTAAAATATACTAACGGAAAAGATTATCTTGTTAGGAAACACGGTAATTTAACAACGTTTAAAGGGCTAGAACTTTATTCTCAAATTATTAGCCAAAGGGATAATATTTCACTTGAAAAAGCAGACGTAATTAGATACGATTATCAAATTTTAGACGACGTAGGTTGGCTTATAAGCGATACGCCTTACAGAATAATAAAAAAATAAAAATTAAATTAACTCAAAAAGAAAATTCTTTTTGGGTTTTTTATTTTTGTAATTACATTAAATATAAAAAAATGTAAATAATATTATTATGAAGAAAATAATTGAAAATTTAAGCGAACAAGAATTAAGCGTATCTTCACGTGAAATTTTAATTAAAGGTGGTAAAAATGAAGAAAAAAACAAACAATAACGTAAATTACGAATATTTAGATTACGTTAGTAAAATTGCACCTAAAACTAACGAATTTAAAACTCTTTTACACGCATTTTTAGTTGGTGGATTAATTTGTTTAATAGGACAATTTATTCGTTACGTCTTTATGTACGTCTTTTCTTTGTACGGAGACGAACTAGCGGGTGCAACTTCTATCGTAATGATATTTTTAGGCTCGCTTTTAACAGGGCTTGGAGTTTACGATAGAATAGGCAAGTTTGCAGGCGGTGGCTCAATCGTTCCTATAACGGGATTTGCAAATTCTGTAACTTCGCCGGCGATGGAATTTAAAAGCGAAGGTTTTATTTATGGTGTAGGAGCAAAAATGTTTACGATAGCGGGCCCTATTATCGTATACGGAGTTTTATCAAGCGTACTTGTTGGTTTGATTTATTTTGTTATAGGGTTATTTTAGGTGGTGTATGAAAGGAACTATCATTTATGAAAATAAGCCAAGTATAATTTCAACATATTCTATAGTTGGACAAAAAGAAAGTCAAGGTGGCTTATCTTATTGTTTCGATGAAAAATTAAGTGACGAAAGATACGGCGAATCAAGTTTTGAAAAAGGCGAGTGTAAAATGCTTGGAACGGCTATTAATAAAGTCGTTGAAAAAAGCAAAATTTCTTTAGAAGACGTTGACGTTATTATAGGTGGCGACCTTTTAAACCAAATAATTTCTGCTGGTTTTTCGGCAAGAGATTTTGATATTCCGTTTTTAGGTATATATAGTGCTTGTTCAACTATAACTGAAGGTATGATTTTAGGTGGTTTGCTTATAAATTCTAATAAAGCAAGTAACGTAATATGCGTTACGGGTAGTCACTTTGCAACTGCAGAAAGACAATATAGATATCCTTTAGAATTAGGATGTACTAGACCACCGCAATCACAATGGACGGTTACTGGGGCAGGTTCGTTTTTGCTTGCTAATAACGTAGAAAACGTGCCGTATTTAAAAAGTGCAACTATAGGTAGGGTAATTGATTATGGAGTAACTGATGCTAATAATATGGGTGCTGCAATGGCTCCTGCATGTGCTATAAATATTATAAAACATTTAAAAAATACTAATACAAGTCCTAATGACTATGATTTAATAGTCACAGGAGACTTAGGCGTATTAGGAACAAGGCTTTTAAAATATTTATTAAACAAAGAAGGTTACAATATTGAAAAAAATCACGTTGATTGTGGCGAATTAATATATAACATTAGTGAAAACGATTTTCAAGGTGGTAGTGGAGCAGGTTGTAGCACAGTTGTGGTAGCAAGTTATATATATCCTAAACTTTTAAAAAAAGAGTTAAATAGAGTATTGTTTTGTGCGACGGGGGCGTTATTATCGCCTATATCTACGAATCAAGGCGAGTCGATTCCGTCAATTAGTCACGTAGTTTGTTTGGAGAATTTATAATGTTAGAAATGATATATATGTATTTTAAAGCCTTTTTAGTAGGTGGGACTATCTGTACGATAGCACAATTTATTATTAATAAAACCAAATTAACTGCAGGTAAAATTTTAGTGTATTTTATGCTTGCGGGTGTACTTTTACAATCGGTTGGGTTATATAAATATCTAGTTGATTTTGCTGGGGCTGGAGCAACCGTGCCTATTAGTGGATTTGGTTATTTACTTTGCGAAGGTGCAATAAAAGGGGCTCAAAACGGATTATTTGGTGCAATTACGGGTGGATTAGCCTCGGCATCGGCAGGTGTTTCATCAGTTATAGTGTTTAGTTATATTTTTGCATTTTTATTTAAACCTAAATCTAAGATTAATTAATAAACTTATAAAAATTTTCATATTATTTTTATATGAAAAAGAAATGCAAAAAAGGTAAATTTATACTGTTTATCGTATTAGTATTAAGTTTATCGCTTACTTTATATTATTTTTCAACTTCATTGCTATTAGATTTGGGACAAAGTAATTATTCGGGTATGTTATCTAGTGCGTCGTATTACGCTATCTCAAAAAGTATTAACGATAAATTAAGTTATGAAGACTTAATTACGATTGAAAAAGACGGAAATCAAAAAATTACTATGATAAAAACCGATGCATATAAATTTAATAAATTAACGTCGACAATAGTAGATGGAGTTTTAGAATATTTCAAAATTGAAATTGATAAAGGTATACCTGTACCAATAGGTGCTTTTACTGGAATAAAAATGTTTTCTGGTTTTGGTAAAAAAGTTTACATGCCGTTGTTAACCGTTTCATCGGTTAAATGCGACGTTGTAAGTAATTTTGAAAGCCAAGGTATAAACCAAACTAGACACTCGTTATACGTTGATATTATTCCCGACGTTTATATAGTGACTAGATTTAAAACAAGAAAGGTGACTGATTCTATTAGAGTATTAATATTTGATAATTTTATTACGGGCGAAGTTCCCGAAATGTATTTTTCAGGTAAAGTATTTTCATCCTTTAAGGAAATGTAATTAATAAAAAAACTTAGACGTTACGTCTAAGTTTTTTAGTTAAAATTTAAGTTTTTATCGTGAATTTTACTTTAAAGCGTCAAGTTGTTCCTTAGTACATAAGGTTATAGCCATAACTGCTTTAATCGTGTGCATACGGTTTTCAGCCTCGTCAAAAACTATTGATTGCTCACTTTCGAAAACTTCGTCGGTTACTTCCATCGAGTCAATGCCGAATTTTTCGTAAATTTCTTTACCAACTTCTGTGTTAAGGTCGTGAAAAGCAGGTAAGCAATGCATAAAACGGCAATTAGGACCTGCGTTTTTCATAACGTTTGCAGTTACACGATATGGTGTAAGGTCAACGATACGCTGTTTCCACACGTTTTCGTTTTCACCCATTGAAACCCATACGTCAGTATAAATAACGTCGGCATTTGTAGTTGCACTAATTACGTCATCGGTAAATTCAAGTATAGCACCAGTTTCTTTTGCAATTTCTTGGCACACTTTTATAAGGTTAGCGTCAGGAAAATAGTTTTTATTAGTACAAGCCACGAAATGCATGCCCATTTTTGCCGAGCCTACCATAAGCGAATTGCCCATATTGTATCTAGCGTCGCCCATATAAACTAATTTTTTACCTTTTAAAGAGCCAAAATGTTCTATAATAGTTAAAAAGTCTGCAAGTATTTGGGTAGGGTGGAATTCGTTAGTAAGACCGTTCCAAACTGGAACGCCCGATTTCTCAGCCAACTGTTCAACAATTTCTTGACCATAGCCCCTATATTCAATTCCGTCAAAAATTCTACCAAGAACTCTTGCAGTGTCGGCAATACTTTCTTTTTTGCCTATTTGAGAACTTTTGGGGTCAAGATAAACGGGGTGCATACCAAGGTCGTTTGCGGCAACCTCAAAAGAACAACGAGTACGAGTGCTTGTTTTTTCAAAGATAAGTGCAATCGATTTGCCTTGACAAAGATTGTGTGGAATTCCTTGCTTTTTTAATTTTTTAAACTTTGACGCAAGCGTCAACATTTCTTCAATTTGACTTGGGGTAAAGTCAAGAAGTTTAAGAAAACTTTTGTTGTAAAAATCCATAATAAATACCTAGTAATAGTTTAGAGTTAAAAAATGTAAATATTAATACATACCACCCATACCGCCAGCAGGGTTAACCATAGGTTCTTTTGACGGAATATCAGTAATTAAACTTTCAGTCGTTAAAAGTGTAGACGCAATACTTTGTGCGTTTTGAAGGGCAGAACGAGTAACTTTAGTAGGGTCGATAATACCAGCCTTAACCATATCGCAATATTGATTTTTATAAGCGTCAAAACCAAAGAATTTTTCGTTCTTTTTAATAATTTCGTTAAGAATAACAGAGCCGTCTAAACCTGCGTTTTCAGCGATTAATTTAATAGGAGCAGTAATTGCTTTTAAAATAACGTTAACGCCCGTTCTTTCGTCGCCTTCTAAAGTTAAAGCAAGTTCTTCAAGTGGTTTTACGCAATATAATAATGCAGTGCCACCACCAGGAACTATACCTTCTTCAACTGCCGCTTTTGTTGCGGCGAGTGCATCTTCGATACGGAGTTTCTTTTCTTTCATTTCAACTTCAGTAGCCGAGCCAACGTTAATAACTGCAACGCCACCGGCAAGTTTAGCAAGTCTTTCTTGTAATTTTTCTTTATCGTAATCAGAAGTAGTTGCGTCGATTTGTGACTTGATAGCAACTATTCTTGCTTTAATTTCATCAGGGTCACCCATACCACCAACGATAGTAGTGTTATCTTTATCAACCTTAATTTGAGTACATCTACCAAGCATAGATAAATCAAAATCTTTAAATTCTACGCCAAGTTCACTTGAAATAACCGTACCACCCGTTAAGATAGCAATATCCTCAAGCATAGCCTTTCTTCTATCGCCGAAACCAGGTGCTTTAACTGCTACGCAGTTAAATACGCCTTTAAGTTTGTTTACTACGAGTGCCGCAAGTGCGTCGCCCTCAACGTCTTCAGCAATAATTAAAAGTTTTTGACCTTGATTTGCAAGTGGTTCAATAATAGGTAAAATTTCTTGAATTGAAGAAATTTTCTTATCAGTAATTAAAATGACTGCGTTATCGTAAACGGCTTCCATTTTATCAGTATTAGTTACCATATAAGCAGATGCGTAACCTCTATCGAATTGCATACCGTCAACGGTAGTAAGTTCAGTTTTTAACGTCTTGCTTTCTTGAACTGTAATAACGCCGTCCTTACCAACTTTTTCCATAGCGTCGCTAATTAAAGCACCTATTTCTTCATCACCTGCCGAAATTGATGCAACTTGTGCAATAGCCGTTTTATCGGTAACGGGATTAGAAAGTTCTTTAAGGCATTCAACAGCCTTTTCAACTGCTTTAGCCATACCTTTCTTTAAAATTACCGGATTTGCACCGGCTGCAAGGTTTTTAAGTCCTTCGTTAATCATTGCTTGTGCTAAAACTACGGCAGTAGTAGTGCCGTCACCTGCAACGTCGTTAGTTTTAGTAGATACTTCTTTTACAAGTTGAGCACCCATATTTTCAAACGGGTCTTCAAGTTCAATTTCTTTAGCGATAGTTACACCGTCGTTAGTAATAAGTGGAGCACCGAATTTTCTATCTAAAACGACGTTCCTACCTTTTGGACCTAACGTAATTTTAACCGTATCTGCAAGAGTATTAACGCCTTGTTCTAAAGCCTTTCTTGCTTCTTCACCATGTTTAATTTGTTTAGCCATAAAAAACCTCCTTATTCAACGATAGCGAGTATATCGCTTTGTTTGATTATTGTATATTCTTGTCCGTCAAGTTTAAATTCGCTACCAGAATATTTTTCATATAAAATAACGTCGCCAACTTTAACTTGCATATTTATTTCTTTTCCATCTATTACGCCACCAGGACCAACGGCTACGACCGTAGCAGTTTGTTGCTTTTCTTGTGATGCAGACGGAAGTATAAATCCCGACTTAGTCGTTTCTTCTTTTGACGTTGCTACAACAACGACTTTATCGAATAACGGTTTGATTTTCATAAAATAAATTCCTCCAACTAATTTTTGTATCAATTAGCAATCTAAGGTTAAGAGTGCTAATTACTATTATAACAATATAAAAATATTTGTCAATAATATTTTGGTAATATTTTACAAAAAAAATAGCGAAAATGGTAAATTTTGAAAATATGAAAAAAATTATTGCTAAAAATTAACACTTGTGTTAAAATATAACGGAATAGGGGGTTACTATGGATAAATGGACTAAAAGATTTGCAGAAATGGCAAATTACGTTGGTACTTGGTCAAGTTGCTATCAAGAAAATAGGCAAGTTGGTGCAGTAATCGTAAAAGATAAAAGAATTTTAGCAACGGGGTATAATGGTGCTCCAAGTGGCGTCCAAAGTTGTAAGGACAAGGGTGAATGTTTAAGAAAAAAATTAAATATTCCGTCGGGTACAAGGCACGAAACGTGCTACGCCGTTCACGCAGAACAAAACGCAATATGTCAAGCGGCAAAATTAGGGCTTTCGGTAGAAGGAGCAACAATTTACGTTACCCATCAACCTTGTACCATATGTACTAAATTAATTATAAACGCAGGTATTAAAACGGTTGTATATAATAACGGCTATCCCGATAATTTTTCTTTAGATTTACTTAAAGAAGCAGGTATAGAATTAATTAAATATGAAAAGGAGTAAACTATGTTAGAATTAGACGATAACAAAATGGTAATTATAAACGAAGATGGTGAAGAAGTTACCGTAACCATACTTTTCACTACTAATTTAGAAGGTTATACTGACGATTACGTTGTTTTTAGTGAAGACGATACGGGTGTAATTTCGGCGGCAAGATATATCCCTAAAAACGACACTGAAGGTGATTTTTTACCCGTTGAAAGCGACGACGAGTGGGATAAATTACAAGAATTATTAGACAAATACGACGAATCTTACGGAGATGAAGAAGATGAAGACTAATCCTATTGTAACCATTGCTTTTGAAAATGGTAAAGAAATTAAAGTTGAATTATATCCAGAAATTGCTCCAAATACCGTAAACAATTTTATTTCACTTGTAAATAAAAAGTTTTATAACGGAGTATGTTTTCATAGGGTTATTGCTGGTTTTATGATTCAAGGTGGCGACCCAACGGGAACGGGTATGGGTGGTCCTAAGTATAAAATTAAAGGCGAATTTTTAGCAAATGGCTTTAAAAACGACTTAAAACATACTAGGGGCGTTATTTCTATGGCTAGAAGTATGGATAAAGACTCTGCAGGTTCTCAATTTTTTATAATGCACCAAGACTCTCCGCATCTTGACGGTCAATATGCAAGTTTTGGTAAAGTTGTTAGTGGAATTGAAGTCGTTGACGAAATTGCTAATACCGACGTTGACTGGGGTGATAGACCACTTAAAGACGTTATTATGAAAAAGGTTACGGTAGATACTTTCGGTGAAGAATACGCCGAACCTGTTAAAGTATAAAAATTTAAGGGGCAAGAACTATCTTGCCCTATTTAGTTAGGTAAAAAAATGAAAATTACTGAAATTATTAATAGAAAAAATCCAAGTTTATCTTTTGAAGTATTTCCGCCTAAAACAAGCGATAAATTTGAAGGCGTTTTATCGTGTGCTTTAGATATTGCTAAACTAAATCCTAGTTTTATGAGTGTTACTTACGGGGCAGGTGGTGGGACCTCGCTTTATACAACGAATATTTGCACCGAAATAAAAAGTTTAGGCGTTACGCCCATTGCACATTTGACTTGCGTTTCGTCTACGAGTGATAAAATCCAAACTGAACTTAAAACTTTAAAAGATAAAAAAATTGAAAATATTTTAGCACTTCGTGGCGATATACCGTCTGGTTGTTCAATAGAAAATGCAAGTTATCGTCACGCTAGTGAGTTAATTGCTGAAATTAAAAAATTCGGTGATTTTTGCGTTGGTGGTGCGTGTTATCCCGAAGGTCATCCCGAAAGTGAAAACACGTCTAAAGATATCGACGGCTTAAAGTATAAAATCGACGCTGGGTGTGAATTTTTAACGACGCAAATGTTTTTTGATAATAACGTTTTATACAATTTCCTTTATAGACTTTTAAAAGCGGGTATTAACGTGCCTGTAATTGCGGGAATTATGCCTGTAACTAGTGCAACTCAAATTAAAAGAATTTGTTCAATTTCAGCGTCGCCGTTGCCACAACGCTTTTTAAGATTGATTGATAGGTATGGCGAAAATCCTAAGGCAATGATGCAAGCGGGCATTGCTTATGCTACAGAACAAATTATTGACCTTTACGCTAATGGTATTAACGCCGTTCACGTATACTCAATGAATAAGGTTGAAGTTGCAACTCAAATTAAAAACAATTTGTTGGAGATTATAAAGGGTGAATAACTTTTTTTACCAAGAAATAGACGTAAACGATATTGTTTTAGATAAAAACGAATTAAGTCGTCGTCTAATGTCAAAACGGGGAATTTTTCCAGATAATATCGAAGATTTTATAAATCTTATTAAAGAAAAAATCAACGCTAAATACGTTGGTAAAATTTGCTTAATAGATTATGATAATGAAAGTATAATTTTAGATGGCGTTAAAATAGAAAGTGCGTCATTATATAGAAATTTAAAAGGGTGTAACAAGGCTATCGTGTTATGCGTTACGCTTGGTAGTTTAGTTGATAAAACTCTTTTAAAATATTCAATTAAATCAACTTACGAGCATTTTATTTTAGACGCTATTTGCTCTGCGTACTCAGAAAGTTTATGCAATTTAGCCGACCAAAAACTTACTAAAAATTTTAAAACCAAAAACAGATTTAGCGTAGGATACGGCGACCTTAAATTAGAATATCAGTCGTCTATTTTAAAAATGCTTGATGCTGAAAAATTATTAAACGTAAAACTAAGTGAAAGTTTGCTAATGAGTCCAACAAAGACGATTACTGCAATTATAGGTATTGAAAATGAGTATTAAAAGCGATATTAAAAATAAAAGATTATATTTTGATGGTGGTTTTGGAACGCTATGTCTGGATAGGGGACTAAAATTTGATAGTAGTGTTGAACTTTCGCTTACTAATCCAGAAGAAGTCGTAAAAATTCATAAAGAATATATCGATGCAGGTGCTAATATTATCACTTGTAATACTTTTAGTGCAAACTGCTTAAAATATCCAAATAATTATAATAGAATTATAATTAAATCTATTGAACTTGCAAAAAAGGCAAGGAAAAATAGAAAAGACGTTTATATCTTTTTCGATATAGGCTCGCTTGGTAAAATGTTAAAGCCTTTTGGCGACCTTGATTTTGAAGACGCCGTTGAAATATTTAAAAAAAGCGTAAAAGTTGCCGTAAAATGTGGCGTAGACGGAATTTTAATTGAAACTATGAGTGACTCGTACGAAACAAAGGCGTGCGTAATTGCTTGTAAGGAAGTAAGTGATTTGCCTATTTTCGTTACCAACGTATACGATAAAGGTGGTAAACTTTTAACGGGTGGCGATATTTTATCAATGATATCTATGCTCGAAGGTTTAGGCGTTGACGCAATCGGTTTAAATTGTTCGTTTGGACCAGACGCAATGCTTAAACTCGTAGATAAGTTTGTAAAATATTCGTCGTTACCTATAATAGTTAATCCAAATGCAGGACTACCTTGCGTAAAAAACGGTAAAACCTATTACGATATATCAAGTGAAAAATTTTCTTCTTACGCTTTGAAAATTGCTAAAAAAGGCGTTCACTTATTAGGTGGTTGTTGTGGGACTACGCCTGAATATATAAAAAAGACGATAGATAAAACAAAAAGTTTACCTTATACACCACCAACTAAAAAGGATTTTACCTTAATTAGTAGTGGTTCAAAAAGTTTAATTATAGATAAAAAACCACTTTTAATAGGTGAAAGAATAAATCCAACGGGTAAACCTCTTTTAAAAGAAGCAGTTAAAAATCAAGACTATAATTATTTAGTTTTAGAAGGTGTAAAACAAGAAGAAAAAGGCGTTCATATTTTAGACGTTAACGTAGGCGTTGCAGGCGTTTTAGAAGAAGAAATTTTAAAAAACGCCGTGTATAATATCCAATCGTCGATTGATTTACCACTTCAAATAGATACGTCAAATTATTTAGCCTTAGAAAACGCCGTTAGAATTTACAACGGAAAACCTCTTATAAATTCAGTCAATGGCAAAAGCGAAAGTATGGCTAACGTGTTTAAAATTGTTAAAAAATATGGTGGCGTAGTTATTGCTTTAACGCTTGACGAAAACGGAATTCCAAATACCGTAAACGGAAGGGTTAAAATTGCTAAAAAAATTATAAAAACGGCTAAAAAGTACGGAATTAGCAAAAAAGATATTATAGTAGACCCATTATGTTTGACTATCACGTCAAATAAAGATAGTGCAAAAATCACTTTAAATACCGTTAAAAAATTAAGCGAATTAGGTATAAAAACTTCGCTTGGCGTTTCAAATATATCGTTTGGATTACCTCAAAGGAATAAAATTAACGCAACGTTTTACGCACAAGCCTTAAATAATGGATTAAATTTAGCAATAATAAATCCATTTTCAAGTGAAATTTTAGACGTTTATTACACTTTTAATACTTTAAACGGATTTGACGCATTATGTAAAGAATATATCGGCTATGCTAATCAAATTCAACCTGCGATTTCTACTGTAGTCGATAAAGAAATTACTCTTGAAAAAGCAATAATAAAAGGGTTAAAAAATCAAGCGTTAAGTTTAGTAAAAAACCTTTTAAAAGATAATGAACCACTTGATATTTTAAATCAAAAAGTTATTCCTGCTTTAACAAAAGTCGGCGTTTTATTTGAAGAAAAAAAGGTGTTTTTACCACAACTTTTGCAAAGTGCCGAAACTACTACTTGCGTATTTGATTATT
This sequence comes from Christensenellaceae bacterium, assembly GCA_045645345.1. Taxonomy (GTDB): domain Bacteria; phylum Bacillota; class Clostridia; order Christensenellales; family Borkfalkiaceae; genus HGM11412. The sequence continues at coordinate 23,146 of JAZRIP010000028.1, forward strand.
TAAAAACTAAAATAAACGTTACTCAAAACAATAGTCAATATAAGGTTGTTTTAGCAACCGTTAAAGGGGATATTCACGACATAGGCAAGAATATTGTTAAAGTATTACTTGAAAGTCACGGCTACCTTGTTTACGACCTAGGTAAAGACGTTTCAAAAGAAATAATTTTAGACGCTTTAATTAAAAATGATTGTAAATTCGTTGGTTTAAGTGCATTAATGACTACAACCGTAAGTAGTATGGAAGAAACTATTTGCTACCTAAAACAAAATTTAGACGGCGTTATAATAATGGTAGGTGGGGCAGTATTAACTAATGAGTATAGCCAAAATATAGGTGCAGATTATTACGCTAAAGACGGCTTAGACGCTGTAAAACAAGTAGAAAAATATTACAAAAATTAATGAAAAATTATAGCCAAACGCTTGACAAAATGCGTTTGGCTATTTATAATTGTATTGTAGAGTTAAATGCTCTTTATTTTTTAAACGTATTGTTAGCCGTTGCTAACAACAAATTGCAAAAGTTAAATAAAATCATATTTTTTTGGAATATTGTTAGCCGTTGCTAACATATTCTAGATTGTAGAGACTTGTAAGTTTATAAAGGAGTAATCTTATGGTAAAAACTTTAAACACGTTTTCAATAGGTGAAAAGGGTGTGGTAAGTAAAGTGTTAGGTGAAGGTAAAATCAAAAGACGTTTATTCGATATGGGTATAACTCCTGGCGTTGAAATTTATTTAAGAAAAAAAGCACCTTTTGGTGACCCTATAGAAATTACGTTACGTGGATACGAGTTGACCTTGCGTAATAGTGAAGCCGAACTTGTCGTCATGGAGGAAGTGAAATGTTAAAATTTTGTTTAGCAGGTAATCCAAATGCAGGTAAAACCACATTATTTAACGGATTGACGGGTTCAACTGCACACGTTGGGAACTGGCCGGGCGTAACGGTAGATAAAAAAGAAGGCGTTTACAAAAAATTAGACGAGCAAATTGAAATAGTTGATTTGCCGGGCATATATTCTCTTTCACCGTATACGCCTGAAGAAGTAATCGCAAGAAATTATATTTTAGATGAAAAACCCGACTGTGTGATTAATATAGTAGACGCAACTAATATTGAAAGAAATTTATATTTAACCACGCAAATTATGGAAATTGACGTTCCCGTAATAATTGCTTTAAACTTTATAGATAGCCTTGAAAAACAAGGCGATAAAATCAACGAAAAAGAACTTGAAAAAAGGCTTGGAGTTCCCGTAGTTAAAATTTCTGCTTTAAAAAATACTGGGCTTGACGAGTTAATGCAAAGGGCATACGAGACTAGCAAAATAAAAAGAAAAGGTAAAACTATTATTGCCGACGAAGAAATTAAACATTTAATAGGTGACGTTAAAATTGCTTTAGAAGGTCAAGGAGTAGAAAATCCGTTATTTCACGCAATAAAACTCGTTGAAAACGACGAAATTGAAGTTGAAATGCACGCCGATACCGTTAAAATGGTTGAAGGCTTTAAAAAGATATTTAAAGACGATATTTTCGGTACTGAATACGACGCACTAATCGCCGACGCAAGGTATAAATACATAACTAAAAATTTAGTTTCGGTTGTAGTGTATAGAAATCCCGATAGATTTACGTCAACAAGTTCAACTAAGGTTGATAAATTGTTAACGCATAAAGTTTGGGGTATACCTATATTTATTGCCGTATTGTTTACAATTTTTCACGTTACGTTTTCTGAAAATTTCTTGTTTTTAGGCTCGCTTTTAAATTTGCCATCGTTAGAAGATTTAGGACTTTTAACGGCTGACGGTGAATACGCTAATTTTGGTGTTAAAATACTTGCCTGTTTGTATGATGGAAAGATATTTTCACCAGGTTGTTTTTTAAACAATTTATGGAACGAAATTGTTCTTGGTGAAGTGTTTGGTTTTATTCAAGGTTTAGTGCAAGGTAGTGGCTTAAAACCTTGGGCTGTAGGGCTTATCAATAATGGTATTCTAGACGGCGTATCTTCAGTTTTAAGTTTCTTGCCTTGGATTTTAGTATTATTTTTACAATTTTCTATATTAGAAGATTCGGGATATATGGCAAGAATAGCCTTTATTTTAGATAAACTTTTTAGAAAATTCGGTTTGTCAGGAAGGGCGTTTTTACCTATGATTATGGGTTTTGGCTGTTCAGTTCCGGCAATTATTAATACTAGAACGCTTGCCGATGAAAAAGAAAAAATGGCAACGATAAGGGTAATTCCGTTTTTCTCTTGTGGTGCAAAATTGCCGATACTTACTGCAATTACGGGTGCAATCGTTACTTATTTTGGTATAGGCAACGCCGATATAATTACGTTTAGTATGTATCTTTTAGGTGTAATAACTGCAATATTAAGCGTATTGCTTATGCGTTCAACTTCTTTAAAAGGCGAAACGCCACCTTTTATTATGGAACTTCCTACGTATAGGTTACCACAATTTAAAAGCACTATGCTACATTTATGGGACAAGGCAAAGCATTTTATAGAAAAAGCTTTTACAATAATTTTAGCGTCAACAATCGTAATTTGGGTACTTTCTCATTTTAATTTTTCATGTCAATTTTTAAGCGACGAGCAAATTAACGATAGTATTTTGGCTAACTTTGGTAGACTATTTCAACCTTTATTCACTCCGCTTGGATTTGGTAGTCAATTAGGCAGTTTTGGTTGGGTGTTCGTAGTAGGAATAGTTACGGGTTTAATTGCAAAGGAAAACGTTATAGCAACTTTTTCAACTATAGCGGCATGTTTAATTAGTTTGGGACAATTTGAATTTGGTAGTTTAGATTTGTTTAACGAAGACGGCGTTGGTGCAGTTTCGGCGATGATAATGGTAACTAACGTAAGTGTTCCAGCACTTTTAGCGTATATTGCGTTTAATATGACAACTATTCCTTGTTTTGCAACGGTTGCGACGGCAAAGGCAGAACTAGGAACTAAAAAGAAATTCTATAATACGTTAATTTTTTGGCTTGCAATTTCTTATATTGTATCTGCAATGGTATATACAATAGGTACTTGGTGGTGGACGATATTTATTTGGCTTGCCGTAATTACTTTATTAATTATTGCAATCACTTTTTTTAATAAAAAAGTGATGGTTATAAGGGGGTAAATTATGATTGAAATTTTAATAGGTGTTATATGTTTTATTTTTGTTGTATTAGTTATAGCGTCAAGCATAATTAAACGTAAAAAGGGAAAGGCGTGTTGTGGCGACTGCTCTTGCTGTCCATCATGTAACCATAAAAATAAATAAAATTGTAAAAATCGCTTCAAACGAAGCGATTTTTTTATATTTTTTTGAAAAATTGCTGAAAAAGTGCTATAAATAGTTCTTAATTAAAATTGCCTATTGACACGCGTGCGTGTTTATGTTAATATAAGTATATATTATATATAAATGCAAAGGGTGAGTTGTACCTAAATTTGTATAAGGTGTTGTATGGCTTTAAGTTTAATGTATATTACAAATAATGTAACGGTTGCATTAATAGCAGAAAAATATGGTGTTGATAGAATTTTTGTTGACCTTGAAACCTTAGGTAAAGATGAAAGGCAAAAAAATATGAATTCTGTTAAATCGCACCATACCATACAAGACGTAAAATGTATTTCTGCAAAATTAACGAAAGCAAAGTTGCTTGTTAGAATTAATCCTTGGCATGAAAATTCTGTTCAAGAAATTGAAAACGTTATAAACGCTGGGGCGGATATTGTTATGCTCCCTATGTGGACTAGCGTTGAAGAAGTTAATAAATTTTTAAATGCAATTAATAAAAGAGTAAAGACTATATTACTGCTTGAAACGAAAGGTGCTTTTGAATGTATTGATAACGTATTGCAAAATTGTAGTTTTGATGAAATACATATAGGGCTTAATGATTTGCATTTAAGTTATGGTATGTCATTTATGTTTGAACCATTAGTAAACGGAATGGTAGAGTCTTTAAGCAATAAGTTTAAAGAAAAAGGTGTTAAATTTGGATTTGGTGGTATTGCGAGATTAGGTTGTGGAGATATACCTGCCGAAAAAATTATTATGGAACATTATCGTTTAGGTTCAACAATGGCTATTTTATCAAGGAGTTTTTGTGATTCAACTCAATTAAAAAATGATTTTTATAAAATCGAAAAAATTTTTCGTGAAAATATGTACAAATTGCGAAATTATGAAGATTCACTTTTAAAAACTGATATTGAAGTATTTAATCGCAATAAAATAAATTTAAAATCATCGGTTACAACTTTAATAGAAAACCGTAAAAGAAGGTAATGTATGTATTTTATTTTTAAAAGAATATTAGGTTTCTTAATATCATTAATAGCGTTAATTGTTTTATCACCTATACTATTAATTATTGCAATTGCCGTAAAAATAGATTCTAAAGGACCAGTTGTATTTAAACAACTTAGAATAGGTAAAAAAGGCAAGCCTTTTTATATGTACAAGTTTAGAACTATGATACCTAACGCACAAAATTCTGGAACAGGAGTTTATAGTTTTAAGGGTGACCCAAGAATTACTAAAGTAGGGGCTTTTTTGCGTAAGACAAGTTTAGACGAACTTTTGCAATTATTTAATATAATAAAAGGAGATATGGCGTTAGTTGGGCCAAGAGCACCTGTTGTAGGTCATTTCCCTGAGTATGATAATTTAACTGATGAATGGAAAAAACGTTTTTCAGTTTTACCAGGAATTACTGGTTTAGCACAAGTTACAGGTAGGAACGAGTTGTCTTGGGATGAAAAAATAAAATACGACAATATTTACGTTGATAAAGTTAAAAAATTTGCTATTTTTTACGATATTAAAATTTTGTTTATGACGATAGGTAGAGTTTTTAAAATGACTGACGTTGTTGAAACGGAAGAAAATATGCAAAAGAACAAACAATTATTTGAAAAAAATGCTATTAAAAATAAGGAAGGAGACATTATTGAAAATGAATAATAATGAACGTTTTATCTATCTTAACGGTAATATAGTCAACGTCAACGATGCTAAAATTAACGTTTTAGCTCCAACGGCTCAATTTGGATTAAACGTATTTGAAGGTATTAGATGCTATTGGAATGAAGATAGTAAACAATTATATGCTTTTCGTTTAATGGACCATTTTTTAAGATTAAAAAAATCAATTAAATTATTGCAACTTGACGACGTTTATTCTTTAGAAGATTTGTATAAAGCATTTAAAGATACGGTAAAAGCAAATAATTATCACGAAGATATAGCGGTTAGACAAACGATATTTGTAGATGGTTTTTCTTCTTGGAGTGCAGATGGTCCGGTTGGTATGTTTGTTTCACCTATACCAAAAAAATGTACAAATGCAGAATATAACAAAAAAGGATTGCATTGTTGTATTAGTTCGTGGCGTCGTATCAATGAAAACGTTTTGTCTCCAAGAATAAAATGTGGAGCAAATTACATTAATAGTAGAATGGCTCAACGGGAAGCGTTGCGAAACGGCTATGATACGGCAATTTTCATTAACGAAAACGGTAAAGTAGCCGAAGGCCCAGGGTCTTGTTTATTTATTGTGAAAAACAACGTGTTAATTACTCCGTCACTTACTGAAAGCGTACTTGAAAGTATTACCCGTGATACGTTAATAAAACTTGCTAGAGAAATGGGTTATATCGTTGAAGAAAGAGCAGTTGATAGAACTGAATTATATGTTGCTGATGAAGCATTTTTATGTGGGTCTGCTATGGAAATAACTCCTATTTATTCTATTGATAGGTTTGAAATTTCTAATGGACAAGTTGGTCGAATTACAGAAAAGTTGCATAACGAATATTTAAAATGCGTTAGGGGAAAATCTATACTTCATAAAGAATGGATTGAGCCTATTTATTAAGGATAAAAATGAAAATAACGTTTATAACAGGACATTTATGTAAAGAAAGACATGCTCTTTTAAATGAGTTGGCGTTAGATTTAGGTGAAAACGGAGCAGAAGTTACTATTTTAACCGGATATCCGTCTCGTAGAATTACTAACGAAGTAAGACAATATTATTTAGACCACCCAGTTGAACAAATATCTAAAAACGTCGTAGTAAAAAGAGTAGGCTCTAAAAAAGGCGAAGGTAACGGGTTGTTTGTTAGAATGGTTAAGTATTTGTTCTTAACAAGCAAACTATATAAAGAAGCAAAAAAAACTCCTACAGACGTTTTTTATTTGTATAGTTCGCCACCTTTTTTAGGTTATATAGGTGCAAAATTATCTAAAATTGCTCCAACTGTGTTTAATGCACAAGATTTATTTCCAGACTCTTTAATTAAAATTAAGAATTTTAGCGAAAAGAATTTGCTTATTAAGTATTTACGCAAAAAGGAAGAACAGGTTTATAAAAAGAACACTAAAATCATTACTATTTCAAACGAAATGAAACAAACTATCGTAAACGCTGGTTGTGACGAAAGTAAGGTAAGTGTTATATATAACTGGGCAGACGTAGACAAGCTTTATCACGTTGATAGAAAAGACAATCTATTAATGGATGAACTTAAAATTGATAAATCAAAATTTATTATATCGTACGCTGGCGATATAGGACTATTTCAAGGTTGGAATTGTATTGTAGATGCTGCAAAAAAATTGCAGTCAATTAATAATGATATTCATTTTGATATAATAGGTAACGGCTCTTTCAAGGAATCTTTAGAAAAACGTATTAGTGAAGAAAAAATTACGAATATATCTCTATATCCTATACAACCGGCGTCAAGGTTGCCAGAAATTTATAGTATAGGCGATATTGAATTAGTATCTATTGAATCAGGTGTTACTAAGATAGCATTACCTTCAAAAACATCGGTAATAATGGCAACAGGCTCGCCGATGCTGTCAATAGTTGACCAAGATAGCGATATTGCAAACGTAATTAAAACAGAGAATACGGGTTACACCGTAGGTCACGGAAACGTAGACGATTTGGTAAACGTTATTTTAAAGGCCTACGACAATAAGGATAATTTATCTCAAATGGGTAAAAATGCACGAAAATATGCCGAAAAGAATTTTGCTCGTAAACTTCAAACAAAAAAATATTTTGATGAAATTAAATCACTTTTAGAGTAAACAATAATGAAAGTTTTAATAATAAATTCTGTGTGTGGGATTTTAAGTACTGGGCGAATATGTACTGATATTGCTACAATGTTACAGTCTCAAGGACACGAAGTTAAAATTGCATACGGTAGGGGAAACGTTCCTGACGAATATAAGAATATTGCAGTAAAAATAGGCTCTAATTTTGACGTTACAATGCACGCATTATTATCACGCATATTCGATTCTGCTGGTTTTCACTCTAAAAATGCTACTAGAAAATTAATAAAATGGGTAAAACAATATGACCCCGACGTAATACACTTGCATAATTTGCACGGATATTACATTAATTTGCCTATTTTGTTTGAATATTTAAGGACTTGTAGTAAAAAAATAATTATATCCTTACACGATTGTTGGCTTTTTACGGGGCATTGTTCTCATTTTGATTATATAGGGTGTGAAAAGTGGGTTGAAGGATGTTTTAATTGCCCTTTAAAAAAATCATATCCAAGCAGTTTTTTGTTTGATAATTCAAAAAATAATTACTTTAAAAAGAAAAACATGTTTGCTAATATAAAAAATTTAAACGTTGTTGTTATGTCAAGTTGGCTAGCAAATATTGTTAGCAAATCCTTTTTAAAAGATTATTCGTTGAAGATTATACCAAACGGAATTGATTTAACTATATTTAAACCTACTGAAAGCACGATAAGGCAAGATTTTAATCTTCAAAACAAAACTGTTGTTTTGGGGGTTGCATCATCTTGGAGTAAAGAAAAAGGTTTGTATGATTTTTACGAGTTAGCAAATAGATTAGGCGATAACTATAAAGTAGTATTAGTAGGGCTTGATAAAAATCAATTAAATAACTTGCCGTCAAACGTATTAGGGTTTGAAAAAACTAACAGTCTAATTGATTTAGCAAAATTTTATACGATGGCAGACGTTTTTGTAAATTTAACCTATAACGATACCTATCCTACGGTAAATATGGAAGCACAAGCGTGTGGAACTAACGTGATTACTTATAATACGGGTGGCTCGAAAGACAACGTAGCGAAAGTTGGTGTGATTGAAAGGGGGGACTTGGATGCAGTCGTTAAACTTATTCAATCTGGCGAATATAAAAATTCTATTTTAGATGCAAATTTATTTAATAAACAAATTAATTACTTAAAATATTTGGAAATTTATCAAGGTGAATAATGAAAGTTCTTTTTTTAACAAACGTTCCATCTCCATATAGAGTTGATTTTTTTAATGAATTAGGAAAGTATTGCGACTTAACCGTAGTTTTTGAGAAAAACACTTCTACTGAAAGGGATAAATCTTGGTCACAATATAAATTTAATAATTTTAAAGGTGTGTTTTTAAAAGGTTTTTCAATAGGTCCTGATACTGCAATTTGTTTTGGTGTTAAAAAAATAATTAAAAATGGTAAATTTGATAAAATTATATGTACTAATTTTTTAAATCCAACGGGTATGCTTGCGATTTCTTATATGAGAAGAAAAAAAATACCTTATTATTTAGAAAGCGATGGTGGTTTTTTTAAAAATGGTAAAGGAATTAAAGAAAAAATTAAAAGACATTTTATTAAAGATGCTTTTGGTTATTTTAGTACTGCAAAAGTGCACGATGAATATTATAAATTTTATGGTGCTGTTGAAGAAAAAATATATCGCTATCCGTTTACGTCAATTTCTAAAAAGGACGTTATCACTTACGTCGTAACTAATGAAGAAAAATTAAATTTACGACAAAAATTAGAAATTAAAGAACGTTTTATTATATTAGCGGTTGGTCAATTTATTCATAGAAAGGGATTTGATATACTTTTAAAGTCAACTATTTCATTGCCTAAAGACGTTGGCGTATATTTCGTAGGGGGTATACCGACTGATGAATATATCAATATTGTTAATGAAAACAATTTAAACAACGTGCATTTCGTCGGTTTCAAATCGAAAGAAGATTTAAAAGAATATTATAAGTCGGCAGACGTATTTGTTTTACCAACTCGTGAAGATATTTGGGGTTTAGTTGTTAATGAATCTATGGCAAATGCTTTACCCGTTATAACTACAACTAATTGCATTTCTGGATTAGAACTTGTTGTAGAAAATAAAACGGGAATACTTGTTCCTGTAGAAGACGTTGACGCATTGACTAATGCAATTAATAAATTAATTAACGACAATGATACTTTAAATGCGATGCGACAAAATTGTTTAGACGTAATTGAACTATACACCATTGAAAATATGGTAAAAAAACATATTGAAATTTTAAAAGCAAGGAACTAATATGATAACAAATACAAAATCAACACAAATGGGAAATGCGATAGCGTTGACATGTTTTTTTTCTAATTTAACTCAGTTTCCTATATTTGTAAATTTAAATATATCAAGTTATTTAGCAATAGGAACGTGGCTTGCGTTTTTAGCATATTGTTTATGTTGCCGTCTAAAGTGGAAGGTTGAAAGTAACGTTATGCCCATTATTATATACGTCACTATTTTTGCAAGTTTTATTTGTATTATGCATCTATTTTCAAATGGTAAATATTTGTCAACTAAATTAGTTTACCCTATATTCTTATCTGTGTTTATACTTTTTTTAGGCTCAAACGTTGGCAAAATGATTAACGATAAAGATTTTAATAATATAATTTCTGCGTACGTTTTTAGTTCGTTAATCGTTTGTATTGATATATTCGTAACTTATTTGCTTAATCCTTACGATGCAATTCGTGTATATTCTTATGACTCAAAAAACTCAATTTCTCAAATAATACTAACGGGGTGCTTGTTCACGGTATTATTTAAATTGTTTAACAAAGATACAAAATACAAAATTATTCATTTATGCGTGGCTATATTTTTTATAGTTTCTTTATTATTATTACGTAGCCGTGCAACTTTAATATCAATACCATTTATAGTGTTCTTTATAATATTATTCGGTAATAAAAATATAAAAAATTTCAGGTTAATAGCGTGTGTTCTTTTAATACTTGGTTTTATTATTTTACTTTTAATACCAAATGCGTTAGAGACGCTTATTAACGATTATATTTTAGGTGGTCGTGACTCAAACGACCTAAACGACGTTTCTTCTGGACGTTTGAGTGAGTGGCAAAATTTCTTTACCGATTTAGGTAACGGCTGGCTTTTAGGTAATGGTACAATGAAGCGTGAATCCCTTATCTTGACGTCGATATTGCAATATGGTTTTCCTATGGGCTGTTCAATTATATTGTATGCATTAACTCCGTTTATTTTTTCTTTAAAGCATATAAAAAATAGAGATGGATTAATAACGGTTTTATTCTATCTTGGATTTATTTATTTCTTAAACGGAATATTTGAACAATTAGCACCATTTGGACCAGGCGTAAAATGTTATATGTTATGGCTTATGTATGGAATTGCTATCGCTAGACAAAATATGGGTGAAAATAAAAGTTTAGGGGTATTGTTTTAATGAAACGTATGTCTAATGAAGAAATTAGAAAAGTACAACTAGAAATGCTAGAATCTTTTCATAATTTTTGTAACGAAAACGGGCTTAGGTATTTTTTAGATGCAGGCTCGTTACTTGGTGCTATTCGTCACGATGGGTTTATTCCATGGGACGACGATATTGACCTTGGTATGCCACGCGTTGATTACGATAAGGCTATAGAACTTGGTAAAAACGGCTTTGGTAAACATTATCGTATTATGACGGCATGTGAAAATATATATCCATTTGCAAAAGTTGTTGACACAAGAACGTTAATGATTGAATTTCCAAACACTCACAGAAACAAAATAGGTGTTTATATTGATTTATTTCCAAAAGACGGTGTTAATGATTTTTCAAAAAAATGGTATAAAAAATGTGATAAAGTTGCTTTTTTAGGAAAGTGTTACTGGTTTAATAAAATGTCAATTAATACTTGGAAAAATAGCAAAAACCTTTTTAAAAGAATAATAGCGTGGTTTGGTAGAATTTTTATTACTGAAAAAATGAAATATAAACCACTTAAAAAAATAGATAAACTTGCACGTGAGTTGCCGTTTGATGATGCACCTTATTGTGCAACAATAGTTGCAGGTGGAATGAAAAATTGCGTACCTACAACTTGTCTTAATAAATATAAGTTACATAAGTTTGAAAACTTAATGGTAAATATACCAGAAGGGTACGACGATTATTTACGAAAGTTATACAGCCATATTAATAATGGTGACTATATGCAGTTACCACCATTAGATAAGAGAGTTAAGCACGATAATGAAGCGTACTTTTTAGATATAACGGAGGGGTAAATGGGTAATTTTGCAGTTGTTTTTGCAGGTGGCAAAGGTACTAGAATGACAATGGCTGATAGGCCAAAACAATTTTTAGAAATTGATAGCAAAGCAGTAATTTGTCATACGATAGACCATTTTCAAAATTGCGAATTAATTGACGGAATTGTAGTAGCAACACACGTCGACTGGCTAGATTACACTAAAAACTTGTTAAAAGGCTACGATAAAGTGATTAAAGTTATTGCAGGTGGAGAAACTGCGTTAGATTCGCAATATTTAAGTTTATTAGAAGTCGAAAAATTTGCAAAAGATGATAACAACGTAGTTTTAATTCATGACGGGGTAAGGCCTTTAATTAATGTTAAATTAATTGAAGATTGTATAAAATCCGTTCAAGAAAGGGGTAACGGAATAACGACAGCCCCTGCAATAGAAACGATAATTCGCATTGATAACGATGGAAACATTATAGAAACGTTAGATAGACAATTATGTCAACTAGCAAGAGCACCACAAGCGTTTTATCTTAACGATATATTATCATTGCACAGAAAATCAATTGAAGAAGGAAATCATAACTTTATAGATTCAGCAACTATGATGACTTATTACGGGCATAAATTGTATTCTGTGATAGGTCCGTCTGACAATATTAAAGTAACTACTGCAACGGATTTTTATATTTGCGAAACTATGCTTTCTAAAAAGAAGGAGCAATAATGACTTACCTACAGCAAGATTTAGAAAATTTATCTAAAAAAATAATAGAATATCAATTACAAGATAGCACTTTTTTAATTACAGGGGCAACGGGGCTAATAGGTTCTTTGGCTATAAAATCGCTTTTAACTGCAAATAAAAAATTTAATGCTAAAATAAAAATTATAGCGATGGCTCGTTCAAAAGAAAAGGTTGCAGATGTTTTTAAAGGGCTAGAAAATGATACAAACTTAAAATTCGTTTATCAAGATATTATTGAAAAAATTGAAATTGACGAAAAAGTTGATTATGTTATTCATACGGCAAATTCTACAACGTCAAAATATTTTATAACAAATCCTGTTGAAACAATTCAATCGATATATTTAGGTAGCAGTAACGTATTAGAGTTTGCAAAACAAAAAGAAATAAAGGGTATGGTGTATTTGTCATCTATGGAAGTGTTTGGTGCAACCGACCCAACTAAAGACGTTATATACGAAAATGATTTAGGCTATTTAGATATATCAAACGTTCGTTCGTGCTATTCGGAAGGTAAAAGATTAGTAGAATTAACGTGTAAGTGTTATGCTGACGAATATAATATTCCTGTAAAAGTTGCAAGACTTTCTCAAACGTTTGGAGCAGGCATATTAAAAAATGAAAATAGGGTTTTTGCACAATTTGCAAAAAGTGCAATAAATAAAACTGATATCGTTTTACATACGAAAGGTGATTCAGTTGGCAATTATTGTTATACTGCCGACGCATTAAACGCAATATTTTTATTACTAGTTAAAGGAGAAAATGGTCAAGCGTATACCATTTGTAATGAAAAGTCAACTATGACTATTGCTCAAATGGCACAAATGGTAGCAACAGATATAGCAAACGGTCAAATTAAAGTTGTTTTTGATATTCCAGAAGGCAACGTTTTTGGATATGCACCTAAAACTACGATGAGATTATCTTCAAAAAAATTGCGTAACCTTGGCTGGACGCCTAAATTTACGTTAAAAGATAGTTATATTAGAATGATGGAGAGTTTGTAAGTTATGATTAGTGTTATAATTCCCGTTTATAACGTATTAAAATATTTAGATAAATGTTTAACTTCGCTTGAAAATCAAACTGAAAAAGATATAGAATTTATCATTGTAAACGACGGCTCAACCGATGGCTCTGCTGAGTTCTGTCAAGAGTTTATTAAAGGTAAAGATAAATTCCGTTATATCTCAAAGGAAAACGGAGGCTTAATGTCTGCGTGGATGGAAGGGGTTAAACACGTTAAAGGCGATTATATCGGTTTTGTTGATAGCGACGATTACGTTGAACTTGATATGTTTGAAAAGTTGTATCAAAAAGCAAAAGAATATAACGCTGATATCGTTATGTGCGATAGGTATGACGTTCATGGAGAAAAGATTGAAATTGGTACGTGTAAATGTATAGAGCCAGGGTATTATAATAATGAACAAATTGTTAAAGTCTATGAAAATACTCTGCCTAAATTTAGTGACGAGCATATAACTAATGCAAGATGGAACAAGATTTTTAAAACAGAATTGTATTTGCATAACACAAAATATTGCGAACATAGAAGTCGTATTTGTGAAGACCGATTTATTACGCCATCGTGTACGTTTGGAGCAAAATCTTTTTATTATTTAAATGAACCTTTATACTATTATGTAGATAGAAAGGGATCTAACCATAGCATGCCTTCACCAAAATTACAAGATGCGTTAGAACTTTTATACAATATACAAAACCAAATGCTTAAAGATTACGGCTTATACGATAACTATGGTGTTTTAGTAGAAAGGGCTAACTTAAATTATTTAAGATTATTGTTATCTCGTAATTTTGCAGGAAAGGGAGATAAAAAGTTGCGAAAAGAATTAGCAAAACGTGTTTTACAAAGTAAGAGTTTTAATTATTGTGTTAAGAAACATAAAAAAGACTTGAAAGGTAAGGCTGGCCTTGCTGTTAAAATTGCATTTGCTTTTAAATGCCCAAGTTTATTTGTTAATTTATTTTCGTTAATGGGGTAAATAATTTTTATGAACGATTTAATTTCCGTAATAGTTCCCGTATATAACGTGCAAAAGTATTTACCACGTTGTATAGAGAGTATTTTAAATCAAAGTTATAAAGATATAGAACTAATTTTAGTTGACGACGGATCACCCGATAATAGTGGTGATATATGTGATTACTACGCCAAAAAAGATAGTAGGGTTGTAGTAATACATAAAGAAAATGGTGGAGCATCTTCGGCAAGGAATGCTGGATTAGATGTAGCAAAAGGCAAGTTTATTAATTTTGTTGATAGTGATGACTATATTCCTAACGATAGTTTAGAAAATTTAATAAATTTGCAAAAAGAAAATGATGCGGATTTAGTTTGCTGTACTTATGAAAGGTATCTTCAAAACAATAAAATAGTTCCAGTGAAATTTTACGACAAATTTTTTAATATTGAAAAGGTTGATTATGAAGGAATAAACATACTATTATCTGATTTGTTTCGTGGACCTTGGGCTAAACTGTTTAAAAATTCCATTATAAAAGTGAATAATATTTTATTTGATGAAAAGATAAAAATTGGTGAAGATACTATTTTTGTATATTCATATTTAAATAAGTCAAAAAATATAAGATGTTCTAATTTGCTTGTTTATAAATATATAATTAACAATGCAAGTGCAATGAGAAGTAGGCATGAAAATTTTTATAGATATATTATTCCCGTTACACAAACCAAAATTAAATTTTTTAGTTTTTTAAATATAAACGAAACTATTAAAAAAGGACTTTGTTGTCGATGCATTATTGGTGGGATTGATGATGTCTCTCATCATTATTTAGAGCGTTTTAATTATAAAAAAACAATTGAAGTAACAAGTCAATATTTTAGATTTTTTGAATCTTCTTATGTTAAAAATGATAAAGATGTAAAAACTTTTTTGTCAACTTTACTTAATGGTAAAACTTGTTTGAAAATTTATAAAATATTATCTTCTTATAATGGTGTAAAAAAATATTGTAGATATACAAAGTTTAAAATAATGCTAAAAAAAATAAAACTAGTTAATAAATTATATAATTTATTAAAAGGTCGTAACTAACAATTTAAAGGATTAAATGAAAAAGATAGGCATATTAACTCATTATTATAAAACTAAAAATTACGGGGGCTCGTTGCAAGCATACGCGCTTTGTAAAACGTTAAATAATAACGGATATTCTGCAGAGCAAATTTGTTATGAGTTTAACGAAAAAAAGTCAGTTTATCAAAAATCGTTAAAACAAAAAGTTAAAGAGTTGGGTTTTTTTGGTGTTGTTAAAAAAGTTGTAAAAGTTTTATTGTGTAAGTTTAATATAAAACAACAATTGATAACAAAAGATAAAAATAAAAATAAAGTAACGTTTAGACAAGAAAAAGCCTTTAAAACTTTTTTAGAAGAAGTTATTCCTCATAGCAAAAACGTTTATAATGATGCGACAATTCTAAATTGTGTTGATAATTACGACGCTTTTATTACAGGTAGTGACCAAGTTTGGAATTTAAAATGGTATAGAAGTCCTTTCTTTTTAGATTTTGTACCGTCAACAAAAATAAAAATGTCGTACTCGGCAAGTATTGCTATGACTTCGCTAAATTATAGTCAAAAACAAATTTTTAAAAATAGTTTAAAAGATTTTAAGGCAATTTCATTACGAGAGAATACTGATATATCTTTAATTGAAAATTTATTACCTATTAAACCTATTTATACCTTAGACCCAACTTTATTACTAAGTAGTGGAGAGTGGGACAGAATTTGTTCTAATAGATTGATAAACGAAGAATACGTTTTTTGTTATTTTTTAGGCAACAATAAAAAAGAAAGGCAAGTTGCTAAAAAGTTTGCAAAATTAAATAAATTAAAATTAGTTACTATTTCGTATGCCGGCAATTCTAATCAGTTTTTTAATATAAATTTTGGTGACGTAAAATTATATGACGTAACGCCTAATGATTTTATTAGTTTAATTAAACACGCAAAATACGTGTTTACAGATAGTTTTCACGCTACCGTATTTAGTTTAATCTACAAAAAGCAATTTTTTGTATTTAATCGTGATAAAAACGGCAGTATGAATAGCAGAATTATTGACTTAACAAACTTATTTAACGTACCAGAACGTTTTTGTGATTATGAAAATGAAAACATAGAATATCTTAACTCGTTAAAAAATATAGATTATAGTCAAAATTTTGAAAAATTTAACGAACTAAAAAAACAATCATTTAAGTTTTTAATGGATAACCTTGGGGGTTAAGTATGGCAAATAAAGGGCAAATAAAACCCGGAATTATCTTATCGTATACTCAAATATTTTTACATATAATTATAGGTTTACTTTATACACCTATAATGATACGTTTATTAGGTCAAAGTGAATACGGCTTATATAATACCGTATCATCAACGATATCAATGTTAGGCGTATTAAATTTGGGCTTTACAGCAGGTTACGTAAGATATTACGCTAAATATAAAAAAGAAAACGATATCGAATCAATTTATAAGTTGAACGGTTTATTTTTAACTATATTTATAATTATAGGTTTAATAGCCTTATTTTGTGGGCTATTTTTAACCTTTAACTTGAATTACGTGTTTGACGATGGTTTAACTCAAGGCGAATATGAAATTGCTAAAATATTAATGCTTATATTAACCATTAATTTAGCAATTACTTTTCCTATGAGTGTATTTAAAAATATAGTTTCTGCACGTGAAAAATTTGTTTTTGTAAAACTTTTAGGTATCATAACAACAATATTAAGTCCACTAGTAATGCTACCGTTACTTTTATTAGGGCATAGGTCTATTACAATGGTAATAGTAACCCTTGTAATTAACGTGTTAGTTGATGGTTTATATATCTATTACGTTTTTGTAAAACTTAAAAATAAGTTTATTTTTAATGGTTATGAAAAGGGATTGTTTGGTAGTTTGTTTTCATATACAAGTTTTATTGCCATTAATATAATAGTTGACCAAGTAAACTGGAACGTAGATAAGTTTTTATTAGGCAGAATGAAAGGAACAATCTCAGTTGCAATTTACTCGGTTGGTTATGCTTTGTATTCATATTATATGACCTTTTCAACTGCAATTTCAGGTGTATTTGCTCCACGAATACATAAACTGGTTAATGAAACTGATAGTTCTATGCTAAAAGTTGAATTAACAAACTTATTTATAAAAGTTGGAAGAATTCAATTATTATTTTTAGGCTTATTAGCAACGGGCATTATCTTTTTTGGTAAACCTTTTATTCGGTTTTGGGCAGGTGAAGGGTACGAAAACGCTTATATAGTTGCAGTTTTATTAGTTGTACCTTCAACAATTCCGTTTATACAAAATATAGGCATAGAAGTTCAACGTGCACAAAATAAACATCAATTTAGAAGTATTATATATTTATGTATGGCGCTAATAAATTTAGTGTTATCAATATTCTTAATTAATTTATACGGAGTTGTCGGAGCAGTTATAGGTACGGCGATATCGCTAATTGTAGCAAACGGAATAGTAATGAATATTTACTATCATATAAAATGCAATATTGATATAATCGCTTTTTGGAAAGAAATTTTAAAAATATTACTTGCAATGTTTATTCCTATTGCCGTTGGTGTTATAATAAATCAATTTATTAACTTATACTCAATATTTAATTTGATTTTATTTATAGGTATTTATACAGTAATATACGCTATTTCAATGTGGTTTTTTGCAATGAATAGTTATGAAAAAGATTTAATAAAAAAACCTTTATCAAAAATTTTTAAGAAAGGAAAAAATGCTAAAAGTAATTGATAAGTCGTTGTGTAACGGCTGTACGGCGTGCAAACAAGTATGTCCTAAAAACTGCATAACGTTTAAGCGAGATGAAAACGGCTTTTTATATCCCGTTATTGATAGTGAAAGGTGTATAAATTGTAATTTATGTCAAAAGACTTGTCCCGTATTAAATAAAGGCGAAAATGCCGAAAAACAAGTTAATGCTTTTGCTGTTATAAATAAAAACGAAAGTGAAAGACAAGATAGTTCGTCTGGTGGAGTGTTTAGTCTATTAGCAAAGTACGTTTTATCAAGGAACGGCGTTGTTTTTGGTGCGTCTTTTGATGAAAGTTTTAACGTTAAACATATTTACGTTGAAACTGAAAACGATTTATATAAATTACGTAAGTCAAAATACGTACAAAGCGAAATTGACGATACTTTTTTAAAGGCAAAAGACTTTTTAGAGCAAGGAAGATTAGTTTTATTTACAGGAACTCCTTGTCAAATAGGTGGATTACAAAGTTTTTTAAAAAAGTCTTATGAAAATTTAATTACGCAAGATATTATATGTCACGGTGTACCATCGCCAAAAGTTTGGAAAAAATATCTTGAAACAAAATTAAAAAAAGGCGAAATTAAGAATATATCTTTTAGAGATAAAGTTACAGGGTGGAAACAATATTCAACTACGTTTATTTATAACGGGAAAACAGATAGCGAAATATATTCAAAAAACCCATATATGCAGTTATTTTTAAAGAACGTTATTTTAAGGGAATCTTGCTATAACTGTGCCTTTAAAGATAAGTTTAGAAATAGTGATATAACTTTAGCAGATTTTTGGGGAGTTGATAACGTTTGTAAAGATTTTAACGACGACAAAGGCGTTTCTTTGGTTATTACTAACTCAAATAAAGGCGAAAAAATATTTAGCGATATAAAAGATAGTCTTATATATAAGCAAACGGATTTCGAAAAGTCAATAAGTTATAATCCCGCTATGACTAGTAGCGTTAAAACAAATAAAAATAGACAAAAGTTTTTTAATAGACTTGACAAAGTTGATTTTGAAAAATTGTCTATAAAATATACAAAGCAATCTAAATTTACTATTTTTATAAATAGATTTAAAAGTTTAATAAAAAGAATTTTAAAAAAACTTAAAGGAGAAAGATAAATGAGCACGGCATTTACAAACAAAACTTTACTTATAACGGGTGGAACGGGTAGTTTTGGTAACGCGGTATTAAATAGTTTTTTAAAAACCGATATAGGTGAAATACGAATTTTTTCTCGTGACGAGAAAAAACAAGACGATATGCGTCACGAATTTCAAGCAAAAATGCCAGAAGTTGCCGACAAAATTAAGTTTTATATAGGTGACGTTAGAGACATTAATTCTATAAACAACGCTATGCACGGCGTTGATTACGTTTTTCACGCTGCAGCGTTAAAACAAGTTCCGTCTTGTGAATTTTTTCCTATTGAAGCGGTAAAAACTAACGTTTTAGGTACCGAAAACGTACTTACGTCGGCAATAAACAACGGCGTAAAAAACATCGTTTGTTTATCGACGGACAAGGCTGCTTATCCCGTAAACGCTATGGGAACGAGTAAGGCTATGATGGAAAAAGTTGTCGTAGCCAAATCACGTACGGTAAACCCAGAAAAAACAAAAATTTGTTGTACTCGTTACGGTAACGTTATGTGTAGTCGTGGTAGCGTTATTCCGCTTTGGATTGAGCAAATTAAATCAAATTCACAAATTACGCTTACAGACCCTAATATGACTCGTTTTATTATGTCGCTTGACGAAGCAGTCGACCTTGTTTTGTTTGCCTTTGAAAATGGCGTTAACGGTGATATCTTAGTTCAAAAAGCGCCTGCTTGCACAATTCAAACGCAAGCCGAGGCAGTTTGTGAATTGTTTAACGGCGATAAAAACAATATTAAAGTTATAGGTATTCGTCACGGCGAAAAAATGTACGAAACTTTATTAACTAATGAAGAATGTGCAAATGCTATCGACCTTGGTAATTTTTATCGTGTTCCTTGTGATAAACGTGGTCTTAACTATGATAAATACTTTAATAACGGTGACGTTGAACGTAATCCGTTAACGGAATTTAATTCAAATAATACCGAACTTTTAAACGTAGAAAAAGTAAAAGAAAAATTACTTTCTTTATCTTATATTCAAGACGAACTTTCAAAAATAGGTAAATAATTTAAAATGAAAATTTTAGTAACGGGTGCAAAAGGTTTTGTTGGTAAAAATCTTTGCACGGCTTTAAAAAACATCAAAGAAAATAAAGATAAAACTCGTCCAAATTTAGTAATTAACGAAATTTTCGAATACGATATTGATAGTACCGAAAAAGAGTTAAACGAGTATTGTAAAAACGTCGATTTCGTTTTTAATTTAGCAGGCGTTAACAGACCACAAAATCAAGAAGATTTTATGAAAGGTAATTTTGGTTTTGCAAGTCTTTTGCTAGATACTTTAGTAAAATACGATAATAAATGTCCTATAATGCTTTCAAGTTCAATTCAAGCAACGCTTATAGGCAGATATGACAACGACTACGGCAAAAGCAAAAAAGCAGGCGAAGAATTATTCTTTAATTACGCTAAAAACATCGGTGCAAAAGTTTTAGTATATCGTTTTCCTAACTTGTTTGGCAAATGGTGTAGACCAAATTACAACTCTGTTATTGCAACTTTTTGCTATAACATAGCAAACGATTTACCTATTATGGTAAACGACGAAAACGCCCTTTTAGAACTTTTGTATATTGACGATTTAGTTGACGAAATGCTTAATGCACTTGAAAACAAAGAAACTCGTGCAGAATACGACGGCAACGATACGATTTTTACAAAAGACGGCAAATATTGTGCGTGTAAAACGACGCATAAAGTTACTCTTGGCGAAATAGTAAAACTTTTAAACGAGTTTAGTAGTCAACCAAAAATTTTGGTTATGCCTGAAATTGAAAATAATTCGTTTGCAAAAAAATTATATTCTACTTATTTAAGTTATTTACCGAAAGAAAAGGTGGCGTTCGATTTAAAAATGAACGTTGACGATAGGGGTAGTTTTACTGAAATTTTAAAAACTGAAAAATGTGGTCAGTTTAGCGTAAATATTTCAAAGCCGGGAATTACTAAAGGTGAACACTGGCATAATACGAAATGGGAATTTTTTATCGTAGTTAGTGGCAAAGGATTAATTCAACAACGCAAAATAGGTACTGACCAAGTGTTAAATTTTGAAGTTAGCGGGGATAAAATTCAAGCAGTACATATGCTACCTGGCTACACTCATAATATAATAAATTTATCAAACACTGAAAATTTAGTAACTTTAATGTGGGCAAACGAGCAATTTGACGCAAAAAAGCCCGATACTTTTAGTGAAAAGGTGGAAAAATAGAGAAAATATAATGGATAATAAAATTGTTAATAAATACAATAATTTGCTACTTTCTATAATTATTCCTGCCTATAATGTTGAGAAATACATAGGAGAGTGCCTTGATTCATTAACGAGACAAAATTTTAATGCATCGTTATACGAAGTTATAATTATAAACGATGGCTCGACAGATAGCACAGAAAAAATAGCATTAGAATATAGTTTAAAATATAATTATATAAAGGTATTTAACCAAACAAATCAAGGTGTTTCTATTGCAAGAAACACCGGCTTAAAAATTGCTACTGGTAAATACGTTACTTTTTTAGATTCCGATGATTTCGTTTCAGACAATATTTATATTAATATTATAGAAATGATGGAGAAGAATCGTTTAGAAGGGTTTTATTTTGGTAAAACATCAAAAATAGAATCTATGCAATCTTTTGATAATACTTTTTATTTTCCAACAAGAGAAAATTCATGTAAAATGAGTGTTTGTCGAGTGGTTTTTTTAAAAGATATTATTAGCAATAATAATTTGTGTTTTTCTAAAGATATAAAATATAATGAAGATTTTTTATTTAATTATAAATATATACAATTAATGAGTAGCCGTATTGCTGGCTCTGCTCGATGTTTATATTATGTAAGAGAAAGAGTTGATTCGGCAACTGCCAAAATACGTTTAAAAGATAATTCGTATTGGCCAAAATACTATAATAGTTTAATTTCAGTTGCAGAAGAAATTAAAAAATTTACAATTGACAACAATTTACCTTTAGATAAATTGTATTACAACTCAATGTCTTCTGTCCTTTTGTCTATTTTATGGGGGGCTATGACTTATAAGAAGAATGCAAAACAAGTCTTATTGGATCTTAAAGTTAAAAATTTAAGTCTTAAAGATATAAAAGTTAAGCAGTATTATGGTAATTCTTTTAAACATAAAATTAAATCCTTATTAGTATATTGTTTTAAATTTAAAATAATTTTTAGGATTAGTTGTTTTATGTATAAGTTATTTTCAAAATAAAAGGTGGTAAAATAAATGGCAATAAAATTAGATTACAGCGACGTAAAATTTAAAAATAACGGCAAACTTAAACTTTTAATAATCGTAGGTACAAGACCTGAAATTATTCGTCTTTCGGCAGTAATAAATAAATGCCGTGGGTATTTTGACTGCATTTTAGCACATACCGGTCAAAATTACGATTACAACTTAAACGGCGTATTTTTTAAGGACTTAAAACTTGCTGACCCTGAAGTATATATGGACGCAGTAGGCGATGACCTAGGTGCTACGGTTGGTAATATTATCAATTGTTCATACAAACTAATGTCGCAAATTAATCCCGATGCTTTATTAATTCTTGGCGATACAAATTCATGTTTATCAGCAATTTCGGCAAAAAGATTGCATATTCCTATTTTTCATATGGAAGCGGGCAATCGTTGTAAAGACGAGTGTTTGCCTGAAGAAACTAATCGTCGTATAGTAGATATAATTAGCGACGTAAATTTAGCGTACTCTGAACACGCAAGAAGATATCTTGCCGAATGTGGCTTGCCTAAAGAAAGAACTTACGTTACAGGCTCGCCTATGGCAGAAGTTTTGAAAAACAATTTACACGAAATTGAAGATAGTAAAATTTTACAAAAATTAGGTTTAGAAAGTAAAAAATATATACTTTTATCTGCTCATAGGGAAGAAAATATTGATACTGAAAATAACTTTACTTCACTTTTTACGGCAATTAATAAACTTGCAGAGAAATACGATATGCCTATTTTATATAGTTGTCATCCTAGAAGTAAAAAGCGTCTACAAGAAAGCGGGTTTAAACTTGATAAAAGAGTTGTGATGCACGAACCTTTAGGTTTTCACGATTATAACAACTTGCAAATGAACGCATTTTGCGTAGTTTCGGATAGTGGCACTTTACCAGAAGAAAGTTCTTTCTTTACGTCGATAGGAAAACCTATTTCGGCAGTATGTATTAGGACTTCGACTGAACGTCCTGAGGCGTTAGATAGTGGTTGTTTTGTATTAGCGGGAATTGATACTAATTCATTATTACAAGGCGTAGAAACGGCTGTTACAATGGTTGAAAACGGCGATAACGGATTACCGGTTGACGATTACGTTGACGAAAACGTTTCAAGCAAGGTAGTTAAATTAATACAATCGTACACTAAAATAATTGATAAAATGGTTTGGAGAAAATTTTAATGTTATGTAAAAAAAATTTCGTGTCAATATACAAGCGAGAGCCACAAGACGTTGTTTTTTGTCCTTATAGAATTTGTCCGCTTGGGGCACATATTGACCATCAAAACGGAATAGTAACGGGTTTAGCAATTGATAAAGGTATTCACATTGCTTATGCCCCAAAACAAAATGGTGTTATTGAACTTACTTCGTTGCAATTTGATAAGCGTGCACAATGGCACGTAAACTCAGTACCTGAAGAAAAACAAAACGACTGGGCTGATTATTTGCGTGGAGCAACCTTAATTTTATCGCAAAAATATTTATTAAAAGTAGGTATATGTGGGGTTGTTGAAGGTGCATTACCTATAGGTGGTTTATCGTCGTCTGCAGCCATTATAATTGCATTTTTATCAGCATTATCAAGGTTAAACGGAATTTCATTAACCGAAGTTGAAATGGTAAAAATGGCTCAAATGGCAGAAAATAAATACGTTGGCGTTTTATGTGGAAAACTTGACCAGTCTTGTGAAGTGTTTTCAAAAAAAGGTAAACTCTTATATTTAGATACAAGTAACGGCGAGTATGAATTAATTACTACTAGTCCTAATATGAGACCATATAAAATTGCTATATTTTTCTCAGGTATTGAAAGAAATTTAGCAAAAAGCAATTACAACGTAAGGGTTGACGAGTGCCGTGCGACTGCTTATTCTTTACTTGCACATAATGGTGAAGATTATTCTCTTTTTACAGATACGACTTTAAGAGACGTTCCATACTCAGTTTATTTAAAATATAAAAACAAATTACCAAAATCGTGGCAAAAAAGGGCAGAACATTTTTATACAGAGACACAACGTGTTAAAAAAGGCGTAGAATTATGGAAAAACGGCGATATTGAAGGTTTTGGTAAATTAGTTTTTGAAAGTGGTTATTCTTCTATAAATAATTACGAAACGGGTTCACCTGAACTTATTACCCTCTTTGAAATTTTAACTAAAACCCAAGGCGTTTTCGGGGCAAGATTTAGCGGTGCAGGTTTTAAAGGTTGTTGTATGGCGTTAATAGAGCCTACTTTAGCAGATAATATTGAACAAATCGTCACTAAACAATATTTAAGTATTTATCCCAAATTAAAAAATAAATATTCAGTTTGTATTTGCGAAAGTGCTGATGGTGTTGAGTTATGAAATGTATAATTTTAGCCGCAGGTTATGCAACTAGGTTGTATCCGTTAACTGAAAATTTCCCAAAGCCGTTATTAAAAGTTGGTAAAAAAACTATTCTTGACTGGCTAGTTGACGATATTGATAAATCTAATAAAATTGACGAATATATCGTAATTTCTAACGATAAGTTTTTTACTTATTTTGAAAAATGGACGCAAACTAAAAGTCAAAAAATTATCGTGCTTAACGATAATACTACTTGTAACGAAAATAGACTTGGTGCAGTAAAAGATATTGAATTTGCTATTAATCAACTTAATATTGATGATGATATACTCGTTATTGCAGGTGATAACGTACTAGATTTTTCGTTAACGGAATTTATTGATTATTCGCTACAAAAAAATTCCTCTTGTATTATGAGATACTATGAAGAAAACGTGCAAAAATTACAAAAAACCGGCGTAATAGAAATTGACGAAAATGATAAAGTAATAAATATGGTTGAAAAACCTAATAATCCGGCGTCAAATTGGGCTTGCCCGCCATTTTATTTTTACAAAAAGCAAGATGCAAAATTAATTACAAAGGCAATTAACGAAGGTTGCAACGTTGACGCTCCTGGTAGTTTTGCAGTATGGCTTTGTAAAAATTCAACCGTTTACGCTATGCAAATGAACGGCAAGCGTTACGATATAGGTAATTTAGAAAGTTACGAGAAAGTTCAAAAGGAATATAAAGGAATATGTTAACTAAAGACAACAATAGAAAAGAAAGTTTTGACATTGTAGACATATGTAAATTTTTATTATGTATTTGTGTTATTGCGTTACACTCAAACGCATTAGGCTTTCTTCCTAAAAACGTGCAGTATTTTATCGAAAAGTTAATATTTAGAGTTGCTGTACCCTATTTTTTTATTGCGTCTGGATTTTTTCTTGGTCGCAAGCTAAAAACGGGGGGGTGTACCTATTGGCAAATAATTAAAAATTATTGCAAAAGATTATTAAAGCCATTTATTGTATTTTCGATTATAAATATTATTCAATATATAATTCCTTTTATTGTAGCTGGTGTTAATTTTGGTCAAGCAATATTAGATATTATACAACATATTATTTTTTATCCGTATGGAGCGTTATGGTACATACAAGCAAGTTTAATTGGTGTATTGCTTTTGTATCCTTTTGTTAAGAAAAACAAAATATCGTCAGCAATTATAATTGGTCTCGTATTATATGCTTTCGCTTTACTTTGTAACAACTATTATTTTATAGTTAAAGATACTGTTATGGGAGATTGCATAAATTCATATCTTTCGCTTTGTATTTCGGGCAGAAACGGGCTATTTGTTGGTTTTTTATTTATTGCATTGGGAATTGCTTGCGAGAAGATTTACTCAAAATTTAAAATAATAAAAAGTAAACTGTTATGTTGTTTTATTATCTCATTTGTATTATATATTATAGAAATTATTTTAATTTGGAAATTTGCTATCGATTTTGTAAAAGATGATGGTGCATTATATATTACTCATTTAATTTTTATACCTATACTTTTTTTAATATCAGTGATATTTAGTAAAAATACAACTGTTAAAAAATCTGTAGTTTTTAGAAATTTATCTACAGGTATGTATTTTTTACATAGACCTGTACTATGGTGTGTAAGTGTTTTTTCTGCATTATTATTACGTCTATTTAATAGCAGTTTTATACAATATTTAGCGTTGTTTTTAAAACAAGGATTTGTAATTTTTATAATTTCTCTTTGTGTTTCGGCAGGTATATGTTTAATAGCGTATAAATATAAAAAGGAGCCGTTTTATTCGTTATTAAAATAATTTTTATTTAAGCGTTTTTTAGAAATTAAAAAGGATTAAGTATGAAACAAACGTTAGAGAAAGTGTTTTTCGCGTTACTTGGTTATGAGTTAGGAAAAGAACTTTCAAATGAAACTAAAAATTTAATTACACAAGATATTTTAAAACCACTTTACGTTCTTTCTAAAAAGCACGATTTAGCCCACTTAATTTGTGATGCTTTAGATAAAAATGGATTTTTAATTGAAGGAAATGACGTTAAAAAGGTTTATGAAAATGAACGCTTAATTGCAATATATAGGCACGAGCAATTAACGTATGAAAGCCAAAAAGTTTTTGATGCGTTAGAGTATTTAAATATTCCTTATATTCCATTAAAGGGAGTGATATTAAAAAAACTTTACAAAGAAGAGTGGATGAGAACAAGTGTTGACGTTGACGTATTAATACAACAAAGCAACTTAAATAAGGTTGCCGAGTATTTGGTCAGTCAATGTAATTTTAAGCAAGACGCAGTAGGTGCATACGATGCTATATTTGTTTCACCTAACGGCTTTCATATTGAAATGCACTTTGATTTGATTACTGAATACGATAATAAAGATGCACATAATTTATTATCTAACGTATGGGATTTTGCTTTTAGGCAAGGTGAAAGTTATAGATACGAATTGCAAGACGATTGTTTTTATTATTATCATTTAGCACATATGGCAAGACATTTTATTGACGGTGGTTGTGGAGTGCGTCCATTTTTGGACGTTTGGGTTTTAAACAATTTAACTTCTTATAATAAAGAAAAGCGTTATAAGTTTTTAGAAAAAGGCAATTTAATAAATTTTGCTAATGCGTGTGAAACGTTAACTTCTATTTGGTTTAATAACGGCGAACATACAAAAGAAACTCTTTTATTTCAAGAATACGTTTTACAAGGCGGTGTTTACGGTACTACAGATAATAAAATTGTAATAAATCAAGGTAAAAAAGGCAGTAAATTCAAATATTTATTATCACGAATTTTTATGCCGTATAGTGAGTTAAAAGAACGTTATCCTATATTAAAAAAGCATAAAGTATTATATCCGTTTATGTTAATTAGAAGATGTTTTGATATAATATTTAAAAAAGATACAAAACGAATTAAAAGCGAAATATCTAAAAATAATAGTGTAAATAAAAATC
The DNA here is from genome assembly GCA_045645345.1 of Christensenellaceae bacterium. GTDB lineage: Bacteria > Bacillota > Clostridia > Christensenellales > Borkfalkiaceae > HGM11412. The sequence continues at coordinate 50,913 of JAZRIP010000028.1, forward strand.
AACAGCGAGATATAAAAAATTTAATTAATTATCTTGGTTTATAATATAAAATCCACGATTAAATCGTGGATTTTTGCTATTATTTTATTTTAAATAAATTAAAAACACCTACCAAAAAGGTAAGTGTTTTTTACGCTTAATTATTCAGCGTCTTTTTTTTCTTTAGCGTCTTTGCCAAATATATTTTGTTTAACGTCAACGTCTTTTTCGTAAGAAACTTGTTTTTCAACGTTTGCTTTTGCTGGATTTAATAAAAGGTTAACGATAATACCTAAAATTAAAGCACAAGCAATTGAAGAAATTTGAATTACAGGGCTTGCATAAGTGCCACCGAAGTTGAGTTTTAATCCACCAAGACCAGTAACTAAAATAGAGGCAACAATAAATAAGTTTTTGCTATCGTCAAGGTCAACATTTTTAAACATTCTTAAACCAGAAACTGCAATAAAGCCGTAAAGAGCAATTGAAATACCGCCAACTACGCAACCAGGAATTGATTGAATAAATAACATAACTGGGTAGATGAATGCAAGAATAATACACATAATAGCAGTTGTGAAAATAGTTGTGATTGAAGCATTACCAGTAATAGCAACGCAACCAACAGATTCACCATACGTAGTATTAGGACAGCCACCCATTAAAGCACCGGCTATAGAACCAACGCCGTCGCCAAGTAACGTTCTGTGAAGACCAGGTTCTTTAAGTAAGTCTTTTTCAATAATTGAAGAAATGTTTTTGTGGTCTGCAACGTGTTCAGCAAATACAACGAAAGCAACTGGAGCAAATGCTAAGAATACCGAAAGAATACCAGGACCGTCTAATAAAATTTTAGCACCGTCAATACTAAATAATTCTTTAAATGCACCTACAACGGTAATGTTTGGTAACCAGTTGTTAAAATCAGCAACTTTTGCAAATTGAGAAAAATCAACTATTTTGAAATATTCGTTACCTGCTAAATGGTAACCAAAAGCAGTAAGTAATGCAGCAACAGCATAACCAGCACCAACACCGATAACGAAAGGTATAAGTTTCATACCTTTAGTACCTTTAACTGAAACAAGTACAGTTGTAAGGAAAGTGATAATAGCAACAGCAATATGTAAAAGGTTATAATTAGCAGTACTAACTGAAATATTCATAACGTTGTTAATTGCCGAGCCAGATAAACTTAAACCGATAAGTGCAACAGTAGGTCCAATAATAACTGGTGGCATAAGTTTTGTAATCCAGTTAGAGCCAACGAATTTAATTGCAATAGCAATAATAACGTAAACTAAGCCAGCAAATACAGCACCAAGAATAATACCTAAGTAACCGAAAGCAACACCAGTAAAGAGTGGAGCGATAAATGCAAACGAACTACCTAAAAATACAGGGCTTTTAAATTTAGTAAACAATAAGTAAACTAAAGTACCAACACCAGCACCTATTAAAGCAGACGCTTGGCTTAAATATGTTCCATTTGGGTCAACCAAAATAGGAACGAGTACAGTTGCTGCTAAAATAGCAAGCAATTGTTGGAAAGCATACAAAAGGTTTTTACCAAAAGGTGCTTTCTCGTGAACGTCATAAGTTAATTTCATATTTTAACTCCTTTGATATAAATTTATGGCTAAGCCATTTTATCACTTGTTAAATATCTTTTTCGTAAAGTTTTACGCTATCTTCGCCATCAATCTCGTTAAACTTTACTGATACAATTTCGTTTAAAGACGTAGGAACGTTTTTGCCAACGTAGTCAGCCCTAATAGGTAATTCTCTATGACCTCTATCAATTAAAACTGCAAGTTGAATTAGTTTAGGTCTACCTAGACTTAAAACGGCTTCAATTGCAGCCCTTGCTGTTCTACCTGTAAATAAAACGTCGTCAAGTAAAATTACTTTTTTATCTTTAATATCAAAATTGATATCTGTTTTCTTAACGTCGGGCATACTATCGGTTTCGTATAAATCGTCTCTATATAAAGTTATGTCAATATACCCACATGGCAATTTGACGCCTTCGATTTTATAAATATTTTCTTTTATAACGTTGGCCATACAAACACCACGGGTAACTATGCCTATTAAAACTAAGTCGTCAGTACCTTTGTTCTTTTCAATAATTTCGTTAGAAATTCTAAAAAGAGCACGTTGCTTTGCCATACTATCCATTAATATTGCTTTTTCAGTCATAAAACTCCAAAAAAATAACCTTGCGATAGCAAGGCGTAAAGAGAGTTGCCTTAAAAGTATCGCAGTACTTTGTTAAAGACCATCTAAAAAAATTATACAGCACTAATATAACGTTGTCAATACTTTTTTAAAATATTTTCGTATTTTGCTTGATTTTGATTTTTATATTTTGTATACTATATATAGATTATATAATGGCGAATTTTCGCATATATAGGGGGAGTGTATGTTATACGTAACTATTAAGACGACTGCTTTACACGTGTGGTGGGACAGACATAAATTGTATCAAGACGGATACTATTATAAAGTAACGTTAAACGATAAAAGTGTGGCTTACGTAAAGAATTATTTGTTCGATTTTTTTAACTTAGAACCTGAAACGGAATATAAAGTATCAGTTCAAATATGTGATGAAAACAAAATACCTTTACCTAATACAGAACCTGAAATCGAGTATTATAAGACGATTAAAAACAATATTAATTATATTGATATAACAAAACCACCTTATAACGCTATCGGTGATGGTGAATTTGATAATACTGATATTATTTTAAGAGCAATAAACGATTGTAAGCCTAGCGACGTGCTGGTATTTCCTATGGGTACGTACGTTACAACTAGTATAATTTTTAACAGCGATTGTGTTTTTCAGTTTGAAAACGACGCTACTTTAATAACGAAAGGGGATTAATTATGTTAAAAAGCGTAGTATATTCAAATAGAATTAAGATTTTTTGGGATTTTATTAAAGGGTACGATGAAAGTCACGTCTTTGAAATAACTTGTGGAGATAAAGTATATACGACTAATCAGTTCCATTACTCGTTCTTTGATTTAGATTTTGATACCGACTATACTTTTAAAGTATTATACAAAAACGAAAAAGGTGAATTATTGCAGAACCTTGGCGAAATTGTTGTTAAAACTTTTAAACGCAAAAAAGTAATTGACGTAACTAAGCCACCTTATAACGCAGTAGGTGACGGTGTTACTCTTAATACGAAAACCCTTCAACAAGCAATTAACGATTGTAAGTCTAATGAGTTAGTTTATTTTCCAAAGGGCGTATATCTAACGGGTGGTTTAGATTTAAAAAGTAATATTGAAATATATTTAGCCGACGATGCAGTTTTACAAGGTAGTGAAAAATGCGTAGACTATTTACCAAAGGTTAAAAGCCGTTTTGAAGGGCATGAAGTTATTGCTTATCGTTCGCTTTTAAACGCAGGCGTAATGGATAGTAAAAGTGGTCCAAACTGCGAAAATATCATAATTTATGGTGGTAAAGTATTAGGTGGTGGTGCAAAACTTAGGCTTGATACTATTGATACTGAAAAGATAGAGATTATTAAAGAAAATGGATTAGAAAATCATCCAAATCCACCGGGGTATTATTCTTCAATTTTACCAGGCAGAAGAAGGGGAAGAACTATTTGTTTTTCAAACGTTAAAAACGTAATTATTGCCGATTGTGAAACGGGTAATGCTCCTGCTTGGAATTTGCATTTTATATATTGTGAAAACGTTGTTACTTGCGATTGTAAAATTGTATCGCACGCAATATCTAACGGTGATGGTTGGGACCCAGATTCTTCTAAAAATTGCACGATATTCGGTATAACGTTTGATACGGGTGACGACTGCGTTGCAATAAAATCGGGTAAAAATTTAGAGGGCTATTTGATAGGTAGACCATGTGAAAATATCACTATGTTCGATTGTAATGCTATCGACGGCTATGGAATAGGTATAGGTAGTGAACTTTCTGGCGGTATTAAGAACGTAAATATTTATAACGTACACTTTTTAGGTAGAAAGGGTGGCTCTTTCATGGTTAAATATACTAAAAAGCGTGGCGGGGTTATAGAAAATATTAGTTTAAATCATTGTACTCTTACTGATATTAGTATTGCTTACTATAGCATAAACGACGATGGTGAGCCTGCTCCTGTTTATCCTAAAGCAAGAAAATTTTATTTTAACGATATAAAAGTTGCTGGTATACAATATTTTACAAAAAATAATAGGGCATTAATAAAGCACGCAATTACAATGCAAGGTTATGAAGGCGAGCATTGTATTGAAGACGTAGAAATAAACGACGTTAAGTTTGTTAAAAGAAATTTCGTTCCATATCAAACGATGTTAGTTAAAAACGTTAAAAATTTAAAATTAGGTAACGTACAATATTTGGAGGATTAATTATGCAAGAAATTTTTAAAGTTGTAAAACCTGAAGAAGTTGGCGTAAAAAGTGAAAACGTAAAAAAATTCCTTGAAAAAGTTGAAGAAACGGGATTAACAACGCATAGTATTTTGCTTTTAAGGGGAGATAAAATCTTTGCTGAAGCCTATTGGCATCCTTTTAATAAAGATTTTTGCCATAGAATGTATTCTCAAACGAAAAGTTTCGTAGGTGTTGCGGTCGGCTTATTAGTTGAAGACGGATTAATTAATTTAGACGATAAAATTTGTGATTATTTTAGAGATAAAATTGACGGACCTATTCATGAATATTTAGAAAATCAAACAATTCGCGATATGCTTACTATGACTACGTGTTTAACGGCGGCAAATCACTTTTTACTCAAAGACCCAGATAGAACGCATACATATTTTAACAATCATACAATTACTAAACCATCGGGTACGACTTGGGCGTACGATAGTCCAGGCTCTCAAGTTTTATGTGATTTAGTTGAAAGACTTTCGGGAAAATCGCTTTTAGAGTATTTGAAAGAAAAAATTTTCAATCATATCGGCTCGTTTAAAACTGCTCAAGTTTTAAAAGCCCCTAACGGCGTTTCTTGGGGTGATTCGGCAATGGTTTGTACAACTCGTGATATAGCAACTTTCGGTAGATTTGTACTAAACTACGGCACTTGGAAAGGTAAACGTTTAATGAGTGAAGAATATTTAAAAGAGGCAACGTCGCCACTCGTGGATAACTCATTAACAAATCACCCTTCAAAATATCACTCGTATGGTTACGGCTATCAAATTTGGCGTGTTGGTGAAGATTGTTTTGCATTTATCGGTATGGGTTGTCAATTAACTATATGTAATACTAAAAATGATATAATTTTCGTTTGCACTAGTGATAATCAAGGCTCTTATTATACGTATGATACAATGATAAATTTAGTTCAAAATTATATTTTTGATACCGTTTGCGACGAAAAATTGCCTATTAACGATAAAACTAATCAAGAAATTGACCAACTTATTAAAGGTTTAAAACTTAGGTCGGTTAGGGGTGAAAAAACGCATCCTTTAGTGCAAAAAATTAATGGTAAAACTTTCGTTCCAACAAGTGAAAATAAGCAAGGAATTACGGAATTTACGTTATCGTTTAACGAAGACGGAAGTGGTACGTTCGACTACGTTAACGCACAAGGTAAAAAGCAAATAAAATTCGGTTACGGCGAAAACGTATACGGCAAATTTCCACAACTTGGTTACTGTGACGAATACGAACGTATTCCAGCAGGGGGTAACTTTATGTACGATTGTGGTGCGTCGGGTGCTTGGGGTTACGGTAATAGGTTTATTTTATACGTTCAAATCATAGATAAATATTTTGGTAATTTAACGGCTATGTTTACTTATAAGGACGATTTAGTTCACGTTAGTATGACTAAAACGGCAGAGTATTTCTTAGACGAATACGTTGGCAATTTTACTGCAGTGGAGAAAAAATAATGCAAGAAATTTTTAAAACGGTTAAACCCGAAAAAGTTGGAATAAAAAGTCAAAACGTTAAAAAGTTTTACGAAAAGGTTAATGAATACGGTTTGGATTTTCATAGCGTTTTAATGCTTAGGGGAGATAAAATTTTTACCGAAGGTTACTGGTATCCGTTTAACAAAAATTCTTTACAAAGGATGTATTCTCAAACTAAAAGTTTCGTTGCTATAGCAATCGGTTTGTTAGTTGAAGACGGAATTATCAATTTAGACGATAAAATCGTTGATTATTTTCAAGATAAAATTGAAAGCGAAGTTCACGAATATTTAAAAAATCAAACTATTCGTGAAATGCTTACTATGACTACTAGTTTATCTTGTGCTAGTCATTTTTTAACCAAAGCCAATGATAGAGTACATTTATATATGAATAATCATACTATTACAAAGCCGTCGGGAACTACGTGGGCTTACGATAGTGCTGGCTCGCAAGTTTTATGCAGTTTAGTTGAAAGACTTGTAAAAAAACCTATGCTTGACTTTTTAAAAGAAAGAATTTTTAATCATATAGGCTCTTTTCAAAATGCAAGAATTTTAAAAATTGAAAATGGAGATTCTTGGGGTGATTCGGCAATGCTTTGTACAACTCGTGATATGGCTACTTTCGGTAGATTTGTATTAAATTACGGCACGTGGAAAGGTAAGCGTTTAATGAGTGAAGAATATTTAAAAGAAGCAACGTCGCCACTCGTTGACAACTCTTTAAACGCACATTTATCAAAGCATCACTCGTATGGTTACGGCTATCAAATTTGGCGTAATAGCGAAGATTGTTTCGCTTTTATGGGTATGGGTAATCAATTAACGATATGTAATACCAAAAACGATATCATTTTCGTTTGTACTGCAGACTCACAAGGCTCTACTTATAACGAAGACGCAATTATTAATCTTTTACAAACCTATATTTACGATACGGTTGTTGATAATGAGTTACCAAGCGACGAAAGTGCTTTTAATGAACTTAACGATTTATGCAGCAATTTAAAATTAAGGTCGGTTAGGGGTAAAAAAGAGCATCCACTTATTGAAAAAATTAATGGTAAAGTATACAAACCTATACAAAAAAGTCCGCAAGGAATAACTGAATTTTCTTTATCGTTTAACGAAGATGGTAGTGGTACGTTCGACTACGTTAATGCACAAGGCAAAAAACAAATCTCATTTAAATACGGCGACAATGCTTATGGTAAATTTCCTCAACTTGGGTATAGTGGTGAATATGCATGCGTACCTCAAGGTGGCGATTATATGTATGATTACGCTGCGTCGGGTGCTTGGACTTATGGTAACAGGTTTATAATTTACGTACAAATTATTGATATTTATTTAGGTAACATTTCAATGATGTTTACTTATAAGGACGATATAGTTCACGTTAGTATGGCAAAAACTGCCGAATATTTCTTAGGCGAATATTTTGGTATGTTTACTGCAAAAATTACAGAATAATAAATAGAAAGGCAGGGTTACGTTAAATTCCTTGCCTTTTAATATTTACATTTGTTTTTATTTATGATAAAATAAAAAAAGTAAGACAAAAGTCTTACTTAATTATGGTGCCGGTAGTGGGACTCGCTCCGCAACAAGTTGCTATCACGCCAGGGAAATAAAATAGTTTACAAAACTATTTTGCGACAAAAAATCGTATAATATAAACTTGTGTTTTGTCGCAAGATTTCCCGTTCTCGCCCACAATAATCTAAATAAAAAAAGTAAGACAAAAGTCTTACTTAATTATGGTGCCGGTGGTGGGACTCGAACCCACACACCCTCGCGGATAATAGATTTTGAGTCTATCTCGTCTGCCAGTTCCAACACACCGGCGTATGTGTAAAAACATAATAGCACAAACTAAAATAAAAATCAATTAATTTTTATATAAAAAAGGAAATTATGAATAAACTTATTTTAATCGACGGCAATAGTTTAATAAATAGAGCATTTTACGCAACACCACCTTTAACTAATAAAGACGGCGTGTCTACAAATGCTGTTTTTGGTTTTATGAATATGCTTTTAAAAGTAATTATCGACGTAAAGCCAGACCATATTTTAGTTGCTTTTGATAGGCGTGAGCCAACTTTTAGACATAAAATGTATACAGAATATAAAGGCACTAGAAAACCTATGCCCGAAGATTTACGTCCACAAATTCCACTTTTAAAGGACGTTTTAACTAAAATAGGTGTCAAAATCTATGATAAGGCAGGGTTTGAGGCCGACGATATTATAGGTACGTTTGCAAAAAAATATTCAGGCGAAACTATAATTATTACGGGCGATAAAGATAGTTTTCAATTAATCGACGAAAAAACGTGCGTTTACTTTACCCGTCGTGGTATTAGTGATATCGATATTTTAAATTTTGATAATTTTAAAGAAAAAACGGGTATAACGCCAAGTCAAGTTCCCGATTTAAAGGCTTGTATGGGCGATAGTTCGGATAATATTCCGGGTATTATCGGCGTTGGTGAAAAAACGGCACACAATTTAATTGAAACTTATCAAAATATTGAAAATATTTATAACCACTTAGACGATTTTAAAGGTAAGTTGTTAGAAAAAATTATAAATGGCAAAGAACTTTGTTTTTTAAGCAAAGAATTAGCAACGATTGACGTAAACGTAGATATTGACCTTACTGAAAAGGATTTAACGTATACTTTTCCTTTAAACGACGATGCAAAGCGTATTTTTACAGAACTTGAATTTAGGGGAATTTTAAAAAGAACGGAACTTTTTATTGCCGACGATAATCATACCGTAATTAAAAACGAAAACGTTGATATAGTTGAATTAACGTCGAGTAACGAAGTTGAAAAATTATTAAACGTTAGTGAGTTGACTATAGCAATTAGTAGTGATAGCGTTAATTTTTATAACGGAGACGGCAACGAATATAAGGTTAAAATTAAAGAATTGTTTTTTGACGAAGGTTTTTCGTATAGAGATGCAATTTTATTGTTTAAAAATTACTTTGAAAACAAGAATAACAAAGTAATTTGTTTTGGTGCAAAAAAACTTGCATATATTTTAAAAGAGTTTGACGTTTCTTTTAATGCAAAGAGTGAAGACGTTGATATTTTACGATATTTGCTTGATTTTTCGGGCAAAGAAGAAACGTTAAAGGACACGTTATATTATTATCAACTTGATGAAAAAACACCATCTTACAGCCTTTATCTTTTATTTAATAACTTTATATCTAAACTTAAAGAAGAAAACGTAGAAAGTCTGTATTACGACGTTGAATTACCGCTTTGGCGTGTATTATACGATATGGAAAATCAAGGTTTTAAAATTGATTTAGTTGAACTTGACAATTTATCTAAGCAATATAAAGCCGAGTTAGATGAACTCGCAAAACAAATTGTTTTGCTTGCAGGTGAAGATTTTAATATTAACTCACCAAAACAACTAGGCCGTATTTTGTATGAAAAATTAAATTTAGGCAAAGGCAAAAAAACTAAAACAGGCTCGATGTCGACTAGTGCAGAAATATTAGAAAGTTTAATAAATACGCACGAAATTGTTCCGCTTATTTTACGTTATAGGCAAATACAAAAACTTTATTCAACTTATATTGAAGGTTTTAGACCTTTGATTGATAAAAATAATGGCATAGTTCATACCGTTTTTAATCAAACGTTGACGCAAACGGGTAGACTTTCTTCAAAAGAGCCTAATTTACAAAATATTCCCGTAAGAGACGACGAAGGAAGAATTTTACGTAAATTATTTATTGCACGAAACGACGATAACGTGCTTATAGATGCCGATTACTCGCAAATTGAATTAAGGCTTTTAGCACATTTTTCACAAAGTAAAGAGTTGATAAAGGCGTATCAAGAAAATAAAGATATTCACTCTATAACGGCAAGCCAAGTGTTTAACGTGCCTTTAGAACAGGTTACAAGTAAAATGCGTAGCAGTTCAAAAGCAGTTAATTTTGGTATTATTTACGGAATTAGTGAATACGGACTTGCTAAAAACTTAAAAATTACGGCTAGTGATTCTAGAAATTACATTGCTAGATACAACGAAAGTTATCCTAGCGTTAAAGAATATATGCAAAACAACGTGGAATTTGCTCGTAAAAACGGTTACGTTTCAACAATTTTAAATAGAAAGCGTTATATAAAAGAAATAAATTCGTCAAACTTTAATTTAAGGAGTTTTGGTGAAAGAGCAGCAATGAATATGCCACTTCAAGGCAGTAGTGCTGATATTATCAAAATTGCAATGGTAAACGTTTACAATAGGTTAAATAAAGAAAATTTAAAAGCAAAACTTATATTACAAGTACACGACGAACTTATTATTGATTGTCCAAAAAACGAAGTTGAAGTTGCAAAAAAAATATTAGTTGACGAAATGCAAAACGCAGTAAAATTACGTGTTCCACTTTTAGTAGAGGCAAATATAGGTAAAACTTGGTTCGAGGCAAAATAATGAAAGATAAAATTTACGCAATTACGGGCGGTATAGGTAGTGGTAAATCACTAGTCATGAAACGTATTAAAGAAAATGGTTTTATAACGTATAGTGCCGACGAAATTTATGATAATTTATTAAAAGACGATAATTTTGTATGCGAAATCTATAACCTTTTAGAAATTCCGTATGTAAAAGAACAAGGGTTTGATAGAAAGTTAGTTTCTAGCGTAGTTTTTAATAATAAAGAAAAGTTAAACAAACTAAATTCATTTACCCATAAAAAAATAATGGATACTATGCTTTTTTTAAGTAAAAGTAGTAAAGGGTTAGTTTTTAACGAAGTTCCGTTACTTTTTGAAAGCGGACTTGAGAATTTGTACGACGGTGTTATAGTCGTTGTACGAGATATAAACGATAGGATTAATTCTGTAATTAAACGTGATGGAAAAACGCTAAGCCAAGTAGAAGATATAATAAAAAATCAGTTTAATTATGATAATATTTCGCAAAAAAAGCATATACTTATTGTAAACGACCAAGACGTTAAGTCGTTATATAATAAGGTGGATAAAGTTTTAAGTGAAATTATCAAAAACAACCATTAAACTTGCATTAACCCTTTTAATTTTAGTTATAACGTCGTTGCTATTGTTATTAATTTATGAAATTTATTTATCTAGTAAATATTATAGCGTTATAAAATACGAGTGTGATAAGTACGGACTAAATCATATAACCGTTATATCGCTTATAAAAACTGAAAGTAATTTTAATCAAAATGCAAAATCACGTAAAAACGCAATAGGGCTTATGCAAATAAAAGAAAGTACGGCAAAATACGTTGCCATTTTATACGATATAGAGTATATTGATTTGTACGACTATAAATCTAATATTACTTTAGGCGTAGCCTATCTTGATTATTTAACTAAGAAGTTTAATTATGAAGATTTGGTTATATGTGCTTATAACGCAGGTGAGGGAGTGCTTTCTAAATGGATTGAAAAAGGTTACGTTGAAGACGATAAAATTAATTATATACCTTATAAAGAAACAAAAAATTATTTATCAAAAATTAAAAAACTTAAAAACTTTTATTCAATATTTTATTAACACCCGATAGGGTGTTTTTTTTGATTAATATTAATAAAAATTGCGTATAATAAAATTAAGATGGTAAAAGAGTTATCTTTAATAGAAAGTGAAATTTTAAGTTATTTGTATTGTCTTGAAAAAGGGGATACTTATATACTATTAACTAAAAGTGAAATTAAACAGATAATAACTAAAGCCGAAAAATTATTAGATAGTGAAATTAGTGAAATTATAAAAAATTTAGAAAGGTTAGGATATATTAAAATTAAGTATTCAAATGATGAAAATTTTTTAATTATTTTATGTGAAAAAACCAAAAATTATAACAATAATATAAAATTGAAAAATCCTTATATTTTTCGAAAAAATGCTAGATTTTACATTTTTTTATTTTCTATATTCGGCTCTTTTTTAGGGGCAAGCATTGCTCTTTTGTTGTATAATTTTTTTATTAAAATATGTTAAGTTCAATAGAATTAAAATTATTAAAAATCGTAAATGACAACGTAAATAAACAAGGTGATACTTTAATAGGATTAAAGTCGATTTTGGTGTTTTTAAATAATCAAAAAGTAAAAGAAAGCGACGTTAAAAAGGCTTTAGTTTTACTTATGCAAGGCGATTATTTAGACGTAACTTTTATAGAAAAAAACGGAGAAGAATTTTGTTTAATTACGATAAAAAACAAAGGTAAAAACTATAAAGTTGAAAAGGAAAGCGTTACTAGGCAGTTTATTGTTAAAGTAATATTTGCCGTTAGTAGTGCCGTCGTATCTTTTATCGTTGGTAAAATTTTGTATATAATTTTTAGTTAAATTATATAAATAATTTACATATTAAAATTTTTATGTTACAATAATATGAAGTATGTGTAGTAAAAGGTTTGATTTAAAAAGTAAATATAATCCAACGGGTGACCAACCAAAAGCAATTCAGTCGTTAACTGAAGGTGTTTTAGATGGTCTTAAAACGCAAGTTTTGCTTGGCGTTACGGGTAGTGGCAAAACTTTTACTATGGCTAACGTTATTAATAACGTAAATCGCCCTGCGTTAGTTATTGCACATAACAAAACTCTAGCAGGGCAACTTTGCAACGAGTTTAGAGAGTTTTTTCCTAACAACGCAGTTGAATACTTTGTTTCCTATTACGATTATTATCAACCCGAATCGTATTTACCACAAACTGATACTTATATTGAAAAAGACTTATCAATTAACGATGAAATTGACAAACTTCGTCATAGTGCAACGTGTTCTTTAGGTGAAAGGGACGACGTAATCGTCGTTGCATCGGTAAGTTGTATATACGGCCTTGGGGCACCTGAAGAATATTATCGTTTAGCCGTATCTTTAAGACCGGGCGTAACTTTTAAGCAAAACGATTTAATAAATAAATTAGTTTCAATCAATTATACTAGAAACGATATTGATTTTCAAAGAAGTACCTTTCGTGTTAGAGGTGACGTTATTGATATTTTTCCAGCGTCTAATAGTGAAATAGTTATTCGTGTTGAGTATTTTGGCGACGAAATTGAAAGTATAAGCGAAGTTGAGTACGTTACTGGCAATAAAATTAACGTTTTAAAACACGCCGTAATTTTCCCAGCAAGTCACTATGCGGTAGATAGCGAAAAACTTAATAATTGCTTGCAAGTTATTACTAAAGATATGCAAGACGAAGTAAAGTCGTTTAGAGAAAGTGGTAAAATTTTAGAGGCAGAAAGGTTATTGCAAAGAACGTCGTACGATATCGAAATGATGCGAGAAATAGGTTATTGTAGTGGTATTGAAAATTATAGCCGTTATTTTGACGGACGAATTGCAGGTGAGCCACCTTTTACTTTAATCGATTATTTTAATAAAAACTTTTTACTTTTTATTGATGAAAGTCATATGACTATTCCACAACTTAGGGCAATGTATAACGGGGACAAGTCAAGAAAAACTAATTTAGTTGATTATGGTTTTAGGTTAAAGTCTGCTTTTGATAATAGACCGTTAAAATTTGAAGAATTTGAAGGTAAAATAGGTCAAGTAATATGCGTTTCGGCTACTCCAGGCGAATATGAAAAAAATCTTTGTGATAACGTTGCCGAGCAAATAATTCGTCCTACGGGGCTTTTAGACCCAATAGTTGAAGTTCGTAAAACGTTAGGCCAAATTGACGATATTGAAAGTGAAGTTAAAAAAATAATTGATACTAACGGCAGAGTATTAATTACGACTTTAACTAAAAAAATGGCTGAAGAATTAACTAAATATTTAAAAGAACGTCATTTTAAATGTTGTTATATGCATAGCGAAATCGACACCTTAGAAAGATTTGATATAATATCAAGTTTAAGAAAAGGTGAAAACGATATTTTAGTGGGTATAAATCTTTTAAGGGAAGGTTTAGATATGCCCGAAGTAAAACTAGTAATAATTTTAGATGCCGATAAAGAAGGTTTTTTACGTAGTGATACTGCATTAATTCAAACTATAGGTAGAACGGCAAGAAATAGCGAAGGTAGGGTTATAATGTATGCCGACGTTATAACTGATAGTATGAAAAGGGCGATTAATGAAACGGCAAGGCGTAGAAAAATTCAAGAAGAATATAATAAAAAGCATAATATTACGCCAAAAACTATAATTAAGGACGTAAAAAACACCTTAAATATAACGACAAAAGCAAACAAAGTTAACGATATTGATTATAAAGATATTCCAGAAGAAATTGAAAAGTTAACTGCATTAATGAAAATAGCAACCAAAACGCTTGATTTTGAAAAGTGTATTGAACTACGTGATACCATTAATGCTTTAAAGAAAAAAATGAGAAAATAATATGTTAGAATATATTAAAGTTAAAGGGGCAAAACAAAATAATCTTAGAAACTTAAACGTTGAAATTCCACGAAATAAATTAGTGGTATTTACGGGATTATCGGGTAGTGGAAAATCTACTCTTGCTTTTGATACAATTTTTGCCGAAGGGCAAAGAAAATATATGGAAAGTTTATCAAGTTACGCACGCCAGTTTTTAGGACAAATGGAAAAACCCGACGTAGATAGTATAGAAGGTTTATCACCTGCTATATCTATCGACCAAAAAACCACGTCGCACAATCCACGTTCAACAGTTGGTACGGTAACGGAAATTCACGATTATTTAAGGTTATTATTTGCTAAAACGGGAACACCGCATTGTTACGTATGTGGCATGAAAATACAAAAACAAAGCGTTGACGAAATTGTTGACACGGTCTTAAATTATGAACAAAATTCTAAAATTTTAATAACTGCACCGGTAGTTAGGGGTAAAAAGGGGGAATTTGAAAAGCAACTTGCGTCGTATAAAAAAAGTGGTTACGTTAGAGTTTATATCGACGGAATAGTTTATTCACTTGACGAGCCTATCACCCTAGAAAAAAATATTAGGCATAATATTAGCGTAGTAGTTGATAGATTAATTATTAAGCAAGATATACGTTCAAGACTTTCTCAGTCTATCGAAAGTGCTTTAAAACTTGCAAACGGCTTGGTTACTATAGTAAACGGAGATAAAGAAGAATTATTTTCAACGGAATATTCTTGTCCAAACTGTCAAATATCAATTCCAGAAATAGAGCCTAGGTTATTTTCTTTTAACAATCCGTTTGGTGCATGTCTCGAGTGTAAAGGACTTGGTTATATTACGGCGATTGACGAAAAACTGATTTTAGGTGACGTTAATAAAAGTTTAAACGAAGGTGCTTTGGTGATTTCGGGTTGGAATTTAGATTCTAGTAAAATTACTCAAATGTATTTTCGTTCATTATCAAAACGCTATAATTTTGATTTGGACACGCCTATTAAAGACTTACCAAAAGAAATTTTAAATATTTTACTATATGGTAATAACGGCGAAAAAATTAATATGGAATACACTACTAAAACCTTTTCTGGTGAATATAAAGGCTCGTTTGAAGGTGTTATTCCAAATTTAGAAAGGCGTTATAGAGAAACTACTTCGGATTATACTAAAAGTGAAATTGAAAAGTATATGTACACCGTTCCTTGTAAAACGTGTAACGGCAAACGTCTTAAAAAAGAAGCGTTAAGCGTTTTAGTCGGGGGTAAAAATATTGCCGAAGTTAGCGATATGAGTGTAATTGACGCTTATTCGTTTATTGACCAAATAGTTTTTACTAAAAACAACAAAATTATTTCGGCAAGTATTATTAAAGAAATTAAAGAAAGGTTAAGTTTTTTAAACGAAGTAGGGCTAAGTTATCTTTCTCTTTCAAGAAATGCAGGCACGTTATCAGGTGGCGAAGCCCAAAGAATACGTTTAGCAACGCAAATAGGTAGCGGTTTAACGGGTGTTTTATATATTTTAGACGAGCCGAGTATAGGTCTTCACCAAAAAGATAATCAAAGATTAATAAACTCTTTAAAACGATTAAAAGATTTAGGCAACACGGTAATTGTTGTTGAACACGATGAAGACACTATAAAAAGTGCCGACTATATCGTAGATATAGGACCGAAAGCGGGCGTTGAAGGTGGGCAAGTAATAGTTGCAGGCACTCTAGAAGACGTTATAAATTGTAAAGATAGCCTAACGGGCGATTATCTTTCTGGTAGAAAAAAGATTGAAATTCCACCCGTTTACGTAAAAGGGGACGGCAGAGTTTTAACGGTTTTAGGTGCTAGGCAAAATAATTTAAAAAACGTTAACGTTGATTTTAAAGTAGGGCTTTTAAACGTTGTTACGGGTGTTTCAGGTAGCGGTAAAAGTTCACTTGTTAACGAAGTATTATATCCAGCCGTTGCAAGTAAATTAACTCGTGTAAAAGTGCGACAAGGCGATTACGACGAAATTTTAGGACTAGAACACTTTGACAACGTTATTGCTATCGACCAGTC
This sequence comes from Christensenellaceae bacterium, assembly GCA_045645345.1. Classification (GTDB taxonomy): domain Bacteria; phylum Bacillota; class Clostridia; order Christensenellales; family Borkfalkiaceae; genus HGM11412. The sequence continues at coordinate 67,273 of JAZRIP010000028.1, forward strand.
GCCTATAGGTAGAACTCCTAGAAGTAATCCAGCAACTTATACTGGAGTATTTACGCATATTCGTGAATTATTTGCGTCAACTATTGATGCAAAATCTAAAGGCTATACGGCTGGTAGATTTAGTTTCAACGTTTCTGGTGGTAGATGCGAACATTGTCAAGGTGATGGAACTATTACAATTTCAATGCATTTCTTGCCAGACGTATACGTTGCTTGTGAAGTTTGTGACGGCAGAAGATATAATAGAGAAACTTTAGACGTAAAGTATAAAGGAAAATCTATTTACGACGTATTAGAAATGACGGTAGACGAAGCAACCGACTTTTTTGAAAACGTTCCTAGAATCTACAACAAAATTAAAACTTTAAAAGAAGTTGGCTTAGGTTATATTAAATTAGGACAATCTGCAACTACGTTATCTGGTGGCGAGGCTCAAAGGGTAAAACTTGCAACCGAACTTTGCAAACGTTCAACGGGCAAAACGTTATATATTCTTGACGAGCCTACAACGGGACTTCACACTCACGACGTTAAAAAATTAATAAATATATTTTATAAACTTCGTGATGGCGGTAATACGCTTATAGTTATAGAACATAATTTAGACGTTATTAAGGTTGCCGATAATATTATTGATTTAGGACTTGACGGTGGAGATAAAGGTGGCACGATAGTGGCGACGGGTAATCCTATTGAAATAGCACGAAACAAAGAAAGTTACACGGGGGAATATTTGAGAAAAATATTTGAATAACTATTATGATAAGAGATGAGTTTAATAAAAAGAAAGAAGAAAATTTATCAAGTAAAGAAGTTAAAAAAATAAGACAATTAGGCGAGAGAGCATATTACGTTTCAAGTGTAAACAAAATTAAACAGAGTATAAAATTAATAAATTTTTCTGCAATTTTAGGTGTTGTATGTTGTATGTATCCTTTAATTCAACTACTTGACATTGTAATTTTTGTTCCGCAAGAAAACGCCAAAGCATTAATCAGTTTTATTGTTGTTAGTTTAGTATACGTTATGGCTTTAGTGTGGTTTATTTTTATTAACCCCTATTTAAAACGAAAGTTAAAAAATTATCAAGATAAATTAAAAGAATTATCTTTAAGAGAAGTACAAAAATATAAAATATAAAGTTAGGAGACACGATTATGAAAGGTTTTAAAAATGCAAACGTATACGTAGAAGGTAAAGGAATTGTAAAAACCGATATTTGCTTTGAAAGTGGCAAGATTAAATTAAACGCCGTTTGCGACGATGAAATTTTATCTTTAAACGAAGATTTAGTTGTCGTACCGGGTTTTGTTGACCAACATATTCATGGTGCTGGTGGTTACGACGCAATGGACGCATCTTTTGAAGCGTTAAACGTTATAGCAAATAAGGTTGCAAGCGAAGGAACAACAACCTATTTAGCAACTACGATGACACAAAGCGTTGAAAATATATCTAACGCTTTAAAAAACGTTAAAAGTTATATTGACAAAAACGTTGCCGATGGTGCAAGGGTAGGTGGCGTTCATTTAGAAGGTCCGTTTATTTCTCCAAAATTTAAAGGAGCTCAGCCACTTGAATACGTTGCTAGTCCATTAGTGGAAACTTTTAAAAAATATTACGAAGATAGTGGAGAAACTATTAAAATCGTTTCACTTGCTCCAGAAATTGAAGGGAGTGGTAAATTAATAAAATACGTTAAAAGTCTAGGTATAGTTGCGTCAATAGGTCACTCTGGTGCAAGTTATTTAGATTGTGATAACGCTATTGGTTTAGGTGTTTCTAACGTAACTCATACATATAACGCCCAAAGTCCGTTACATCATAGAGATATAGGTGTAGTCGGCTCTGCACTATTAAGAGACGAATTAAATGCAGAACTTATTTGTGATACAATTCACGTAAGCGTTCCCGCAATTAAATTAGTAGTGAAGAATAAACCAAAAGATAAAATCACGCTTATTACCGACGCTATGCGTGCTAAACATTTAGACGACGGAGTGTCGGAATTAGGTGGGCAAGTAGTAATAGTTAAAAACGGTGAGGCAAGATTACAAGACGGCACGCTTGCAGGTAGCGTTTTAAAGATGAACGACGCTATAAAAAACGTTGTTGAAAAGGTTGGCGTTCCATTTACCGACGCTATTGATATGGCAACTATTAATCCTGCAAAAAATATAGGATTAGATAATAAAATCGGCTCTATAAAAGACGGCAAAATTGCCGACGTTACCGTAATAAATAAAAACACGTATGAAATAATGTTAACTATAAGAGACGGAGAAATTATTTACAAAAAATAATCTTAAAGAGGTGTGTTATGGACTATAAAGTTGTCTACCACAATTGGCTTGATAATCCAAAAATTAACGCTGAAGGTTATCAAGAACTTCACTTAATTAAAGGTAACGAAAGTGAAATTGAATATAGATTTGGCAGGGCTTTGCAATTTGGTACTGCGGGTATGCGTGGTATAATCGGTTACGGAACAAATATGATGAATATTTATACCGTAGCACGAGCAACGAAGGGACTTTGCGAATACGTAAAATCTTTAGGAACTACAGCCATTGATAAAGGCGTTGTTATTTCGTACGATACTAGAAAAAATTCACTTGTTTTTGCTAAAAAAACTGCGGGAGTTTTACTTTCGTATGGAATTAAGGTGTATTTATTTGAAAATCCAAGACCTGTTCCTATGCTTTCTTTTGCAATTAGAAAGTTTAAAGCAATAGCAGGCGTTATGATAACGGCTAGTCATAATCCTAAAGAATATAACGGGTATAAAGTTTTTGGCGACGATGGCTCGCAAATGGCTATTGAAGATACTAAAAAAGTAGTTGATTTTATTGAAAAAGTCGACGATTATTTTTCAATAGAAGAAAAACCCGTTATAAATTTAAAAAGTAAGGGTTTGTTAACTATAGTTCCGTCTAGATTTGATAAAGTATACGTTAAAACGCTTAAAAAATTATCACTGTCTAAAACTGCAATAAAAAAATACGGGAAAAAATTAAAAATAGTATATACACCTTTACACGGAACGGGATATTCACCCGTAACCTTATTACTTAAAAAATTAGGTATTAATTTTACCGTGTGTGACGAACAAATTATGCCTGATACTAACTTTTCTACGGTAAAAGTGCCTAACCCTGAAAATCCCGAAGCATTATCTATGGCAATAAGCGTTGCAAATAAAATTTCAGCCGACGTAGTTTTTGGTACTGACCCAGACAGCGATAGGCTAGGCGTTGCAATTAGAAACGACGATGGTGTATTTATTATTTTAACGGGTAACCAAGTTGGTGTACTTTTAACTTATTATGTTTTACATAGGCTTAAAGCCGAAAATAAACTTCCTACTAACGCATTTATCGTAAAAAGTTTCGTCTCTACTAATATGGTAAAAAATATTTGTCTTGAATACGGGGTAGAATTAAAAGAAACGCCCGTAGGCTTTAAGTTTATAGGCGAAAAAATTAAAGAAAGTGAAAAAAGTAAAAAAGGCACGTTTATTTTTGGGTTTGAAGAAAGTTGTGGTTATTTAATGGGTACTCACGTAAGAGATAAAGACGCAGTCGTTGCTAGTATGTTGTTTAGCGAAATGGCGTGCTATTTTGAGTATAACGGAAAAAGTATTTATAGTATATTAAACGAACTTTACGAAAAATACGGCTACACGATAGAAAAAACCGTTTCAACGTCGTATAGTGGTCTTAATGCTATGGAAGAAATGAATAAAGTAGTTGATAAATTAAAAAATCAAGAAATTAATTCGTTTGGTATTTATAACGTTTATGCTACTAGAAATTATTTTGACGGAACTATAAAATACGCAAATGGTAACGTTGAAAAATTAGAATATAACTTAATTAATTGTATTTACTATGAACTTGAAATAGGTGGTTTCGTATGCGTAAGACCAAGTGGTACAGAGCCTAAACTCAAAGTGTATTATTCAGTTAAAGGTAAAAATGAAAGTTTAGCAAAAAAGGCTATTGAAGTAATTTCAACTGAGTTTGAAAAATGTTTAAAATAATAGACAAAATCTAAAAATTTGCATAAAAAATATCCATCAAAAATTGATTGATGGATATTTTTTTATTTTATAAAATTTTACTTTTTTAAAGTTTGTAAATAATCGCCGATATCGTACATTGCTTTTGAAAGAGCATCAACTTCAGGGAGCATTACAACTCTAAAATGGTCAGGAGTTTTCCAGCCGAAACCACTACCGGCAACAATAAGGATTTTCTTGTTTGCTAATAAATCGAAAGCAAATTGTTTATCGTCGGTAACGTTGAATTTAGTAGTATCAATTTTAGGGAAACAATAGAAAGCACCTCTTGTTTTAACGCACGATAAACCTTCAATGTTATTAATTGCGTTAAATACGGCTTCTCTTTGTTCGTATAGTCTACCACCTGGCATAATCATTTGTTGAGTATACTCAGTGTCTTTTAAAGCCGTAGGAATTGCTAATTGCATAACTGCATTTGAGCAAAGTCTAACCGATGCGAGTGTTACAAGGGCTTTTCTAATTTCTTCACGAAGTTGAGTTTTACCACTTAAAACAATCCAACCACATCTAAAACCGCATAAGCAATGTGATTTTGAAAGACCGTTAAAAGTAATAACCGTTAAATCTGGAGCAAGTTTTGCAAACGAAGTATGTTCAAGTTGGTCTAAAACGAGCCTATCGTAAATTTCGTCAGAGTAAACGACTAAGTTATATTTTCTAGCAAGGTTAGCAATAGAAATTAACATATCGTTTGAATATAAAGCACCGGTAGGGTTGTTAGGGTTAATAACTACGATAGCTTTAGTTTTTGACGTAATTTTGCTTTCAATATCCTTTAAATCAGGCATCCAGTCTGCTTGTTCGTCACAAGTGTATAAAACGGGAACGCCACCTACTTGTAAAACCGAGTTAGTCCAAAGAGAATAGCAAGGACATGGTATTAAAACTTCTTCGCCAGGGTTAATAAGTGCAGTAATACTCATATTAGCCGCTTCGCTAACGCCGTTACAAATAAATACGTCATCGGTCGTAATATCTTCAATGCCTTTAGTTTTTTCATAGTCAACTATTGCTTGAAGGGCAGGCATCATACCTCTAATACCACAATAACCTAAACTTTTATCAATATTTTCAATAATAGTTTGTTTTACGCTATCAGGCATTTTAAAACCAAACGCCGCAGGGTTACCCGTGTTTAATTTTAAAACTTTTTCACCGTTTTTTTCCATTTCTAATGCTTTGAAAAATACCGGACCTCTAATGTCTGAATGGATGTTTTGAATTCTATCTGCTGTCTTTAAAATTTCCATAAATTACTCCTTTAAGTAAGCATGCTTTTAATATAACACTATAAAAAATTTTTGTCAATTAAATAATAATAGTCTTTTTAACTTGTTAAAAAAAACATATTGTGTTACAATAAACTTATGAATAATTTACCATTTGAAAATTTAAATAAAGAACAAGTTTTACCAGTTAAAGACACGCAAGGAGCAGTTTTAGTAATTGCTGGTGCGGGTAGTGGAAAAACTAGAGTATTAACTACTAGAATTGCATATTTAGTAAACAACTTAAACGTTAAACCTAGTGAAATTTTAGCAATTACTTTTACAAATAAAGCAGCTGATGAAATGAAATATCGTTTAAGCCAAATGATTAAAGGCGTAAACGAAATGTGGGTATCTACGATACACTCAATGTGTGTAAAAATATTAAGAAGTAGTATACAAAGACTTAATTTTAATCAAAATTTTACTATATACACAGAAGACGAAAAGGAAAAAGTTTTAAAGCGTATAATCAGCGAAATGGAACTTGACCAAGAAAAATATTTAAAAGAAGCCAAAATTCATATTTCTAACGCTAAAAATAACGACTTAAATCCACGGGAATATAAAGAAGAACACGTAAAAATGCCAAACATAGGTATTTTTGTTGAAATTTACGCAAAATATCAACAGGTATTAAAGAAAAACAACGCCCTTGATTTTGACGATTTATTAGTTTATACGTATCGTTTACTAAGTGAAGACGACGAAGTTTGCGAATATTATGCTAGAAAGTTTAAATACGTACACGTAGACGAATTTCAAGATACGAATACCATACAATATATAATTATCAAAAAACTTGCATCGTACTGGGGCAATATTTTCGTCGTTGGTGACGACGACCAAAGCATTTACGGTTGGCGTGGTGCAAAAATTTCAAATATTTTAAACTTTGATAAAGATTTTAGTGGAGCAAAAGTATATAAATTACAACAAAACTATCGTTCAACTAAACAAATATTAAACCTAGCAAACGAAGTTATTAAAGATAATAACGTGCGTCGTAAAAAAACGCTTTGGACTGAGAATAACGAAGGTCAAAAACCAGTTTTATTCGTTGGTGACGAAGAAATTAACGAAGCCGAGTTTGTTGCTAAGAAAATTAAAAACGCCATACTCAACGGCAAAAGTGCAAGTAATTTTGCCGTACTTATGCGTCTTAACGCACTTTCACGTTCTTTTGAACAAGAATTTTTAAAATACGGCATACCATATAAGGTTTTTGGGGGATTTAAATTCTTTGACCGTAAAGAAATTAAAGACGTTTTAGCGTATTTAAGAATTGTAGTAAATCCTTTTGATAACGAAGCAATTTTACGTATTATAAACGTTCCAAGGCGTGGTATAGGCGATAAGACTATTAATACGATATATCAATCGGCAATAGATAATAACGTTTCTCTTTTCGATATGATTTTCGATTACGAAAACATACCACTTTCTGCGTCGGCAAAAAATAGAATAGGTGAATTTAAAAATCTACTTTATAACATAGTTTTAAAGAGTGGAGAATTATCTTTCGTTGACTTTGTTAAATACGTTATTAACGAAAGTGGAATTATGTCGCAATATCAAGAAGATACCGAAGAGAATTTAGACAAACGATTAAACATCAACGAACTTGTTAACTCGTGTGAAGAATACGCTAAACTTAACGATAAGGTTACTTTACAAGATTATTTATCATCAGTAACTTTAAGTTCGGATACCGACGATATGTCAAGTGGCGATTTTGTTTCGGTTGCAACTATTCACTCGGTAAAAGGTCTTGAATTTGATACGGTGTTTATAGTAGGTGTTGACGAAACTATTTTACCTATTTCAAGGGCGTGCGATAGCGTTGAAGAATTAGAAGAAGAACGTCGTTTGTTATACGTTGCAATAACAAGGGCAAAAAATTATTTATACGTTACTAGGGCTAGGAGTAGGTTTTTATACGGAAATAGAAGTTTAACTAGTGAAAGTCGTTTTATCAAAAACGTAAAGCCGTTATTAAAAGACGAAAGTACTTATTCTTATTCTGCGTACTCTCAATATCAAAGGAATAATTACAAAAGACCAAGTTTTAGCGAAAGTGGATATTATCCTGATGAAGATAACTATTCGTCTACGAGCAAGGTAAAAAGTTTTGCTCCGTCTTATAAAACTAACGTTAAACCAGATGCAGTTAAAACAAGTGGTAAATATAGTAAAGGTATGAAAGTTTTACACGCTAAATTTGGTGAAGGTATTGTAATTAGCATTGAAAATAATAGTTCGGGACAAATTTTATCCGTTGCCTTTAAAATGGTAGGCATTAAAAAGTTATCGGCTCAATTTGCTCCGCTTACAATAATTGATTAAGGGGGGTTTATGAAAAATAAATTGAGAGAACTTGTTGATAAGCTTAATAGATACGCTTATGAATATTACGTTTTAGATAACCCAACTATTGCAGACGGCGAGTACGATAAATTGTACGACGAATTAAGGCGTTTAGAAGAAGAAACGGGTATAGTTTTACAAGATTCGCCAACTAAAAGAGTAGGTGGCGAGCCGATTAAAGGTTTTAATAAACATAAGCATATCAATAGGCTATATAGTTTAGATAAAAGTTTGACGTTTGAAGAATTACTTGCTTTTGAAAACAGAATTAAAAAGGTTGTAAACGTTCCTATAAATTACACCGTTGAATATAAATACGACGGCTTAACTATATCGTTAACCTACGACAAAGGCGTATTCGTAAGGGCAACGACAAGGGGTAACGGCGTAGAAGGTGAAGACGTAACCGAGCAAGTAAAAACTATCAAATCTTTTCCACTTAAAATAAAATATCAAGGATTATTAGAAGTTCAAGGTGAAGCCGTAATTAAACTTTCTAATCTAAAAAAATACAATGAAACGGCAACTGAAATTTTAAAAAATGCAAGGAATGCCGTTGCGGGAGCAATACGAAATTTAGACCCTAAAGAAACTGCAAAACGCAAGTGTGAAATTTTGTTTTACAACGTAAATTATATTGAAGATAACAATATTAATTCGCAAATTGAGTGCTTTGAGTTTTTAAAAGAAAACGGCTTTAAAGTTTATTCGTTTTTACACTTAGCGTCAAGCATTGACGAAGTTGGAAAAATTATTAAAATTATCGATAACGAAAGGAAAAATATAGATTATTTAACCGATGGTGTCGTAATAAAAGTAAACGATTATAGTATAAGAGAGCAACTTGGTTATACCGATAAATTTCCACGTTTTGCAATGGCGTTTAAGTTCACTGCTGAAGAAGTTACCACTATCTTAAAGGACGTAATTTGGCAAGTTGGTAGAACAGGCAAATTAACTCCGCTTGGTATAGTCGAACCTGTTGAACTTGCAGGTGCAACTGTGCAAAAAGCAACGCTAAATAATTACGGTGATATTTTAAGAAAAGGCGTAAAAATCAACGCAAGGGTATTGATTAGAAGAAGTAACGAAGTTATTCCTGAAATTTTAGGTACAACAGAGTATACCAACGCTGACGTTGATATTGAAAAGCCGTCGATATGTCCGTATTGTAATTCAACCTTATACGAAGAAGGTGCAAATATTTTTTGTCCAAACAAACTATGTCGTCCAAGAGTAATAGGTGGATTAGTAAATTTTGCAAGCAAGAACGGAATGAATATAGACGGATTTTCTGAAATGACTGCTGGCGTTTTATACGATAATTTCGACGTGATAAAATTTTCAGGTTTATATACTCTCGATAGAGAAAAACTTTTAAAACTTGAAGGTTTTAAAGATAAAAAGGTTGAAAATTTATTAAACTCTATTGAAAACTCTAAAAATGTTGAATTTTCCTCGTTTATTTACGCTTTAGGTATTGACGGCGTTGGTAAAAAAACAGCAAAAGACTTGGCAAAAGTTTATAAAAATTTAGAAAATTTAAAAAATTCAACGATTGAAGAATTAAGTCAAATTGAAGATATCGGCGAAATTATTAGCAAAAATATTTACGATTATTTTAACGATAGCGAAAACTTAGAAGAAATAGACAAACTCTTAAGTTTAGGCGTTACGATAAATATTGTTGAAGATAAGGTTGTAGATGGTGCTTTTAAGGGGGAAAAAGTTGTTTTAACGGGCGTTTTGACAAAATATAAACGTTCTACGGCAAGTCAAATTATAGAAAGTTTAGGCGGTGAAATTTTAAGTAGCGTAACTAAACAAACTACGCTTGTTATTGCTGGTGACGACGCAGGCTCTAAACTTGATAAGGCTAAAAAGTTAGGTATAAAAATTATTGACGAAAGTCAATTTGAAAGTATAATTAATACTTGATATTTTTAAATTATTATGTTATAATACAAGAAGTTGAATACTTGCTTGCAAAAGGTTGCAACTTTGCAGATTTTCAAACGGAAGTGTAAAAATGTATATTTTTACAGCAAAACAGCAGTTTTGCAAAGATTTTGCGATTAGCAAAAGATTTAGCTTCATTAAGTTTATAATAATTAAAGTGATTGCTAAATAGTTAAAAATTTATTAAAAACGCAACGCAAAGGATTAATTATGAGAAGTATGACAGGCTATGGCAAAGCCGAATATTCGTGTGATGGAATTACCTTAACCATTGAGTTAAAAACGGTAAATAATCGTTTTTTAGATTTAACGCCCAAATATCCACGTTCGTTTATTAGTTTAGACGACGTTATTAGAAAAACGGTACAAAAAAATCTTTCTCGTGGGAGAGTTGATTTATTTGTAACTTATCAAGATACTACGATAACAGACGTTAACTTAGACGTTGACTTATCGCTTGCAAAGGCATACGTTGACGCTAGTTTAACGTTAAAAAATCAATTTCCTAATCTAGAAAACGATTTAACGATAACTTCTTTAATGAAAATTAACGACGTTATTAAATCTTCACAACAAACTTTTGACGTTGAAAAAATTTCACCTATATTAGAAGACACTGTATCAAAAGCGTGTGCTAATTTAAACCAAATGCGTGATATTGAAGGTGCTAAACTAAAAGAAGATTTATTAAAAAGGGTTGAATTTATTAGTAAAATTGTTGAAATAATCAAACTTCGTGCACCTAACATTGCAAACGAGTATAGAGAAAAGTTGACCGAAAGGGTAAAAGAAGTTTTATCTAGTTCGCAAATTGATGAAACTCGCATTTTGCAAGAAACTGCGTTATTTTTAGATAAATCTAATATTGACGAGGAACTTACAAGGTTAAATTCACATATTTTGCAATTTAAAAAAATATGTGAAATGCAAGGTGAAGTTGGTAAAAAACTTGATTTTTTAATTCAAGAATTTAACCGTGAGGCAAATACCGTTTGTAGTAAATCAAACGATATAATTATTACCGAAAACGCTTTAAAGTTAAAGTGTGAAATTGAAAAAATAAGGGAACAAATCCAAAATATTGAATAAGGAGTGTACATAATAATGATTAACGAACCACCTATCGACAGATTAACGAGTAAAATCGGTGAAAAGTATGCAGGCTCAAAATATGCTCTTTGCGTTGTAGCGTCAAAAAGAGCAAGGCAACTTATAGAAATAAGTAAAAGTCAAAATACGGTTATTCAAAACAATAACAAGCCTTTGACTCAAGCAGCAATTGAAATTGATGAAGATAAAATTTCTGCAATAATAGGTTAAAAAATAAGGTCAAGGCTTTCTTGACCTTTTTTTTAGGTGATAATATGATAGCAGAAGTCATAATCGACGTAGCAACGGCGGAACTTGATAAAATATTTGATTATAAAACTAACGGACTTACTCTTTACGAAGGTAGTAGAGTAGTCGTTCCTTTCGGTAAATTCGTTACCGAAGGTTTTGTTATGCGATTAAAAGAGACTTCTTCATATCCAACTGAAAAATTAAAAGGAATTTTACGTGTAGTTGACGATATTCCTGCGTTGACGAGTGAAAATTTAAAGTTGTGTCGCTATATGCACGATTTATATCACGTTCCGTATGCACCTATACTTAGATTATTTTTACCTACCGAAATGCGTAAAGGTACGGTTAGGAAAAAGACTGTTCCTTTCGTTTTTATAAACGAAACGCTTAATTACGACGAATTAGTTAAATCTTTTGGTAAAAAATCTAAGGCAAAATTACGCTTAATCGAATATTTAAAGCAAAACGGCAAAACTAAAAGGGCAATATTAAGCGATATAGTTTCGTCTAGCGTTGTAAAATCGTTAATTGATGATAATATTTTAATCGTTGAAGAAGAAAGAGAAATTCGTACGCCGTATAAAGATATTAAGTTTAAAGACGATAAACATACTTTAACCTACGAGCAACAAAATGCAATAAACGTAGTTTTAAACGCTGATAAACCAGTCTTAATTCACGGTGTTACGGGTAGTGGTAAAACGGAAGTTTATCTTAATTTGATTGAAGACGTCGTTAAAAAAGGCAAAACGGCAATAATGTTAGTGCCTGAAATTGCTTTAACACCACAAATGTTTTCACGATTAAAGGCAAGGTTTGGCGATTTGTCGGCAATTTTACATAGTGGATTATCTAAGGGTGAAAGATTTGACGAGTGGTGGCGTCTTCGTAGTGGAGAAGCAAAAATAGCAATAGGTGCAAGAAGTGCGATATTTGCTCCCCTTGAAAATATAGGTTTAATCATAATTGACGAAGAACACGACCAAAGTTACGAAAGTGAAACTAATCCACGTTACGTGACTAGTGATATTGCACTTTTTAGAGCAAAATTAAATAACGCACGCTTAGTTTTAGGTAGTGCAACCCCAAAATTTGAAAGTTATAATAACGCAATTAATAAAAAATATATTTTATGCGAAATGAATATGCGTGTAAACGGAAAACCTATGCCCGAAATTATCATTAGCGATATGAAAGACGAAGCAAGGCGTGGCAATCCGTCAATGTTTTCAAGCGTATTAAAAAAGGAAATTAACGACGCTTTAATCAACGATAATCAAGTAATTATTTTCTTAAACAGACGTGGCTTTTCGCAAAAAATTATATGTCGTGAGTGTGGATTCGTTGCAAAATGTACTCATTGTGACGTTTCTTTAACGTATCATAGATATGATAACTTGTTAAAATGTCATTATTGTGGCTCGACGTACGTTACTCCAACGGCTTGCCCTGAGTGTGGCTCGGTAAAAATAAATTATTCTGGAACGGGTACGCAAAAAGTCGTTGAAGAATTATCTTCGCTATATCCAAACTCCAAAATTTTACGTATGGACAACGATACCACGTCAACTAAAGAAGGACATTATAAAATTTTAAAAGAATTTGCCGATAAAAAGGCTAATATTTTAGTCGGCACGCAAATGATTGCAAAAGGTCACGATTTTCCACAAGTTACCTTGGTTGGAATATTAGATGCAGATATGAGTTTATATTTTGCCGACTATCGTTCTGGCGAAAGAACTTTTCAACTAATTACGCAAGTTGCCGGTAGGTCGGGTAGAGCCGGTAGTAAAGGAAAGGTAGTTTTACAAACCTACTGCCCTGAAAATAGCGTTTTAAATCACGCAATAAATTACGATTATAAAGGATTTTTCAAAAAAGAAAATGCGTTAAGAATAGCAACTAGTTTTCCACCATATGCCGACATAGTAAGAATTATGATAGAAAGCGACGACGAATTAGTTGCGATTGAGACGCTTAAAAATCTTTATTTCGAGTGTAAAAAAGTACAAGAACAATATAGTAAAAGTTTTATTTATTTTAATAAAATGAAAAGTCCTTTAAAAAGGATAAAAAATAAATTTAGATATCAAATTTTAGCAAGAATAACTGATAATAGAAAGGAAATTGAAGATATTTTCTATGAACTAAGTAATAATTGTACTAACAAAAAGGTGCTTTGTTACGTAGAAATTAATCCAAGCAATTTAAGTTAGGTGTAATTATGGCAATTAGACAAATAGTACAAATAGGCGACGAAGTTTTAAGAAAAAAAAGTAATCCCGTAACGGATTTTGGTGCAAAAACTCATAAATTATTAGACGACATGAAAGAAACTTTATTAAAAGTTGACGGAGCAGGTTTAGCAGCACCACAAGTCGGCGTTTTAAGAAGAATTTTTATCGTAAAAGTCGAAGAAGGTTATTTTGAATTTATAAATCCTGAAATTATTAGCCAAAGTGGCTCGCAGTACGGGGCAGAAGGTTGTCTATCGGTAAGTGGCAAACAAGGTAACGTAAAAAGACCAAGCACGGTTAAAGTTAAATTTCAAGATAGAAAAGGCGATTATTACACTTTGACTGCTCATGGTTTTTTTGCAAAAGCAATTTGTCACGAATACGACCATTTAGAAGGCATTTTATATATCGACAAGGCAGACGACGTAAAGGTGGTTGATTAATGAAAGTTGTTTTTTTAGGTACGCCCGACTTTTCAGTTGGCGTTTTAAACTCAATATTTAATTCTTCTCACCAAATAGTCGGGGTAGTAACTCAACCAGATAGAAAGGTTGGTAGAAAGGCTGTAATTACGCCTTGTCAAGTAAAACAAAAAGCCTTAGAATTAAATTTACCAGTATATTCTTTTGAGAAAATTAGTAAAGAAGGCGTTGAAATTTTAAAAAGTTTAAACGCCGACGTTTTCGTTACTTGTGCATACGGTCAAATTTTATCACAAGAAATTTTAGATATTGCTCCACAAGGCGTTATTAACGTACACGCATCGCTTTTACCAAAATATAGGGGTTCTGCACCTATTCAATGGTCGATAATAAACGGCGATAAAACTACGGGTGTTACAATAATGAAAACCGAGTTAGGCGTTGATACGGGCGATATTATTTTGCAAGAAGAAATTTCTGTAAACGACAATTACGTTGACGAATTGTTTGAACGCTTATCAGTTTTAGGTGCAAAATTAATAGTTAAAGCGTTAGATTTACTTGAAAGTGGAAAGGCAACTTTTACAAAACAAGACGAAAGTAAGGCAATTCACGTTAAAATGATTAATAAACAAGACGGTTTAATTGATTTTTCAAAAAGTGCCGTACAAATAGTAAATTTAATAAAGGGTTTATTAGTTTGGCCAACTGCGTTTACTTATTATCAAGATAAAATGCTTAAAATTTATAAAGCAAGCGTTTTAGAGGGCAATGCAAACAATGGTGAAGTAGTTTGTAGCGACGCAAAACAAGGCTTAATTATAGGCACGGGTGACGGCTTAATAAAAATTGAAGAACTACAACTTGAAGGCAGTAAAAAAATGCTTGTAAAAGATTTTCTACTTGGTAAAAAAATTCCACTAGGGTATAGGTTTAATTAATGTTAATCACTTTGTACGATAGTTATAATATTTTAACCAAAGTTTATAGCAAGGGAGCATTTTTAAAACAAGCCGTTCAAGATACTCAAATCGAGCCGTTAAATAGGGCAAAAGTTACCAAAATTTGCTATGGAGTTTTAGAAAAGGACGTAACGATTAGTTATATAATAACTAATCTTTGTGTTAAACAACCAAAACTTTCGGTTAGAACTATTTTAAAAATTGCTTTATACTTAATAATTTATATGAATAAATCACCTTACGCCGTAACCGATAATGCTGTTGAACTTTTAAAGAAGTTAGGCAAAGGTGGTATGAAGGGGTTTTTAAACGCCGTACTTAGAAATTATATTCGTAACGGCTATAAAATGCCTAAAAATAAGTTAGACTTTTTGTCGGTTAAGTATTCTTACCCTAAGTTCGTCGTTGAATTGCTTATTCAAGATTACGGCGAAGAAATTGCTGAAAAAATAATGCAAGAATACGACGAAAAAACTTGCGTTAGATTTAACGACGGGGTAAATGGTGAAGAATATTTAAAAAATGGTGAATATTTCTTTGAAAAAACACCTTTTAATAATGCTTTTTTCGTTAATAATTTCAAAATGGAAGAAGGTTTTTATCTTGGCGATTATACCTTTCAATCAATCGGCAGTATTGCAATTTGCGACGGTGTTGAAAGTGGCGATAAACTACTTGACGTTTGCAGTGCCCCAGGTGGCAAAACGGTAAATTTATCTTCAAAATTTAAACAAGTTACGGCAACCGAATTGCATAGTCATAGAGTAGAACTATTGAAAAGTTATATTAGTCGTATGAATAAAACTAACGTAACGTGTCTTTGTAAAGATATGAAGGAATTTCATAAACAATTTGAAAATAATTTCGACGCAGTTTTACTCGACGCACCTTGTAGTGGTTTGGGTGTTGTTAAAGAAAATCCCGACATATTTTTAAATAGGAAACAAGAAGATATATCTTCAATTTTAAACGAACAATTTACTTTGTTAAACGTTAGTAAAAAATACGTTAAAGTCGGTGGTTTTTTATACTATTCTACTTGCAGTATTTTAAAGAGTGAAAACGTTAGACAAATTGCTAAATTTTTAGAAAATAACGACGATTTTATAGAAGTTAAAACTAATTCAAAATTAAAAGGATTAGACCAAGAATACGGAATACAATATTTGCCTTATTTATCTAGTGGTGCAGGTTTTTATTTCGTAAAATTAAAAAGGGTTAGATAATGAAAGTTTTACAAGACTATTCCTACGAAGAATTAAATGAAATAGTTTTATCTTACGGGGAAAAAAAGTATAGAACGGGGCAAATTTATAGGGCGTTAGCAAACGGACTTAGAATAAGCGAAATAACTGAAATTTCTAAGGTTTTTAGAGATAAATTGCTTAACGATTATTATGACGAACCCGTTTCATTATATAAAAAATTAGTGTCGGTTGACGGCACTGAAAAATACTTGTTTAAACTTTACGACGGCAATATAGTTGAAGGCGTATTTATGAAAAACAATTACGGCAATACGCAATGCCTTTCAACGCAAATAGGTTGTCGTATGGGTTGTGTTTTTTGTGCGTCGGGAATAGGTGGGCTAGTTAGAAATTTATCAAGTGGTGAAATGCTAGCGACCGTATGCTTGGTTAATAGATTAGGCGGTGGTAATATATCGAAAAGGGCAGTTACAAACATAGTTTTAATGGGTAGTGGCGAGCCGTTTGATAATTACGACAACACGGTAAAATTTTTACGTTCAGTTTCGTGCGAGCAAGGTATAAACGTTAGTTTAAGAAATATTAGTTTGTCAACGTCTGGGTTAGTTCCACAAATATATAAGTTCAGTGAAGAAAAATTACCCGTAAATTTAA
Source organism: Christensenellaceae bacterium (assembly GCA_045645345.1). Taxonomy (GTDB): domain Bacteria; phylum Bacillota; class Clostridia; order Christensenellales; family Borkfalkiaceae; genus HGM11412. The sequence continues at coordinate 83,778 of JAZRIP010000028.1, forward strand.
CAATTTCACTTCATCAACCTTTTACTAAGGAAAGAGAAAAGTTAATGCCTATTACTAAAGCCTATTCGGTTGAAGAAATTTTAAAAGCGTGTGAGTATTACTTTAACAAAACGGGAAGAAGATATATTTTTGAATACTCGCTTGTAAAAGGTCATAACGATAGTCAAAAATGTTTAGACGAATTAGTTAGGATTTTAAAAGGTAGACCTTGTCACGTAAACGTAATTAGACTAAATGAAGTTAAAGAAAATAACTTAAAAGCAACTACTGAAAAAGAAGCCTACGCTTTCGTAGGTTATTTAGAAAAAAACGGAATTTCGGCAACGGTGCGTAGGTTAAACGGAGCAGATATCGAAGGTGCTTGCGGTCAACTTAGGCGTAGCGTTGTAAATAGTGAAAATTAAAGGAGTTAATATGAAAGAAATTAAAATTGCACCATCAATTTTATCGGCAAACTTTGCAATTATCGGTCAAGAAACGGCAGATATTACTAAAAACGGAGCAGATTATATTCACTTAGACGTTATGGACGGCGTTTTCGTTCCTAATATGTCGTTTGGGTATAAATTAATTAAAGAAATTAGACCGTATTCAACTGCAGTTTTCGATACGCATTTAATGATAACTAAACCGGAAAGGTATATTAAAGAGTTTTGCGAAGCAGGCTCTAATATAGTAACTATTCATTATGAAGCGTGTGAAGAAGACGTTATAAAGGTTTTAGATACTATTAGGTCGTACGGCGTTAAAAGTGCAGTTTCAATTAAACCTAAAACGCCGGTTAGCGTATTAAAGCCGTTACTTAAACACGTTGATATGATACTTTTAATGAGTGTTGAACCAGGCTTTGGTGGTCAAAAATTTATGGAAGACGCAATTCCACGTCTTAAAGCAATTAAACAAATGGTTGACGAAAGTGGCTTAGATATTGATATTGAAATTGATGGTGGAATTACTTTTGAAAACGTTAAAATGGTTAAAGAAGCAGGAGCAAACGTAATCGTTGCAGGTTCAACCGTTTTTAATCATAAAGATAGAAGCGAAGCAATTGAAAAATTAAGAAAATTATGATGTAAAGTTTTAAAAGGGAGTTACATATATTAAAACAAGGAGTAATTTTATGAAGATTTTTTGTTTTAAGCCCCCTAAATTTATACGCGTGTTTTTGAAATTGTTTTGTAAAAACAAATAATTAAACGCCGTAGCAATTCTGCTACGGCGTTTTTACTTGTATTATTTTTTAGATTTTTCTTTTGAACGCTTATCGTTTATTATTTGCATTTCTTTTGCGTCTATAAGCGTAACGTTGTTTTCGTTAGCCCATTTTACGCAACCCTTTAAAACTAATGGTAAAAATACTCTAGGTACGCCTAAAAGCATTGATAATGCGTCGTCGGTAAATTTAACTTTATCGTCAATTCTATCGGCGGCGTATCTAACAGATTCAAGTGAAGTTTGTCTAACTTGCAAAAGTTCGGCAATAGGTTTTTTATGTTTGCAATACCAAAAGTTTTTACTATCACGATAACCGTAGTCAACTGGTAGTCTAGGGAAGTCTTTTGCTCTAACGCCGTTAATAATTGCGTTATAATATTTTTCTTTCATTAAAATTTTATCTATTTTTAAAATAAAAGTAGCACCAAATTTTGAAGTAATGCCGTTAAAATCGTGGTATGGTGGCTCGTAGCCGTTAAGTTGACCAGGTTTACAATCGGTAGCGTTATCAAGTTCTCTTACCCAAGTGCATTCTAATGCTTGAATAGCACAAGTTAAAACTTTTGGGAACTTTTGGTCTGGGTAGGCTTGTGCCATTAAGCCTTCTTCTAATTCAAAATTACATTTTGGCATTTTTTCTTCGGGTGTGTCGCCAGGCCAACTTAATTTAACCGCTTCTTTAAAATACTTTTTATCGTCTGGAATAAAACTAATAGTACATTTACCCGTTCTAAGTATGTTTTGAGCAGTATTAGACGAGTTACGGCAGTTTAAAAGCATAGCGTAAAAATCTTTGCCCGCAACGTAATATGGCTGTACTAAACTGTACGGACCTAAAGTCGTTTCGCCGTTTTCAGTAAGAGTGCCTATAACTACTGTCGGCATAGGAAAAAACATTGAAGTTTGATAAAAATTATCAACAATTCTTAAATCTTTAAAACTTGACATAAAAATACTCCTAATTTTAATAATTTATAAAATTATTATATCATAAATAAAATAAAAAACAATATTTAAAAAAAATTTCTTATACTATTTTAAATAATTGACTGCAAATGGAGTAAGTGATATAATATATTTTGTTAAAATTTGGAGAATTATGGATATAAAATCAATTTACAAACAATTAAACGTAAGTGACGAAGTTTTTGATTTTGGTCAAGAAATTTTAAAAGGTTTAGAAAGCCGTTTTAAAAAAATAGACGAAATAAGCGAAATAAATCAAAACAAAGTTCTTTACGCTATGCAAAAAAATAAAGTTGATGCAACTTGTTTTCAAACGACGACGGGTTACGGCTACGACGATATCGGTCGTGATAAATTAGAAAGAGTTTACGCCGACGTTTTTAATACTGAAAGTGCATTAGTTCGTCCACAAATTACTTGTGGTACACACGCCTTAACAATAAGTTTATCGGCAAATTTATTGCCGGGTGACGAGTTATTGTCAATAAGTGGTAGACCTTACGACACTTTAGAAGAAGTAATCGGTATTAGACCAAGTCCTTGCTCGCTTATGGAATACGGTGTAATTTATAATGAAGTAGACTTAACTAGTGACGGCGATTTTGATTTTGACGAAATTAAAAAAGCAATTAATTCTAAAACTAAGTTAATTGCAATTCAAAGGTCGAAAGGTTATAAAACAAGGCCGACTTTAAGCGTTGAACAAATAGGCAAGGCAATTAAGTTTGTTAAAGAAATTAAACCAAGTGTTATAGTTATGGTTGATAATTGCTATGGTGAATTTGTTGAAACGGTTGAACCAAGTGATTTTGGTGCAGATATGACGGTAGGCTCGTTAATTAAAAACCCTGGAGGTGGACTTGCTCCTATAGGTGGATATATCGTAGGAACTAAAGAGTGTATCGATAGATGTGCTTATAGACTTTCTGCTCCAGGTTTAGGACAAGAAGTTGGAGCAACACTTGGTATATTATCTAAATTTTATCAAGGTTTGTTTTTAGCCCCAACGGTAACTGCTGGTGCGTTAAAAGGTGCAATATTTGCAGCAAACGTTTACGAAAGATTAGGGTTTAAGGTAGTGCCTAACTCAACCGAAGAAAGATTTGATATAATTCAGGCAGTTGAACTTAAGTCTAGCGAAGGTATGGTTGCCTTTGCAAAAGGTATTCAAAACGCCGCACCGGTAGATAGTTACGTAACTCCAGTCCCGGGTGATATGCCAGGTTATGATAGTCAGGTAATTATGGCGGCGGGTGCTTTCGTACAAGGCTCGTCAATCGAACTTTCGGCAGACGGACCTATTAGAGAGCCGTTTGCAATTTATTTCCAAGGTGGATTAACTTTTTACCACGCTAAACTTGGAATATTAAAGTCTTTACAAGAAATGATTAACGCAGGTCTTGTATCGTTAGAAAACTTAAAATAGGTATATATATGGAATTTGTATTTTCTTTAATAGCACTCCTTTCGTGGAGTGGTTCGGATTTATTTTCAAAAAAAGGAACTTGTCAAAAAGATAAAAATAGCCACTGGCGTGTAATTTTTGCAGTTGGCGTTATAATGGGTATACACGCAATATTAACTTTAATAATTAGTGCGTTGTTCGGTGAAGAATTATTAGCACTAAATAATTCTTTCTTGCTTAGTATTTTTTATACTGATTTCGTTCCACTTGATTTTATTAAGTATTTACCAGTTGCTTTCGTTTACTTGTTAGCAATGGTAATAGGTTACGCAGGTTTAAGATACATAGAACTTTCAATTTCTTCACCTATTTGTAATGCGTCGGGTTCGCTTGCATTACTTATAATCGTAATTTTAGGTGGATTAGGTGTGTTTAGTGAGCCAACTATATTAAAAGACGTTGATATTATTTGTGTATTATTAATAACGTTTGGAATTATTTGGCTTGGAGTTGTTGAATATAACGAAAATGACGAAGTAAAACTTTTAAGAAGTCAAGGCAGTCAATTTAAGTACACTAAAAGTTTTATCGCAATTTTAATCCCTATAATTTACTTATTCCTAGACGGATTAGCAACGGTAGGTGACGAACTTGTTTACGAGTTTGGTTTCTTTGAAAGTGATTACGCTGCAAATACTGCCTTTGAATTTACTTCACTTTGTTTTGCAATTTTCGCCTTTATATTCGTTACTTTAATTAAAAAAGAAAAATTCTTCAAAATTAAAGTTGAAGAATTAGACGAAAATGGTGTAATGCAAACTAAATATCTTCCGTTTAGTAAAGATTTAGTCTATGGTGGTATTTGTGAAACTATAGGACAAATTTTCTATATGGCGGTAGTTGCGTCAAGTTTCGTTCAAGGTTTACCTATCATTTCTTCCTACTGCGTTTTATCGGTTGTGTGGAGTAGAATTTTCTTAAAAGAAAAACTTTCTAAAAAACACTATATAGCAATTATTGCAACGCTAGCTGGTATAATAGGTTTAGGTTTTGCAGAATTATTAGAATTTAACTTGTACGAGTTAATATTTGGTTTAGTTTAATAAATAAAGCACTTGCTAACCAGCAAGTGCTTTTTAAACGTAAATTTTATAAAGTCCAGTCAATTTCGCCTAAATTATTTTGTTTCAAGAAATCGTTAGTCTTAGAAAAGGGTTTAGAGCCGAAAAAACCGTTGTATGCCGATAAAGGCGAAGGATGGGCACTTTCTATAATAAAATGCTTTTTTGTGTCGATAATAGCCTTTTTCGACCTTGCGTTGCCACCCCATAAAATAAATACGACGGGTGTTTGTCTTTGAGAAATTTTTTTAATAACTTGGTCGGTGAACCATTGCCAACCACAATTTTTGTGAGAATTTGCTTGACCTTCACGCACGGTTAAGACGGTGTTTAAAAGTAATACGCCACGTTTTGCCCATTTTGTTAAGTCGCCACAATTTGGGGCAGTAATACCTAAATCGTTATATAATTCTTTATAAATATTTTTAAGTGATGGCGGGAGTTTTACACCCTTTGGAACTGAAAAACTAATTCCTTGTGCTTGACCAAATTCGTGGTAAGGGTCTTGACCTAATATTACTACCTTGATATCGTTATAATCGGTAAGTTTAAAGCAATTAAAAATATCGTTCATATTAGGGTAGATTACTTGAGTTGAATATTCACTTTTTAAAAAGGTACGAATATTTATATAATTAGGCGTGTTAAACACGTCTTTTAAAATTTCGTCCCAACTATTGTTAAATTTTATCATAAAAAAATTTTAACATATTTTGACGATTTTTGCAAGTGTAATACGTTTAAATATATATTAATATATTTACAAAATTTGCATAAAATATTTATCTATATATAATATATAAAGAAAAGAAAAAAAATTAAAAAAATTGTTTACATTTTAAAAAATATGGTATACAATATGTTGTATTAAAATAATAGGGGAATAATATGCTTGCAAAAGTAACTAGTTTTGCTTTGTACGGGTTACAAGGCTTGCCTATATCGGTAGAAGTTGACGTTTTTAACGGTATGCCGTCATTTGAAATCGTTGGTTTAGCCGATACTGCCGTAAAAGAAAGTAAAGAAAGAGTGCGTTCTGCCATTAAAAATAGTGGCAGGCATTTTCGTAACGGCAAAATAACTATAAACTTAGCCCCTGCCGACGTTAAAAAGCAAGGTGCTTATCTAGACTTGGCTATTGCAACGGGCATACTTAAAGCACAAGGGGAAGACAATATTAACGATATAAGTGATTTTGTTATGCTTGGTGAATTGTCGCTTGACGGTAGTTTAAGGGGTGTAAACGGAATTATGCCTATATTAATTTCGGCAAAAAGTTTAGGGTATACTAAATTTATAATTCCAAAAGAAAATGAGTTTGAGGCAAGTTATATAAGTGGAACAACTATTTTTGCGTTAAATACTTTAAAAGAAGTAATTGAGTTATTGTCAAATAGTAAAGAATTTACTTCGGTTAAAGAAAAAGAATATAGCGTAATAGATAGTCAAATCGAATACGATTGCGACTTATCGTACGTAAAAGGTCAAGCATTTTGTAAAAGGGCGTTAGAGGTTGCCGTTTCGGGTGGACATAATATGCTTATGGTTGGTCCACCAGGGGCAGGTAAAACAATGATTGCCAAGTGTATTCCAACTATTATGCCTGATATGGCGTTTAGCGAGGCACTAGAAACTACTAAAATACATAGCGTTGCAGGTTTATTAAATAGTAACGAAGGTATTATTACTAAAAGACCGTTTATGACACCGCATCATACTGCAACCAACACGTCGTTAATAGGTGGCGGTCCAAACGCATTACCCGGAATTATAAGTTTAGCACACAACGGCGTTTTATATCTTGATGAAATGCCAGAATATTCTCGTTCAACGCTTGAATCGTTACGTCAACCGCTTGAAGATAGGGTTATTACCGTATCAAGAGCAAAAGCGTCGGTACAATATCCCGCTAGTTTTATGCTTTGTGGTAGTTTAAATCCTTGTCCTTGTGGAAGTTACGGGATAAAAGATAAAATTTGTAATTGTACGACGTCGCAAATTACTAAATATAGGGCAAAATTATCTGCCCCGTTATTAGATAGAATTGATATTCAAGTTAGCGTTGAAGGTGTTAAATACGACGATTTAGCAAGTGAAGGTTTAGAAGAAAGTAGTTCGCAAGTCAAAAAGCGTGTTAACGTTGCAAGAAAAATTCAACTTGAAAGATTTAAAGACGAAAATATTACGACAAATGCTCAAATGAGTGAAAAACATTTGAAAAAATATTGTAAACTTACAAAAGAAAGTGAAGATATAATAAAAATGTCTTTTCAAACGCTTAATTTATCGGCAAGGGCAAGAAGTCGTATTATAAAAGTTGCAAGAACTATTGCCGATTTAGATTATAGTGAAAATATTATGCCTAAACATATTTTGGAAGCAATAAGTTATAGGAGCAACGTTTAATGAAAGATAATGAAAAAGCAATCGTGTATCTTGATTTGCTAACTCATCTTGAATATAAACACAAACTAAAAATTATTAATCTATACGAAGATATAAGCGACCTTTTTAAAAATCCGTCTATTTGTTACGATTATTTATTATCTAACGCTGGTCAAAGTTATGCTAAAACCTTTATTGAAGGATTTAATTTAAAAATTTACGATAAACTTATTGAAAGCGTAATAAATAGCGACGTAAAAATAGTTACGATAGAAAGCGACGATTATCCGGAATGTTTAAAGAACATTGATATTCCACCTTTATGTCTATATTGCAAGGGTAACGTTAAATTATTAAACGCTAAAAACAAGTTTTCAATAGTAGGCTCACGCAAAACGTTACCAGAATACCTAAAACATTGTAGCGAAATTTCTAATGAATTATCTTCAAACGGCGTCGTCGTAGTAACCGGCGTTGCTAATGGAGCAGATAAAAGTGCGATATTAGGTGCAATCGATAGTGGGAATATAATTTTAGTATTAGCAGGTGGTTTTGATTATGTCGATAGTGAACAAAACCGCGATTTAATAAAAAAGGCAATTGATAAAGGCTTGGTTATTACTGAATATTCACCAAGCGTACCTCATTTAGCGTATCACTATCCCGTGCGTAACAGATTATTAGCAGGGTTATCGCAAGGAGTTTTAATTTGTAGTGGTAATTATAAAAGTGGAACTAAATATACTGCAAGGTTTGCTTTAGAATATAATAGAGATTTATTTTGTTTTCCGTACGCAATTAAGGTAAATAGTGGCGAACTTTGTAATAAACTTATTAAAGAAGGGGCTTATTTAGTTGAAAGCGTTGATGATATACGTAACGTTTGTGGATATAATATAATAGAAAAACAAAAAATTAGTTTATCTACTGAAGAAGAAAAAGTTTATTTTGAAATTAAAAACGGCACGACTAACGTTGAAATATTAGTCGAAAAATTAAACCTTAAAATATACGAAATAATACCTATATTATCTTCGTTAGAATTAAAAGGTTACGTTATAAAAAACAACTCTAACGAGTATTTAAATTTATTATAGGAGTAATATGCAATTAGTAATCGTAGAATCACCCAAAAAAGCAAAGACAATTGAAAGATTTTTAGGCAAGAATTATAAAGTAATAGGTAGTGGTGGTCACGTTAGGGGATTGCCCGAAAAAAGATTTGCCGTTGACGTAGATAATAATTTCGAGCCGTCTTACGTTATAGAACCAAAGCAAAAAAAGACTGTTGAAGAATTAAAAGAATATTCTAAAAAAGCCGAATTAGTATATCTCGCAACCGACCCTGATAGAGAAGGGGAAGCAATAGCGTGGCATTTATACGAAGTTTTAGAAATAAAAGGCAAAACGCATAGAATTACTTTTAACGAAATTAGTGAAAAAGCAGTTAAAAACGCAATAGCAAAACCTGGAAGAATAAACTATAATTTAGTTGACTCTCAGCAAGCAAGACGTGTTCTTGACAGAATTGTGGGTTATAAACTTTCTCCATTCGTTAGAAGTAGAGTAAAAGACGGAGAATCGGCAGGTAGAGTTCAATCAGTTGCCGTAAGGCTCGTTGTAGATTTAGAAAGGAAAATTAGAAATTTCGTTCCAACTGAATACTGGAATATCAACGCAATTTTAAATAAAGAAGATAAATTACAATTCAAATGCAGTTTAGCATTAAAAAATGGTAAAAAATTCAAGCCGTCTAACGCACAAGAGGCTGATGCAGTTTACAATGCTTGTATAACTAATGATTTTATTGTAAGCGACGTTAAAAAAGGCGTGGTAAAAACGCACGCACTCCCACCATTTACGACTTCTACCATGCAACAAGATGCGTCAAGTAAATTAGGGCTTTCAGCACCACAAATAATGCAACTTGCTCAGCATCTTTATGAAGGTTTAGAAACTAAAAACGGTCATTTAGCCTTAGTTACTTATATTAGAACGGACTCTACGAGAATTTCATTAGATGCACAAAACGATTGTTTGGATTTCATAAATAGAACTTTTGGTAGCGAATATTTACCTAAAAAACCAAATATTTACACTACTAAGAAAAACTCACAAGACGCCCACGAAGCAATTAGGCCGATTGACATTAACGTTACTCCTGATAGCGTTAAAGATTTACTTGATAAAAATCACTTTAAACTTTATAAATTGATTTACGAAAGATATTTAGCATCACAAATGGCTGACGCTTTATATAATAGTATGCAAGTAAACGTTGAAAACGGCGAATATACTTTTAAAGCGTCGGGCAAAAGCGTAAAATTTAAAGGTTTTACTAAGGTTTACGATTTTATTCAAGGTAAAGGTGACGAAGACGAAAGTGAAAATAAATTATTACCAGATTTAATAAGTGGAGATAAGTTAAACTGCGTTAAGATAGATAAAGAGCAAAAATTTACAAAACCGCCACTTCGTTATACCGATTCTTCGCTAGTAAAAGCAATAGAAGAAAACGGAATAGGTAGACCTTCTACCTATGCAACGATTATAGGTACGCTAACTAAAAGAAAGTATATTACTAGAGAAGGTAAATATTTAGTTCCTACCGAAATAGCCTTTGAGGCAACCGATTTATTAGTTAAATATTTTAGCGATATTATGGATATCGGTTTTACGGCTAAAATGGAAGATAGTCTTGACGAAATCGCAGAAAGTGGTAAGGACTGGCGTAAGGTAGTTGGTGATTTTTATAATCCGTTTATTGTTAAATTAAAAGGTGCAATGAGTGATAATAGCGAAATTACCGATATGCTTTGTAGTTCTTGTGGTTCTAATTTAGTTAAAAAAAGTGGTAGATTTGGTCAATTTTTATATTGCCCTAATTGTAAATCTACTAGAAATTTAAACGATAAGTTAAGTGAAGAAAATTGTCCTATTTGCAATCAAAAAATGATTTTAAAAGAAGGCAAATTCGGCAAATATTATTCTTGCGAAACTTGTAATATCAAAATTCAAGAAAGTGATAAAATTACTGATGAAAAATGTCCTAACTGCGATATATTTATGTTTGAAAAAACCGGTAAATTTGGTAAATATTTTAAATGTGCAAAATGCGGTGCGACAAAAAGTATAGTAAAGCAAGTGGGGGTTTGTCCGCTTTGTCATAAGCCTTCTCAAGAAATGTTGTCTAAAAAAGGTACGATATATTACGGTTGCTCGGGCTATCCGTCTTGTGATTTTAGAAGTTGGGATATTCCAACGGGCGAAATGTGTCCAACTTGTGGTAAATATTTAATTAAAAAAGGTAAAAAAATCAAGTGTTCGGACAAAAATTGTAATTTTGAAAAATAGGAGTAATTATGGGAATAGAATTTCGTGGCACAACTATTTGTGCCGTTAAGAAAAACGGAAAAACTGCAATTGCTGGCGATGGCCAAGTGACGATGGGCGAGTCTATCGTGTTTAAAAATAACGCTATTAAAGTTAGAAGAATTTTTAACGGTAACGTCGTTGTTGGTTTTGCAGGCTCTGTTGCCGATGCGTTTAGTTTAACTGAACGATTTGAAGAAATGCTAAATAAATATTCAGGCAATTTAATGCGTAGTGCCGTTTCTTTAGCAGAAACTTGGCGTGAAGATAAAGCGGGTAGAAAGTTAGACGCAATGATGATTTGTGCCGATAAAGATTGTTTACTCGTCGTATCTGGCGGTGGTGAAGTGATTGAGCCTGACGACGGCGTATGTGCTATAGGTAGCGGTGGAAATTACGCTTTATCTGCTGCAAAGGCACTCGTAAACGAAACTGATTACGATGCTGACGTTATTGCTAAAAAAGCGTTAGAAATAGCAAGTGATATATGTATTTTTACTAATAAAAATATAATAGTTGAAAGTGTTTAGGGGGAGTTATGCAATTATCACCAAGAGAAATAGTTCAAGAGTTAGATAAATACATTATAGGACAAAATAAGGCAAAACGTGCAGTTGCAATAGCACTTAGAAATAGATATAGAAGAAGTAAATTATCACAAGATTTAAAAGACGATATTACGCCTAAAAACATCATAATGAAAGGACCTACCGGCGTAGGTAAGACGGAAATTGCTAGAAGACTTGCAAAACTTGTAAACGCACCTTTTATTAAAGTTGAGGCAACTAAATTTACAGAAGTAGGTTACGTTGGTAGAGACGTTGAATCTATGGTGCGTGATTTAGTTGAGTGTAGCGTTAGACTAGTTAAAGACGAGCAGTATAAACAAGTATTACAAAGAGCAACTCAAATTGCTGAAAAGAAGATTTTTAAAATTATCTATGATAATTTATTAGTTGAGAAAAACGATTTAAACGATAGCGAATATAAAGATAAGATTTTATGTGATTTAAAAGAAGGCAAACTTGATAATTTAATTATTGAAATTGAAGTTATTGATAAGCCTAAACAATTAGATATTATGGCAGGCGTTGGTGCTGAAATTAATTTAGGCTCGATTTTCGGTGATATAATGTCTAAAAAGAAAAAGCGTAAAATGACTATTAAAGACGCTATGCAGTATATCATTAACGAAGAAAGCGATAAACTTATCGATAACGACAACGTTAATCAAGAAGCAATAAAGCGTGCCGAAGAAAACGGAATAATTTTTATTGATGAAATTGATAAAATTGCGTCTAAAACAAATAAAGGTGGTCAAGACGTTTCAAGAGAAGGTGTTCAAAGAGATATTTTACCTATCGTTGAAGGTTCAACGGTAATGACAAAATACGGGCCTTGTAAAACCGACTATATTTTATTTATAGCAGCAGGTGCGTTCCATATCTCAAAAGTTGAAGATTTAATACCAGAGTTACAAGGTAGATTTCCTATTATGGTAGAACTTTCAAGTTTATCAAAAGAAGATTTTGTAAACATTTTGACTATGCCACAAAACGCTATAACGCTTCAATATAGGCACTTATTACTTGTAGATAATATTGAATTAGTCTTTACGCAAGACGCAATCGACGAAATTGCCGAAATTGCAGTTGAAATGAATTTAACTAGTGAAGATATAGGTGCAAGACGACTTCACACCGTTATGGAAAACTTAATTGAAGATATATCTTTTAATGCAGGTGGAAATATTCCTTTAACAACGGTCGTTATTGATAAAAAATACGTTGAAGAACATCTAAATTACACTAGTAGCACGAGAAATTTGAAAAAATATATTTTATAGGAGAATATTATGATAAATATTCCAAAAGGAACAAAAGACGTATTACCAAGCGAAAGTTACAAGTGGCACTACGTTGAAAATATCGTTAAGGAAGTAGCAAAAAACTTTGCGTTAAGAGAAATTAGAACGCCAACTTTTGAGCATACCGAGTTGTTTTTAAGGGGCGTTGGCGATACGACTGATATCGTTAATAAAGAAATGTATTCTTTTAAAGATAAAGGTAATCGAGATATAACCCTTAAACCTGAAGGTACGGCTGGCGTAGCAAGGGCTTTCGTTGAAAACGGACTTTATAGTACGGCTATGCCACTTAAAACGTACTATATTACTCCCGTATTTAGATATGAAAGACCACAAGCAGGTAGATTAAGAGAACACCATCAATTTGGTATTGAAATTTTTGGAGCAAGCAATCCTTCGATAGATGCAGAAGTAATTTTAATTGCAAATACGATTTTAAATAAATTAGGTTTACAAGTTGAACTTAATATTAATAGTATGGGTTGTAAAACTTGTCGTCAAAATTACAATAACGCATTAAAAGAATATTTAAAAAGTAATATTGATAATATGTGTCCAATTTGTAAAGAAAGATTTAATAAAAATCCTTTAAGAATTTTGGACTGCAAAGAAGAAGGTTGCAAGGCGTTAACTAAAGACGCACCTAAAATTATAGATTATTTATGCGACGATTGTAATAACCATTTTAACTTGCTTAAAGAATATCTTGAAGTTGCTAACGTTAAGTTTAAAGTTAATCCGTTTATCGTTAGGGGACTTGATTATTATACGAGAACGGTTTTTGAATTCGTTACGACTGCACTTGGTACTCAAGGCACCGTTTGTGGTGGTGGTAGATACGACGGCTTAATTGAACAAATAGGTGGAAACTCAGTTCAAGGCGTTGGTTTTGGTATGGGCTTAGAAAGAGTTTTAATGCTAATGGAAGCAACGGGTGTTCAAATTGACGATAATGAAACCGTTAAGTTGTATATTGCGTCGTATGGTGAAAAAGCAAACAAAAAAGCATTTGAAATTGCTTATAATTTAAGAAAAGACGGCATAAGCGTAGAAGTTGACCACTTAAATCGTAGTTTTAAGGCACAATTCAAGTACGCTGATAAAATTAAAGCAAAATACGTTATTGCAATAGGTGATAACGAACTTGAAAGTGGTAAATGTACTTTAAAATTAATGTCAACGGGTGAAACTAAAGAATTAACCTTTGAACAAATAAAAAATAATTTAGTATAAAATTATCCCCCCTACACAAATTATAGTAGGGGGGTTTATGAATAAAAAAATTCAATTATTAACTGAATACGAATTTCATAAAGTTATAAAAAAGGGCGATAAGCCGATACTTATTTGTTTTTATGCTAAGTGGTGTACGCCTTGTAAAATGCAGGAGCCTATACTTTTAGAACTTTACGAAGTTTTAAATAAAAAGGTTGATTTTTACAAGATTGATATTGACGAGTGTGAAAGTTTAGCATTATCGTTAAAAGTAGATTTAATACCTTGTTTATTAGTTTATTTAAATGGTGAAATTAAAGAAAAAAGCGTAGGGCTAACAAGTTTAGCCGAACTTTCACAAATGTTAATTAAATACGTATAAAAAAATTCCGCAATCTGCGGAATTTTTATTTTGGTAATCTTTTTATATATTCAGTTGGAGTTACGCCAACATATTTTTTAAAAGTTTTACTAAAATAATTCGGCGTATCAAAATTTAATTTTTCACTAATTTCGCTAATGGTGTACGAACCATCTCTAAGTAATTCCTTGCTTTTTTCAATTTTTAAGAAATTAAAATATTCAATAGGACTTTTACCCGTTGCTTTTTTAAATTCTTTAAAAATATGAGTTCTACTAAAATTAGTTTTATTAACAATTTCGTCAATTTTTAATTGCGTGTATAAGTTATCGTTAAAAATACTAATAACGTCTTTAACTAAATTATTAGATAAGTCTTTATCTTGTATAAATACCTTATTCTCTTGATTGCTCTCAGTTAAATCACGCATTATATTAATAAGTAAAATTTCAAGATAGTTTTTTATTAACTGTTCACCACCTAAAGTAGGTGAGTTTAATAGGTTAAGTTTTTTTAGCGACGGGTCTGCATAAGGAATATCAAAAGTCTTTTTGCTTTCATTTATAATATGATTAATGTATTTTTCATAAACTTTGTTTAAAGTTATTATTTTATTTTCAAAAAATTTTATTGCAGATGATTTTGTTTCAAACGAAATTATAAAAACGTTTGGCGACCTATGTTTATTTGCTTTATGCGAGTGAAATTCGTTAGGCTTATGAAATATCATTTGATTTTGTTTTAAAGTAATAGGTTTTTTATCAATTTCACAAATAATATCTTCTTTTATAGCGTAAACAATCTCCCAAAAATCATGTTTTTCACCATTTGTTGAAAAATTTTTATCAAGTTCAAAATAATGCACCGTTATAATGCTGTTTATTACTAATAAATTATTAATTTTATGTTTAAAATATTTTTTCATATAAAAAGTATAACATAATTTATAAAATAATGCAAGTGTACTATTTTACTTATTTTGTATATTATTAAATATTGAAGGTAAATTAATTTTATTTTAAAATAATAATATAGAGTAATTTAGGAGGCCACTATGAAAACTAAGGCGTTAAGATTATACGGAGCAGGCGACGTTAGACTAGAGGAGTTTGAGTTGCCGAAAATTAAAGACGACGAAATGCTTTTAAAAGTCGTTAGCGATTCAGTGTGTTTATCTACTTACAAAGCAGTAAAATTAGGTGAAGAACATCAACGTGTACCAAATGACGTAAGTGAAAACCCTATTATAGTTGGTCACGAAATGTGTGGCGAAATTGTTGAAATAGGTGCTAAAGTTGATAAAAAATGGAGTTTAGGGCAAAAAGTAGTTATTCAACCGGCACTTAAACTTGAAACAAATTACGATATAGGTTATTCATATCAATACATAGGTGGAAATACTCAATATGCCGTAATTTCTAATTTAGTTTTAGAACGTGGCTGTGTTCTGCCGTTTAACGGGCAAGGATTTTTTAAAGGCTCGTTAACGGAAGCGTTAGGTTGTATAATTCGTGGATACAAAGGAATGTATCATACTGATTTAGAAAGTTACGAAAGAACCGACGGGGCTAAAAAAGGTGGTAAAATAGCAGTTTTAGGTGGGGCAGGGCCTATGGGTATAGGAATGGTTGATTTAGGGTGTGCTATGTCTGGTGCAAGTCAAATTGTAGTAACCGATTTAAGCCAAGAAAGGCTTGATTTTGCCGAAAAAATGCTTGCTACTAAAAACTCTAAATTAAACGGAGTTGAAGTAAACTTTATAAATACGTCGGGCATTGATAACGTTGAAGAATATTTAAAAGAAATTTCAAGCGGTGGTTTTGACGACGTATTCGTAATGGTACCTGTTCCAGCATTATTTAATTTAGCCGAAAAAATTTGTAAATTTGATGGTTGCATAAATTTCTTTGCAGGCCCGTCAGTACACGATTTGCAAGGTTCGTTAAATCTTTATAGGGTACATTATCACGGAATACACGTAGTCGGTACGGCAGGTAGTATCCCACAAGATATGATTGACGTAATATCACTTTTAGAACAAGATAAATTAAAGCCTGGTGCGTTAGTTTCGCATATTTTGGGGCTTAACGCAGTTAAAGATACACTTTTACAAATGGATAAGCCTAACGGGGCAAAAAAAGTTTGCTATAACCACGTAGATATTCCACTTATTGAAATATCTAAACTTGGTGAACTTGGTAAAACTAATCCACTTTATAAAAAACTTGACGAAATAGTTAAAGAAAACGGTGGTTTATGGTGTGCAGAAGCAGAAGAATACTTGCTTAATAACGCACCGAAAATTTAAGGAGCATTTATGAGAATTTTAGCAATAGGGGCTCACCCTGACGATATAGAAATTGCTTGTAGCGGTACGCTTTGCAGATGTGTTGAACGTGGTGATACGGTAATAGTTTGTCACGTTTCAAGTGGTAATTTAGGTCACGTTGTAATTCCGCCAAACCAACTTAGAAAAATTAGGGCAAACGAAGCCAAAAAAGCAGGCTCGCTTGCAGGTATTGAAGTAATTTGTGCAGATTTCGACGACCTTGAAATTTACGATAATAATCGTTTAGCAAGAGATAAAATTGTTGACGTAATTCGTTACGCTAATCCTGATTTAATTATAACTCACGACCCGGACGATTATATGCCAGACCATACGGCGGTATCTAAACTCGTATTCGACGCATCCTTTACTGCAACTTTACCAAA
Organism: Christensenellaceae bacterium; assembly: GCA_045645345.1. Taxonomy (GTDB): domain Bacteria; phylum Bacillota; class Clostridia; order Christensenellales; family Borkfalkiaceae; genus HGM11412. The sequence continues at coordinate 100,400 of JAZRIP010000028.1, forward strand.
TTACGAGTGTACCGTTCATAAATTTACTAAAGACGATACGTCTTGCAAATTAGTTCCTATTTATTATATGGACACGTTAGCAGGGGTAAACTTTAATCCAACTATTTTCGTTGACGTTACTAAAACTATAGACCTAAAACTAAAAATGCTTGATTGTCACGAAAGTCAAATAGTTTGGATGCGTGACCACGATAAAATAGATTTTTTAGATATGGTAAAAACTTGTTCTAAATATCGTGGTTATCAATGTGGCGTAGACTACGCCGAAGGCTTTAAACAATGCCAAGTTTATTTAAAAGGAACGACTAAAAGGTTGTTACCTTAAAAAAATATAAAAGGAGACTTGTTATGAATTTTAATTCAACGGTTAAAGGTAGTATGCTTGAAGGTTTTTATCCAACTGGATGGGATTTTGAAAAAATTGACGCTTGTATTGACGCACCGGAAAAAATTTTTGAACGTCAAAGTCACTGGAATAAAGATTTTAATCCTGTAATGTGTAATAGTTTAGGCGAATTTGAAACGTATATGGGACACGAAATTGCTTTGCAAATTAAAAATGCAAAAGACAATAACGAAAAAATCGCTTTCATTTTGCCCGTAGGACCTATGGGTATGTATAAATGGGTTGTTTATTTCTTAAAAGAGTGGAATGTTTCTTGCAGTCACGTTTACACGTTTAATATGGACGAGTGGGCTGATAATGAAGGAAATACTCTTGCAAGCGATAATCCAGGTGCGTTTCAATATGCTATGGAGCAAGCACTTTTTAATCCGCTTGGCGAGTTGACCGTACCAAAAGAACAAAGAAATTTTGCTACTAAAACAAATTTGCCTACTTACCCTGATAAAATAGCAAAATTAAAAAAAGAAGGAGCAAAACTCGTATTAGTTTACGGAATAGGTAGAATGTGTCATATAGCATTTTGGGAACCACATTTTGCCGAAGACTATAAAACGGCTGGTGAGTGGGAAAAAGCACCTTATAGAATTGCTGCAAAAATACATCCGCTTACCGTTGAACAAAATGCATTAACAAGTTTTAAATCAAGAACTCCACTTGTTCCTTGTCGTGCGAATACGATAGGTCCAGGCTTATTTTTACAAGCAGACTATGCAATCGGTGGTGCAGACGGCACGTTAGGTCGTGGTATGCAATGGCAAGGTTTATCACTTTGGATGACGTTACGTTACGGCAAAACTCCTTGGATTACTTCGTCGTATATTCCAACTCTTAAAGGTAGATTATTCTTCTTAAAAGAACTTGCAGGTCCACTCGTTGCAGAGTGCAATTAACGGTATTTATATGAAAAAATTTATAATGTACGGTGCGGGAAATATCGGGCGTGGATTTATTGGCCCTACCTTTTCTAAATCGGGTTATTCCGTAGGGTTTATTGATATAAATCTTGAAGTAATAAATAGATTAAATCAAGATAAGTGTTATCCGGTTGACGTCGTTTCAACAAACGGCGAAGAAACCTTAAATATTTTAAACGTATACGGAATTGACGGCAACGATATTGAACTTGTTTCTAACGAAATTGCTAATTGTGACGTTATGGCAACGGCAATAGGCGTTAACGTTTTAAAGTTTATTGCAAAACCTATTGCATTTGGTATTAAAAAAAGGTTTTTAGCAAATAAAAAACCTTTAAATATAATAATATGTGAAAATCTTATAGGTGCGGACGAATATTTAAAAGGACTTATAAAAGCCGAAATACCTGAATTTTCTTTAAGAATTGATAAAGAAATCGCTTTTATTGAAGCAAGTATAGGTAGGATGGTGCCTACTTTAAGTGATGAGAAGAAAAAAGGTAATCCTTTAAGAATAGCCGTTGAGCCTTACGATATTTTACCCGTTGATAAAAACGCTATAAAAGGTAGTCTTGACGACGTTAAAAATTTATATCCGTATTCTCCATTTAACTTATTTATACAAAGAAAATTGTATATGCACAATTTAAGTCATGCAATAACTGCGTATTTAGGCAATTTAAAAGGTTACGAATATATTTATCAAGCAATTAACGACTTTGATATTAAATATACTGCTTTTAGGGCGTTAATGCAGTCTGCAAGGGCAATAGCCAAAGAAAACGATGCTGATATAAACATTTTAATTTCTCATGCCGAAAACCTTTTATATAGGTTTACAAATAAGGCTCTTTTAGATACCGTTGAAAGGGTAGGTAAAGATACAATTAGAAAGTTAAGTCAAAACGATAGACTTATAGGTGCAATAAATCTTTGCGAAAAGCATGATATTAATTGTGAATATATTTGTTTAGGCGTTGCGTCGGGTATGACGTTTGCTCCAACAAGCGACGAAAGAAGTGTTGAACTTAAAAATTTTGCCGAACAATACGGCGTAGCGTTAGCACTTGAAAAATATTCAAACTATAAAGGCAAAAACCTTAAATTAATTGAAACTTTATACGATTATTTAAAACAAGGTAAATCACTTTTAGAAATTATTAATTACTGCGATTATATTGCAGGAAAAACTATTAGGGTATAATTATGAAAAATAAAACCGGAATTGCAGTAGCAGGCGTAATTTTAGTTGATAAAATTAATAATCTTACGGCATATCCAAAATGTGGCGAACTTGCAAAAATAGAAAGTATATCTTTTTCAACGGGCGGTTGTGTTCCAAACGTTGCAATAGATTTGAAAAAAGCTATGCCGTCACTTGACGTTAAAGCGATAGGTAAAATAGGTAGTGATGAAAACGGCTCTTACGTTTTAGAAACGCTATCTAAATACGACGTTGAGTGTTCTATGGTAAATAGATGTAGCCAAAATACTAGTTTTACAGAAGTTATGAGTGTAGTTGGTGGACAACGTACTTTTTTTACTTATGCAGGAGCAAATTCAACTTTTGGTTATACAGATATTGATTTTGAAAATTTAAACGTCAAAATGCTACATTTAGGTTATTTTTTGTTACTTGATAAAATTGATAACGGCGACGGGGAAAAAATATTAAAAAAAGCAAAGGAACTAGGTATTAAAACTTCAATAGATTTAGTTACCGAAAATTCTAATAGATTTTCACTAGTATTACCTTGTCTAAAATACGTTGATAATTTAATTATAAACGAAAGTGAGGCAGGTAAATTAGCCGGAATTACGCCAACTAATTCAAATCTTGTTGAAATAGCCGTACGATTAAAAGAACTAGGAGTAATTGAAAGGGTAATTATTCACACGCCAGAGATTTCCGTTTGTGCGTCAAACGACGGTGTAACTGAGTTTTACTCGTTCGACGTGCCAAAATGTCTTATAAAAGGCACTACGGGTGCAGGTGACGCTTTTTGTGCAGGTGCATTACTTGGAATTTATTTAGATAGAAGTGATAGAGACGTTTTAGAATTTGCGTCTTCCGTTGCCGTAACGGCATTATTTGAAAGTGATGCAATTAGTGGAATTAAAACTCTTAACGAGGCAAGAAAAATAACGAGTTTACTTAAAAGAAAAACTTTAAAATAATAAAAAAACCATTTGAAATCAATCAAATGGTTTTTAAATTACTTATCTTTTTTCTTTTTTTCAAAATAATTTACTAATTTGTTTAAGAGAGTAACTGAAATTACTATTAAAATTATTACTAAGAAAATTGATAAAACGCCTTTCCACATAATGTCAAGTGATTTAAGAACGTGTTCAGTATTTGCTAATAGTGAAAATAAATTTAACATAATATTACCCCCTTAAATTATACCTAAAATAAGACCACCAACGATAGCCGATGCAATTTGACCAGATACGTTTGCACCTGCTGCGTGCATTAATAAGTGGTTAGTAGGGTCTTCTTTAACGCCCATTTTTTGAATAACTCTAGACGCCATAGGGAAAGCCGAAATTCCAGCAGCACCTATCATAGGGTTAATTTTATTTTTGCTAAATAAGTTTAATAACTTAGTAAACATAACGCCTGCAATCATATCGAATACGAAAGCAAAAATACCAAGAGCCATAATCATTAAGGTTTCAAGCTGTAAAAATGCTTCGGCAGTCATTAAGAAAGAAATAGTAATACCTAAAAGTAAGGTTATAATATTTGCAAAGGTAGTTTGAGCCGTGTCTGACAAACTTTTTAAAACTCCACACTCTCTAATTAAGTTACCAAACATTAAAAATCCTACGAGAGCAAGTGATTTAGGTGCAATAATACCGGCAATCAAACTAACTACGATAGGAAATAAAATTTTAGTAGTCTTAGAAACGCTTGCAGGTTTATATTGCATTTTAATCATACGTTCTTTTTTAGTTGTAACAAGTTTTATAACGGGTGGCATAATAACGGGAACTAGTGCCATGTATGAATATGCGACCACGACTATTTGCGGTAAATAAGTACTTTTTAAGGCGTTAGCAACGACAATTGAAGTTGGTCCGTCGGCAGCACCTATAATTCCTATTGCAGAAGCGTCTGTAATTGAAAAGCCTAATAAAGTTGCAAAAGTTATAGTGATAAAGATGCCAAATTGTGCAGCACCACCTAACAAAAATAGTTTAGGGTTAGATAAAAGTGGACCAAAGTCAATCATAGCACCGATACCTATAAATAATAATATAGGTAATGCTTCAGACGAGCCGATTAATCCGTTAAACAACCACTCGATTATACCAACTTCAGTACCTTCGGTTAATACGTTTGCAAACGGAATATTAACTAAAATTGTACCAAAACCGATAGGTAATAAAAGAGCAGGCTCCATATCTTTTTTTATTGCTAAATAAATAAGCAAAGCACCTATTGCCCACATTACGACGTGTTTCCACGTTATTGCGGTTAACGTTTCAAGTAAAAAATCCATAATTTACACCTTTCGTTTATTTTTTTGCATAAAGAAAGCAATTAAAAAATTAATTGCTTTAACATTGTAACATATATTTAATTGAAATGCAAGATTTTTTAAATTATATTTTAACCTTGATTACAATTTTTTTGATTTGTTGTGTCTTGTCGTCAGTTAAGTTAGGACGATGTGCATCGTGAGGGAAGAATACTGCAAATTCATTAGATTTTATTTTTAATTTAGAGTAATTGTCGCTATCTAACTTTAAAACGTCTTTTTCAGGATTGTATTCAACCGTTACGTTACCTTCTGGACGATAAAAATAGTCAATTCTTTCATTGCCTAAAATAATAACTTGAATATCTGCGTAAACGTCGTGTGCTTCAAAAAAGCCTGGAACGTCTTTTGTTTGATATTCGCTAACCGAGTAGTGAACTTCACGACCAAAAATTTCACCTTTACCAACTTCTAACTTAGTTAAGTCGGTGTTTTTTAAAAAGTCGAACGCTTTTTTAAAATTTTCACTTAAAAAATTGTATTTACTAGCGTAATTTAAATTGTCAAAAATCATAATAAATCTCCTAATAATTTGATACGTTTATTTTATCATAAGTAATCGTTTGCGTCAATAAGTTTTAAAATAATTCTTTTATTAAAGTTAATAATTTAAAAAGTTTTGTTATTGTATTGATTTTAAACCATAAATATAGTATAATTGTAATAATAAACTATGAGGGGATTATTATGTCAAATAAGGCTCAATATACTAAACTTTGTAAATTAGTTAAATTATTTGCCGACTACGTTAGGGACGAGTATATTCACGATAAGGTATCGATATATCATTTCGTGTATTCTTCGTTATTCGTTTATAAAAATTTCGTTGAAAAAACTCTTGATGCTAAAATTTTAAACGACGATAAATTAATTGATGAAATTACTGATTTTACAGTAATAATTAATAAATATAAAATCTCAATTGATACGATAATGCACTGGTTATTCGTAAAAATGAACGACGCAAGCGAAAAAACGATGTCGTTATTTTTAGGCTACAATAAAGTGTTTTTTGAACTTGAAAAAGCGTATAAGGAAGACGGAACTATTATAACGCTTAACGACGCTTTTGAAAAAATGATAAGTTCTTCTACGTCGTTACTTTCAAGTTTAATGTTAGACCCGTTTGGCGTTATTTATAAAAAAGTTGAAAAGTTAGATAATATTTCAAAAAAGCAGTTTGAAGATTATAAAAAGTTTTTACTTGGTGCTTATAATGAATTAATTAAAGATGAAACGCAAATTGCAGGTGATGACGACGTTCAAGATGAATCTGCTCAAACATCAACCGCAGTTGACTTTTCAAGTTTTTTTGAAACTCAAACACAAAAACATAAACAATCGGGAACGCAAATGGTTGACGTTGTAACCGATAGTTCGTCGTCGTCAAAAGTTGCCGATAAAAAACCAAGCGTTAAAGTTAATGAAAATTTCTTAACCAAACTCGTTAAACAAACTAAGGCAATGCAAAAATCGTTGCGTAGAGATATTTTTGGTCAAGACTATGCAATAAAATCATTTATTACAGGTTATTTTCGTTCGGAAATTTTTGCCCAAATTCATAAAAATCGTAATAAACCGAGAGCAACCTTCTTATTTGCAGGTGCTCCAGGCGTAGGTAAAACTTTTTTAGCCGAAAGCGTTGCTAAAATTTTAGGTTTACCATATAAACGTTTTGATATGAGTGAGTATGCCGATAAAGAGGCAAATATTGAATTTTGTGGCTCTGACAAAGTTTATAAAAATGGTAAGCCGGGTAACGTAACGGAATTCGTTGAAAAAAATCCTAAATGCGTTTTATTATTCGACGAAGTTGAAAAATGTCATCAAGTTGTAACTTATTTATTCTTACAAATGTTGGACGCAGGTAGGTTAAGGGATAATTTTACCGATAACGAAGTTTCATTTACCGATGCAATTATAATATTTACCACGAACGCTGGTAGACAACTTTATGAAAATACCGATATTACTACTTTGTCGGACGTTTCTAGAAAAGTCGTTTTACAAGCCTTGAGTGAAGATATAAATCCTGTAACGCAAGTTCCGTTATTTCCAAAAGCAATATGTTCAAGATTTGCGTCTGGTAACGTTGTAGTATTTAATAATTTAAATACTATTGACCTTATAAAAATAATAAAAGGCGAATTAAATAGGAACGCAAGGGCGTTTAGTAAGCAGTTTAAAACTGATATTCAAATTGACGACGACGTTGCATCGCTTTTACTCTTTGCTGAAGGTGGTAAAGCCGATGCAAGAACGATAAAAAGCCGTGCAGGAGCATTCTTTAACGACGAATTGTACGAGTTATTGCGTTTACTTGTAAAAGATGACGATGACGATTCGTTAAATAACTTAAAAACGTTAAAAATTCAAATGCAATTACCTGACGACGTTGAAGTGAAAGAAATTTTTATTGATAATGAAAAGCCTGTTGTTTTAGCGTTAGCACCTGAAAAAACTTTTAAAGTGTTATCTTCTATTAAAGAAATTGACTTTATTAGGGTTGATAATTTAGTTGATGCTGAAAAAGTTTTAGACACTAAACGTGTTACTTTAGTTTTAACTGACGTAACTTTCGGTGGTGACCAAGTAAACTCAAAAATACTTAATTTAGAAGATAGTTTAGCCGATGGACGTAAACTTATTGAATTTGTTAATGAAAATTACGACGTTCCAGTATACATTATTGAAAATCCTTCAAGAGAGATTACCGAAGACGAAATTTTCTCGTTTACAAAATTAGGTATTTACGGGGTAGTTGCAAAAAGTAAAGGCGAACATAAAATATATTACGATAAATTAGTCAACGAGTGTAAAGAGTGTTATAGACAAAAATCGTTACAAAACTTGTCTAAACAAAACAAAATCGTTACTTATTCTACGTCACAATTATTAAACGAAAACGGCGAGCAAGCCTATATTAACTTGTTCAACATACAAGTTAAAGTTGCAGTTGACGCTAAAGACTCTAATTCGTTATTATGTAGTACTGAAATTCCTAACGTTACGTTTGACGATATTATAGGTGCAAAAGACGCAAAAGACGAACTTCAATACTTTATTCAATACTTAAAGAAACCGTCTGCTTTTATGAGTAAAGGTGTTAAACAGCCAAAAGGTGTGCTTTTATACGGACCACCGGGTACGGGTAAAACAATGCTTGCAAAAGCTATGGCAAAACAAGCGGGCGTAACGTTTATTGCCGCCGAAGGTAACGAATTTATTAAACGTTATTCTGGCGAAGGTCCGGAAAAAGTTCACGAATTATTTAGGCTTGCAAGAAAATACGCACCAGCAATATTATTTATTGACGAAATTGACGTTATTGCTAAATCTCGTGATAATATTGATAGTTCAAGCGTTTCAACCGACGTTTTGACTGCGTTACTTACCGAACTTGACGGATTTAAGGAAAATAAAAAGCCTATTTTCTTATTAGCCGCAACTAATTACTCAATTAATTCTCAAACTAAGAGTTTAGACCCTGCAATCGTAAGGCGTTTTGATAGAACCATTAACGTTGATTTACCAACTCGTGAAGAAAGACATCAATATTTATCAATGCGTTTAAAAGGTAAAGATATTTTTAAAGTTACTGAAAACGAAATTGAAAATATGTCGCAACGTTCAGTTGGTATGAGTCTTGCCGAACTTGAAATGGTAATAGAAATGGCACTTCGTAACGCTATTAGGCTTGATAAAGACGAAATTCTTGATGCCGACTTTGAAGAGGCGTTTGAAACGTATAATAACGGCGAAGTTAAAAAATGGGATATGAAATCTATTGAAAGAACGGCTCGTCACGAAGCAGGACACGCACTCGTTAGTGCTTTACTTGGTGAAATGCCAACCTACGTTACGATAGTTTCAAGGGCTGAATTTGGCGGATATATGCTATATGCTAACGACGAAAACAAGTTTGGTTATACTAAAAACGAACTTTTAGGTAAAATTTCTACTTGTTTAGCAGGTCGTGCCGCAGAATTAGTTTATTATGGAGACGAAGACGGCTTAACTACGGGTGCATCTAGTGATATAAATCAAGCAACGCTTTATGCTAAACGTATTATTTGCACTTATGGTATGAACGAAGATTTTGGTATAAGTTCGCTTTATGGCGACGAAAACACGCCACTTTATCCAGAACTTAGAATTGAAATTAACAAAGTTTTAAAAGAACGTTTAGACGTTGCAATTACGTTAATTAAAGAAAATAAAGAGAAACTTGATAATTTAGTTAAAGTTTTACTTGAAAAGAATAATCTTAAAGAAAATGAAATAAAAGAAATTTTAGGGTTATAAAAAAATAGGCAAAATTGCCTATTTTTTTTATAAAATTTAATAAAATGCTATTAAAATTTTAATAATTATGATATAATTTATTCGTTTAGGTGATTTATGATAAAAGGTGCAATTTTTGATTTAGATGGTACGTTAATAAATTCATTAACTTTTTGGGAGTTTTTCTGGCCAAAATTTGGTAAAAGATTTTTAAACGACGTAAACTATAAACCGACTTTAGAAGAAGATAAATCGTCAAGAACTTCTATGATTGAAGAAACTGGCGAATATTTTAGTAAAAAGTATGGTAATTTTAGCGTTAAAGAATACGCTGAATTTTTCTTAATGCAAATGCAATGGTATTATGAAAACGTAGTTGAGTTAAAAGACGGCGTTTACGAATTTTTAGAATTTTTAAACTGCAATGGGGTGAAAATGATAATTGCTACGGCTACTCCACCTAAAATGCTTGAAATTATCTTAAAAAAGACTAAAATTGACAAATTTTTTCCTATAACCGTATCTTGTAACGACGTAGGGGTAGGCAAGTCTAAACCCGACGTGTTTATTTACGCATTATCTAAAATTAATACTAAAATCAATGAAACGCTTGTTTTTGAAGACTCGTTAGTTGCAATTAAAAGTGCTACAAGCGTTAATTTTAAAGTAATAGGTATTTACGACGATAATAATTTTGGGCAAGAAGAAATAAAAAAACTCTCGTCTTTTTATCTCGATAAAGGCGAAAGTTTTAAAAAATTAATAAATATTATTAATTGAAAGAAATTAAAAATTTTGCTGTAAAAACAGTTGTTTTTACACTTCCGTTTGAAATTTTGCGAACTTGCAAACCATTGAAAGCAAATTCTTAATTTCTTGTATTGTAAACAAAAAGGCGTTTTTCAACGCCTTTTTTAATTATAAAAAGTCGGCAAGACAATTTAAATTCGTAAATCTTTTGTGTTAAATTCAAAGTATATTGATTTTGATTTATCGTAAATTCTTGAGAAAAATCTTTCAGTATATCTTTCTTTAATTTCAATAGGTGATAGGTTAGTCGTTATAATAAACGGCTTATTTTTATTTAACCTAGATGAAATTAACGAATTTAAGTATTCAAGGGTAATGTTGTTATAAATAGGCTCTGTACCTAAATCGTCGATAACTAATAAATCTGCATTTGACAAGATATCAAAATAAACGTATTTTTCGTTATCGTTTACGTGCATTTTTATAAATATATTATTTAAGTCGGTTGACGATAGAAATATCGTAGTGTAGCCACGATTTGATATAATTTGCGAAACGGCGTTAGCAAGATAAGTTTTGCCTGCTCCTGTTTTACCGCCTATAATAATATTAGAAAATTTAGTTTTTGGAAATTTTTCAGCGTATAAAAAAGTTGTTTTATAAAAACTTTCAAGTCCTTTTGGAGCAACAATTTTTTCAACGTTAATAGTAGTGGGCTTGGTTACATTTAACTCTTTAAATATTAGTTCGGTTAATTTTTGCTTATAGCATTTGCATTTATCGTTTTTAATAAAACCTGTATCTTTACACGCTTTGCACTTGTAAGAAATTTTCTCATATTTTTTGAATTTATCGCAAATTTTAGAAATTTTTTCATTTAAGATCAATGCTTGTTTTTCATAGTTTGAGTAATTTATTTTATCGTATTTACACCTTGCAATTTGTAAATTGATAAATCCTAATTCGTTTGTTAATTTAACGTACTCATCGTCGTTTTTTAATAAATTATCGTAGTATGATTTTTTAGTTATTATTTCACTTTGAAGTGACAAATAATAATCGTTTAACTTTTCTACTAAACCTTCAATCATATTACACCTCAACTTCATCTGGGTTTGTAATTAACGACGACGCAACGTCATTGTCAATTTTTCTTTGTCCGTCAAAATCAAAATTCTTCTTAGATTTTTTGCCGTTTTTCTTTGGTTTATTATCGCTACCATTAAAATAAATTTCGTCTAATATTTTTGATAGGTTAGACATACTAGACGCTTTTCTATTTATTGCAGTTTCTAAAATAAATTTATCGTTAAAACCGTACTTTTGTACCCATTTTATATATAAATTTAAGTCTTCAAAATCAGTTTTTTTAGTAAAATTACAAGTAGAAAACAACTCTTTTACGAGAGCATTTATTTTAAAGTAATACTCTAATTCCTTTTCAACTGCTTCTTGAGATAATAATTTTCTTGAAATAAAGTCGTTTGCTACTTTTAAAATGTATTTATTTGAAATCTTGCTACCTTTAATTTCAACGCAAAACTTAACGATTGTTAAAAGTGCTTCTTGACTTATTGAACTTTCTTCTAATAGTTGCATATAAAGTCTATATTCGGCCGCCGATATCATCCTATCTGTAACGATAAGTTGTAACGCCTTATTAAAATTAGTATATTTTTCTGGATTAGTAGATCTTACTAATTTAATTAAAGTTGAAATAGGGTGATAAATTATAGAAAAAGGTTCTTTTGATACGATTTGACACAAGTCAAATTCTTCAAGATACATAAAAAGGTTAACGACTTTGGTTTCTTCAAAATTAATTGACTTACAAAACTCTTTTAAACTAATTTCGTAAGGATTTTGGCATAAATAAAGACCGTAAAGGTAAACCTTTAGGGCATCAGCGTCCAAATCTGGTAAATAATTAGTTATAAAAATATTATCAATCATCGTCTTGCCGTTAGCAAGATATTCTTTTGAATAAGTGCAAAAAGACATCGTTTTATTCCATTTGTAATTAATTCTGTTTCCATATCTTAAAGTAAAATAAAAAATAAATCAAGTCTTTTTTAAAGTAAAAACAGAAAATACAACATATTGTGTTTTTGTAAAAAATTAAACACAATTTTATTAAACTTAATGTAAAAAATATGAAAATTATAAAAAATTGATTAATTTTATTGATAAAAACGTTATTTTGTGTTATTATATATAAACATATAATATAAAAGGGGAAGATATGGCTCAATCTATTTTAACACCCAAAACGTTATGGAAAGATTTTGATGATACTTTAACGCTTAAAGAAAGCGTTCTTTCAACTAACGCTATAAACGGGGTTAATTTAAACTTTATATATTTTTCTGGACCTAAAATCGGTAATGAAAGAGTAAGAATTTTTGGTGTGTACGCTAATAACGTAATTAAAAACAAAGGCTCAATACTTATAATTCCAGACGTTAACGAACAAGTTGACTATGAATTAGTTTTACAATATGCTCGAGAAGGTTATAACGTTTTAAGTATCGATTTACAAGGTTTTGTAAAAGATAAAAAGGATTTTACAAAATATCCCGATAGTATTAGTTACGCTAATTATGAAAAATCTGGCGATTATATGTGGTACGCTACCAAAACGGCAAAGCAAACTTCGTGGTACGAGTGGGTAAGCGTATGTCGTTATGCGATATCTTTTTTAAAAGAGAAAAGTAAAAACCATAAAATAGGTGTTTTAGGTATAAAATTCGGCTCACTAATAGCCTTTATGCTATCTGCAACTGATAAAAGAGTTGATTGTTCGTGTAATTTATTCGGTGGTGGTTGGCTTGCGTATAAAGGTATTACTAAATTTTCAGGTAAAGATATTGAAATTAATGAAGAAAGACGCCGTTTTCTTGCTGGTATCGACGTCCAGTCGTATGCACAATTTATTACTTGTCCTATATTATTTTTAGCGTGTACTAACGATAACGACTTTGACGTTGAAAGGTCAATGGATACGTTAATGCGTATTAATAATCAACAAGATTTACGTTATAATTTCGTTACTTTTGCTAATAACGTTTTAGACGAAAATTGTTATAACGATACTATTTTGTTTTTTGAAAAATATTTAACTAATAAAAAAGTTTTTTATCCCGATAAACCTACTTTAAAGGTAAAAAGTTGTTGTAAAGACGTTTATTATACCGTTAGTGACGTTGATAGTAAAAATTTTGAGTCAATTAGCGTTCTTTATGCTAATTATGAAGATGATCCTAATGAAAGGGTTTGGCATAAGGTAGAAAATTTAGTAAGTCAAATTAATAACGAGTACGTTTTTAAAAGGCCTAATTATGAAAATTGTGACGTTGATATGTCTTTCGTGGTGGTACGTTATAAAAACGGCTTAACGATAAGTTCAAAAATTAACTATTTTAAAATTGATGACGAATTAAGGGTTACTGTTCCGTCGATAATATATAGTACTGAAAAATATAGGGCGAATTTTCTTGCAATAAATATAAAAACTCAACTTTTAGGGGGGATTTTTTCGTTTGAACGTTTGTATTGCGTTGATGAAGGACCTTTTGAAATTGACGGATTATTTACAAAAAATACTTTGTTATCGTATAAAATTAAAGAAATGGCTAACGTTCTAAAAAGTTCGTCGTCATTAAAATTTGATTTTTATACTAACGTACTAACCGATTTATTAATAACTTTAACTGATAAATTTGGTAATCAATTTTTTGTTGAATGTAAATTCTCAGGCGGTGAATTGTGGCGTAACGTCTTTATTAGTTTTAGTGAATTTAAATCAAAAGACGGCTTAAATATTGACGATTATTCTAGTTTAAGGTCAGTTTCTATATCGTCAACGGGTGAATTTGCAATAAATAATTTTTTACTTTTATAAAATGAGTATGATAATTAATCAAGGTGATAAAATAATAACTAAAAAACAACACCCTTGTGGTGGAGATAAATGGGAAGTCGTAAGAACGGGTGCAGATTTTAAAATAAAATGCTTAACTTGTGGACGAGTAGTAATGTTGTCACACCCTGATTTTTTTAAACGACTTAAAAAAAGGATAGAAAATAATGACTGATTTAAGTAAAAAAGGCGTAAAAATCGGCGATATAATTTTTTACTCGATAGTAATTTTATTATTTGCTTTTGTATTTTTTTCGACTACTTTTTGGTTTTCTACCGTTAAAATTCAACAAACTTCAATGATGCCTACTTTAAAATCTAACGACGTTGTGCTTTTAGATAAACTTTCATCATATTCACGTGGTGACGTAATAGTTTTTGAGCATAATGAAAACGAAGATTTTATAAAAAGGGTAATAGCAGTCGAAGGCGACGTTATTTACTCTATTAACGGCGAAGTTTACGTTGAATACTATAATAACGGTGAATTAGTTGTTGATAAAGTTGACGAATATTATTTAAACGAACAAAAATCAACCTATTTATATTACGATTATGGTGTTGGTATAGTAGATATACCAAGAACTACGATATCACAAGGTTGTATCTACGTTTTAGGTGATAATCGTCGTGTTAGCGTTGATTCTAGGGATATAGGCGAAGTTAACGTTAATAAGGTAAAAGGTGTCGTTCACGATTTTTGGATTAAAAACAAGAAAATAACAACGACAATATTTAGTTTTTTTGAAAATATTTTTACGTCGTGTAAGAATTAATATTATACTAATTTAGCAAAATAATAGGTGATTATGGAACGTTTGTACTGTCAAGAAGATTTAGTTAAAGTTGATAAACAAAGATATAACTTAAAAGTTATTTATATAACTTCGTTAATATTTGCGTTAGTTGTAATAGTAGGGTTGACGATATATAGGGCGTTATTGCCTTACAATACTAATACTGAAAAAGTTCTAAACGTAATAATAGTAATTTTAGCGGTAATTTTTGTTGTTTATTCGTTTATTTTTTTGTCAATTCCATACGCAAGGGTTAGCGATTATCAAAAGTTTTTATATAACGCTTTAAATAACGAAAAAATTATCGTAAAAGCAACTATTTTAGAAATACGTGAAAATGAAATAACAACTAAATACGGCGTTGACTACTATTATATCGACGTTTTAGAGTGGTCGAATAGTCGTAACGATTATATAAAAAGGTCAATTTTAGTTGATAACGAATTTAAAAATTTAAAAATTAATAAATCAACGATAATTGACGTTGAAACTGCGGGGAATATGTTAACTGCATACGAGATTTTAGGAGAGTAAATAATGAAAAGAAAAGACGTTGAACTTAAATACAAATGGAAAATCGAAGATATATTTACGTCTGCTATAGACTTTGATAAAACTTTAAAAAGTTTATATAAAAAGGTTGATTTTTCGTCTTATAAAGGCAAATTAAATAGTGTTATAAACGTTAAAAATTGTCTTAACGCATATTATAGTTTTTACGGTGAGTTTGAAAAATTATGTTTATATGCGTATATGACTAAAGACCAAGACGTTTCAAATAAAGAAGGTATAGAACTCGTTAATAAGGTTGAAGATTTGGCTTTAGTATTTGATGAAAAAACATCGTTTATTATGCCGGAACTATCTAAACTTGACGAAAAAACGTTGATTTCTTTTTCAAAAGAAGAAAGCCTTAACGACTACGACTTATTATTTTTAGATATTTTAGAGCAAAAACCTCACGTATTAGATGAAAAATGTGAAGAACTTTTAGCAAAATCTGGTAAAGTATTAGGTGGATATCACGATATTTTTTCAATAATTGATAACGTTGACCTTGATTTTCCTACAATTAAAGTTGGTAACGTAAAAGTGAAAGTTACTCACGCTAAATATGCTGAACTTTTGCAGAATAAAGATAAAAACATTAGAAAAAACGCTTTTAAAAAGTATTATAAAGCCTATGAAAAGGTATTAAACACCATAACTGCAATTTATAAAGGAAATCTTGATAAAGACGTATTTATTACTAAAGCAAGAAACTTTAATAGTTGTTTAGAAAGGGCGTTATTTAACGAAAAAGTTGATAAAAAAGTATACGATAGTTTACTTAAATTTACTCACACCGCTTTACCTTTATTGCATAGATACGTTAAAGATAGACAAGAAATTCTAAATACTAATATCAATATGTACGATATGTACGTTCCGCTTATTGAAGGTCAAGAACTTGCTCTTGATTACGAAGATGCGTTTGAATTAGTTAAAAAAGGTTTAGAGCCGTTAGGAGAAGATTATTTAGCCTTACTTCAAAAAGCAAAAGACGATAGATGGATTGACGTATACGAAACTGATGGTAAAAGAAGTGGAGCATATTCTACTAGTGCCTATAACGTTTCTCATCCGTACGTTTTATTAAACCATAATAAAACTACTCACTCGGTATTTACTATAGCACACGAATTAGGGCATGCAATTCACTCGTACAAAGCCGATAGGGCTTTACCTATAACTAAAGCAGGTTATAAAATTTTCGTTGCTGAGGTTGCGTCTACCGTAAACGAGGTTTTACTTTTAAAATATTTAATTAAAAACGCAAAGTCTAACGATGCTAAAAAGTATTATTTATCGTATTATCTTGATATGATTCGTACTACGTTATTTAGACAAACTATGTTTGCCGAATTTGAATATTTAGCACACGATTTATGTGAAAAAGGGCAGGCAATAACAAAAGAATCGCTTAACGCATTATATTTAAAATTAAATAAAAAATATTATGGAAAACACGTAAAGAGTGATAAAGAAATATCGTACGAATGGGCTAGAATACCACATTTTTATACTGCATTTTACGTTTATAAATACGCTACCGGTATTATTAGTGCGATTGCCATTAGCGAAAAAATTTTAACTGGCGATAAAAAGTTAAGAGATGATTATTTTGCCTTCTTATCGTCGGGAGGTAGTGATAAACCTACCGAATTATTAAAAATAACGGGTGTTAATCTTGAAGACGAAGAAACTTATCGTTTAGCCTTTAAATCGTTTGAAGACGCACTTATACAATTTGAAAATATTAAATAAGGATTTTGAATTATGTCTACTACAAAAGTACAAAATTTACCCTATAATTTTGAAGCAGAGCAATGTTTGTTAGGAGCAATTTTAATTGATAGCGAACTTCAATATGAAATCGTTAGTAAACTTAAAGTTGAAGATTTTTATCTTGAATCACATAAATTAGTGTTTGATTGTGTGCAGAATATGTTAACGGATAGTAAATTCGTTGACGTTGTTACAGTTTCGGACCAAATGTCTAAAACTACGCAAGATAAAAGAAAAAGAACGGTAAATATTTCGTCCCTTGCCCAAGAAATGGAAAGAAAAACCACTCTTGAAAAGGTTGGAGGTATGCAATATTTAACCGAACTTGCAACGGCAATTCCTTCGTCTGCTAACTACGAGTATTATTTAACGATTGTTAAAAGAGATTCAATTTTAAGAAAATTAATTAGAAGTGCCGATGAAATTAGAAAATTTGCTCAATCGTCAAGTGATGAAAAGCAAGCAGTTTCTATTGCCGAAAAATTAATTTACGATATATCTGAAAATTTGGATACGTCAACGCTTCTTAATGCAAAAGAATCGCTTGCAAACGTATTAAAATTGTTTGAAAATATTCAAACTGATAAAAATTTCTTGCAAGGTTTAAATACCGGCTTTACTTGTTACGACAACGCAACTAACGGCTTACATAAGGGTAATTTAATAATTATTGCGGCAAGACCATCCGTTGGTAAATCTACTTTAGTTATGAATATAGTAGAAAACGTTGCGATAAGAACTAACGCCGTTTGTGCAGTTTTCTCACTTGAAATGACTAGAGATGAATTAGTTGAAAGAATGATTTATACTTTAAGTGGAGTTTCAAGTACTAAAGCCAGAAAAGGCAAATTAGACGCAAACGACTGGAAAAAGTTGTGGGATGCTCAAAAACTGATTGAAAAAACTGAAATTATGATTGACGATACGGCAATGACTACCGTTCCTATGATTTTAAGTAAATGCAGAAGATTAAAATCATTAAAGGGTAGGCTTGACCTTGTCGTTGTTGACCATATGCAATTAATGAACGCCGTAAAAAATAGTGAAAATCGTCAAGCCGAAATTACTGAAATTTCTAGAGGATTAAAGATGATTGCGAAAGAATTAAACGTTCCGGTTATTGCACTTTCTCAATTACGTCGTTTACCAAACGGACAAAAACCTGCGTTAAGCGACCTTCGTGAATCAGGTTCAATTGAACAAGATGCAGACGTTGTTTTATTTATTCATAGACCAAATTTTGCAAATAGTGAAGACGTTGTTGACGATAACGGCGTTGAAATTAAAAAAGACGAGTGCTTAATTATTCTTGCTAAAAATCGTTCTGGTCCACTTACTAATTTTAAATTAGCCTTTAACGGCGAACTTAGTAAATTTGTTAATATTGCTCCTGAAGGATACGGCACGCCTTATATTAAGAAAAAAATACTCGACGATGACGACGTTCCTATGGAAGAAGACGATAATTCTCCGCCAGACGATGGTTCAATGGACGAGGTTTTTGATGACTAAAATAAATACAAAAATTCTTGAAATTAACGATAAAACACTAGATTTTGCGAAAAATTTAATTTTAAACGACGAGTTAGTTGCTTTTCCAACTGAAACCGTTTACGGCTTAGGGGCTTTAGCAACTTCTAATCAAGCAGTTTTAAAAACTTTTAAAGCAAAAGGTAGACCGCAAGATAATCCGTTAATCGTTCACGTTCATAAGGATTACGATTTATCAACGCTTGTTGAAATTGAACACGATTACGTTTACGATTTAATACGCGAGTTTATGCCAGGTCCTTTAACGTTAGTTTTAAAAAGTAAAGGAGCAGTTTCTCCCTTCGTTACTTGTGGGCTTGATACCGTTGCCGTGCGTATGCCTTCGCACGAAGGTTGTCAAAAATTTTTGAAATATTTAAACCTACCTATATCAGCACCGTCGGCAAACGTATCTAAACATACTAGTCCCGTAACGGCAAATCATGTTTTTGAAGATTTAGACGGCAAAGTTAATTTAATATTAGACGGCGGTAAATGTATAGGCGGTATTGAAAGCACTGTTTTAGACGCAACTAAAGAAATTCCCGTTATTTTAAGGAGTGGGTTAATTACTCAAAATATGATTAAAAAAGTCACGGGTACTTGTCAATATGCTAACGAATTAAACGACGATAAAGTTCGTTCACCTGGTGTAAAATACAATCATTATATGCCTAAATGTCAAACGGCTTTGTTTAGTCGTGACAATTTAAATTTAGCACAAAAGTTATTCGACGAATATTTAAAATTAGGCAAAAAACCTTGTTTTTTATGTGATAATAAAATTAGTCGATTGCTTAATGGTGAAAAGTTGCTTTTAGGTGATAGTGCAATTGAAATCGCGTCTAATTTATATTACAATCTACACAAAGCCGAAAAAATATGCGACGTTTTAATTGCAATAGAAGTTAATACGGGTGACGAAATTGATTTAAGCATAATGAATAGGCTTGAGAAGGCTTGTAAAAGGGTTTAAATTTACTATTGACAAAACGTATAATATTTAGTAAAATATTATAGTAATAAATTTTTTTGTAGGTGAGTTATGAAAATTGCATTTGCTTGCGACCATGGTGGCTACGATTATAAAGAGCATGTTATTAATTATTTACAAAGTAAAGGTCATATCGTTGAAGATTTTGGTACTTTTTCAAACGATAGTTGTGATTATCCCGATTATGCGTTTCCTTGTTGTGAGTCGATTGTTGACGGCAAAAATCAAGTAGGCGTATTAATCTGTGGTACGGGCATAGGTATGAGTATTTGTGCTA
Organism: Christensenellaceae bacterium; assembly: GCA_045645345.1. Lineage (GTDB taxonomy): Bacteria > Bacillota > Clostridia > Christensenellales > Borkfalkiaceae > HGM11412. Next base: position 120,147 of record JAZRIP010000028.1, read on the forward strand.
ATAAAGTGAAAGGCATTAGATGTGCCCACGTAAACGATGCTTTTAGTGCAGAAATGACTAGGCGTCATAATAACTCTAACGTAATTGCACTAGGTGCAAGAATCGCAACTTGTGAAGAAATTATTCGATATATCGATATATTTTTAACTACCCCTTTTGATGGTGGTAGACATCAAAACAGGGTACAAAAAATAATTGAACGTGAAAACGTTTAAATAAATTAAGTAAAATCTAAAATTTACAGGAGATAAATATGAGTAAATTACACGTTTTAAACCATCCACTTATTCAACACAAAGTTTCTATGATGAGAATGACTGAAACCCTTACTAAAGATTTTAGAGAATTAGCAGATGAAATTTCTTTATTAATGGCTTACGAAGTAACTAGAGATTTACCGCTTGAAGCAAAAGAAATAGAAACTCCTATTTGTAAAACTAAAGCAAATTTTATTGCTGGTAGAAGTATAGGCGTAGTTCCTATCTTAAGAGCTGGTTTAGGTATGGTTAACGGAATATTAACGTTAGTTCCTAACGCTAAAGTAGGTCACATAGGTCTTTATCGTGACCCTGAAACGCATATGCCGGTTGAATACTATTGCAAACTTCCAGTTGATGCACAAGAAAGAACTATTATAGTAGTTGACCCTATGCTTGCTACGGGTGGTAGTGCAGTTGCAGCCATTGACTTTATTAAGAAAAGGGGTTGTAAAGATATTAAACTTATGAACTTAATCGCAGCACCAGAAGGTGTGCAAACGGTTATGAAAGCACATCCTGACGTTGAAATTTACGTTGCTGCGTTAGATGAAAAACTTAACGAACACGCATACATCGTGCCTGGACTTGGCGATGCTGGCGATAGACTTTTTGGTACGAAATAATTAATAAATTTATGTTGAAACGATGGGTAGAAATTAACTACCCACTTTTCGCTATTTAAATGGAGATTATTATGAATAAAGTAAAAAAGGCAGTAATTCCCGTAGCAGGATTTGGTACAAGATTTTTACCTTATACGAAAGCAGTTCCAAAAGCAATGCTTCCTATTTTAAATAAACCTGCTATACAAATTATAACCGATGAAGTTGTAAAAAGTGGTATAACCGATATTTTATTTATCGTAGGCTATAAAAAAGAAATTATTGAAAATCATTTTACTAAAAGTCCTAAACTTGAAGAAACTTTAATTAAAAATAACAAAACAAACTTTTATAATATGATAAAAGAACCAGAAACGATGGCAAACGTTTCTTTTATCGAGCAAATTACGTTAGACGGAACAGGTGGGGCGTTAAAATTAGCAAAAGAATTTGTTGGTAACGAGCCTTTTGCCGTGCTTTTTGGCGACGACGTTATGTATAACGATGGTGACCCCGTTACAAAACAATTAATCGACGTTTTTAACGACACTCAAAAAACGGTTATCGGCTGTAAAAGAGTTCCTTTAAAGGACGTTCCTAAATATGCGTCGGTTGAATACGATAGTTTTAACAAAAATAGATACAACGTAACTAAAATCACAGAAAAACCACCTATTGAACTTGTAAAAAGTGATTTATCTCCCCTTGGTAGATACGTTTGTACGCCGGAAATTTTTGATATTATAGACAATTTAAAACCTGCCGTTAACGGAGAATTACAATTCACCGACGCTCTTGATATTATTTCTCAAAAAGATGGTGCAACAGCGTTAGTTTTTGATGGAACTAGATACGATATGGGTGGGCAAATAGGGTACTTGAAAGCAAATATTGAATTTGGTTTAAGAGATAAAGAAATAGGCGAAGAATTAAGAGAATATTTAAAAGCGTTAAATATTTAATAGGTGATGGTATGGTACATAGAACGCAAGGCTTAGATAACGTGCTAGCAATTGCTGAAACTATTAGTAGTAAATTTGATATTAATATTCATTACGTTAGCACAGTTGAACTAGTGTATGCTATGCTTATTGCTCCAAAATGCTACGCTGGTGAATTTTTAAATAAGTTTGGCGTTAATAAAGAAAATTTTTATCTACATTTAAGGAATTCGTTAATTCCAAACTTTACAAATGGTTATACGGTTGAAGCGTCAAGCAGTATTTTCTATGCCGAAAAAATTGCAGTAAAATACGGTTATAATTACGTTTCAAGCGAACACTTGCTTTATAGTATGTTACTTTTAGAAGAATCACGTGTTTTTACTATTTTCAATGCGTTAGGCGTTGACGTTAATGGTTTAAAACTTTACGTTGAACGTAAAATTATTGAACGTCTTGATGATGAAATTAAAACGTCGTCTACTCAAAAGGTTATTCAAAATAAACAAAAAACTACTGAAAAAATTGAAAATCCGTTATCTAATATAGGTTATTTCTTAACCGATAAAGCAAAAAACGGTCAAATTGATGCAATCATAGGTAGAGAAGACGAAATTGAAAGGATAATTCAAACTCTAGCAAGAAAAACTAAAAATAATCCTTTATTAATAGGTGATGCAGGCGTTGGTAAAAGTGCAATCGTTGAAGGGTTAGCGTTAAAAATAGTTAACAACGAAGTGCCCGACACGTTAAAAGGGAAAAAGATTTTTTCTCTTGATATAAGCGGTCTTGTTTCGGGTACGAAATTTAGGGGCGAATTTGAAAAAAAATTAAAAACCGCTTTAGATTATATTGTAGAAAATAAAAGTATTATTCTATTTATTGACGAAATTCATAATATCGTTGGTGCGGGTAGTACTGGCGACGGCAGTTTAGACGTTGCTGAAATATTTAAACCTTTATTATCTAGGGGTGAATTACCACTTATCGGTGCTACGACTATTAACGAATATCGTATGTACATTGAAAAAGATAGTGCTTTAGAAAGACGTTTTCAAACGATTATGGTTGATGAGCCAACCATTGAACAAACAATAGCAATTTTACAAGGTTTAAAACCTGTTTTTGAAAATCATCATAAAGTAAAAATTACCGACCAAGCAATTGAAGGTGCTGTAAAATTATCGGTTAGATATATTAACGATAGGCGTTTACCCGATAAGGCTATAGACTTAATAGACGAAGCGTGTTCAAAAAAGAAAATAGGCTTTAAAAAGCAGTCTCCTATATTATTAAATTTAATTAAAGAATATGAAAATGCCGTTGCTAATAGAGATTATGCTTTACACAATAGCGATTTAGATGGTGCTAAATTTTACGATAAAAAAGTTAAATCTTTAAAAGATAAAATCAACAATGAAAAAGATAAAATTAATCGTATCAAACAACAAACTGAAAACCTTTTAACTATTGATGATATTCGTTCGTTATTAGCAGAAATTACTGATATTCCACTTAATAATATAGGTCAAGACGAAACGTTAAAAATTTCTAAAATTGAAGACGAACTTTTTAAAAGGGTAATTGGGCAAGACCAAGCAATTGAAGTTGTTTCAAAGGCGTTAAAACGTTCGTTAACCGGTCTAAAAGACCCAGATAGACCTATAGGCGTGTTTTTATTCGTTGGACCAACGGGCGTTGGTAAAAGTCAACTTGCAAAAGCAATAAACGAAGTTGCTTTTAATAGCGATGCTTTAATTCGTTTTGATATGAGTGAATATAGCGATAAAACTTCAATTAATAAGTTAATCGGTACTGCTCCAGGTTACGTAGGCTACGAAGAAGAAGGTTTACTTAGCGAAAAGGTAAGAAGAAAGCCTTATAGCGTCATTTTGTTTGATGAAATTGAAAAAGGTTGCCCTGAAATATTCGATTTATTACTTCAAGTAATTGATGAAGGCAGATTAACCGATAATAAAGGTAGATTAATTGATTTTAGAAATACCATTATTATTTTAACTTCAAACGTAGGATATCAATTAAACGATAAAAAATCGGTTGGATTTGGCGATAATATCGTAGAAAATTCTGTAAAAGATAATCTTAAAAAGACGTTTAGATTAGAGTTTTTAAATAGACTTGACGACGTAATAGTATTTAAATCGTTAAATTTATGTGATTTTTACGATATAGCCGATATTTTAGTTAATTCGCTAATTAAAAGAATTAGAGACGACGGTTATCTTTTAACCATTGATAACTCTTGCATGGATATTATAGTAAACAACGCCTACAAAAATGGCGGAGCAAGGCAAATTAAGCGAGAAATTGCGTCTAAAATCGAAGATTTATTAACCGACGCAATTATAGATGGAAAACTAAAAATAGGCGATAAAATCGTTGTTTACGGCGAAAACAACGTTGTTAAATATAAGGTAAATTAAATGGAAATCGGTGTATCAACTGCATCTTTATTCAAAAGAAAACATAATGAAGACGCACTAACAATTTTAAACCAACTTGACGCAAGGGTTTGTGAAATTTTTTTAGGAACTTATAGTGAATATACAAGCGAGTTTGGTAATTTATTAAAAAGTCGACTTGGTAATTTAAAAGTCCACTCAATACATACTTTAAACACTCACTTTGAACCGCAATTATTCGGCTCTAACGACCGTGCTTTAGAAGACGCATACAAAATTTATGAAAATTGTCTAAAAGTTGGCAAAATGCTTAATGCTAATGCATACACAATGCACGGCATAGCAAGGTTTAAAAAAGGTGCGTTATACAATAATTATCAAAAAATTGCTAAAAACTTTGAAATTGCAAGTGCAGTGGCGAAAAAATACGATATAAAATTAACGCTTGAAAACGTTGAGTGGGCGTTTTATAATCACGTTGGATTTTTAACTAATATTAAAAAATATTTTAACGGATTATATACGTGTTTAGACGTAAAGCAAGCAAGAATTTCTGGCGATAGTTATAAAGATTATATTAAAGAAATGTGTAATAGTATAATTACCGTGCATTTGTCCGACGTAAACGACAGCGAGCATATATGTCTGCCGGGCAAAGGTAATTTTGATTTTAAAGATTTATTTTATAGGCTTAAAGACGTTGGTTTTGACGGCAATATGCTTATTGAAGTTTATACCGACGATTATAAAGAAATAGATGAAATTAAAGAAAGTTTAGATTATTTAAGGGAACTTAAATATAAAATTTTTTAGGAGTAAATTATGTCTTGTTACGATAAATTGAAAATTAGACTTGACTATAATAACGTAATGGCAGATTACGTGGGTAAAAATCAAGGTTTTACTCAAAAAGACTTAGACGATAGCGTTATTTTAGCCCGTACTGCATACGATAAGTTTACTAAAAAACGTGGAAGTGATATGACGGGTTGGGCAGACCTTCCTTATAATCAAGACAAAATAGTAAAAGATATTGAAGAAACTGCAAATCAAATTAGAAAAAATAGTGACTATTTCGTTGTATTAGGCATCGGTGGTTCGGCGTTAGGCCCTATTAGTGTATTTCAAGCACTTTGTCACCTTCACCATAACGATTTACCAAAAGAAAAACGTAATGCTCCAAAATTTTACGTTGAAGATAATATTGACCCCGAAAGGATGGTTGCTTTACTTGACGTTATCGACGTTGAAAAAACTACTTTCAACGTAATAACGAAAAGTGGTGCGACTAGCGAAACTATGGCTCAATATTTAATAATTTGTGATTTATTAAAGAAAAAATTAGGTAATAACTTTAATAAACGCATAATTGCTACTACGTCTAGCGAAAAAGGTAATCTAATTAAAATTGCCAAAAAAGAAGGTTTTAAAACTTTCTTTATTCCAGACGACGTTGGTGGTAGATTTAGTGAACTTAGTCCAGTTGGTTTATTACCTGCAAGCGTTTTAGGTATTGATATTAAAATGATGCTTGAAGGTGCTAAATATATGGATAATATTTGTAATAGTGCAGATTACACTAAAAATATTGCACTTGCAAATGCTTTGATTAGTTATTTAGCAATTAAAAAGGGTAAGAATATTTCGGTTATGATGCCGTATAGCGACGGATTAAAATATATTGCCGACTGGTATTCGCAACTTTGGGCTGAAAGTTTAGGTAAAGCCGTTGATAACGACGGAAATTTAGTTAATGAAGGGCAAACACCGGTTAAAAGTTTAGGCGTTACCGACCAACATAGTCAAGTTCAATTATATACCGAAGGTCCATTTGATAAAATTACAACCTTCTTAGCAGTAGATAATTTTAGAGACGTTGTTGAAATTAGCCAAGGCTGTGAAGATATTGCAGACGTAAACTTTTTGTCTGGTCATACGTTAAATGAATTAATAAATGCCGAAAGAATTGCAACCGAATACGCTTTAACGGTTAAAAATAGATTAAATAGAACTATTTATCTTCCTACCATAAACGCTTTTACAATCGGTGAATTATTATTCTTTTTTGAATTAGAAACGGCTTACGTTGGCGAAATGTTAAATATAAATACTTATAACCAACCGGGCGTTGAAGAAGGCAAAAATGCAACATACGCTTTACTTGGTAAAAATGGTTACGACAAAAAACGTGAAGAACTTAACAATGCTCCTAAAAAAAGCAATAAATATATAGTCTAATATGAGAGTATCTAGGAGGCAATATGAATAAATTTTTTAAACGATTTGGTGCATTTTTACTTGGTATGATATTTATGCTAGTTGTAGAAGTGGGTGCAGTAATCGGTTTGGGTTGGTATGCGTTTACCGGTTTAACTTTAGAAAATATGGGTGTAACTACCGACGGAAAATTGTCTAACGGCATTGACCTTGGTAATTTTGCTAACTATTCACTTGACAATTTTATTAAATACATATCAAAAGCACAAACTAATAGTGACGAATTTACCTTAGAAACGTTACAAGACGAAGGTTTTGATATTATTGAAACGTTAAAATTATTAAACGTTGACGTTGATAATGCAGACCCTAGTGATATTCAGTCAATTAAAAATATAAATTTACTAGATGTAATTTCAACGGATTACCCTTTAGATTATATTGATTTTGGCGTAGTTTTAGCATTTTTAAGCAATAAGGATAATAATGGAAATTATTCTGTTTTTAGCGAAAGTATTAGACAAGTTTTAAGAGGCAACTCAATAGGCGAGTTATTTAAAATTAATACGTCGACTAACACTTTAAATTTATTTGACCTTATAAAAAATTCAAAAGTCGGCTCACTTTTACCACAAACGTTTACCGAAACTTTAGAAGGTACGTCGTACGTTTACGTTTGTGATAATCCCGCACTTGAATTAATAGGTAATTTATCACTTGAATTAATTTCAAAGATTGCTGAAAAAAGTGAAATTTCAATAGGTAAAGAATTAAACGAAGGTCTTTTAACAGAACTTGGTACTTTAAAATTAAGTGAATTTATTGCAAAACTTACTTGCCAAACTAAAGATAATTATAAAAAAACATTAGAAAGTTACGAAGATTTAACTAATAAGACTTTAGCCGAAATTTTCGTTAAAAACGACCAAGACGAATATGAATTTAATTTTGACGTAATTTTACAAGATATTAAATTAGGTAATTTATTTTCTATGTATAAATGTTCAAATTCGTCTAATTGTAAAGCACACGACGATTTATTAAATTGTGATGGACTTTGGTATCATAAAACCGACGATGGTACAACGATAACGTATCAAGTCGTTGATAATTCAACTATGAACGGCATGATTATGAGTAATTTGTACGAATTGACCGTTGATAATTTATTAAAAGGTCAGTTTGATATATCGTTACTTTGTAACGGCGTTTATTTAGGTTATGCGTTTGGTAACCAAATAGCAAATCCTAGCGATGCAAGTTATTGTTCGGTTGATTGTACTCATAACGGTCATACTCCTAATTATTTATGGCTTGATTCTTCTAATAATGAAGTTTCAAAACTTATAAATAATTTGTCAAACCTTTCATTACAAGACGCAATGAACGGAAATCTTGATATCATTAACACGTTACAAACTTTAAAAGTCGGCGAATTAATGAACTTAGTTTATTATCAAAACGCTTGGTGTGAAAAAGTTTTATGCGATAATAGTGGAAATAGTTGTCCTGCACATAACGGACTTTCTGCTTGTGACGGAACTTTCGTTTATAAGCAAGTAGATACGGCAACGTTAGAAGGCGAAATTAACGTAAATTTATACGATTTAGAGTTATCACAACTTTTAAATGGTCAATTTAGTGTTACGAGTGTATTAGAAGGTGCATATTTAGGTAAAGCGTTTGGATTTAAACCTATTAATAAACCTGGTTACTGTGACGTAGATTGTACTCACGATAACCACGACGCAAACTATTACTGGGTAAACTCTTCAAACAAATACGTAAACGATTTATTTAATCAACTTTCAAACGAGTCGTTAGTAGACGTAATGTCGGGTAGCATTGATATCGAAACTATCATAAACCAAGTTAAAATAGGTAGTATTTTAGGTAATCTTTACGACCAAACTAATTCAAAATGGACTGACGCTGATGGCAACGATATAACTACAAATGACGTAATGGATAAGATCTTATACAACTTGTACGATTATACTTTAAGTGATTTAAGTTCAGGTTCTATACAATTAAACGTTTTAGTTGGTGGAATTAAGTTAGGTGAGTTTATAGGTTACACGTATAACACTGCTGACCAATACTGGTATAACGGCAATGATAAAGTAAGTGTATTAGAAAACGTATTTGCAAGCAAACTTTTAAGTGAATTAACTAACGGTATGTCGTTTAACGATATATTTAGTGATATATACATTTACCAACTTGTTGGACACGAAAAAATCGACGCTAAGGGAACAAATTGCTTTGAAGATTGTCCTAACGGAGTGCATTATCATTATAAAGACGGCACTCTTGTCGACGCTGTAAATTCACTAATAGACGGAATGCATCTTGTTGATATTATAAACGGTCAATTAAATATAAAAGAAAAGATTAATACTTTATATCTTAAAGACGTTGTAAATTGTCAAGGAACGCCACTTTTAGAGGCTTTACAAGATTGTCAAATTGTTAATTTATCTTCTAGAATTTCAACGTTAAAAATAGGTGATATAGTTAAAATTGACGAAAAAACGTCAATGGGCTTATTAAAATCACTTAAAAACGTTAGTATTACTAATTTAGAAAGTGAATTAAAAACTATTAAACTTGGTAGCGTATTTGGTTATGAATTATTTAGTGGTGAGTGGAAAGTGGTAACTTATGATAATTGTACATCGTCTTGCCCAACTGATTGTGACGGAATACATAAAACTTATAGCGACGTTTCTTCACTCGGTTTAAAATTATCAAATATGACTTTAGAAGAATTTGGTACTAACGGCTTGGACGTTTCAACGTTTACTCTTGGTGATATTTATTCGACTGAACAATTAGAAAGTGGTATATTTAATAGCCTTGACAAGTCTAAGGAAGGCGGTGGAGAATATCAATTAGAAGAAATTCCTGTTAACGAAATTCCTACAAGATTAACAAACGGCTTAAAAAATGCAACTTGCAAAGATTTACAATCATACGGAATTATTAATTTTGACGAAGTTCCAGAAGGTCAATCGTTTTCAACTGCTCAAGCACTTAACATAAGGTTTGGTGGCGATTCTTGGAGAAACTTTACTATAAGTGAACTTTTAAATAACTTAATTTACACTTCAATAGGTGGTTAAGATGTCGTTTAAAGATGAATTTATAAAAATTTATAATGAAAATATTAAGCGTGACGGGGCTGACAAATTACTTAATTATTTAATTTCTAGTGATTTTTTTACAGCCCCTGCAAGTACTAGATATCATTGTTGTTACGCTGGTGGACTTTGTGAACATAGCGTTAACGTTTATAATAGGTTATTACAAAACGTTAAAAACGAATACGGTGATAATTTTGAAAAGATTATTTCGAAAGAAACCATTGCAATTTGTTCGTTGCTTCACGATTTATGTAAAATTGATTTTTATAAAACTGAAATGCGTAACGTAAAAGAAAACGGCGTTTGGGTTCAAAAAGAACATTACGTTAAAAATGAACTATTACCATACGGCCATGGCGAAAAGTCGGTTTATATAATTAACGGATTTATACGTTTAACTAGAGAAGAAGCAATGGCGATAAACTGGCATATGGGTGGATTTGATAGTCGTGTAAAGGGTGGCGACGGCTCTATCAGTGAAGCGTTTGCAATTTATCCGTTAATTTTACTATTACATCTTGCCGATTTACAAGCAACGTATATTGATGAAAAGCGTGGCGAATAATTAATTTTAAAATACTTATTTTTTATTAGTATTTTTGTTGACTAAAATTTTAAACTATTGTATAATGTTTTAGTCTTAGGGGAGTGGCTCAACGGTAGAGTAGCGGTCTCCAAAACCGTAGGTTGCGTGTTCGAATCGCGTCTCCCCTGCCAAATAGGGCAATCCGTGAAAACGGGTTGCCTTTTTTTTGCTTTGTAGCGATGAGAACACGCAAGTGTCGATGCTTTTGCGATAGCAAAACCATTTGCGAAGACAAGCAAAGACGGGCAGTATTAAAGGCAATATCGCGTCTCCCCTGCCAAATAGGGCAATCCGTGAAAACGGGTTGCCTTTTTTTTACTTTGTAGCGATGAGAACACGCAAGTGTCGATGCTTTTGCGATAGCAAAACCATTTGCGAAGACAAGCAAAGACGGGCAGTCTTAAAGGCAATATAACTGCTGGTGCAGTTGGCGTTCGCAACTAATATTGCTCGGCTACGACATAAAGCAATTTATCAAATTTTTAATAAAAAAAGCGTAGTTTAAAACTACGCAATTTTTATATATTAATCGTTATTTTCTTAATTCGTTTAAAAGTTCAATAGAGCCGTTAACTAAAACGTCGTCAACGCCTGCTTTAAATCTTGACGATTTTGATTCATAACCGCCTTCTTCGTAAGCCGATTTAGTAGGGAAGTAACCCATAGAGCCGTTAACCAACGCACAAGGTAAAATTAAATTCCAACCTTCTGCTTGTTTAATTCTTACGCCTATTTCGGTAAATGGTTCGCCAGGAATACCAACGAAAGCAACAGGACCTAACTTAATACCCATTAGACGCATATCAAAATAATCTGGTCCGTTTTCTAAACTAACCATCCTTTGTGCTTCGGCAACTGCAGTAGTTAATTGCATTGCTTTAAACGGAATTTCATCATCTTTGCCTTCATCGTGAAGTTTTTTGTATAATCTAGCAAGTGGCATCTGTTCTGGCGTTGGCTTGTTTGACGGAACTTGAATAGTTTTGTAAAGTACGTCAATTTCGTCAACGTCAACGTAGTGAACTTTATCATACACTTGTAAAACCGTACCGGCAAGGGCACGACCAACAAATCTAGCCATACCAGGCGATTTCATTTCATTATCGAATGAAATTTCAGTATCGTTCATATCACCTTTAGTAGGGTGAACGTTAGTGCTACCTACGTCGCCTTGAGCACCAGCAATAAACATAGTTTTAACGCCGTCAAGTGCTTTATCTAACGTTTTACGCATAGGACCTATAAAATCGGAAGATATTAAATCACCGTTTACCGTGTCAGCGTGAATACCATAATTAACCAAAACTATGCTAGGTGCGTCTTTTCTATCAAACCTTAAAACGTTAACTCTTTGGTCAAGCGTTCCAAGTGGATAATCAATATTAGGGTCGTCGATAGGTGGACAAGTAAAGGTAGTGCCGTCTTTCATCATATAACGTCTAATAAACGCAACTCTTTCTGGAGCATAACCATAAATATAACCCATTTTTGCGTCTTTTAAGTCGTTAAACGCTAACACTATACTATCAACCGTTCTAGAAATTATAAAGTCATAATATTCGTCGATTACTTTTTTAGCGTTAACGTCAGTCGTATCTAATGCTGGACCTGGACCGGTATGAGTATGAGTAGTTGAAATAAATAAATCTTCTCTTTTCAAATTAGTTTTTTTTTCAACGCCTTCGGCAATTCCGTCTAAAACCTTTTTTACGGTGTAGCAAAGGTCTAAACTGACTATTGCTATGTTTTTATCGTTATGATTAACTGCAATCGTTGACACGGTAAGGTCGTCAACAAATCCACTTGCATACCTTTTAATAAAATAACCGCAAATATTTGCACCAAGTGGGGGATTAATATTTAATAATGAATAACCTATTTTTAAATTTGACATAATTTTCTCCTATTTAATTTCGTTTAAAAGTTCTATTGCATTTTTAATAATAATTTCGGCAACTCCAGCCTTAAAGTTAGATGTTTTGGCCTCGTAACCACCTTCGTCGTATGCTGATTTCATAGGGAAATAACCTATATTACCATTAGTTAATGCAGTAGGCATAATTAAATTCCAACCTTTTGCCTTTTTAATTTCAACACCTATATCTGTAAACGGCTCACCAGGAATACCTAAATATGCAACTGGGCCAATTTTAATGGCAGTAAGTCTAATATTAAAAAATTCAGGTCCGTTTTCCAAACGACATTTTCTACAAGCGTCGGCAACTGCAGTAGTTAATTGCATTGCTTTAAAAGGAATTTCATCGTCTCTATCTTCGTCGTGAAGTTGTTTATATAATCTAGCAAGAGGCATTTCTTCAGGCGTTGGCATATTTGACGGAATATCTATGTATTTAGATGCTATTTTAATTTCGTCAACGTCAACGTAATGTACTTTATCATACACTTGTAAGACCGTACCTGCAAGGGCACGACCAACAAACCTTGCCATACCAGGCGATTTCATTTCGTTATCGAATGAAATTTCAGTATCGTTCATATCACCTTTTTGTGGGTGAACGTTGGTGCTACCTACGTCACCTTCAGCACCGTTAAAGAAAATACATTTAACGCCGTCAAGAGCCTTTTCAAGCGTTTGAGCCATCACTACTGGGAAATCACCAGAAAGTAATTCGCCGTTAATAGTATCAGCGTGTAAGCCGTAGTTTACGGCAATAATCGTTGGTGCGTCTTTTCTATCAAATCTTAAAACGTTAACTCTTTGGTCAAGCGTTCCAAGTGGATAATCAATATTAGGGTCGTCGATAGGTGGACAAGTAAAAGTAGTGCCGTCTTTCATCATATAACGTCTAATATAAGCAACTCTTTCAGGTGCATAGCCGTAAATATAGCCCATCTTTGCCTCTTTTGCGTCGGCTAAGGCTAAAACTACGCTATCAACTATTCTTTCTTTTAAAAACTTAACGTATTTGACAACGCTTTCGTTATCGTCGTATCTTTGGGGGTCGTAAACAATAACAGGACCAGTATGGGTGTGTGTTGCCGTTAAGAAAATATTGTCTTTGCAAATTCCCGTTTTTTCTTCAATCATGTTTGAAACGTCTAAACCGAAAGAAGAGTTAATACCACATACCGCAACGCTAATCATAGCAATTTTAGTTTCACCTAATTCTAAAACAAGGGTATTAACTGAAATTTCGTCTAAAATACCTTTTGCGTATCTTTTAATATAATAACCCGCAATTTCGTGACCAAGCGATGGGTTTGCGTTAACTTTACTAAAGCCTACTTTTAAATTACTCATAAATGTTCTCCTTAGAAACAAATTTTACCATTTTGAATAACGGTTTTTATATTTATATCTTTATCGCAAATAATTAAATCTGCAATTTTATCAACTTTAATCGAGCCTATTTGGTCGTACATATCAATTGCTTTTGCTGGGGCTGTCGACGACATATAAAAGGCTTGCCAAATACTGCAACCAGTGTGCGTCATAATATTTTTACAAGCGTAATCCATAGTCATTTTACTACCTGCTAAACCACCGTTATGGTCAAAGTTTAAATCTTTAATATGTTTAAATTTTTCAGGGACTTGCGTATTTGCGTCGCAATGCATACTATCGGTAATTAAAACGACTTTTTTATAACCTTTAATTTTAATTAAAAGTTGTTGAAGTTCTTTAGGAACGTGAATTGCACAAGAGTCGCTTATTAATTCGCAATAAACGTCGTCGTTTAAAAGTGAATATTCGTCTGGACCAACGCCTCTAATACCACCTTTGTCGTTTAAACGTCCCGTTGCGTTAAAAGTGTGTACCATAATAGTAGGTTGGTATTCGCCAAGTGCAAATACTTCACTAGGTTTTGCTTGACTATGACCAAGTGAAAATTTAACGTTTGGATTAACTTTTCTAGCGTATTTAACAAAAGGAACAACGTCGTTTCTTTCGGGAGCAATAGTCCAAACTTTTGCTAAATCACCGGCAGTATCAACTAATTTTTCATACATAGTTGACGGAATATCAATTCTCCATGGATTTAAATCGGCACGACAACCGTAATTTGGGTTTGTGTACGGACCTTCAAAGTAAATTCCTTTAATCGTTTTGTTAGTTTTTATATTTTCTTTAACCACCTTTATAGCGTCCATAAACTCGTCTAAATTCATAGCGTAATAAGGTGTTGCTAATATTGTAGTTTCGCCGTGCGATAAGAAAAAGTTTGACGCTTCGGTAGGGTTGATATACGTTGCGTAATTTAAACCACCGTGAACGTGAATATCTACAAAACCAGGACCTACGTAATTATCTTTAGCATCGATAATTTCAGCGTCTTTGGGTATCGTTATCTGTTCAGCTGTACCAACTGCTGAAATAATTTCACCATTTATAATTATAACGCCGTTTTCTAACACACCGTCTTCTAATATGATTTTTGCATTTTTAATAACCTTAACTGAGTTAAACATAATTCCCCCAAATATTGTAAATATTTATCTATTCAAATATTAACATTTTTTATTTGCCTTGTCAATAGAAAAATCAAACATAAAATACTATATTTTAAACAAAAAATGCAGTTGACAAAATTTACTTTACAATATATAATAAAAGTATGAAAAAAGTAGAAATTTACACGGATGGTGCATGTTCAGGTAATCCAGGAATAGGCGGTTGGGCATCTATCTTATCTTACAGTGGAATTGAAAAAATTTTAAGTGGTGGCGACGCTAATACCACGAATAATAAAATGGAATTAACTGCTATTTTAGAAGGGTTAAAAAAGATAAGTGAACCTTGTGAGGTCACCGTTTATAGCGACTCTCAATACGCAGTTTCACCTTTTATCGACGGTAGAATAAACAACTGGATTTTATCTGGTTGGAAAACGGCTGACAATAAAGACGTTAAGAACGTTGAAATATGGAAGTCAATCGTTGAACTTTGTTTCGTTCATAAAGTAACTTTTGTAAAAGTTAAAGGACACGCCGATAACGAAAAAAATAATAAGTGCGATGCTTTAGCACGTGCAGAAATTGAAAAAATAAAAAAAACGTTACCTTTTTAACGTAAATATCAAGACGGCGATTTAGTCGTCTTTTAAAATAAGTGTAAATTATGATTAATTTAACGCTTAAAAACATATACTTTTTATATGACGAATAAGCGTATAGCAATCCTTACTCTAAACGTAATAGTTTTAACTTTATTATCTTTTTTGACGATTATTTTTTCCGTTTTGTATTTAGACACGTATAATTACGGGTTTTTATATAAGCATAAAAAAATTATTGAATTTTTTATTGTTTCATTTATATTATTTGTAGTAGTAATTTGTATAATTTTTTCTTTTAACAATAAAGATATCGTCTTTAAAATTTCTATAACTACGCTAGTTTTTATTGTTATTGCGTTACTAGTTTTATATTTAATGAAGATAAGTGGAATTTTAGATAAAATCAATTCTATTGAAGGGTTAAGAAATTACGTTGCAAGTTTTGGTAGTAGTGCAGTTTTAATTTATATTTTAATTCAATTTTTGCAAGTAGTAGTATTACCTATACCGGGATTTGTAACCGTGCTTGCGGGCGTTTATTTATTTGGACCTTTTAATGCGTCGATTTATAGTTTAATAGGCATACTCTTTGGCTCGTTAGTAGGTTTTTTTACAGGTAGATTTTTAGGGCATAAATTCGTTTGCTATTTGTTTGGTGAAAAGACGATTAATACTTGGCTTGAAAAAATTAAAAATAAAGACAAAATTATATTAACTTTTATGTTTTTATTTCCATTTTTTCCAGACGATATTTTGTGTTTCGTTGCAGGGTTATCTTCAATGAACACATTGTATTTTATCGTTATGATTACAATTTGTAGATTAATTTCAGTATTTACGTCGACATATTCAATAAATGGTAATATAATTCCTTATAACACTTGGTGGGGAATATTAATTTGGATTGTTATTTTAACTGCAACCGTTTTAGTAACTATTTATCTATATAATAATGGTGATAAAGTTCAAAATTTTATAAACAGGAAGAAAAATGAGAGTAATTATTCACGCAGACCTAAATAATTTTTTTGCATCGGTTGAATGCTTATTAAACCCCGATTTACAAGATAAATTCGTGGGTGTTTGTGGCAGTATTGAAAATCGACACGGAATTATTTTAGCAAAAAGCGAAAATGCTAAAAAATTAGGCGTTAAAACGGGTATGACGATTAAGGAAGCCCAAAAATTGTGTCCCGAATTAACGTTAGTAGAAGCACATCACTCTCATTATTCGACATATTCAAAATTAGTAAAAAATATTTATTTAAAATATACCGACTACGTTGAAAGTTACGGAATAGACGAGTGTTGGCTTGACGTAACTAGTTCTGTTAAAATGTTCGGTACGGGCGAGCAAATTGCTTATTCAATTAAAGAACAAGTTAAAAATGAGTTAGGGCTTACAATTTCTTGTGGAGTAAGTTTTAATAAAGTCTTTGCAAAACTTGGCTCAGACATGAAAAAACCGGACGCAGTTACGGTTATTAGTAAAGAAAATTTTAAAGAAAAGATATGGAACTTACCCGTTAATGAACTTTTATACATAGGGCGTTCAACAAACGAAAAATTAAAAAAGATTAACGTTAATACGATAGGCGAGTTGGCAAATACCGATAGAGAATTTCTAGAGAAAAAATTTGGTAAGTGGGGTGGAATTTTACACGACTATGCACTAGGATTAGACAATTCTCCCGTACTAAAATACAATGAAATCGACGAAGTAAAATCAATAGGTAACTCGTTAACGAGTTATAGAGATTTAGTTTGTTACGACGACGTAAAAATCGTCTTTTCAATTTTGGCTGAAAGCGTTGCCGAAAGATTAAGTTTAGCGTCAATGCAAAAAGCAACTACTTTATCTATTTACGTTAGAGATAATAGTTTGCAAAGCATTACTAGACAATGTAAATTACCTTCTCCAAGCAAATTGCCTGAAATTTATTCAAAAACGGCGTTTGAACTTTTTAAAAAAGAGTTTGCCGAGCCTTTTTCTATAAGGACGTTAGGCGTTTCTGTAAGCGGTTTTTTGCATAACGACGAACAAATTTCTTTCAACGACAAAACAAGCGTTAAAATGGATAAATTAAACGATACGATTATTGATTTAAAGAAAAAATACGGCAAAAAAATGGTGTGTAAGGGTATAGTTTTAAAAGATAAAAAAATTATGCGAGAAGACCCTGCCGAAACACACGATAGTCCCGTTTAAAATTTTAAATTTTTAAAAAACGCTTGCTAATCGATATTTTATGTGCTATACTCAACGTACTAAAGGTTTAGAGGTGCATATGGACGGAAAATTACTTATTGAAAAGTTAATATATTATGCTAAAACGTTTTTGGGGCTTAATGAACTTGACGTAATCTATTATAGAAATAGGCTTTTACATTTGTTTAACTTAACAAGTCCGTTAAGCGAAGAAGTCGACTTAGAATTTATTAAGGAATATCAAGTTCCCGATTTATTAATTAACGAAATTATTGCTTACGCTTTAGAAAATAAAATTGTTGAAAATGAAATTGAAGGCGATTTGTTTGCTAATTATATATTTGGTATTTTGTCACCAAATCCGTCGCAAGTAAACAATACGTTTATGACGTTAAAAGAAAGTGTTGGCGTTCAATCTGCTTGCGATTATTTATATAGTTTAAGCATTAAAAATTATTACATAAGAAAAACGGCAATTGATAAAAACGTTGGTTGGCTTGCAAAAGAATTAAAAATTCCACTTGAAATTACTATAAATTTAAGTAAACCTGAAAAAAGTAACAAAGACGTAGCAAAACTTTTAACGCAAACGGTTACCGATAAATATCCTGCTTGTCCACTATGTAAAGAAAACGAAGGTTTTTACGGGGCGATTAATTTTCCTGCAAGAACAAATATTAGAACGATAACTTTAAATTTAGGTGGCGAAGAGTGGGGTATGCAATACTCTCCGTACGCATATTTTAATGAACATTGTATTTTATTCAACAAAAAACATACTCCTATGAAAATTGACGGCTCAACCGTCGAAAAATTACTTGATTTTATTGAACTTTTTCCAAATTATTTCATAGGCTCAAACTCAGATTTACCTATAGTTGGTGGTTCAATATTAAATCATGAACATTATCAAGGTGGTAAACACGAAATGCCACTCCAAAGGGCAGGTGCTTTAAAAACGTATAAGAGTGCCGATTATAATGATTTAACTATTGAAGTTTTAGATTTTTATAACTCTGTAATTAGAATTGTTGGTTTTAATAGAAATACCGTTCAATCACTTGCAACTGAAATTATTGAAAAATGGAAAACTTACACCGACGAAAGTTTAAATATTTACGCTAATATTGACGGAGTAAGGCACAATACGGTAACTCCTATGGCAAGATTTATTGACGACCAATATTGTGTGGAATTAATATTAAGAAATAATCTAACTAGTGAAGAATATCCCGACGGAATTTACCACGCACACCCTGAATACCATAATATTAAAAAAGAAGGTATCGGTTTAATCGAGGCAATGGGGTTATATATTCTTCCTGCAAGATTAAAAAGGCAATTTAAAGAAATTGAAAATATATTAATAGGTAAGACACCTTACGATATCGACGCAATTTCAAATCCTGAACACGATTTATACGTTCATAGGGATATGATTAAATATTTAGTAAAGAAAAATCCTAACGTAAAAAATCAAAAAACTGCAAATAAAATTATTACGGCTTACGTTAACGACGTTTGTTCGAAAATCCTTTATAATACGGCTGTATTCAAAAAGGATAGCAAAGGCGTTGCAGGATTTAATAAATTTCTTGCATCTTGCAAAATTAAATAAAGTTTTCTCACGACAAACGATACTTGTCGTGAGTTTTTATTTATATAAATAAATTTATTAATTTTTCAACAAAAATTTTTAACTTTTTATTGCAAAGTCAAATTTTGTATGGTATAATGATGCGGGAAAATATTTTGGAGGCTAAAAATGGATATTTTTGAAAAGTTAAACGCAAATAAAACAAAACTTTATCAAGCGTCTAGTGACGTTAGAAAAATGATTTCTTCTATCGTTGACGAAAGTAGTTTTGTTGAACTTAACGCTTTTTCTTTTGGTAAAAATGAATTTTACCAAGAAGATTTAGAAGGTCTTGGCGTTGTTACGGGCTATGCAAGAATTGACGATTATCCCGTTTATATCGTTGCTCAAAATAGCAAGGTGTTAAACGGAGCATTAAGTAAGGCTAATTGTGAAAAAATTCAAAATTGCCTAATTAAAGCAGGTGAGTCAACAATTCCTGTAATTTATTTACTTGATAGCCAAGGCGTACAAGTAGGCGAAGGCGTAGGTGTTATGGAAGGCTTAGCCAAGATTTTATCTACGGCAACTGCTTTAAAAGACGTTGTTACTCAGTTTGCAGTAGTCGTTGGTGACGTATACGGCTCGTTATCATTATTAACGGCTATTTGCGACTATACTATTTTGGTAGGCAATAGTACCGTTTCATACACTAGTCCACAAGTTGTTTCAGCAAGTGCAAACGGCGTTGATAAAAACGCTTTCGGCGGTGATAAAGCAGAAAATGGTATAGCAACTTTCGTTGCAAAATCTATTGACGAAGTTAAGGATTATATTTTAAAAATTTATAAATTATTACCTGCATTTACGTCAATTTGTGAAGATACCGACGACGATTTAAATCGTAATTCTTTACCTTTAAACGATACTAAAGACGCTAAGACGATAATTTCATCGTTATTTGATAAAGATACTTTTGTTGAACTTAATAAAGACTTTGCAAAAGAAGTTATAACGGGTATTGCAAGGGTAGGTGGCGTATCAGTTGCGTCAATTATCTTTGACGGTGGCGAAGAAGGCGTTTCTTTAAATCTTTTAAACGTATTAAAAATTAAAAACTTCGTTAACTATGCAAACGATAACGGCTTGCCTATAATAAATTTAGTTAACACTAAAGGTATTAAAGAAGATTTTACAACTGCGAAAAGCCCTGTGTTAATCGAATATGCTAATATGTTATACGCATTAGCACAAGCAAATATCGTATCGGTAGTGTATGGTAAAGCAATAGGTCTTGGTTATTCTACTTTCGTTTCAAAACAATTTGGCGTTAAATACTCGTACGCTTTCTGTGATGCTAAAATTTCACTTTTAGATGGTGACGTTGGCGTTGCTTGTGAGTTTGGCGTAATCGGTCAAGACAAAATTAACGAGTTAAAAGAAGAATACGCTAAATTGCAAGACGTTATGAATTCGGCAAGGCTTGGTTGCGTTGACGATATTATTGAACCACAATATTTACGTCAACACGTAATTTCAGTATTACAAATGATTATTAGAGACTAAGGGGGTTATTATGTTAAACACATTATTAACTTCACAAATTTCGTTTGATGAAAAATTAACGCAAGGTTTATTAACGTTTTTCATAGGTATGTTTATAATATTTTTAGGTATTGCTATAATCGTTCTATGCGTAACCTTAGCAGGTAAAGCATTTTCAATACAAAAAGAGCCTAAAAAAGTTGAACAACCAAAACAAGAAGAAATTGTTACAATTCAACCGGTTGAAACGCCAAACGAAATTCCAAATCACGTTAAGGTAGCAATTATTGCGGCAATTTCTGCATATTATTTTGAAAATCAAAAATCTAATTGCGATTTCATAGTTAAAAAAATAAAAAGGTATTAATAAGGAGATATAAAAATGCGTAAATTTATAGTTACAATAGAAGGAACTCAATACGAAGTTGGTGTAGAAGAAGTAGGCGTTACTGAAAGCGTAACACCAGTTGTTACACAAGTAAAACCAGTTCAAACACAAGCAAGCACTACTCCGGCACCTGCTCCTAAAAAACAAGCAACACAAGTAACTAACGGTACGAGTTTAACTGCACCGATGCCAGGTATGATAAAAGCGTATAAGGTAAGTGAAGGTGCAACTGTTAAAGAAGGTGACGTAGTTATCGTATTAGAAGCAATGAAAATGGATAACGATTTAACTGCTCCTTGTGACGGCGTAGTATCGTTTAAAGCACAAGTAGGTGCAAACGTTGATACGGGCGAAGTTCTTTGCGTTATCGGTTAAGGAGATTTTAAATGTTAGCATTATCTTCAATATGTACGATATGGGATACAATCGTTGCATCGCTAGATAGTCTTTGGCAAACTACGGGTATATATTCCTTGTTTAACGGTCAAGCGTCTTGGCAAAATTTAGTAATGGTTGCAATTTCTTTCGTACTCGTATATCTTGCAATAGTTAAAAAGTTTGAACCGCTTTTATTACTTCCTATTGCGTTTGGTATGTTTATCGTAAATATTCCAGGTGTTTATAGAATTTTATTTGGCGATAAAGGTTATATCATTACCGCAGAATCAGGTGTAGAAGTATTTAGGGGAACTTTTGAAGAAATTGTTGCTTATTTCAACTTACCAACCGACCAAGTGTTAAATTACGACAAGTTAGTTGAGTATTTATCTTTAAATTCAGTAGTAATTCCTAATATTCAAGCAGGTGGAACGGCTATCGAATATTTAGCAAATACTCTTACTGTATCAAGTGAAACGGTAATAAAAAATTACGGATTATTCTACTATATATATAAAGGTGTAGACTGGGTAATTTTCCCACCAATTATTTTCCTTGGTATAGGTGCAATGACTGACTTTGGTCCATTAATTGCAAATCCAAAAAGTATGTTTATAGGTGCTGCGGCACAACTTGGTATATTTATTACCTTCGTTGGTGCGTCGCTTATGGGCTTTGAATATACTGAAGCAGGTGCAATAGCAATTATCGGTGGTGCAGATGGTCCTACGGCAATTTACGTAACTAAAAAACTTGCCGAACACTTATTACCACAAGTAGCAATTGCAGCGTACTCGTATATGGCTTTAATTCCGTTAATTCAAAAACCTATAATGCGTCTTTTGACTACTGAAAAAGAACGTAAAATTAAAATGAAACAATTAAGGAAGGTTTCTAAAGTAGAAAAAATAGTATTCCCGTTGCTTGTTTCACTCGTAGTAGGCTTAATTTTACCAGATGCAATGCCACTTCTCGGTATGCTTATGTTCGGTAATATATTAAAAGAATCTGGTGTTACTGAAAGACTTACGGACACTGCTAAAAACGGACTTATGAACACGGTTACCATTTTCCTTGGATTAATGGTAGGTTCAAAAGCAGTTGGTAACGTATTCTTATCACCTGCAACGCTAGGTATTATTGTTCTTGGTCTAATTGCTTTCTGTATGGGTACTATAGGTGGATTATTAGTTGCAAAACTTATGAACGTTTTATCAAAAGGACAAATCAATCCTCTTATCGGTTCGGCAGGCGTTTCGGCAGTTCCTATGGCTGCTCGTATATCGCAAGACGTTGGTCGTGAAACTGACCCTAACAACCATTTATTAATGCACGCAATGGGTCCAAACGTAGCAGGCGTTATCGGTTCTGCAATAGCAGCAGGTGTTTTACTTGCACTTTATTTATAGGAGATTATTATGGCTAAAAAAGTTTTAATTACTGAAACAATTTTACGTGACGCACATCAATCGCAAGCGGCAACACGTATGAAACTTGAAGAAATGATTCCAGTTTTAGAACAACTTGACGACGTTGGTTTTTACTCTCTTGAAGCGTGGGGTGGTGCTACTTTCGATAGTTGTTTAAGATTTTTAAATGAAGACCCTTGGGAAAGATTAAGAGTTTTAAGAAAACATATTACTAAAACTCCTATTCAAATGCTTTTAAGGGGACAAAACTTATTAGGTTATAAACATTATGCCGACGACGTGGTTGATAAATTTATCGAAGCGTCAATTCGTAACGGCGTTAGGGTTATTAGGGTATTCGATGCGTTAAACGACGAAAGAAACCTTGAAACTGCAATGAAATCTATTAATAAATATAAAGGTGAATACGGTGCAGTATGTGAAGCAACTATTTGTTACACGACAAGCCCGGTTCACACTAACGAATATTTTATTAAAAAGGCAAAATTACTTGAAGATATGGGTGCTGATAATATTTGTCTTAAAGATATGGCAAACATTTTATTACCATACACCGTTTACGATATTATTAGTGGTATGAAAAAAGTTTTAAAACCAACTACTAAAATTCATTTACATACTCATAATACGACGGGTACCGGCGATATGGTATACCTTAAAGCGATTGAAGCAGGTTGCGATATCGTTGATACGGCACTTTCTGCACTAGGTAACGGCACGTCTCAACCGGCAACTGAGCCTTTAATTGCAACGCTTAAAGGTACTGAATACGATACGGGATTAGATATTGAAAAACTTCTTCCTATTAACGAACACTTTAAAAAGGTTGCCGATAGACTTGAAAAAGACGGCATTTTAAACCCTAAAGTTAGACAAATTGACGTAAATACTTTAATTTATCAAGTTCCAGGCGGTATGCTTTCAAATCTTATGTCACAATTAAAACAGGCAAACAAACTTGATAAACTTGAAGATTGTTTAAAAGAAGTTCCTAACGTTAGAAAGGATAGTGGATATCCGCCACTCGTAACTCCTTCGTCACAAATCGTTGGTACGCAAGCCGTATTAAACGTTTTACAAGGCGAAAGATATAAAATGGTTACTAAAGAATTTAAGGCGTTAATTAAAGGCGAATACGGTCAATTAAGTACTGAACCAGACGCTGAAGTAGTTAAGAAAATCTTAGGCAACGATAAGCGTATTACTTATAGACCTGCTGACGATATTCCACCAGAATACGAAAAATTTAAAGAAGAAATGAAAGATTATTATACTCAAGAAGAAGACGTATTATCTTACGCACTCTTTAACCAAGTAGCAATTAACTTCTTTAAATATCGTTTAGCAAGAGATAAAAAAATTGATGCCGATATGGCAAAATCGAAGATATATCCGGTATAAAATGAAAATTTTAATCACAAACGACGATGGAATTTTTAGCGAGGGCTTAATTGCACTCGCTAATCTTCTAAGTTTAAACAATAAAGTAGTAGTTTACGCACCCGACGGCAATCGTTCAGGTTTTTCACGTAGTATGACTTTTCATAGGGACATTATCGTTAAAAAAGTTAATTTAAGCGATAAATTTGAAAGTTATAGTATATCGGGAACTCCGTGTGACTGCGTAAAATACGGAATATACAATGAAAAAGGTGACGTTGATTTAGTAGTAGCGGGTATTAATTACGGCTCTAATATTGCATACGACGTCGTTTATAGTGGCACGGTAAACGCTTGTTTAGAGGCAAGTTTTTTAGGGTATAAAAGTATTGCGTTTTCAAATACGGGTAAAAAAGACGAAGATTTTGATTTTAATGAAAATTGTAAGGTAATTGACGGAATTTTTAATAAATTAGTCGAAATTTCTAACGAAAAATTCGTTTTAAACGTTAATATTCCACCTATAAAAGCAAGTCTAATAAAAGGTGCAAAATTTTGCCGTGTAGGTAAACGTATTTACACCGACATTTACGTTAAAACAGGCGAAAACACCGTAAAACTTACGGGTGAACCTATTTTAGAGAGTATTAATGGTACTGATAGCGACGATTATTTAGTTGAAAACGGCTACGTTGCGATTTCACCGATAATTAGTTCTCCGCTTGACGAGAAAATATATAACGAATATAAGGATTTTAAATTTTAATGAAAACAATTGTTATCGGTGGCGGTGCGTCGGGTATGCTTTGTGCATATTTTCGTGCAATCAACGGCGAAGATGTAATTTTAATTGAAAAAAATGAAAAATTAGGTAAAAAATTATATATAACCGGCAAGGGAAGATGTAACTTAACCAACGACGTAGAAGTTGAAAGTTTTTTAAATAACGTCGTTTCTAATCCTAAATTTTTATTAAGTTCGTTATATTCCTTTTCACCAAAAGACACTATCACTTTTTTTGAAAATATAGGACTTAAAACAAAAGTAGAAAGAGGCAATAGAGTTTTTCCTTTAAGCGATAAGTCTAGCGACGTTATTAGAGCCTTAGAAAACGCATTAAAAAGCGTAAACGTTGATATTCGATTAAATACCGAAGTTACGTCAATTTTAACCGAAAATGGTCAAATTAAAGGAGTTAAAACACAACAACAAGCAATTTTATGCGATAACGTTATAATTGCAACAGGCGGACTTTCTTATTCTTCAACTGGTTCAACGGGCGATGGTTACGCCTTTGCTAAAAGCGTAGGTCATGCTGTAACGAAATTATATCCTTCATTAGTGGGAATAAATTTAGATGGCGATGAGTTTAAGTCGTTACAAGGTTTATCTCTTAAAAACATTAATCTATCGGCAAAAGTTTCTAAAAAACTAGTTTATAGCGAACAAGGTGAGGCTTTGTTTACTCATTTTGGTATATCAGGTCCGCTTGTATTAACTTTATCTGCATTAATTAATAGGCAAGATTTGTCTAAAATAACTATTTCTTTCGACTTGAAACCAGCATTAACGGAAAAACAATTAGATTTACGAATTTTACGTGATTTCGATACTTTTAAAAATAAAGAATTTAAAAATTCATTAGACTTGTTATTGCCTAAAAAATTAATTCCGTTAATTATTAAAAGGTGTAATATATATCAAAATAAAAAAGTAAACGAAATTACCACTGAAGAAAGGAAAAGGTTAGTTGAGTGTATTAAAAACTTAACCTTTAAAACCAACTCGTTACGTGGTTATAACGAGGCAGTAGTTACTAGTGGTGGGGTGAAAGTAAGTGAAATTAATCCGTCCACTATGGAAAGTAAGTTAATTAACGGCTTATATTTTATAGGAGAAGTTTTAGACGTTGATGCGTTTACGGGCGGTTTTAATTTACAAATTGCATTTTCGACTGCGTATACTGCGGGAAATGCAAATATAGAATAATTATTAAATTTTACGATAAAATCTAAAAAAATATAAAAAATTCTAGTAGGTGATTTATGTATAATATAGCATTAGATGGTCCATCAGGCAGTGGCAAAAGCACGTTAGCAAAAGCCCTTTCAAAAAAATTAAATATCTTATATCTTGATACTGGTGCAATGTATAGGGCGTGTGGCTTAAAAGCAAAAAGATTAGGCATATCTACAAAAGACGAAGATATGGTTAAAACTTTTATTTACGATATCGATTTAAAAATCAAGTATAAAGACGGGGCTCAAATCACTATGCTTGATGGTGAAGACGTTTCGCAAAAAATTAGAGAAAACGATATTTCTATGCTTGCCTCGAACATTAGTGCTTTACAATGCGTTAGAGAAAAACTCGTTTCACTTCAAAGAGAGATTGCAAAGGAGCAAAGTTGCGTTTTAGACGGCAGAGATATAGGCACTAACGTTTTACCATTTGCAAAATACAAGTTTTATATAACTGCGTCAACCAATGAAAGAACGACTAGAAGATATAACGAGTTAAAAGCAAAAGGTCAAGAAGTTGATTTTGATACTTTATATAAAGAAATTGAAACTCGTGACTATAACGATAGTCATCGTCAATTTGCTCCACTTCGTCAAGCAAAAGACGCAATTTTAGTAGATACTACTAATATGAGTATTTACGAAGTTATAAATTTTGTTCTTTCTAAAATTGACGAATAAATTAAAAGGTGATATATGTTATTTTATAAAATAGTACGTTTTTTTGGTATTCCTATTTTTAAATTGTTTTATCCTGTAGAATACATTAATAAAGAAAATTTAATAAAAAACGGAAAAAATATCGTTGTATGCAATCATTTAGGAAAAACGGATATCGTTATGATTGCGTCATTATTTAAAGATAAAACTTTTTTTATTTCTAAAAAAGAAAATTACGATAATAAATTTTTGGGTTGGGCGTATAGTAAATTAGGTGGTATTCCTATCGATAGAGATAAACCGTCTTTTCAAACTATTCGTCAAGTTGTAAACGTATTAAATCAAGATAAACGTTTAGCCATTTTTCCTGAAGGCACGAGAAATAAAGTTGATAACAAATTACAAGAAATTAAGCAAGGTACGGCGTTTTTTGCTATAAAAGGCAAATCGAATATAACTCCCGTTATAATTTACGACCGTTTTAAAGCCTTTAAAAAAAATTACGTTATTATAGGCAAACCTATTGATTTTTCTAAGTATTACGACGTTAAATTTACTGAAGAAATATCAATTGAGTGTACCAAAATTATTGAAAACACAATGTTAGAATTGCAAAAAGAAGTATTTGCTTACGTTGAAAATAAGAAAAAAACAAAAGGTAAAAAATAAAATGCAAGTAACCTTATCTAAATACGCCGGATTTTGTTCGGGTGTAAAAAGGGCAGTAGACTACGTCTTAAATCTAAACGAAAATGATGCTAAAAACACTTTTATCTTCGGTGATATTATTCATAACGAAAGCGTTCTTAAGCAAATTGAAAGTAAAAATATAAAAACTATATATTCACTTGATAAGGTAAAATCGGGTGATAAAGTTATAATTCGTTCTCACGGAGTTGCTAAATCAGTATTTGATAAGTTGTCAAGTAACGGCGTTGAAGTTATTGATTTAACTTGTCCTTTTGTTAAAAAAATACAAACTATCGTAAATAAACATTATAGCGACGGCTATCAAATTGTAATAATAGGTAAACCTGCTCACCCTGAAGTTTTAGGCATAAACGGATGGTGTAATAATAGTGCAATTATTATTGATGACGACGATTTTAAGGTTGACAACATTAATAATTATGAAAAAGTGTGCGTTGTAGTCCAGACAACCTATTCGTACGAAAAATTTGACAAAATTTTAAAAAAAATCAACAATTTTTCGATAAAAACGCTTGTCATTTTTAAAACGATTTGTTATACTACAATGGAACGCCAAAACGAAGCGGAAAGTTTATCAAAATCTCATCAAGCGATTGTGGTAATAGGTGGCAAAAACAGTTCAAACACCGCAAAATTATATGAAATTTGCAACAAACATTGCAAAAACGTTTTTTTGATATCACAGCCTAACGGGCTTGATTATAATAAAATAAAACAATTTAAAAGTGTAGGTATTGTCAGTGGTGCATCCACGCCACTTGAACAATCAATGGAGGTTCTCTTAACAATGGAAGACAAAAGCATAAATTCTATGGAACAAGTTGTTGCTTTACTTGATGAAAAGCAAAATTTAAAAAAAGGGCAAAAAATTACGGTTGTTATTTCTCAAGTTTCAAGTGACGGTTTAAGCGTTTACTTTGATGGTAAAAGCGATATTAAACTTCCTAAAGAAGAATTAGCTTGTGAAGAATATAATCCTAGCGATTATGAAGTTGCTCAAGAAATTGAAGTTGTAGTTATGACAGTTAAGCCATTAAAACTTTCTCAAAAACAAATTCTCGTTTTAAAACATGAAGAAGAACTTGTTGCAACCCTTCGTGAAGGTAAGGTTTTTGAATTAGAAGTTAAAGGCTTTAATAAAGGCGGGCTTATCGGTAAATACGAAAACTTTGAAGTATTCGTTCCTGCAAGAGAAATTAAAATCGGCTTTGTAAAAGAACTTGATAAATACGTTGGTAAAAAACTTCGTGTTAAGGCTCTTAAAGTTGAATACTCTTCTAGAAAGAAAGATATTATTGCTTCTCAAAAAGTAATTTTAGAAGAAGAAAAGAAGGCTAGGGAAGCCAAAAAACTTGCTAAAGAAGAAGAATTCTTTGCAAGCATTAGTGAAAACGACGTTGTTACTGGTACGGTTGTTAGATTTGCATCTTTTGGTGCTTTCGTTGTTGTAAACGGTTTTGATTGTTTAGCACACGTTTCAGACCTCTCTTGGACTAACGTTAAAAATCCACAAGAAGTTTTAGAACTTTCAAAATCTTACGATTTCGTAGTTTTAAAAGTTGATAAAGAAAATAAAAAAGTTTCAATCGGTTATAAACAATTACAACCAAAACCTTGGGAACTTGTTTCTACTAAATACGCAGTAGGTGATACCATTACTGGTAAAGTAGTTAGAATAGTTTCTTTCGGTGCTTTCGTTGAAATTGAAAAGGGTGTTGACGGTTTAGTTCACGTTTCACAAATTTCACACGAATTCCTTGAAAATCCTGCATCACTTTTAAAAGTTGGCGAAGAAGTTACTGCGAAAATTCTTGCTATCGATGTTGAAAAAGAAAAAATCACTCTTTCAATCAAAGCTTTAACACCTGCTCCTGTAAAAGAAGTAAAAGAAGACGAAAAAAAGGTTCAAAAAGATAAAGACGACGATGAAGATATGAGAGGTTGGACTGATTCAAGCGATACTAGCGTTTCAATAGCAGACCTTTTAAATAACTAATAAATTAAAATAACTACCAAACTGGTAGTTATTTTTTTTAAAAATTATTGAAATATTATAATATTTATTGTAAAATAAATATATATTTAGTAAAGGTGGCATAAAAGTGGCAAGTAAAAAAAGACAAGCAAAAAAAGTAGTAAAATTTGCAAAGAAAAATCCTAAACTCTTTGTGGCGTTAGTTGTTGTTTTAATAGTAGGGTTTATAGTTTATTGTTATTTAAATCCCGATTTTTATAATAATTTATTTAACCAAAACAATATTAAACCGCCTGCCGATAACGAGGTTACAACGGTTAGCGTCCTTAACGATTTAGAAATACATATTATTGATATAGGGCAAGGCGACGCTATCTTAATTAAAGCACCCGACGGCAAAAATATAATGTTTGACGCTGGTGAAAATGGAACTAAATATGAAACCATTTTATCTAATTACTTTGAAGCACATAACATCAATACTATTGATTATTTTATAGCAACCCATACTGATTCCGACCACATAGGTAGTGCAGACCACCTTTTTAATATTACAAACGTTAAAAAAGTGTTTAGACCATATATTAAACACGTTAATTCTACGAGTACGATATTTGAATTTACAAACGAATTTAATATGGGTTCGTTTTCACACGGCACAAATAAATATGGTGAATTTTTAGAGTGTATCTTAAACGAAAAATACGGCAATAATATAAAATGCTTGTGGGAATTTTTTACAAGTGATAGTGATTTTGCAAATTCGGCTAAATATAACGACGTAGAGTATAAATACACCTTTGATTTCTTAACTCCAACAGCAAGTTTATCAAACGTTAAATATAATAACGTAAACAATTATTCACCGATAGTAATGTTAGAATATTGTGGTTTTAAAATGATTTTTACCGGTGACGCTGAAGAAGAAGTTGAAGAAGAATTTATTTCAAAATACAAAACATACACTAATTACGTTGATTGTGACGTTTTAAAGGTAGGACATCACGGCTCACGTTGGTCGACAACCAAAGATTTTTTAGATTTAATTAAGCCTGAATCAGCAGTTATTTCTTGTGGAACTAATAACGATTATTCTCATCCACACACAGAAACTTTAAATAGGTTAATTGGTACTTCACTTTATAGAACGGACACAAACGGCCATATAGTTATAAAAGTTAATAGTGAAGGAAACTTTACCCTTTCTTTACAAAACAACAACCTTTTAAATAACTTTACCGCACCGCCTGAAAAAAAGTAAAATAAAATGCTAACGTCTTATGCGTTAGCATTTTTAATTATAAAGTTTGATAAAAATTCAATTTAACAAGCAAATATTCTATAATAAAGAATATCGGTAACGAAATAGCAATAATGATAGGGAATACGACGCTAGTAAATAATACTTGATTATTTAAATAATCTAAATTCATTAAATTTGCTACTGCGATTACGATAATAATCGTCGTAATTGTTAACGTCAAGGCAATTTCAATAACGTTTTTAAATCTAAACAAATCTTTCACCGAGTATTTTGGATTTATAAGAAAAATCACTAAAAACATAATAGGAACGATTGCTAAAATTAAACTAGATTTAATAAGTAAATTAAAATCAACTATTTTTAAGCAAATTAATGACGAAATTAAAAACATAACGACGTAAACTGCAAACCAAATAACTGACGTATGAAGTAGTAGGGTATTAAGTAAAATTTTAGAGCCTTGATATCTGTTAGTATCGGCAGACGTTCTAATTTTAATGCCGTCTTTTTCTGCAAGTTCGTAAACGTCGGTTAAATCGCCTTGTTTATCCGTTTGAGTTGGCGTTTGGTCTTGTGTAGTTGTTTCAGTCGTAACGTTTTTAGGGAATAATTCGTTTAAAACTTGACCATATTGATAAACGGTACTACCTATAGTGTCGTCAGTAGGCTTTTTAACACCTATTTTATCAATTTCGTCTTCTTTTTCCATATCTTTTTTAAGATTATAATCATCAACCGTAAACGTATCGTCAACTTTTTGAGTAGTTATAGGAGTTTCGTCAACCGTTTTACCGTCACTTTCGTCGTCAAGTGAAGAAAAATCAATGTCAGTAACCGTTGTTTGCATTGATGCACTATGAATATAAGAAGAATAATCGCTTTCATCGTCAGTTTTTTGAGTAGTTTGGTCTAATACGTCCGTTTCTTCTTCAATCTGAGTAGAAATTTCTTGTTTTTTTGTAGTTTTAGAAGTTCTTTTAGTAGGTTGAACAAAAGTTTCTTGCGTAATTTCGTCTCTAACGGGTAGTTCTACGTTTTCAGTAAAAAAACTTGCGTATTTTTCGTTAAATTCTTGCTTGCCGGCATCTGTAATTTTAAAATACTTACGTCTAGACCCATTAAGCGAACTTGCACGATATTCATTGATAAATTGTTGTGTTTTTAACCTTGTAATAACAGAGTATAACGTACCTATTTTAATACCGTTAAACAAATTATCAATAATTTCTTTAAGTTCGTCAATATGTCTATCTCCACTAGATAAAATATATAAAATTATAACGTCGTTTTGACCTTTTAAAACTTCTTTAATATCCATAATTCACCATATATAACTAAATTATAAAGATTTTTCTACTTATTAAGTTATTATATCATTAATATAAAATATTGTCAATATTAATATGA
>JAZRIP010000029.1:0-59938 GCA_045645345.1 Christensenellaceae bacterium
GTCTCCTATTGCATTATACGGAGGTTTCGTTACGTCGATTTTGTTTTTATTTTTACTAGTAACGTATTTTTCTTCACCTATAAACTCTTTTTCTTCGCCTTTTTCGTTTAATAGCGTTACCTTTACGCTAAATTCTTGCTCACTTTGTAAATTATAAAGTTCATAGTGCGTCTTTTCGGCATAAAAAGTTTCGCCGTTTACTTGCACTTTATACTTGTCGCCTTTTATATAACTTTTTGCTCTGTCCCAGTATAAAGTTATTTCGTCGTTAAATACTATTGCGTTTAACATTTTATTCTCCTTTTTCGGTAATAACGTTTTCAAAACTTACGTCAACAAAGTTTTGTAATTTAATTAAATGCTCGTAATCGTAATGTCTTTTAGTTAAAGTGCAGTTTTTAAAGGAAATTTTTCTAAACGTCGTTGGGTCTTCGTCAAAACCTTTAACTTCAATGCACGGAACGAACATTTCGATTATTTCGTCTTTTCTTTCACTATATAAAATTCTTCTTTTAATGCCCGTTAAAAGAACGTTATCAACTTCAATATCGCTAATAGGCGTTAAATATCCCGCACCTTCGCCGTCTTTATTGCAAGTATATTTTCCGCTTATAACGATATTAGGAAATACGCTATCATAAACTTTTACCTTTTTAATATACCCGCCACGCTTTACGGTAGTTTTAATTTGAATACCGATAGAAGAAACTCTGCTATCTAAATTCCAAAAACTAACGTCTTCAATTCCGCCTGAAATTTCACTACCTATTGCAAAACCGCCACCACCATCAACAACACAATCGAATACGTTTATATTTTTAGTTGGTCTATTTACGACGTTTCCGTCTGGATTTCTACCCGATTTTACTGCAACGCAGTTGTCCCCACAAATAAATTTAGTTCCAAAACACGAACAGTTAGTTGAACTATCTGGGTCCCAGCCGTCACCGTTATGTATACCTTTAGTATATATAAAACAATTATGCGTTATTACGTTATCACTATAAATAAAGTGAATATTCCAGTATGGAGATTCAGCCAAATAAAGCCCCGACATAATTACGTTTTTAGCGTTACTTACGTTAATTAATCTACCACGAAGTCTTCCTGGAATAGTTCGTGGAGAGTCAAATTCTTTAACCCTATCACCCAAACTTGCAATATAATCTTTTAAAACGTCGTAGCCCTTTTCAATCGTTTTGTGATTAAGAGAATCGCCACCACCTATAATGCTACCTTTACCCCTTAAAACAACGTTTTCACAACTGTAGCCGTAGTTTGAGTGGTCTAAGTAACCGATATTTATAACCGACTGATAACAATCCATATTAAGCCCTTCCGTTCTGCTTACAATAAACGGAAGATAATCGTCGGGATTGTCCGTTCCTTTAATAGTAGCACCTTCACACAAATATACTTCACTGTTTGAGTGAAGTCTTAATCCGCCCGTTAAGTACGTTCCTTTTGGAAAATATACGCAATCGTTTTCAGTACAATCGTCAAAAGCCTTTTGAATAGCGTCTCTATTAAAAGTTTTGCCGTCGCCTATTGCGTTATAAGGTGGTTTAGTTACGTCGATTTTATTTTTAATCTTTTTAGTAACAACTTCTTCTTCGCCTATTACGATTACGTTTCCGTCGTCATTGATATAATCTATCTTTATTGAGTACTTAGTTTGCTCGGTTAAGCCTTCAATATCATAATAATATTTGCTAGTCGTACCTATTTTATTGCCGTTTAAATAAACGTTAAATTGTTTGTTTTTTACTGCCACCCTATAAAAATATACTGTGATTTGTTCGTCGAAAATTAAAAAATTAAGACCTTTTTTAAGCATAATGCCCCTAATAACTCCTTTATTCTTTTACAGGTTTGCTTTTTGCAACCTTTACTATAAATATAATAAGCATAATAATTGCGATAACGAATAATACGTCGATAATAACGTTAACGTAACCACTAAACAAAAAAGTTAATAAAGTTATTAATATGCCTGCAACTAAATTGCCTAAAACTAGTGGTAAAAAGCATTTTGAAAATTTCATTTGCAAGAACACGGCAATCGCCGTTCCCGTCCACACACCCGTAACCGGAAATGGTATTGCTACGAAAATAAATAACGCCCAGGCTAAAAACTTGTCTTTTTTGTCTTGTGCGTTTTCCGTTCCCTTTGATACTTTTAACGCTTTGTTTTGAAAAACTAATTCTATTTTTTCAACTAGTTTTTTTATAAACTTGATTTTTTTAAGCAAATTAAATATAGGTATTAGTAAAAAGTATATAGGAATACACACTAAACTTGAGCCAATATAAGCAAGCATAGCAGACGTTAATAAGTTTTCGCCAAGTCCTAAGCCGATAGGAATTGCTCCTTTAAGTTCAACTAATGGAAAAACCGATATCAAAAGTGTCAATAATTTGCCGTCATTTGTAATATTTTTTAAAAATTGTAATAAAATTTCAGCCATATTGCCCTCAAACCATTGATTTTATATTTTTAATTATATTATAATATTTATGAAAAATCAAATGGAATTATAAACTTTATGAATTTACAACAATTATTATCGCCTTTTAGAAAGGCAATTGAAGATTATAATATGATAAACGACGGAGACAAAATAGCCGTAGGGCTTTCTGGTGGAAAAGATAGTATTGCTTTGCTTTCGGCTTTTTGTGGATTAAAACGTTTTTACCCTAAAAAGTTTGAACTTGTTGCAGTTACTATTGATACGGGTGTAAACTACGATAAAACCGAGTTCGACGCTTTAAAAGATTTCGTAAATAGTTTAGGCGTTGAATATCATATTGAAAAAACTGAAATTTACGATATAGTTTTTAAAGAAAGAAAAGAAACTAATCCTTGTTCGCTTTGTGCAAATATGCGTCGTGGAGCATTAAATCAAGTAAGTGCAAGTTTAGGTTGTAATAAAGTTGCGTTAGGTCATCACGCCGACGATTTAGTTGAAACTTTTTATCTTTCAATGCTTTACGAAGGTAGACTTTCAACTTTTAGCCCCGTAACGCACCTTGAAAGAGCAAATCTTGACGTAATTCGACCTATGATTTACGTTAGAGAACGTGATATAATTTCTTTTACAAGCGACAAGCCTATTTTACACAACCCTTGCCCTGCCGATAAAAATACTCGTAGAGAATACGTTAAAAATTTATTAAAAGACATAAGAAAAGAAATTCCCTTTTCTACTGACAACGTTTTAAACGCATTAATTCACCCAGAAAGAACAAACCTTTTCACAAAACCAACCGATAAAAAGTGATTTTTTACAACCTATAAAAAAGGTAAAATTATTCTACTAAAAGTTTTAAGAAGTTAAAAAAGAGTTACTTAAGACGACGTTGCAAGGTATTCTTATAAAAATAGGAACAAAGTAAAGCCGAGCCGTGTTTTTAGATATAGTTAAACTTTTAAATTATTTTGATTGCAAATTTGAAGATTTAGTTGTCGAAACAAACATTGTTAGCACAAACAACACCAAAACAAAACTTAACGATAAATACAACTACTTTCTTCGTTTAATCTTTTGGCTGACGACCAAAACAAAGTTTTGGGTATATAAACGCTTTGTTAAAATAAGTTTTAATAAAAAAGGCCTTGCAACTGCAAGGTCTTTAATGTTTTATGTTTTATTCGTAAAATTCTTCATCAAAAGCATCTATTTCAACGTTTAATTCGTCGTAATTTGAAATTGCAGATTTTTTAAGTTTCACACAACCTAAAAACGCACCCGTTCTAACAATCGTACCACTTTTAATTGAAAGTTGTTCAACTGAACTACAATTTTCAAAAGCACTCATAGGAATTTCAGTAAAACTTGCAAGTGATAAATCAAACCCTCTAATCGACGAGCAGTTCATAAACGCCCTTTCGCCTATAAATTGTAAGGTTGAAGGCATTTTTTCGACTTTAACGATTGCCGATACGGTGTTTGAACCTATGCTTGAACATCCTGAGAAGGCTTCTCTGCCGATATACTCGATTTGACTATTTTCGTCAAAAGGAAGAGTTCTTAACGCACCACAACTTGAGAAAGCGTATTGATAAATGTTTTTAACGCTTTGTGGCAACGTAACTTTTTTAAGAGACGTACAGTTATAGAAAGCGTGTCCACCTATATAATCAACGTTACTTGAGACAACTATTTCTTCTAAATTAGTACAGCCATAGAAAGCACTCGTTTTAATTTCACCACCTAAAACCGTTACCTTTTTAAGGCTAAGAGGTACGTAATAAGTTAAATCTTCGTCGCTATTTAAATCGTTACCACTATAATCTTTTTGGCTATACACCTTAACCGTTATTTCTTTATTAAGTCCAGAGCCGTCGTCAGTCGTAGTAAATAAGTGAGCAAATATTCTTTCTTTATTGACTGCGTCAACACTTTCACCAACGAAAGGAATAGTCATTTCTTCTAAGTTGTGGCAGTTAGCAAACGCACCAAGCCCGATAGTTTCAACGTGTGTACCGATAGTTATTGATTTTAAAATAGTTTTGCTAGCAAATGCCGCAGCACCTATTTCTTTAACTTTTAAGTCTTTTCTTTCGCCAGTAACGCCTAAGCCTTCTGCTGTTTCAGGAATAACTAAATTTCTAAATTTGTCTTCAACGTCTTTAAAATCATTTTCAACGTCGCTACTATTCACGTTGTAACCCGTGATTTTGTAATATCCGCCGTCGGCATCGTCTTCGTCTTCAACGTATTGATATTCAAACGTTCCCGTTACTACGTTATCGTCTTCGTTTGTAGAATCACACGCAACTAAAGAAAATGCTAAAGAAACGCTTAAAATTATTGTAATAAATTTTAATAAGAATTTGTTCATTAATTCTTGCACCTACCTTAAATATATAAGTATGTATAGATATCCACTATAATTTCCGTATTATTTTAACATTTTACGAAAATATTGTCAATACTTAGAACTAACTTAAGCGAACAAATTACACTTTTTGAGAAAATTTTTTATTTTCTAAGAGTAAACGTTTTTACAAAAAATTCCGTAAGCCTCTTTTCCAAGTTTTTTTATTTCTTTATCTAGAATTTCAGTTGCTATATTTGTATAAGCGTATTTTTGAACTAATCCCTTTAAAAATTTGTTAAATTTTTTAGCACCAACCTTTTCTTCTATATCGCAAAAAGTTACTGCCGACCTATAATAAGCCGTCGCAACGTACTCTAAATCACTTGAATAATCTTTTAAAGAATATTTTAATCCGTGGTTTAAGTTAATTCCCATTTCAATTAAATTTGCCAAAACGGTATCGTATGCCTTGCGAGTGTTTTTTATAAATTCTTCTTTATTTATTTGGTATTCGCTATAGTTATGAAAAAAATTAATAGTTGAAAATTCCGTTAGCCCTTCGTCGATGTAAGCGTCTTCTATTTGATTGTTGCCTACTATTCCGTACCACCACTGATGAGCCGTTTCGTGAACGACGGTATAATAAAGTTCGTTATTAGATAGTTTTTCGTCAACGTAAACTAAACACGGATATTCCATACCCCCGTAAATAAAGTCGCTTTGACATACCGTGTAGTGCGAATATGGGTATTTAACGTACTCGTTTCCAAAAAAATTTAAACTTTGTTTAATTACGTTTAAAGTGTTTTCTGGCGTAGCGTCGCTAAAATAATAGTAATAAACTTCAATTCCGTCGACGTGGTCTTTTAAAATTTCAAATTGATTAGACAAAACAAAAGCAATATCTTTTACGCAAGACTGCTCGTATTTATAAGTAGTAGTGTATCCCGAAACTTCAACGCCCACACAATCTAAAGACGATGCAACACTATACGTCGACGGCAAAGTAAATTCAACTAAATAGTCTGCGTTTTCGCAGTAAAAAGGGTCGCCGTAAGGATAGTATAAACACTCGACGTATTCTCCGTTCTCAATTACGCAAATTATAGGATAAAAATTGCATAAATTTATGGTATTGTCACCGTAGCCTAACCTATGCAAAACGTTTGCAAGTGTCGTTTTAAAATCAATTTCAACTGAGATTTCTTGGAATTTTTCAAAGCCTTTTTCAATTTTTAAAATATTTTTATTTTCTCCCGTTATTGTAAAGTTTACTTCTTGATTTTGAACTTTTACCCCTAAAATTTCAATATCACCGTAACTTTTCCCGTTTGGATAGGCTAATTGATTATAAATATAACTTATCGGCTCAATTTTACTTTCTTGGCTATATCCGTTTGGATATAAACAAAACTTTAACTCGTCCATCGCCTCGTTAAAATTAACGTATGTGAAAATTAAATTTCCGTCAAGCGTCATATCGTCGTTTAACGTAAGGCGTAAATCGTACGTAACGTCGTTTGGTTTGGCGTTATCGTTACTGCAACCTATAAAACTAATACTTAATGATAAAACTAAAAATAAAACGATAAATTTTTTCATAAAAAAATTCCTTGTAATAACTAAAATAAGACTATTTTATCTCTATATAGTTATTTAAGGAATTTTGTTTTTATTACTTTTCTTCTGCTATTAAATACTTATTAGGGTCTATTTTAACGTTATTTTCAAATACTTCAAAATGAAGATGTGGTCCGTCTAAATACTCTTTTTTGTTGTTTTGAGCAATATATCCTATTACGTCACCTTTTTCAACAACCAAGCCTACCTCAATATTTTCAGCAACGTCAACGCTATTATACGAACTTTTTAAGCCGTTAAGATGGTCGACAACTATAGTAGTTCCGTCTAATTTTGAAGTCGTAATACTTTCAACCACTCCGTTATAACAAGCAAAAACTTCTGCTCCAGCATCACCGCCAAAATCTATTGCTTTATGTCCTTGATATACGCCTAACGTTTGATTGTATATAACGCTTGCTCCAACGTATTCTTTAATAATACTTCCGCTAGTCGGCATATCGAAAACTATCACCGAAACTACCGGTTCATTTGGCGTTTGATTTTGATTGTCTTCGTTTGGTGTTTCAATAACCGTGTCTTTATCACCGTTTACGTCCACGAACTTATTGTTTAAACCTATAACTAACGAGACGATTATAACCGTAATAACCGTAAGTGCCGTTATAAAAGCAAAATAATAAGCGTTTTTCTTTATGAATTTAATAACTTTATTTTCTGTTTGTGCCATATTAACCTCCGTTTTATGTATCTTTGTCAAAACTTTAAATTTTTATACTAGTATCCGTAATAAATTAACGGAATACCCACCAAAGTTTTTTCATTTGTTTTGGCTATATGCACGTTTACCTTTTGTCCGTTTATTATTTGATATTTTTTTATTTTATTTGTGTAATAGTATGTATTTTCAATCTTTTCAACGCTACTTGAATACACTTTTTTAGCGTTTAACTTAGTTAAAAACTCTAAATCGTCAACGTAAAAGGAATAGCCTTTACTTAAATAATGGGCGTAAATTTCACTAACGTTTGCCGAAAAAAAGTCACCTTGCGAGTAATTAGTGCTAAAAACTGCGTTTTTGTTTGAAAACTCGTTAAATTGCGTATACGACGCTATTAAAATTAAAAAAATAAAAGTTGCCACTATTACTATTTTTTTTTGCATAAAAAAATAATTCCTACCTTTCGATAAGAATTATTAACTATTTTTAAATTTTTTATACTTGTCAATTTAAAAGCCCGAAATCACGCATAACGACTAACACGTTTTGACTTGTTGTCAAGTAAGTACTAAGCCTTAAAGCGTTTTTAATATCTTCGCCGTCAATATCTTGATTTTTATTTTCTTTATCTAATTGAAGATAAAACCCCTTTTCGATAGAAGGCAAAATTTTTATAAATTGAGAAGTTTGGTC
This sequence comes from Christensenellaceae bacterium, assembly GCA_045645345.1. Taxonomy (GTDB): domain Bacteria; phylum Bacillota; class Clostridia; order Christensenellales; family Borkfalkiaceae; genus HGM11412. The sequence goes on from JAZRIP010000029.1 coordinate 7,820, forward strand.
TAAGAAACTATCGCCAACCACCTTTAAAAGTTTACAAATTAACCCAACCCTTTTTGCTGAAGGAACTTTTAAATTTTCATACAATTCGTCAAAACCTTTTACGTCTATTAATGAAAGTTTTTGAAGGTCGCCGATATAGTTAGGAAACAATAAAACGTCGCTAAAATCGTTAGAAAAGAAGAAATGATATAATTTTACCAACTTTTCAAAACCCACGAAATAAAGTTTTGCAAGAGAGCAATCGTCGTTTAAAAGATTAGCAACCTTAATATAATTATATGCAGTTGAATTTTTAATCACGTCGCAATCACTATCTACGGCGTTTATTATAAAAGACGCTAAAGTTAGAACTTTAGACGGACTATCGTACGAAGAAAAGTTTAAAGCATAATTTAGCGATTGTTTTAACAAATCATAATACTCGTTTTTAGTCGTTTTACCCGTGAGCATTGAACTAAACTTATAGTCGATTAAGGTAATTGCTTGCATAAGACAATAAACGTAACTTTTTAGCGTTTCGTAAACGCTACATTTTTTTATAACGTTTTGGTCTAAAAACAAACACTCGATAGGTTTTACCTTTTTGCTTTTACTTTTACCCTTATCTATATAAAAATATTCGTCTTTTAAAATTTCAGTAAAATAAGGTGAAGTTAAAAAGGCATAACACTTTATCTTTTTAGACGAACAAAAAGTATTCGTTGCCTTAATAAACTCGTCGTCGCCAACCACAATGCAAACCTTTTGACTTATTGCCGAAAGAGTTTTTGATGAATAAAAACTTTTGCAATTTTTTTCAACGATAAGCGTTGAGTAATTAACAGACGTACTTTTTAAGCACGAAAAAAATTCACCACTATACCTTTTGTAGTCTTTTTCTTTAAAGACGATTTCTACTTTAGAGTTTTGAGTTTGTTCTACAATTTTACAAATAGCGTCTTTTACTGAGCAAGCGTCTACGTTAAGTGGTAATTTTATTGCCTTTTTTACTAATTCAATTTTTTCCTTTAATAAAATTGATTTTTTTGACAAATTTTACCTTCCTTTTCTGCCTACGTTTTTAAATATTTCAATTCTTGTTTTTAAATCAGGACAATTTTGCAAAGTTGTTTTGCCGAACATTGCGTCGCTTATAGAGTACGCCGAAGAAATTCCGTTACCTATTATTGCTAACGCCGTGTCGAATAAAACATCTTGCATTTTATCTTGTCTGCCCGTTTGCCTTGGCATACCCATCCTATATAAAGATATAGGCATTAAATCGTTTGCTATAAAAAACTCGTTTAAATCGTTTAATCTTTCTTTAGGAATTTTTCTATCATCAAAAGTTACGCCGTTAAATCCCTTTTCTTTTAAAGTTTTGCAAACTTCTATCAACTCGGTTTGAGTGTATTTCATAGGTTTAATTTTATATGAAGAAATTACACCGTATTTTTCATTAAGTTTAATAATTTCGTCAACGCTAGTTAAAGTTTCTTTAACGCCGAAAAGGTCACGGTTCTTAAATAAAACCTTAGTCAAATCGTCAACGTAAAAATTGTTTTCGCTTGCTAATAAAAAGGCTAAACTTTTATCATCTCTTTCAATTTTTAAAAGTTTAACGATAAAATCAATCATTTCTTGCCCTTTGCCAAATTGTGCTGTAATTTTTTCAGCGTAAGCGTTAAAAAGGTGCTTTTCACATAAAACACCACCCTTTGAATATAAAGACTGCTTTAAAAGTTCTGTTTTGTTTACTTGAATTTTATACTTTTTAAGCCTTGAATTTACTTTTTCTAAATACTTGAAAGTAAGTTCTTTTTGTCTTTCTCTAAACTCACCTAATTCTTTATCAAGTTTAGAAGAAACGTCGTAGCAAACGCCGTAGCCGTAAACGATTGCTCTATCTTCGTTAAATAAAGGTTGACAAGACAAATGATAACCGTAAATATACGGGGTTTTTAGTATTCTACACGCCTTTCTAAATTCTTTATAACCTTTAAGCGTAGCGTAGTCGTTTATTCCAACTCCGTAAAAGCCCGCCCTATAACCAGCATAGGCACAAAAACTTGGCGAAAAAGACGAATAATAATATTTGCTTGCAAAATGCAAACATATCTCGTCTTTCTTTTCAGGAATTAACGTTGCGTCTGCCTTTTGCCTTTTTACAAGAGTTTTAAGGGCGTTTACCTTTAAAAAGGAGTTGTTACTATTTATAAATTCAATTAGTTTTTCGTTTTGAAACATAGTTTTCCTTTAAAAAACGATATAATAAATACTTTTTTTCTATAAATTTATCAAATTACTATATTTAATATAATATTTTTTAAGGTTTTTGTCAATAACCAAATTAAGCACCTAAAATACAAAATTTAAAAAAGTCTTGAAATATAAAAAATATATGCTATAATTAAACTATAATCGTCAAAAAATTATAAATTTGACGGCTTTTACAATTGCCGTCTTGTACGGGGGAGGTTTTTATGAATAAAAGCGAGTTTACTAGGGCTTATGCCGAAAGACTTGGTGGCACGATTAAAGAAGCAGAAGTTTCTTTATCAAAGTTAATTGACACTTTAACAGAATGTATGTTAAACGGTGAATACGTTCATATTTCGGGCTTTGCTACTTTTAGCATTAAAGATAAAAATGCAAGGGAAGGTGTTAATCCTTTAAATAGTGAAAAAATAATTATACCTGCTTGCAAATCACCAACGGTAAAATTCTCTAAATCATATAAAGACATTTTTAATAAATAAGGGCGAATTATGGGACCAATTCTTATTGCTGTAGGTGCAGTTCTTGTAATAGGTGGACTTATCCTTGGCAAATTTTTAAATCGTTAATTAAAAACGGCTAACATTTCGTTAGCCGTTTTTGTTTTGTAAAAAATAATGTTTTGAGTTTATAACATTATAAAATCCAGTTTGCTAAAGGTAATACGCCGTTATGTTGTAAATAATTTTTTAAAGCCTGTTTTTCGCAATCTTTTGAAGGAGTGCAGTAATAATATTCTATCTCTAATTCATCATAATTTTTTATTTGTTATTCGTCCGTATAGTTATAAGTTATTGTGTAATTGCCTGTATTTTTGTCCCAAGTAGTGTCCTTACTAATTGCCAACCACTCAACTTCGGTGCCACGATATTTAATACTTGTTAAACTATCACAATATGCGAACGCCCACTCGCCTATACGTGTTACGCTGTTACCTATTGTTACACTTGTTAAACTAGAACAATCATAGAACGCAAACTTGCCTATACTTGTTACACTGTTACCTATTGTTACACTTGTTAAACTAGAACAACCACTGAACGCTCTATTATTTATTTTTGTTGCAGTAGTTATATTTGCCTCAGTTACTAACTGGTTATTTATATATAACTTTTCAGCATAATGTAATGGGTTTGAGTCACCGTCATAAAACTCTATTTGAGCCCAACTATCTATTGTACCTGTATAGTTTACTTTTGTTAAACTATCACAATATGCGAACGCCCACTCGCCTATACTTGTTACGCTGTTTCCTATTGTTACACTTGTTAAACTAGAACAATTATGGAACGCATGAGAACCTATACTTGTTACGCTGTTTCCTATTGTTACACTTGTTAAACTATCACAATCATAGAACGCATGATAACCTATACTTGTTACGCTGTTTCCTATTGTTACACTTGTTAAACTATCACAATCATAGAACGCATAATTATTTATTTTAGTTGCAGTAGTTATATTTGCCTCAGTTACTAACTGGTTATTTATATATAACTTTTTAGCATAATATACTGGGTTTGAATAACTGTTACCAAACTCTATTTGAGCCCAACTATCTATTGTACCTGTATAGTTTACTTTTGTTAAACTATCACAAGAATTGAACGCATACTCGCCTATCCTTGTTACGCTGTTTGGTATTTCTATACTTGTTAAACTATCGCAATTTTTGAACGCAGAATAACCTATACTTGTAATATTTACTCCATCTATGGTAGGCTGTATTTCTATTTCTTTTAAACTTTTGCCATATTCGGTTAAGCCTGTTATTAAATTATTGCTTATAGTAAAAATAGCCGACCAAATAGCGTTTACTGTTATATCGCTTGTAATAGGTGTGTTAAAATCAAAGTCCCAACTTAAACCGTAACCGTTTTTTGTTGAAACGGGTGTTGATATAATTTCGCCTGTTTCTACAGTTAAAGGCTCAATAGCCGTACCATTGTTTGTGTTAAAAGTTACAATATGTAAATCTTTTCGTATCAATACCTTATAAACTTTTATAGCATTGCCACATTCTTCTCTTATATAAAAAATATTATCCCCGGTTTCTAAAGCAACTATTTTGTTCGGTATTTGGTTTAAGCCAAAAATATCCGTACTAACGATATAACTTGCACTACCAACTAATTCGATTTCGTCTATAAACGAAAAATATTCCGTTCCATTAGCCACTTTTCCATATACGATATTTTCTTCAACGGTAAAAGTTTTAAAAACTATTTTATTGTTTTCGTCAATAGTAGGATTTTTTACTATTAAATTACCTGCGTTTTCACTAGTTCCGTCGTTGTAAGTAATAATTAAGTCGCCGTCTTCGTTAATTATTGCAGAAACAATGCCTCGTCCGTCTTTGCCGTTAGTTCCGTTTGTTCCATTTTGACCGTCCACGCCAATTGCTTTATACTCGGTTTTAGTACCGTTAATAACCCAAAAGCCGTCGCTACTAATTTCGATAGTAGGCGTTACACCATCTTTACCGTTAGTTCCGTTTGTTCCATTTTGACCGTCTACGCCTATTGCTTTATACTCGGTTTTAGTGCCGTTTATAACCCAAAAGCCGTCGTTACTAATTTCAATAGTAGGCGTTACACCGTCTTTGCCATTAGTTCCGTTAGTACCGTTTTGTCCAGCGTCGCCTTGGTCGCCCTTATCTCCTTTGTCGCCTTTATCGCCCTTTTCTCCCTTAATGGTTTTTAGCCATTGTTCGTAAGAAAGTGGCGTTTCACCATCTTCTTCCATTTGGGCAACATACATGTTATACACAGCTACAATTTTGTTGTCGTCATTATTATTTCCGTCAGTTGTGTCGCAGGCTGTAAAAAAAGCCATACTTAAACACAAAAGCAAAATGCAAGTTAAAATCAAGGTTAACTTTTTTCTCATAAAATCTCTCCCTTAAAGTAGACTATAAACAAATTATAGTCAGTTTTTAACTGACTGTCAAGTAAAAACTGACAAGTTTGTATATAATAAAACTATGGAATTTACAAAAAGATTTAATGAAATTTTAAAAACTTGCAACAAAAGTCAAACGCAAATTGCAAAAGAACTTAACGTTTCAAAACAATGTGTAAATGATTATAAAACAGGCAAATCCGTGCCTTCGATACACACTCTTTATTCTCTTTGTAAAATTTTAGACGTATCGGCTGACTATTTACTTGGCATTACCGATTATTAACTGAAAAAATCTTAAATTGTTTTACAACTGAAAACGGCTAACTTTTCGTTAGCCGTTTTTTTATTTATTTTCAGTTATTATTGCTTTAATTCTTCTTACGCCACTACTGCTTGCTTCTTCTTTTTTGATAATGAACTTACCAAGTTCGCCCGTAGTTTTAGCGTGTGGTCCACCACAAATTTCTTTGCTGTAACCTTCAATTGTGTAAACTTTAACAACGTCGCCGTACTTGTTATCAAAAACGCCTACTGCTCCTTGCTTTTTAGCGTCTTCTAAACTCATTTCTTGCATAACGACAGGAATATTTTTTTGTATTGCCTCGTTCACCCTGTCTTCAACGGCTTTAAGTTCTTCTTGCGTTAATTTTCTAGGAAAACTAAAGTCAAAACGCAATCTTTCAACGGTGATGTTAGAACCCCTTTGGTTTATACTATCGTCGTTAAATACGTATTTTAACGCACCGTTTAAAAGGTGTGTTGCCGTGTGAAGTCTTGCCGTCGTTTCGTTATTTTCAGCCAAGCCACCTTTGAATTTTTGCTCGCTGTTTGCTTGCGATTTTTCTTGGTGTTTTTTGTACGCTTCTTTATAGCCTTCGATATCTACTTCAAAACCCCTTTCTTTTGCAAGTTCAGTCGTCATTTCAATAGGAAAACCGAAAGTATCAAAAAGCCTAAACGCCGTTTTACCTGGGAATATATTTCCTTGAATAAAAGTAATAACTTTATTAAATTCTTTTAAGCCGTCGGTCAACGCTTTTGAGAATTTTTCTTCTTCTTTATTAAGTTCTAAAATAATTTTATCTTTATTTTCTAAAAGTTCTGGATATGCGTCTTTGTATTTTTCAATAAAACATACTGCAATTTTAGATAAATCGCCTTGATTTAAACCAAGCATTTTGCCAAATCTAACGGCACGCCTAATAAGTCTACGAAGAACGTAGCCTTGGTCTACGTTTGACGGAGTTACTCCCTTAGCATCGCCAATCATAAAAGTTGCCGTTCTAGTATGGTCTAAAACAATTCTAAAGGCTTTAGTTTGTTCGTCGTTTTCGCCGTACTTAATACCCGTTAAGTTTTCAATGCAAGCCTTAGCGTCTTCAAAAACGTCGGTGTCGTATACTGTTTTAACGCCGTTTAATATCGAAAGCGTTCTTTCAAGCCCCATACCCGTATCAACGTTGCGTTGAGCAAGTTTTTGGTACGTGCCGTCAGCCTTTTTTTCGTATTCCATAAATACGTCGTTCCAAATTTCTAAATATTTACCACAATCACACGCCGGCGAACAATTTTCACTACATTTTGGAACGCCCCTATCAATAAACATTTCGGTATCTGGACCACAAGGACCAACCGTGCCTGCAATCCACCAGTTGTTCTTTTTAGGCAAGTAGAAAATTCTGTCTTTTGGAATACCTGCTTTTTGCCAAAGGCTTGCCGATTCTTCATCTCTAGGAGCATCTTCATCTCCGGCAAAAACGGTAACGGCTAAATTTTCAATAGGAATACCTAAATATTTTTCACTCGTTAAAAACTCAAAACTATACGCAATCATTTCTTTTTTGAAATAATCGCCAAGCGACCAGTTTCCAAGCATTTCAAAAAACGTACAGTGAGATGCGTCGCCAACCTCGTCGATATCGCCCGTTCTAACACATTTTTGAACGTCGGTCAACCTTTTGCCTTGAGGGTGTTTTTCGCCAAGAAGGTAAGGCACTAAAGGATGCATACCTGCCGTAGTAAACAAAACCGACGGGTCGTTTTCTGGAATTAAACTTGCCGATGGAATTATAGTATGTCCTTTTTCTTTGAAAAAGCCTAAAAATTTTTCTCTTAATTCAGTAGAAGTAATTTTCTCCATTTTTTCACCTATTTCTTTTCTATTTCGTAACCTTCTTTGGTATTTTTTACAATATAACCAAGCGATAAAAGTTCTGCCCTAATAGCGTCAGCAACAGCCCAGTTCTTTTCTTTACGTGCCGATTGCATTTGTTCGGCTTTAGCAATAATTTCACTAGGAACGTCACTATTCTTTTCTTCTGCAACCTTATCTTCGACTTTATCTAAACTCAAGCCGAAAACTCTATCAAAATCAATAACTAAATTATATACGTCGATTGACGCAGGCTCTTTAAGTAAAGTCCATAAAACGCCTAATGCCGACGGAATATTTAAGTCGTCGCTAATACAATCAACAAATTGCGTTTTGTATTTTGAAAGAACTTCGTCGCTTGTTTTAGCAGTTGATTTTTTGTGTTTTAAAAGAGTTTGACATAATCTTTCGTAAGAAGTTTTTGCCCCGTCCATCGTTTCAAAAGTAAAGTTTAATTTCTTTCTATAATGTGCGTTCAAGCAAAAATATCTAAACACCATAGGGTCGTAACCTTTTTGAATAAGTTGGTCGATTGTGTACGTGTTTCCAAGCGATTTACTCATTTTTCCGCCGTCAACGAGCATAAAATCGCCGTGAATCCAAAAGTTTGCAGGTTGAACGCCAGTCAAACCTTTGCTTTGAGCAATTTCGTTTTCGTGGTGAATAGGAATATGGTCAACGCCCCCCGTATGAATATCGAAAAGGTCGCCTAAATATTGCCTACTCATTGCCGAACACTCAATATGCCAACCAGGATAACCTTGTCCCCAAGGGCTTGGCCATTGCATAATATGTTCTTTTGGTGCTTTTTTCCAAATTGCAAAGTCGTAAGGGTTTCTTTTGCCACTATTAACTTCAATTCTTGCACCTGCTTTTAAGTCGTTAATGGTGTTACCTGAAAGCATACCGTAATCACTAAACTTAGAAATGTCGTAATAAATGCCGTCGTCGGTTTCGTAGCCGTAACCTTTTTCACATAAACCTTCAACGTAATCTATCATTTGTGGAATATGGTCGGTTGCCTTACAAATAATTTCTGGTTTTTCAATGTTTAAGCGTTCAAAGTCTTTCATAAAAACGCCGGTATAATATTCTGCAATTTCATAAGGGTCTTTTTGTTGCTCCCTTGCCGTTTTTGCCATTTTATCTTCGCCGTCGTCGCCGTCCGACAACAAGTGTCCAACGTCGGTTATGTTCATAACCCCTTTAAGAGTGTAACCTTCGTATTTTAAAACTCGTCTTAAAAGGTCCATAAAAACGTAAGTACGTAAATTGCCTATATGTGCGTAGTTATATACCGTTGGACCACACGAGTACATTCTAACCGTATTCGAGCCGTCAGCCGTTTTGAAATCTTGCTTTTGTCTTGTCAACGTGTTGTATAATTTCATTGTTTTATCTCCTTTTCAAGTTCGTCTATTCTTTTTATAAGTTTTTTGATAAGTTCTCTATTTTGCTTTATTTCGTCTGCAACCGGGTCTTGCATATCTTGTCTTAAATCGTGAACGTCTTGAATTTTTTTGCCGTTTTGCTTTACTACTTTACCAGGAATGCCCACTACGGTCGAGTTTGCAGGAACGTCGTTTAAGACTACGCTTGACGCACCTATTTTACAATTTTCATTTATGGTAATTCCGCCTAAAATTTTAGCCCCTGCACAAATAACGCAATTCTTTTTAATCGTTGGATGCCTTTTTGCTCCTTTATCTTTACCCGAGCCACCTAAGGTTACGCCTTGATAAATAACTACGCCCGTTTCTACTACTGCCGTTTCACCTATTACAACGCCTGAGCCGTGGTCGATAAACACGCCTGGAGCAATTGTTGCGGCTGGGTGAATTTCAATGCCCGTTCTCTTTTTTGCGTTTTGGCTAATAATTCTTGCTAAAAGTTTCATTTTATGCCTATAAAAGAAATTTGCCCTTCTATACGCCCTTAACGCTTTAATGCCCGAATAAGTTAAAAAAACTTCTAATCTACTTCTTGCCGCAGGGTCGTTTTGCATTGCTGCGTCAATATCAAGTTTTAATTTTTTAAACATTTTTATACCTTCACTAATTTTTTTATAAAAAAAACGACCTTGTATAAAGACGCTATATTTTAGCGTGGTTCCACTTTACTTTAAACACAAAGGTCTCTTAAAGATGATAACGGTTTCATACCGTAGATAATTAATCTCCCTTAACTTTTAAACGCACTTTCAATTTTAACGGCTATGACGTTACACCAAATCATCACTCTCTAAAAACCACTAAAATTTACTCTTTTTAAAATCGGTTTTATATCTTATAGTATATTATATGCTAATAATATCACATTTGTTTGTAAAACGCAATTAAAATAGAGCATTTTCTTTAACAAGGTTTTGCTTAAACAGTTGCAAAAATTTATTTTTAGGTATATACTTATTAAAAAGCATTTAGGGGTTATTATGTTAGATATTAAACTTATTATTGAAAATCCTTCTTACGTTCAAAACGCACTTAAAAAGAAAGGTTACGACGTTGATTTTACAGACGTTATCGCAAAAGATACTGAAAGAAGAAAACTTTTGTACGATATAGAACAATTAAAAGCAAAAAGAAATAAAGTTTCTAGTGAAATTCCACGTCTTAAAAAAGAAGGCAAACCTGTTGAACCTATCTTTCAAGAAATGAGAGAAATCGGTGAACAAATTACGGCTGGCGACGCAAAAATTAACGCTTTAAGTGAAGAAATTTTTGAATTTATCGCTTGTTTACCTAACCTTCCAGACGACGACTTGCTTGAAGGCGAAAAAGAAAATAATAAGGTTGTAAAAATAAACGGCGAAGTTCCAACTTTTGATTTTAAAATTAAAAATCACGTTGACCTTTGCACAAACTTAGGTATTATCGACTACGAAAGGGGCGTTAAACTTTCGGGTAACGGATTTTGGGCTTATCGTGGCGACGGTGCTAGGCTTGAGTGGGCTTTATTAAATTTCTTTATCGAAGAACATTTAAACGACGGCTACGAATTTATCCTTCCACCACACCAACTTTCTTATACTTGTGGTTTTGGTGCTGGTCAATTCCCTAAATTCCAAGACGAAGTTTACTGGCTTGACGTTGACGAAGACAAAAAGAAAAATCGCTTTATGTTACCAACGGCTGAAACTGCTCTCGTAAACTTGTACGCAAACGAAATTATCGACGAAAATAAACTTCCGTTCAAATTCTTTGCATACACTCCTTGCTATCGTAAAGAAGCAGGCTCGGCAAGGGCTGAAGAAAGGGGCATGATTAGAGGACATCAATTTAACAAGGTTGAAATGGTGCAATATACGACTAGTGAAGGTAGTGATAAAGCCTTTGACGAACTCGTTACTAAAGCGTGCAGTTTAATGGAGAAATTAGGTTTACACTTTAGACTTTCTAAACTTGCTGCTGGAGACTGTTCGGCTTCAATGGCAAGAACTTACGATATCGAAGTTTGGATTCCTTCAATGGGTATTTATAAAGAAGTTTCTTCCGTTTCTAACGCAAGGGATTATCAAGCAAGAAGAAACAACACGAGATATCGTGATAGTAAAACGGGTAAAACGGTTTTTGCCCACACTCTTAACGGCTCGGGCTTAGCAACTTCAAGAGTTTTCCCTGCAATTATAGAACAATACCAAAATGCCGACGGCTCGATTACAGTGCCTGAAGTTTTAAGAAAATTTATGGGCGGACAAGAAGTTATAAAACTTTAAACAATCAAACCATATGTTGATTTTATAATTAAAACAAGTTAAAAATCTTCTGCAGTTTTGCAGAAGATTTTTTATTTTTATTTTTGTTTTTTTATTATTTTAGTTGGAGTAATTATATAGTCAAGCGGGACGTCCCAAGCGTTTGGCGTTAGGCTTTCTACTACTTGAAAGTCGTAACAAATACCTACTTTTATACACTCGTTTTCTTTTAAAAACCTATCGTAATAGCCTTTGCCGTAACCAAGCCTATTCATCTTTTTATCGCAAGCAAGTAATGGAATAATTGCAACGTCAACCTTTTTTGTTGCTTGATAGTTTTTAGGAACTTTTACACCAAAATCACCAGTAACCCAATCGTCGCTATTAGGCATAACTGCTATCATCTTATCGCCTAAAGTTAACGGATAACTTATTTCCTTTCCTTTCTTTTTTAGTACAAGTATAATTTTAGCCGTGTCAACTTCGTTTTTTATAGCGTTATACACGAAAAAGTTTTGCTTTTCACTTACTTCTTCTAAACTGAAAAAGTTTTTAAATATAGCGTCGCTATACTTTTTTATTTGATTTAAAGAAAGTGCGTTTCTTTTTTCTTTAATTTCTTTTCTAAGCGTGTTATTAGTCATAATTTTATTCGCATAATTTTTTACTATTATATAAAAGACGCATTAAACTTTCACTCATATTTATATTTTCACAAGCAACGTCTTCGCCAAAATATAAGTCTATAGGTGCAAAATTCCATATTGCTTTAATGCCTGCGTTAATAGTTTTTTTAGCAAGGGCTTCGGCTTGTTCTTTTTGAACGGATATTATTGCTACGTCTATTTTGTTTTGTTTAACGTAATTTTCGATTTGGTCAACGTGTAAAACCTCTATGCCGTCAATTTTTTCAATATGTGAAAGTTCTATATCAAAAATCGCCTTTACTATAACCGATTCTTTTTTAAAGCCTTTATAGTTAGCAAGGGCTTGTCCTATTCTTCCGCCACCCACTATAATTGCGGCGTATGTTTTCGTCAAGCCCAAAATTTCTTTCATTTTATCTTTTAAATATTCAACGTCGTAACCAAAGCCTTGTCTACCAAATCCACCAAACTGATTTAAGTCTTGCCTTACTTGTGATGCAGTAATGTGTAACGATTTTGATATTTCATTAGAAGAAACCGTTTTAGTCCCCCTTAAACAAAGTTCTTGCAAATATCTATAATATTTTGGTAAGCGTTGAACGACTTTATCGGAAATTTTTTTATTTGTCATATTTCTCCTTTTCCCTTGAGATTTTTTTTATTTTGTTATATACTAAACTTATGATTAAAATAAGTGCAAAACTAATTACAAACCAAAAAGTTAATAAAAGCATCAATTATATAAGCGTTGACAACTACGATAGTAATGACTTTTACTTTTATATAACCGAAATTTGTAGGCAACTTGATTTATCTACGCCTATCGTTATTAATTATCATAGAGAGTGCTTTGAAAAATTTAATTCCTTAAAGTTTACCAAAGACGACTTTATCGACGATTTTTATTACGACTATCTTTTTTTAGAAAATCAAGAAGAATAAAGTATAAAAATTTTAAACCGTGCCACACTACTAACAGTGGAGGTTTTATGAAATTTATTAACATTATTGCCTACGTTTTAACTATCGTAGGTGCATTAAATTGGCTACTTGTTGGCGTTTTCAATTTTAACCTAGTATCAACAATCTTTGGTACGGCTACTTTCTTTTCAAGTTTAATTTATATTCTTGTAGGAATTGCAGGTTTATGGTTAATATTCTTTGCGTTTATGTATAAACCTTTTGAAAGAGTAAGACATTAAACTGAAAATTAAAATTAGGTCGAAAGACCTTTTTTTAATGCCTAACACGTTAATCGTTTCTTAATTAAAACACTCTTGTTTTCTATACGTGTTTAAATTAAAATTAGGTCGAAAGACCTTTTTTTAATGCCTTTTTATCGATTAAACTTTTTCAAAGCCATATACAAGTTTACGCCTAATAAATAAACTGATACAAACTGCCCCGCAAAAATCGTTAAAAAATTTACAAAGTACGACTCTGTAACGTTACCCGTCAATATAAAAATTAACGGTACAATTAAAGCGTTTATTAAAATGGGGAATATCCCCCCAATAATAAATTTTAATACACGGTTTTTTATTTTTTTACCGGTTAAATAAGTCAATATCGCCGATAAAAACGTTGCTATAGTTCCAAAAACAATATCAAAAACACCAAATCCAAACAAATTTGAAATTAAGCATCCCACCGTTAAACCAACGATTGCCTCTGGAAAAATTAACGGCAAAATCGTTAACGCTTCCGCAATTCTAACCTGTACGTTACCAAAAGATATAGGCATAGTTAATAAAGTTACCGCAACGTATATTGCAGATATTATTCCTGCCGTTGCAAGTTTTTTTGACGTAGTATTATTTAACATTTTGTACCTCGGTTTTTATAAAGTGTTTGCCGAAAACCTTTATTTTTTTATTTTAATAATGACAAATGACAGTTTGCGATTCTTCGTAAACTGCCATTTGAAAAAAATATATGATAAGGGGGAAAATGATAAGCATTTTTAACGAGTATAATAATACTCTTTTATTTTACTTTTGTAAAGCGTTTTAAACCCCTTTTTTTAAATATTTTTATTTTTTTTTCTTATATAATAAAAATATCTGTTATCTTCATTAGTTTTTTCAAAACGGTTGTTTTTTAAAACGATTTGCGACGCAATATTTTGTTTAAAAGTTTTTGCTACGACGTTTTTGAGTAGTATATTTTCCACGTATTCGCACGCTAAGAATACAGCCTCGGTTGCATAGCCTTTCTTTTGGTACTTTTTAAACAGCCTAAAACCTATTTCAACGTTATTTTGATAATCAAAGTTATAAAAAACAACTTCTCCCACCATTTTTTTACTAGATTTTTCAACTATTTTTAAGCACATATTCTTTTTTCTTCTAAAATCTCGTTTTTGCAATTTATAGAACGTATCAGTTTGTGGTTTTTCTACGTCCTTTTTGTAATCGTAACCCCACAACTTATTTAACGCCCTATTTACGTTTAATTTATAATAAGCTAAAGCGTCCTTTTGGGTTATAGGTGATAAAATTGTTTTTTCGCCTACTATTTTAGGTTTTTTTTCTATATTAAACGGACTTTTTATCGTTACAAAATTTTTATCAATAAGTTTTATCGGTTTGTATTGTGTTTTAGACGTTCTTAATCCCAAGTCGCCAGCATCGTCTTGTCTATTTACAAAAATAATTCCGTCTTTTTGGCAACGTTTTACAAACTCGTTAAACATAGTTGGATAAACGCCACTATATCCGCCTAACGCTTTTTCGGTATGAATTACTAGCATTTGACCAACGTATTCCCCTATTGAAATTGCAACCAACTTTTTATCAACGAAAATCATACCACCAACAAACTTGTCCGTCTTAAAATTATCAAGCAAATCAAAAGTGTTTAGGTATTCTGCCTTTTCAACTTTTTTCATATCTTTGTGAAAATTTTTGTATTCGGCAAGAAACTTTTTAATTTTTTTCACGTCGCTTACCTTCATACTTTTATACTCGTAATTTGGATAAGTTTTCTTAAATTTATTTATATGATTTCTTTGACCACTAAACTTTCCGCCTGCAAAATTTTGCATTTCAACGTAGTCGTACAAATAATCCGCCCACTTACGATTACTATAAATTTCTACGTCGTACTTTTCTGTTAAATATTTAGTAAAATTTTCGTCACAACAATTAAAAACAAGTGGTAATTCATTAACAACGCAATAACTTTCAATTTGACTAATCGCACCTTCCACGTCGTTGCCTATCGGTGGGAAAAAACAAGTGTTTTTATCACTATAGGTGGCTTTTACAATTAAAGTGTCGTTATATTCCGCATATTCTTGACAAAAAACTTTTCTCCACATTAACATTACGCCACACGACAAATCACAAACGAGATACGGGCTTATTTTCGTGTATTTTTTTATTAAACTTAACTGTTTTTCAGTAAATTTTTTAAACTTTAACATAGTAGTAAAAAGTGTTTTTATTGTTTGTTTTCTTGTTCTTCTATCATTACGACGATATCGTTAAGCCTATCTAAATCGTCCGTCGTATAATAGTCGATATATATTCTACCTTTTTTGTCGTTACCTATTGCCGATACTTTTGTTTTGAACGTTTGTTGCATACGATAAATTAAGTCTTTAAGTTCAACACTCATATCGCTACGTGCTTTCTTTTTAGATTTTCTATCAGGATTAAGTATATCTTTAACGACTTTTTCAACGTCTCTAACCGACAAGCCTTCTTTTACTACTCTTTGGGCAAGTTTAACTTGTTCTTCTTTAGAAAGCGTAACTATAGATTTTGCGTGACCAGAAGAAACCTTGCCTTCTGCAACTAAAGTTTTTACTTCTTCGCTTAAAGAAAGCAATCTTAACGTGTTAGCAACTGCAGAACGGCTTTTGCCTATTCTTTCAGACAACTGCTCTTGAGTTAAGCCGTAATCATCCATAAGTTGCTTCATTGCGTTGCCGGCTTCAATAGGATTTAAGTCTTCCCTTTGTAAATTTTCTATAAGCGAAATTTCTTTAATTCGCCTTTCGTCGTATTCCTTAATTATTGCTGGAATAGTTTTGTTGCCCGCTATTTTCGATGCTCTAAAACGTCTTTCACCAGCAATAATCATATATTTGCCGTCGTCACACTTTTGTAAAACGATAGGCATAATTACGCCGTTAATTTTTATTGAATTTGCAAGTTCTTCTAAGGCTTTTTCATTAAAAACCTTTCTTGGTTGGTCGGGATTTGGAAAAATATCGTCAAGACTAACTTCATACACCCCGTTTTGAATATCTTCTTCGGTTATTCCAAGATTTTTTGAATAATCTTCTTCAGTTGATTGAAACAATACCGATAAACCTTTATTTAAACCTTTCTTAACAGCCATTTACTTGTCCCCCTTTTCTAAAAACTCATTAGTTAAACTACAATAAGCCTTTGCTCCCGCACATTTTGGGTCGTGTAACATTACGGGAACACCGTAACTTGGTGCTTCGGACACCCTAATATTCCTTGGAATTACCGTTTTAAAGACTTTTTCGCCAAAGAAACTCCTTATTTCTTCAGCAATTTGTCTTGAAATCAACGCCCTTCCGTCGTACATTGTCAAACATACGCCAGTTATTTCAAGACGTGCGTTTAAATGTCTTTTAACGAGTTTTATCGAATTTATCAACTGCGACAACCCTTCTAACGCAAAATATTCGCATTGAATAGGAATTATAAGTCCGTCGCCAACCGTCAAAGCGTTAATCGTTAACAATCCTAGTGACGGCGGACAATCTATCGTAATATAATCGTACTCTTTTTTTATTGATTTAACGGCATCAAACAAACGTTTTTCTCTGTTTTTTACATATACAAGTTCAACTTCTGCACCGGCAAGGTCAATGCTTGAAGGCAAAATTGATAAATTTTCAATTTCCGTTTGAATAATTGCATCTTTTATAGGCATTTCGTCAACTAATACGTTATAAACCGAATTTTTCATTGAACCCTTATTAAAGCCTAGCCCCGTCGTTGCGTTGCCCTGTGGGTCCATATCTATCATAAGAACCTTTTTACCTTGTGACGCTAAGCAATACGACATATTTACGCAAGTCGACGTTTTACCTACCCCGCCTTTTTGATTGGAAAAAACTATAACCTTTCCCATAAAAACCTCTTTTTTATTATTTTAATACAACGTTGTTGTATTAACTAACACAAACACACACCATGTTATAAAAAGTTTATCTTTTGTATTATTCGTCTTGACCTGTTTGGTCATCTTTTTTTTCACCAGCACCGCTTTCTTCAGCAACGTCACCGTTTTCTGTTTGTTCGCTAATAATGGTTCTTTCTACCCTAGCAAAAGGATTAGATTGCGTTGCGTTATCTTTTTCTTCCATTATTTGCACAATTTCTTCAACGCTTTTACCTTCCATAAGCATATCTACTTCGTCTTGATAAATAGTTTCTCTTTCAACGAGCAATCTTGCCATATTATCAAGTTCTTTTCTATGCTTAGTTAATATTTCGGTTGCTTTTTTGTGAGCAGTTTTAATTATAGATTCAACTTCCATATCTATAATTTTAGCAAGCTCTTCAGAGTAAGTTGCTCTTGTTTGCATATCTTTACCGATAAACACTTGGTCGCCACCGCTATAATTTACAGGTCCTATTACGTCAGACATACCCCACTCGGTAACCATCTTTCTTGCCCTGCTTGTTACCACGCTAATATCGTTCGACGCACCTGCTGAAATATCTTTTATAACGAGTTCTTCAGCAACTCTACCGCCAAGCGTCATTACGATATCGTCAAGCAACTTGCTTTTTTCTATATGATTATTGTCGTTGTCTGGCCTAGTCATAGTATAGCCCGCAGCCATACCCCTAGGAATAATCGAAACTTCTTGAACAGGGTCACAACCGGGCAATAATCTTGCTAAAATTGCGTGTCCCGATTCGTGGTAAGCAGTAATACGTTTGTCAGTTTCGGTAACCACTCTACTACGCTTTTGTGGACCTATTATTACTTTATTGATTGCTTCATATAAATCCACGTTAGTTATAGCGTTTCTATCTTCTCTCGCCGCCAAAATAGCCGCTTCGTTTAAAAGGTTTGCCAAGTCTGCACCACTAAATCCCGCGGTCATTCTTGCTATAACTTTAAAGTTTACGTCTCTTGCAAGCGGTTTGTTTCTTGCGTGAACTTTTAATATTGCTTCTCTACCCCTAACGTCTGGCATATTAACGTAAACTTGTCTATCAAATCTACCAGGTCTTAAAAGAGCAGGGTCTAATATATCAACTCTGTTTGTTGCGGCAATTATAATTATACCATCGTTTGCATCAAAACCATCCATTTGAACGAGCAACTGATTCAACGTTTGTTCTCTTTCGTCGTTACCGCCACCTAAACCTGCACCACGATGTCTACCTACGGCGTCGATTTCGTCTATAAAAACTATACAAGGCATACTCTTTTTAGCCATCGCAAACAAGTCTCTAACACGGCTAGCACCAACACCTACAAACATTTCAACGAAATCAGAACCAGATATAGAAAAGAAAGGAACGTTTGCTTCGCCAGCAACAGCCTTAGCAAAAAGAGTTTTACCCGTTCCTGGAGGACCAACAAGCAACACGCCTTTAGGAATTTTCGCACCTAAACTTGCAAATTTTTTAGGACTTTTTAAAAATTCTACTATCTCTTGCAATTCTTGCTTTTCTTCTTCAGCACCCGCAACGTCGGTAAAACGAACTTTTACGTTTTGATTAACCCTTGCTTTAGTTTTACCAAAATCCATCGCCGACTTGTTAGTGCCGTTTACTTGTCTAAACATAATAGACATAAGTAAAATTCCAACGCCCACTATTAATAAAGGAAAGATTAACGATGAGAAGAAAGAACCTTCGTTAGGGTCACTATAATCTACGTCAATACCGTGTTTTGCAAAGATATCTATCATTGCGTCCCCAAAAAACTCGCTACCGCTACTTCTTGCGTAACTTGTTTTGTACCTTTCTACATATTCGCCCCTAGAATTTTTAACGTAACCTTTTACGTTGTAAGAATCTATTACGACTTTTACGATTTTACCTTCAAAATCGCCTTCTTTAAACCAGTAGCCACCTTCGTCAGTATATCCAGCACCCGGGTTTTCGTCGGTAATTTTAATACCTGCCATTTCAACAAACTCGGTTGTCGTAACGTCTTTAATGGTTAGCGTATTGAAAAAATACATTGCCGCCAACCCTAAAACCAACACACCTATTATTAGTATTACCCATATTTTTGAGTTTTGTTTTTTCATTAAATTTATTAGCCTCCTTAACGTACCGTAATTAAATCAATAAAATAATCGTTGCAAAAAATAATCGTTTTTAGTATTTTAAACAAAAAAACCTTAAACCTATTTAAATTTATTAAGAATGTACTTTTATGCATACAACACACTATATTATTGCTATATATAATATATTACCATATAACGAGATAAAATACAATAATTTTTAATGATAATTTTTGCATTTAAAAACATTTTATGCCCATTTTTAATTAGTTTTTAGTTGACGCATTAAAATTCAAACAAATACGATAACCTTGCGTCTTAAAACACATTAACGCGAACACTTTAAGCAACACGCCACAAAATTAAATATACAAAACTACCATTAATCAAAAACACCAAATATGAACACTAACAACTTTTTACTACACTTTAACAAAACAAAAACCACAATTATTACTTTTTGTTTCATTTTTTGACAAAATTTTAAAACGTGGTTTATAAACAAACACAACCAGCTGTTTCTACACACAATAAGACACAAAAAACCTGTAAACCGTTAAATTTACACCAAAAAAATGTTTTTGCTGTTTTTTAATTGCTTCGTATACCAAATTGTTGTTAAAAACTTTTTAAACACTCAAAATTGCAGATTTTATCGCAATTTTTGAAGACTTAACAATATTTAAAAATTTGTTTTTAAATTTTTTTATTTGTTTCACGTGAAACACCCCAATTTATTTTTTAGCCAAATTGTTTCACAGAAAAACGGTTTTGTTTTACGGTTTGTTTACGTGTTTTTTGTTTTAATTTTGTTTTGCGTTGCCTTTTTTCTATAGGTCGCATAGTCTTTTTGTTTTTGCTTTTTTTGTTTTTTAGTATAAAAATTTTCCGTGAAACATTTTTATTTTTTTAATTTAGGGGAGTTTTGATTCGCTTTTGTTGCAGTTTGTGTGTTATTAAACTTTTTTAAAAAGAATATTGCATTTATCTTTTTGTTTGTATATAAAAAGGCACAAAAAAGTGCCGTCAAAGACGGCACTAAAAGATTAACTGTACATCATGCTTAATAGATTTTGAACAAGCGGTTGTTGCATAACGAAGGTCATTGCTTTGTTTGATATGCTATCAAGTAAAGTTCCGTCGCTAAGCGTCGGTGTTAACAATGCTGTTACAAATCCCGAAGCAAATATTGTGAGTGCTAATAATATTATAATAATAATTAATGAAGTAATCGCAAGACTAAACACTGCACCTAAAACTTTATCGAGTGGTTTAATAAACTTTAAGTTTGCTATCCAAGTAAATAGTTTTTTTGCTATTGTAATCAAAATTAATAAGATAACTACTAAAAGAACGAATACTATTGCCGTCATTGCCCACGTTGTTAACATCGGGGTAATGTCTAGACCTCCACTTGTTTGAACAATGTTGATTATTAAAGGGTGTAAAAAAGCAGGTATCGTGCTGTTGTTTAAAACTTCTTGTGCCGTTTCAGGTGTCAAGTGGCCGACATCACCCAAACCAGGTATTGCTAAAATCCATCCGTGAACCATTTCGGTTGCCTGAGGAAAACTCGTTTTAACAAACTCGGTAACGGGTTGGGCTAAGAAAAAAGCTCCCACTAAAGCAGCAACAAACCCAAGCATGCCAAATAGTTGTTTAGCAAAACCTTTTGCCGAGCCTACTATTATTGCAATAATTAAGGCTATTAAGACGACGACGTCAATTATGGCGACGTTAAAATCCCCTAACGAAAAGAAAAAAGGTAAACTCATTTGTTTTCTCCTATAAAATATTTAATTTGCGTCGCCTTTTGCGACGATTTTCTTTTGTATACGCAAGAGATATAATTTATGCGTCTACAATTAATGCTTTAGTAAAACGTAGAATGTTAAACTCTTTAAACTACATTTTTAAAAACATATTTGCTACATTATACTATAAAAAGTAAACTTTTTGCTAAGGCAAAACGTTTCAAAACTTGCGTTTTGTTGTTAAAACTCACGTTTTAACACTTTGAACGTGCAATGTAAGAAATTACAATTCCTTACAAGCAAGTTTGTAATTTCTTACATTATATCACAATGTTAACTTTTTGTCAAATTTAAAGACAAAACAATTGATAATTTTGCAATCAATCTAAATCCTCGTTTATTTAAATAGTTTCACTTTTGTTTATATTTTATTCATTTTGGTATTAAAAAAGAATAAAAAGTCTACACTTAAAGTATGAGTAATTTTTGTTTTAATTTAAACGGCGGACTTGTTGATGAAAAAATTGCAAAAAGCGTAAAAACGCTAATAAATACTAACGATTTTATAGTAGTTTGTATAGGTACAGACCTTGCTATAGGCGATAGTTTAGGCCCGTACGTTGGCACTCTCTTGGTTAACGATAAAAACAATAAAACTATCGTTTACGGAACTTTAGATTATCCTATAACGGCAAAAGAAACGGAGACGCTAACAAAAACTATTAAAAAAATCCATCCACATAGCAAAATTTTAGCAATTGACGCAGCTGTGGGGAATAGCGAAGACGTTGGAAATATAAAAGTTTTAAACTCTCCTATAAAACCAGGGCTTGGGGTTAACAAAAACCTAAGCGAAGTGGGTGACGTTTCGATAATAGGTATCGTAAGCGATAAAAATCAGTCGTTTGATAAGATAATAAACAGCACTCGGTTAAATTTAGTGGTAAAAATGGCTAACGTTATAAAAAACGGAATTCAAAAAAGTGCCTTTTTATAATTATACTTTATAAGTTTACTTAGTTCAAGAAATTGTGTCAAAAAACTGAAAAAGTGCTTGTATTTATTTGTATATTAGTTGTCAATGTGCTATAATAACGAAAAAAGGAGAGTTTTATGATATACAATAGGATTTTAACAATACAAGACATTTCGTGTGTAGGACAATGTTCGTTAACGGTTGCACTTCCAATAATTTCTGCTTGTGGAATAGAGACGGCTATATTGCCGTCGGCAGTTTTATCAACGCACACTGCAGGTTTTACTGGTTTTACTTTTAGAGATTTGGCTGGAGATATGCCAAACATTAAAAATCACTGGGTTAAAGAGAATTTAACTTTTAAGGCTATTTACACGGGTTATCTTGGCTCTAAAGAACAAGTTGACTACGTTTTAGATATTTTTAACTCAACTCTTGATAAAAACGGCAAGTTTATAGTAGACCCTGCAATGGCAGATAACGGCAAATTGTATCCTATTTTTGACGATGAGTACGTTAAAGCAATGGCTAGGCTTTGTATAAAAGCAGATTACGTTCTTCCAAACATTACCGAAGCTTGTTTTTTAACGGGTGTAGAGTATAAAGAAGAATACGATAGGGATTATATCAATAAAATATTGTTGTCTTTAAAAGAATTAGGTTGTAAAAACATAATATTAACAGGCGTTTCTTATCAAAAAGGCAGAACGGGCGTAGTTGTTTATGAAAACGACGAATATTCTTACTACGAACACGAAAAACTTGTTAATAGTTGTCACGGAACGGGTGATATTTACGCTTCTGTTTTTGTGGGAGCATTAGTAAATGGAAAAACGGCTTTCGAATCGGCAAAAATTGCAGCGGATTTTACCGTTAACTGCATTAAAGAAACTACAAAGGTAGAAAACCACTGGTACGGGGCAGTTTTTGAGCCTTTATTACATACTTTAAACGATATGATAAAGTAAAAATTTAAACGTTGCTATTGAATTTATTTATAAACTCGACTTGATAAGTCGAGTTTTTCATTATAAATAAATTTTTGTTTTTATCTTTGCTTAAATATGTTTGCGTAGTAAAATAATATGGGTGGCGTTGTTTTGGCTAAAAATTGCCCAGATTGCATAGGTAAACGAATTAACGAAATTGCAAAAAAACGAGGTTGCGACGTTTTTGACGCCGTGCTTGATATAATTGTTGACTCTACCCGAAAAAATAAGAAAAATACCCTTTTTGCCTGCCCGCGTTTACGGTTTTACAACAAAAGGCTTGTTAAAAGAAGGTTATGATGCCGATATTTGTATTTTTTCAGCAGAAAAGTTTATAGATAAAGCAGAATATACAAACTGCACTGCTGGTTGCGAAGGGTTAAATTAAGTAATTGTGTCGGGAAATATTGTTATTGAAAACGCCGTACATAACGGATTGCGTGTGGAAAAAGTATTACGAAAAACTGATAATTAATAATTTGATAGGGTTTAATACGTTAATTAAAAAATTTTTAAACTAAATTAAAAAAGTGTTCTTTACTAAGAACACTTTTTATTTTTTTAATCGTTATTTTTTAAACTGTTTCCTAAATAAGTTCCAAATCCCGAGGTTTTTTTAGTAGTTTTAATCACGTCGCTTTTGCCTTTTGACGCCTTAAATCCTTTTTCTTTTTTATCGTCGTATTTTTTTAAATTGTTTGGAATTATTACAACGTGTCTAGTTGGCTCTATGCCTATAGATTCCGTCTTTACTTCGGTACTTTCACTTAAAGCAGAGTGAATAATTCTTCTTTCGTAAGGATTCATAGGTTCTAAACTTACTTTTCTCCCCGTGCTAACTGCTTTTTCTGCAAGTTTTAAAGCAAGTGCCGTTAAAGTTGTTTGCCTTTTTTCCCTATAATTTTCGCAATCGACTACTATTCTTTTATACTCGTCTTGTTTTGCGTTACAAAGTGCAGAGGTTAACGTTTGTAAAGATTCTAAAACTTCACCCCTGTATCCTATAATTTTAGAAGATGACGTAGATAAGATTTTTATAAGTATTTTTTCTTCTTTTTCTTCTACTTCGCAGGTTGCGTGAATTTTTAATATTTCAAAAATTCCTTCTAAAAATTTTACTGCCTTTTTATAATTTTCTTGTTTAAGTTCAATTCCTACTTTTGCTTTTTTAGAGCCTAATCCTAAAAAGCCACCTTGTGTTCCTTCGTCAATAATTGTAATTTCAACATCGTCTCTTTCAACGTTTAAAGTTGACAAACCTTCTTCTATGGCTTGTTCAACGGTTTTTCCATAAAAATATTCCATTATACTATCCTTTTTTACTTATTGTCTTTTTTTAAATGCGAATATCTTTTATTAAACTTGTCTTGTTCTTCTTTTTCCATTTTCTTTTTAAATTTATTTTCAACAATTTTGTTTATTATAAAAGTAGACGCTGTACTAAATAAAGTACTTATTATTAGATATAATGAGAAAGAAGCCGTGTAAATAAACGCAAAGAAACCAAACATAATAGGCATCATCCACATCATCATTTTTGACGTTTGTGCCGCTTGTCCATTACCACCGTCAACCGATTGTAATTCCATTTGTGCTTTTTGTTCTTTACTCATTATAAGTTGTGATAAAAGCATAGAACCTATCGATAATAATACTAAAATTAAATAACCGTTAGGTTTTTCTTTATATTCGTTTAATAAACTTGAACCTGTTAATAATTTATATGCTTCAGTTGTGTTTAAAGGGTGTTCAAGGGTTGCTGAAGAACATCCTTGAGAATAGTTAAATAAGCCGTTTGTATACGTGTTTTCGTCAATAAAAGCCTTTTTCCAAGGTAAGTCTTCTATCCAAATGTTTTGAACCCATAAGAAACTATATTTACCTTCTATTTCAATATATTTTTCAGCGGCACTATCTTGTGCTTTTTTAATAATTTGAGTATAAAAATCACTTTCAACGTCTTCGCTTGTTCCTTGTAAATTAGAATAAAATACAAGTTGTGATAATTTATAATCTTTTATATTTTCTTTAGCAATTTTGTTTGTTTCGTTAATATTATTTTCATCAAAACCTTCATAATAGTAAACGTCAACGTTTTCGTTATAAATAATGCTTTCATTATAAGAATTCGCCATTTGGTTGAAGGTATCTATTTTACAAAACGAAGAATATTGTTGAAACGCCGTTATAACTACGATAAAAAATACGATTGATAAAATTGATGGTAAACAAGTAGCAAAAGCCGAATAACCTTCTTTTTTGTAAAGAGCCATCATTTTTTGAGAATACAACTCTTTATTGTTAGCGTATTGTTTTTGTAATTTTTCAAGTTCAGGTCTCATTTTTTCCATTTTTAAATTATTCTTTTTCGTTGCCGTACGAGAATAAATATCTAATGGAAGTGGTATTATTTTTAATATTAATGAAAACATTAAAATACCTACTGCAACCGAACCGCCAAACGAGAAAAATTCTATAATTTTAGAAACTATTAAACCTATTCCGTTTAATTCGATATTTGGTAAAATACTTGAAAAAGGTAAAACTTTTCCACTTAATATGTTTAAAATATTCATATTTTCCTTCTTTTATAAGACCCACTTAATAACTTCCTTACTATCAGGAACTGGGTCAAATCCGCCTTTATTTATTGGATTACATCTTAAAATACGCCATATAATAAGTAAAAAAGCAACAAAAATATTTCTTTTTTCTATTGCGTCCATAGCGTATTCTGAACAAGTTGGAGTAAATATACAACTAGCATTTATAGGTTTAGAAAGATATTTTTTATAAAGTTTTAATATCTTTATTAAAAATCTTTTAATCATTTATTATATTTCCTTTTTTTAAAGCTTTTTCAATATCTTTTTTTAAGTTTAAAAAATTATATTCTTCCATAATTTTTGGAAGAATAATTATATAATAATTATTTGATATTGATTTTATATAACAATTAAAAGATGCCCTTAAAAGTCTTTTTATTTTATTCCTTTTAAAAGCCTTGCCGTGTTTTTTACTTAGACTTATACCAAATTTTAAACTATCACTTTTGATATAAATTAAAGATAAACTATCAGTTGATATTCTTTTCCCTTTTCTAAAAACAAGGTCAAAATCTTTTTGCTTTTTTAAACGAATATCTTGTTTTTTATGCTGATAATTTATGACGACCTTTTGCTCTTCTTCTTTTAAGTACGTTTCTTCCATTTTTAGTTGCCATTCTTTTTCTAAACCCATGAACTTTACTTCTTTGTCTCTTTTTTGGTTGGTACGTTCTTTTCATAATAAAAACTCCTTTTTTATACTTTCATATTTTTTGCTTTAAAATTATACTTTTTATTTTTAATTTTGTCAACCTTTTAAGCATTTATTCTTAAAGGAAGAATAAGATATAAATAATCATCACCCGATAATGGTTTAATTATACAAGGGTCTATCTTACTATTAAAGTATAAATTTATATATTCATCACTTATAACTTTTACTGCGTCGCTTAAAAATTTTGAGTTAAAAGCAATGGTTAAATCTTTACCTTCTAAATTAATAGGAATATTTTCATTAGTATTACCTACTTCACTACTTGCAGAAATATCCATATAATTTTCTTTTATTTCTACTTTAATAATTCTTTTTAAATCGGTAGCAATAACAGATGCTCTTTCAATAGCATTTAAAAACATTTCTCTACTTACGTTTACTTGTGAAGAAAAACTATTTTTTATTATATCTTTATAATTAATATAATCTCCTTTTAAAAGTCTTGAAATTAAAATTGTTCCATCAACTTCACACTTTAATATATTTTTTTGAATTTTAATAGAAAATATATCTTCTTCTTTATCAAGCAACCTTAAAATTTCATTTAACGTTCTTTGATTAACTATAATTTTTAAATCGCCTGTACTTTCTTTAATTTTCTTTTTAGTAATTGCAAGTCTAAATCCATCAAGAGCAACCGAAGAAATTGTATCTTCTTCTATTTCTAATAAACAACTTTTTAAAAGAGGTCTTGCTTCGTCTTGAGAACAAGCAAAAACTGATTTTAGTATTAATTCCTTAAAATCTTTTTGTAAAATAGAAAATGCTTTTTCTTTTATTTCTTTATTTATTATAGGAAACTCTTCAACGTTTAATAATTGAATATATCCTTCAGAAGAAGAATATCTAATTTTTAACTTATTATCTTCTTCGCTTATTTCTATTTCTTCTTCATTTTCAATCTTTTTAACGTATTCGTAAAAAATCTTACCAGGAACTAAAACTTCACCTTCTGTAAAAGAATTAACTTTTATCGTTTTTTCAATAGAAATTTCAGTGTCTGTAGCCGTTAATATTAAATCTTCGTTTTTAACTGAAAGTTTAATACCTTCTAAAATAACGTTGGTAGTTTTTGTAGAAACTGCTTTTATAACTTTTGATACTGCGTTTGATAAATCTAAACCGTTTACGATAAATTTCATAGTTTGTCCCCTAAAATTATTATAATATATTTATTAGTAGTAATAGAATACGTTGATATGTTGATAAATTAAAAATAGGCTTATATATTTATACTTATATATATTATATATAATAAAGAGGTAAAAATCAATTATTTTTACTTACAAAATGATAAAAAAATATTAATAAATTATAAATAATAAAAAGTTAAAAACGTTTGTTAAATAAAAAAAATATGTTATAATAAGATTATGTTTGATATAATTAATGAAAATTTAGTAAAACTTAGTGAAAAACAACTTAAAAATTTAGAAACTTTTAAAGAAACGTTAATAAATTATAACGAAAAAGTTAATTTAACCAGTATAACAGAAGATTTAGATTTTGAGATAAAACATATTTATGATAGTTTAAAAGGGGAAAAATATTTTAAAAAAAACTCAAAATGTATAGAAATAGGTAGTGGAGGAGGATTTCCGTCTATTCCTATTATGATATTAAGAGAAGATTTATCTTTTACTTTAGTAGAATCTGTAAATAAAAAATGTATTTTTTTAAAAGAAATTATTGATAAATTAAAATTAAATGCAAAAGTTATCAATATAAGATGTGAAGAACTTGCAAAAAATAGTCAATTTAGAGAAAGTTTTGACTTTGTAACGGCAAGAGCAGTAGCAAAATTAAATACTTTAAGTGAATATTGTATTCCTTTTTTAAAGAAAGGTGGAAAATTTATTGCTTATAAAGGTGAAATTGATGAACTTAGTGAAAGTTTAAACGCTATCAACGTTTTAGGTGGAAAAATTGTTGATAAAGAAGAATATTCTTTACCATTAGATAAAGGTAATAGAAAAATTTATATAATAGAAAAAGTTAAAGAAACACCTATAAAATATCCAAGGGGGAATGGTAAAGAAAGAAGTAAACCATTATAAATATGAATATAGATATAGAAAAAACATGTTCTTTTACAGGACATAGAATATTAAAAAAAGATATAAATATACAAAATTTAGATAAAAAGATAGATACTTTAATAGAAAAAGGATATGATACTTTTTTAGTTGGTATGGCTTTAGGGTTTGATATTTTATGTTTTGAAAGACTTTTACTTAAAAAAGAAAAAAACATAAAAATAATTGCTTGTATTCCTTGTAAAGGACAAGAAAACAAATATCCATTAAAAGAAAAGCAAAGATACTTAGAACTTATTAATAAAGCTGACGAAAAAATTTATTTTTTTGAAGAATATGAAAAAGGATGTATGTTTGTAAGAAATAGATTTATGATAGATAATAGTTCTACTTTAATTGCTTATTTTTATAAAAAAATAGGTGGAACGTATTACACTATAAACTATGCAGAAAGAAGACGAAAAAACATAATTTATATTTAAAAACTTGGAAAAAATCCAAGTTTTTGTTATAACAAAAAGATATTTTTTTAAGTTTTAAGGGATTTTTATGATAAATAATTTACTTTTTAACGTTAATGAAGTTTTAAATATTTTTCTTTTTATAGGAATAGGGTTAGTAATTATATTTATACTAGTTTTTACGTTTTCTTTTATAGTTTTTAAAAAAGCGTTTGGAAGAAGTGAAAAAATAGCAACCGAAGAAAATCCTATATATGCAAAATACCAAGATTTAATGAAAGAAGGAGCAAGATATTTTAAAAGTCTTAACCCCGAAGAAATAATAGTAACGTCGCATGATAAGTTAAAACTTTACGGCTATTTATACGAAAACCCAAAATCAAAAGGAACAGTTATTTTTATGCACGGATATCACGGCAATCCGTTTACTGATTTTGGTCCGGTAATAAAAAAGTTTGTAGATATGGGCTACTCAATATTATTACCCTTTCAGCGTACTCACGGAAAAAGTCAAG
Source organism: Christensenellaceae bacterium (assembly GCA_045645345.1). Lineage (GTDB taxonomy): Bacteria > Bacillota > Clostridia > Christensenellales > Borkfalkiaceae > HGM11412. The sequence goes on from JAZRIP010000029.1 coordinate 36,768, forward strand.
GCAAATATATAACTTTTGGCGTTAAAGAAAGTAAAGATTGTCTTGTTTGGGCAAAATATATTGCAAAAAGATTTCCTAATCGTTCGATATCGTTACACGGAATTTCGTTAGGTGGAGCAACCGTTGGTATGGCGAGTTGCTATGATGATTTACCAAAAGAAGTTAAAATAATTGCAAACGATTGCGGGTTTTCTTCGCCCGACGCTATAATTTCTTCGGTAAGAAAATCAATGAAATTACCATTTTTTCCTTTTCAGCCTATCGTAAGACTTTACTCAAAAATATTTGCTAAGTTTTCTCTAACAAAAAATAGTGTAACAAAATGCTATGAAAAAAGTAAAATACCGGCACTTTTTATTCACGGAGAAGAAGATTTTTACGTTCCATACTATATGGGTGAAGAAAATTACAAAAAATCAAACGCAACTCACAAATTAATGATTTCAGTAAAAAAAGCAGGACACGGACTTGCTTATATAACTGAACCTGAAAGAGTAACTAAAGAATTAAAAGATTTTTACGAAAAACACATGTAAAAAAACCAAACAAAAACACCCAAAAGTTTGATACTTTAAGGGTGTTTTTAAAACTATTATATTTTGTTTAAAACAAAGTTAAGTCTTGCAAGACTTTCTTCTTTACCTAAAATTTCAGCAATTTCAGTTGCACCACCAGGCGTAATTTCTAATCCCGTCAAAGCAATTCTCATAACGTAGAATAAGGTTTTAGATTTATAGCCGTTTTCGGTTGCTAAATTAGAAAGAGTACTAAAAATTTCGTCGTTTTTAAAATCTGTAATACTTTCAACGCCTTTAATTATTAAAGGAAGTAAAATCTTTGCCGTATCAACGCTAGATTTTTGTTTAGAGTTTTCAAACAATACGTTATCAAAGTCGGCAGGCTTAATTAAAAACGCCGTTTTTTCTTCAATGTCGTTAAAAATTTCAATTCTTGTTCTTATAAGTTTAGAAATTTTTAACAAGTCGAATTTTCCGTAAAGAGCAGTCTTTTTAAAGAAAGGTTCAGCCCTTTTTAAAAATTCTTCGTCACTCATTGCTTTTAAATATTCGCCGTTAAGCCAACGAAGTTTAACGTCGTCGAAAATAGAAGGAGATTTTGAAATGCCCGATAAGTCGAAAAGTTCAATCATTTGGCTAAGCGTCATCTTTTCGGCATTGTTTTTTGGACACCACCCAAGCAAAGCGACGTAGTTTAAAATAGCTTCTTCTAAATAACCTTTGTTAACGAAATCGTCAAAGTTAGCGTCACCATAACGCTTTGATAATTTTCTAGTTGCATCTTTCATAATGGTAGGAAGGTGTATATAAATAGGTCTTTCCCAACCGAAAGCATCGTACATAAGGTTGTATTTAGGTGTAGACGATAAATATTCAGTACCACGAATAACGTGTGAAATTTGCATAAGGTGGTCGTCAACGACGTTTGCAAAATTGTACGTTGGTAAACCGTCGGATTTAATTAAAACGTTATCTTCAAGTTCGGCGAAATCAACGTCAATAGAGCCAAAAATCAAATCGTCGTAATGGCTTGTTCCTTCGGTTGGAATATTTTGTCTAATAACGTAAGGCTCGCCACTTTCAATACGTGCTTTAACTTCTTCTTTTGAAAGAGCAAGACAATGTTTATCGTATTTACGATTGCCTTTGTCGTCAGTTAAAGTTTCAAGTCTTTCTTTAGTGCAAAAACAATAATAAGCCCCACCGAGTTCAACTAATTTTTCAGCGTACTTTAAGTAGATATCTTTTCTCTCCGTTTGAATATAAGGACCAAAATCACCACCCACGTCAGGGCCTTCGTCGTAAATAAGCCCCGAATTTAAAAGTGAAGAATATATAACTTCAAGGCTACCTTCAACAAACCTTTCTTTGTCGGTATCTTCAATTCTTAAAACAAAATCACCGTCATAGTGTTTTGCATATAAATAAGCGTATAGTGCGGTTCTAAGACCACCAAGGTGCATAAAACCTGTTGGGCTTGGAGCAAATCTCGTCCTAACTTTTTTATCCATAAAATCTCCTAAAATATTTCGTTTTTAATTTTTTCTTTTATAATTTGTAGTCTGTTGTCGTAAAAATAACTATAAATTTCATCACCGCTAACTATTAAGTGGTCGTAAAAGTTTACCTTTAAAGAATTTAACAAATAAATAAGTTTTGCAGTTAACTTATCGTCGTCCGTTGATGGTTTTGGAAATTTAGCAAAATGGTTGTGGCAAACAATAACCGAATCAGGATTGTTTAAAATTACGCTTTTGGTTAATTCTTGCATATTAATAACTACGTTTGATTTGCTATGAGAGTCAAATTTTTCAATTTTAGTAACGTAGTCTTTCTTGTTTAGGTATATAACGTAAAACAACTCGTGGTCAACGCCTTTAAACAAAGTAACGACTCTTTGTTTTGCTTCGGCTATTGTTGATAAATTATAAGTTTTTTGTGCGTTAATAGATAAAAGTTTATTAACGTATCCTAGCAAGTTTAAAAATACTGCACTATTTTCGCCTAAACCATCAACAAGTTTTAAAGAGTTTACGTCAGCGTTTAATATTGCTTCTAACGAGCCGAAGGTGTCTAAGAGTTTGTGGGCTATATCGTTGGTGTTTTTACGTGGAATAGAATAAAACAGCAACAATTCTAAGATTTCGTGTTCCGAAAAAGAATCGTTTGCGTTTATAAATTTAGTTTTAAGTCTTTGTCTATGACCTTCGTGTAAAACTTTTCTTTCGCCCATAATTGTCCTAAAGAGTTAAAATTTTAATAAAATATAATTTATTATAGCACAAAACAAAAAAAATGTGTATAATATAATTAACATTTATTAGGAGAATTTGTTTTATGGCTAATTATTTTGAAAAAAGTCTAGATTTTTTAAAAGAACTTATTAAAATTAAAAGCGTAAAAACTCCACCAAAAACAAATATGCCGTTTGGTAAGGGTATTAACGATGCCCTTTTATTAACTTTAAACCACGCAAAAGAGTTGGGGTTTGAAACGATTAATTACGACGGCTACGCAGGTGAAATTATATTTGGCGAAGGGGATGACAAAGACGGGCTTGCCGTTTTGTGTCATTTAGACGTAGTGCCAGAAGGCGATGCTTCACTTTGGACGTACCCACCATATAGTGCAACGCTTGCTAACGACAAGATATATGGACGGGGTGTAATGGACGATAAAGGGGCAGTTGCGTTAATCCTTTATATTTTAAAAGAATTAAAAGACCAAGGATTTACTCCGTCAAGAAAAATCAAACTAATCGTTGGTTGCGACGAAGAGTCGGGAAGCAGTTGTATGCATTATTACAAAAAGGTTGCCGTTATGCCGAAACAAGGCTTTTCACCCGACGGAGAATTTCCCGTTATATATGCAGAAAAAGGCATCTATAGGCTGGTTATTAAGCAAAAACGCCATAAAAGAATTAAACAAATTCAAGGTGGAGAAAAAATAAACGTCGTATGTGACAAAGCCTTTGTAGAAATTGAAAATTTAACGCAAAAAGAAATCGATATTGCTAAAAAATACAATTTAAAAATCCAAGACGGCAAAGTGTATTCGTTTGGCAAAAACGCACACGCATCAACGCCAGAATTAGGCATAAATGCAATAGATAAACTCGTTGAATTTTTAAGCGAAATTGGTTTGGTAGACAAAAATATTCACGACGGACTTTTTAAAGACGTGTATGAAATAAAAAAATTACAAGACCACTCGGGCAGTTTAACAATGTCGCCAGATATTATAAATTGTGACAATGAGTTTATTTATATTCACATTGACGTACGCTACCCTGTAACCAAAAAAGTAGAAGAAGTCGAAAATTTATTTAAAAAGGTGGGCGAAATTAGTCAAAGCCAAAATACAAACCCTTTATGTGTAGATAAAGACGGAAAGTTTGTTCAAACGTTACTTAGTTGTTATAGAAAAATAACGGGAGATTATAGTGAGCCGATAGCAATAGGCGGAGGAACGTACGCAAAAGAACTTGATGAAGGCGTTGCATTTGGTCCTTTATATTCAAAAGGCTCTGGCCCACACGTTATTAACGAGTTTGCAAAAATAAGCGACTTAGAAATCAATTACGCAATATATTTAGAAACGATAAAAACGTTGTGCAAATAAAACAACCCCACCTTTCAAAAGGTGGGGCAAGTTTTTAAAAATAAAAGAATTTATTGTGCAATTACTTCAATGGTAATTTTTGCACTAACGTCGGTTAAAAATTTAATTTCAACGGCGTAAGTTCCTAAGTTTTTAATAGGCTCTTTAAGTAAAACTTTCTTTTTATCAACCGAAAAACCAAGTTCGTTAACAGCGTCGGCAATTTCTTTTGTCGTTATCGAACCAAAGATTTTACCATTTTCACCACATTTAATTTTAAGGGTTACTTTTTTGCCTTTTAAATTTTCGGCTTGTTGTTTTAATGCCTTTATTTCTTCGTTTTTATGAAACTCAAGCGACTTGTTCTTAATGTTTAGGCTATTAAGTTTTACTGCAGTTGCTTCTTCGGCAAGCCCCTTTTTTATAAGAAAGTTTCTTGCGTAACCGTCAGAAACTTCTATAACTTCACCTTGTTTGCCAGTTCCTTTTACGTCTTTTAATAAAATAATTTTCATAATAATCTCCTTGTAATATCGGTCAATTAAAGTTTAATATAAAATTTTTAATTTGTCAATGCTTAGTGAAAAAATAAAGTTTTAATTTAATTAAATACAAAGAAAAAAACGACCTATAGTTTGCTTTTTTTAAATTAAATTAAAAATAATTAACGTAATACAAAAACTAAAAAGACTAGTTTTTTAACTAGTCTTTTTTATATTTTTTAAATTTCTCCGTCAACTAATTGTTCTAAAGTTTGGCGTTTTACCGACAAATAGTCTTTGCCATCTTTTATCATTACGACGGCAGGTCTTAAAATTTTATTGTAGTTAGAACTCATTGAAAAATTATAAGCACCAGTAGTTAAACAAGCAATAACGTCGCCCCTTTTTATACTAGACGGCATTTGTACGTTTTCTTGAATAATATCGCCACTTTCGCAACATCTACCAACTACCGAACAAGTCATATCCCTACTAGCGTTCATATCGTAACAAGGAACGACCGTATAATCGGCTTTATATAACGCAAAACGTGGATTGTCCGTCATACCGCCGTCAACCGATACGTAATTTTTATAACCCTTTATTCTTTTAACCGTACCTACCGTGTAAAGAGTTAAACCGCTGTCGGCAACGATACTTCTACCTGGTTCAAATAAAACGTAAGGCATTTCAAGACCTAAAATTTTAATCTTTTCGTTAACGTATCTGCCTACTTGTAAAAGGTTTTCGCCTATATTAATTTTAGGTTGGTTTTCAATATATTTTACACCATATCCACCACCTAAATCCAACTCTATAGTTGTGTAATTAAGTTCTTTTTTAACTAATTTAATAAAATCAAGCATAACGTCAACGGCTTGGAAATAAACGCTTGAATCAAACACTTGTGAGCCTACGTGACAATGAAAACCATAAAGTATAATATTGCTTAAAGATAAAGCGTTTTTGGTAATTTCAAAAGCTTGTCCCGTTTCAATAGGCGAGCCGAATTTTGAATCGACTTTGCCTGTTGAAATTGCTTCATAGGTGTGCGGGTCAATACCCGGCGTAAGCCTTAACAACACCTTTGATTTAACACCATTTCGGCTACTAATTTCGTTGATTGCTAAAAGTTCTTCTATGTTATCTACAACAAAATAACCAACGCCGTTATCAATAGCGTACTCAATGTCTTCGTCCGTTTTATTGTTAGAGTGGAAATAGGCTTTTTCAAGTGGAAATCCTGCGTTTTTAGCAGTAAAAATTTCGCCTTGCGAAACTACGTCTATACCTACACCTTCTTCGTTTACAATCTCGTATATTTTTTTAAACGATAACGCTTTCGACGCATATAGAACGCCACCTTTATCGCCAAACGCTTGTTTTATTGCGTTACGATAGGTTTGTAAATTTTGGCGAATTTTATTTTCGTCCATAACGAAAAGGGGGGTGCCGTATTTCTTTGCAAGATTAATAGTTTTTGCTCCTGCAAAAAGCAACTCGCCCATTTCGTTTAAAGTTAAATTGTCACAAATTAAACCTTTACTCATAATTTTCTCTTATAAAAGTGTTTTTCTTATATCGCTTGGCGACATACAAGTTAAATCGCTTGGAGCAATATCAAAAATTGTTTTACAGCCCCTTTCGCCTCTATTATACATTTTAAAAATTGCTCTTGCACAAGCAACTAAAACGCTTGCTGTAAACTCAGGATTGCTATCTAATTTCAACTTGTATTCTATAACGTGAGTGTTTTCGTTGTTTTGTCCCGTCTTGCCCGTTCTAATAACCACGCCACCGTGTGGAATACCACTATGTTTTTCTTTAAGTTCTTCTAAACTTATAAAATTAACGGTAGTGTCGTAGTCGGCAAAATAGTTAGGCATTTGTTTGATTTGTCTTTCAATTTCGTCTTTATCAGCACCATCTTTAACAACCACGTAACATTCTCTTAAATGTTTTTGTCTTGTCGATAAAGTAGGCTCGTCACCATTTCTTACGCTATTTAATGCATCTTCAACAGGAACGGTGTATTGTTTTGCGTCGATAACACCGTCAATTCTTCTTATTGCATCACTGTGGCCTTGACTTACGCCCCTTCCCCAAAAAGTATAGTCTGTACCATTTGGTAAAATTGCTTGAGAATAAAGCCTTTGAATAGAGAACATTCCAGGGTCCCAACCAGAAGATATTAACGATATACGTCCGTTTTCTAAACTTGCGTTATTGACGTTGTTAAAATGGCTTGGGATTTTTGCGTGTGTGTCGAAACTATCAACCACGTTAAAATCTTTAGCCAAAGACGGAGTAATTATCGGTAAGTCGGTAGCACTGCCACCACAAATTATTAAAACGTCTATTTGGTCTTTGAAAGCCAAAATATCGCTGGCGTTATATACCCTAGTATTTAATACGGTTTTTACGTCGCTTGGATTACGTCTTGTAAAAACGCCAACTAGTTCAACGTCACTATTATATTTAGTGGCAATTTCAACTCCTTTACCTAAATTGCCGTAACCATAAATTGCTATTTTCATAAAATACCTATTCTGCTAACATATTTTGCATATTATATAAACCAACGCCTTGTTTTACCAAATAAACACTTGCCGTTAATGCACCTTCAGCAAAAAGTCCACGATTATGTGCTTCGTGTTTAAGTGTTATAGTTTGGTTTGCTGTAGCAACTATTACTTGATGCTCGCCAACGACGTTGGCCATACGAAGAGAGTGAATACCTATTTCTTCTTTGGTGCGTTTTGATTGACCGCTTCTACCCATAACGGCAGTAGCGTCTTTTCTAACTTCTTTTAAAGCGTCGTAAAACATAAGGGCAGTACCGCTTGGTGCGTCAACCTTTCTATTGTGATGTTTTTCAATTATTTCGATATCGGCGTTAGGCATACTTATAGCAACTTTTTTTGCAAGTTCAACGAGTAAGCACACGCCAACCGACATGTTTGCAGAATAAAATATAGGAATTTGTTTACTTGCGTTAAAAATTGCCTGTTTTTCTTCTTCGGTATGACCGGTAGTACATAAAACTAGTGGTAAATTTTTTGACACGGCAAAGTTTAATAAATCTTTCGTAAGGCTGTGGTGTGAAAAGTCAACGATACAATCTGCGTCGACGTTTACCTGGTCGAAACTTTTAAAACAAGGAATTTCACCTTGTTCTTTTACGAAGGCGTCAACCCCGCAAACTACTTGGCAATCTAAATAATTTTCTTTGCAAAGTTTAAGGACTTCGTTGCCCATAAACCCGCACATTCCGTTTAATAAAATTCTCATAAAAAATCCTTATTATTTGATTAAATTTTCTTTACGCATTAAATCGTAGAGTTTTTCTGCATTAGCACTTTCCATCTGTGTTAAAGGAAGTCTTAAATAGTTGTCGCAGTAACCCATTTTAGCAACGGCAGCCTTTACTGGAATAGGGTTAACTTCGCAGAATAAAGCATCGATTAACGGAAGTAAACGAAGTTGTAATTCGCACGCTTTTTTAACGTTGCCGTCAAAGTAAAGTTTACACATATCGCTAGTTTCTTTTGGCATTATGTTTGACAAAACTGAAATAACGCCTTTACCACCCAACGATAAAATAGGAACTATTTGGTCGTCGTTACCAGAATAAACGTCAATTTCGTCGCCAACCAAACTACACAACTTGGCAACTTGCGAAATATTACCGCACGCTTCTTTAATAGCAACAATGTTTGGGTGCTTTGCTAAAACTTTTACCGTTTCAGGCAATAAATTGCAACCCGTTCTTGACGGAACGTTGTATAAAATACAAGGCTTAGTACTAGCGTCGGCTATAGCCGTAAACGATGCAATAAGTCCTTTTTGCGTTGCTTTATTGTAGTAAGGTGTAACTAAAAGCATAGCGTCCGCACCTATTTCACAAGCGTATTTAGTAAGTGAAATGGCGTATTCTACGTCGTTTGAACCGGTTCCAGCAATTACGGGAACTCTACCGTTTACTTTTTCTACGGTAAATTTCATAACTTCTTTATGTTCTTGGTCAGTTAAAGTTGAGCCTTCACCCGTCGTACCTACCGAAACGATTGCGTCGATACCATTGTTAATTTGAAATTCAATAAGTTCTTCTAATTTTTTGTAATCCACACCCCTTTCGTTAAGTGGTGTAACTAACGCCGTTGCGGCACCTTGGAAAATAGTTTTTTTCATAATAATCTCCTAAACAAATAAAAAAGGTGGTCGTATTAGCCACCCTAGTCATAAATCAAAGACGTATAACAAGAATAGCCCTCCGTATTTCTACGACAACAAGACGAATATTATTCGAATTGCCAGCATAGCACACGCCACCGTGCTACACTTCGGCACTCGTTCCCTTTGATGCGAGTTTTGGCAACTTTTTACCGCATTACTCATTAACAAATGCACCTCTATCTTATTTTATTATTAATTTACGGACATTGTAACACTCTTTTCATTATATGTCAATAAATTTTGCTCTCTTTGTCGTTTTTTGGGCTTATTTTTAACAATTTTTGTAAAAATTTTTAATTTGGGTGTTTACTTGCAAAAAAAAATGTGATATAATCATAAAAAAGATAATTAAAGCATTTTTAATTAAAGAAGGAGGTTTTATGGCTAAATATAAATGTAAAGTATGTGGAGAAATTTTCACTACGCCCGACGGTGTTGAAGCCGTTTGCCCAGTATGCAAACAAAGTGGTGACAAATTAATTTTATTAGAGGAGAAAAATATGAATAAATACACGGGAACACAAACTGAAAAGAACTTACAAACTGCTTTTGCAGGTGAATCACAAGCAAGAAACAAATACACTTATTTTGCTTCGGTTGCTAAAAAAGAAGGGTTTGAACAAATTTCGGCTATTTTCTTAAAAACTGCTGAAAACGAAAAAGAACACGCAAAAATGTGGTTTAAAGAACTTGGTGAACTTGGAAACACTGCTCAAAATCTTTTAGCGGCGGCACAAGGCGAAAACTATGAATGGACTGATATGTACGCAGAATTTGCAAAAACTGCAGATAAAGAAGGTTTTCATGAACTTGCTGAAAAATTCCGTTTGGTAGCAGCAATTGAAAAAACTCACGAAGAAAGATATCGTGCTCTTTTAAATAACGTTGAAACCAAAAAAGTTTTTGAAAAATCAGAAGTAAAGGTTTGGGAATGTAGAAATTGCGGACATATTGTTGTTGGAACTAAAGCCCCTGAACTTTGTCCAACTTGTGCACATCCACAAAGTTATTTTGAACTTCGTGAAGAAAATTATTAAAATAAGAGTAAATTCCCTTGCCTAAGGGAATTTATTTTTTAGGAGAGTTATGGAAATAAAAATTACTAAAAACAATTTTGAAAAAGAAGTTTTAAATAGTCAATTACCCATACTAGTTGATTTTTGGGCGTCTTGGTGTTATCCATGCAGAATGCTTGGTCAAGAACTTGAGCAAATTGAAAAAGAATACGACAAAAAACTAATTATTGCAAAGGTCAACGTTGACGAAGAAAACGAACTGGCTTACACTTTTAAAGTTTCAAGCATACCTATGGTCGTTTTATTTAAAAATGGTCAAATAGTAACGCAGTTTATAGGTTATAAAAGTAAAGACGAGATATTAAAGGAAATCACGCCTTTTATTGAATAAAATAATAAAAAAACAGCAAATATTGTGTCTAAAAACTTTTATGGCACAATATTTTCTATTATAAATATTCTTTTAAAATTCGTTTGACTTTTTATTTAGTATTATATATAATATATTTGCTCTTTAAAACGAGAGTGGTTTTTTCGTGTAAAAAACCTATACCTTGAATACAAGGTCAACTGTATTCCAATATGTCCAGGAGGTAAAAAATATGAGAAAGTACGAAATGCTTTACATTCTTTCTACTAAGTTAAGTGATGAAGAAAGAGACGCCATCGTTGCAAAGTTTGAAAACGTAGTTGTTTCAAACAACGGTAAAGTTGAAGTAGTTGACAAGTGGGGTGTTAAAAAACTTGCTTACCCTATCAATTACGAAACTGAAGGTTATTACGTTCTTATGTCTTTTGAAAGTGACGTTAATTTGATTGCCGAACTTAAGAGGGTTGCAGGTATCACTAACGGTATTTTAAGAAGATTAATTACAAGAGCATAAAAGGAGAGAGAGTATGAATAAAGTTTATTTAATCGGGAATTTAACTCGTGACCCTGAACTTTCTGAAACTTCAAGCGGTATTGCTTTTTGCCGTTTTGCATTAGCAGTAAATAGAACTTACGCTAACAGCGAAGGAACGAGAGAAACTGACTATTTTAACGTAATAGTTTGGCGTACGCTTGCAGAAAACTGCGGTAAGTTTTTAAAGAAAGGTAGCAAGGTTGCAGTGGTTGGTAGTTTACAAAACCGTTCTTATGAAGATAAAGACGGCATTAAAAGAAACGTTACCGATATCGTTGCAAGCGAAGTTGAGTTTTTAACGACTAATAGGGGCGACGAAACTGACGTTCCTAGCGAAGTTAAGCCAGGTAAATCTGCTACTCTCACTGAAGTTGACGATAGCGACTTACCATTTTAATTAAAGGAGATAATTATGGAAGATAAGACTATTCAAGTTAAAAAACCTATTAGAAAAGCACCAAGAAAAAAGGTATGTGTTTTCTGTATAGATAAAACTGAAAAAATTGATTACAAAGACGTTGCAAAACTTAAAAAGTTTGTAACTGAAAAAGGTAAAATCCTTCCAAGGAGAATGACTGGCGTTTGTGCACAACACCAAAGAATGCTTGCTAGTGCTATTAAGAGAGCAAGAATCGCTGACCTTCTTCCTTTCAAAGGTGAATAATTTAAATTTTGTTATTATAAAAGCACTCGGTCTGTTGCCGAGTGCTTTTTTCGTAAATAATTTAAAAACGTTTACACAAGCGTGAATTTATGCTAAACTATTAATAGAGATTATCAAAACGGCAGATACGTGCTTTCAATTACAAGTAACCAAGTAAAAAGATATTCTACGGGTAGCGTTATTGCAAATTACGACTCAAATTATATAAAAGACTATCACACTGGAAGATATCTTTATAAATTAGAAGGATTTTTATCGGGCAGAGAAACCATTTCTTTGCTTACCGTTTTGTTTGCCGTTTAACGCCTAAAAAAGCATAGTAAAACCACCTAAAAATTGTTTTAGGTGGTTTTTGTTTTTATTCTTTTTCAATTTCTTTTTTAAATACTTTTAGCCACTCGTTTGAAATAATTTTACTACCTACTATGTTAGGGTGCAAGCCATCGTGAAAACAAGCGTGTCTACCATAAACTTCAACGGCTTGTTCTAGTTTTTCTTGCAAAGCGACGAAAGGCAAGTTAAATTCTTCTGCTATTTTTCTTGCTTCTATTGCGTAGTCTTTCATAAAACACGCCCTATCGTCTACACGGAAAGGTTCACAAATTATAATTTTAGTATTAGGGCATTTTGCCATAGTATCCGTAATTAACATACGATAAATTCTGCCCCACCTTTCTATATCGGTGTAATTTGGATTTGTGCCGGAATTTATATCGTTTGTGCCAACCAAAATGCTTAATACGTCGGGATTTTCGTTCCAAACGTCAAGTTGAATTCGTGCGTAAATTTGGGGCAATCTATCGCCACTTATTCCACGATTTAAAATTTGATAATAGTTTGGTTTTTCATAAAACAATTGTGATGCCGTTAAAAATACGAACCCCGAGCCGTAAGCACTAGGAAAGTCTGCGTAAGTTTCAGCAGTTCTGCCTGCGTCTTGTGAGCCACGAACTCTATTTGCGTCGGTTAAAGAGTCGCCAAAAAACAAAATTTTCATATTCTTATCTCCTTTTTACTATTAGAATTTTATAATTTTTTTTATAAAAAGTCAATACTCAAACTAAAAATTTTATTTGAACAACACCTTTTTATCGATTGTATTTTTAACAAAATAATAGCGTAGCAATATTTTTGCTACGCTATTAATTCAATTAGCCGTTAAGATTTTTAATTGCGTTTAATACGCTTGCATAATCAAGCCCTATAGGTGCAATTAAGCAATTTCCGCAAGCATAACCATATGCTTTAAGTTCATTGTAAACTTCTTCAGCCGTGCCGTCTTCACGTATATCTGCAATAAGGCCTTGTAGCGTTTGGTTTTCTTTATAATATTCAACGAGTTTTTGGGTTGATTTAAACTCTATAACGATTACTAACGTAGGTACTATATCAGAACTTTTTAAAAGGTGTACGTTAGCAACTCTTTCGTCTTCTTCAGCCTCTTGTGCCGTTTGGTTGTTTTCGTTTTCAATTACTGAGTAGTCCATTTCTTCAAGTGCTTTTTGTATTTTACCAAAAGACGAGCAAGCCATTAAATTAAAAGCCATAGTTACAACTAGTAAAAGGGTTGTTAGTTTAAATAATTTTTTCATAAAAGCCTCCTTGATACACAATATTGTTGTTAATTTTATTTTACAATACACGTAAGCCGTTGTCAATATTTTTTTAAAAAATAAAACAAGAACAAAAAACACACTGCTTAAAAAGGCAGTGTGTTTAAAACTATGTTTTAATTAAATTATTTGATAGGAACGAAGAAGTAAACAAGGAATAATGCCGTTACGATAAGAGCAACAACTGAAATGTTCCAAACAGGTTTTTCTTTCTTGTCGATACCATATTTAACAAGTCTAATAAGATATTCAACAGCGTTCATAACAACGTAAGATACAAGACCAATACCGATACCTTTTGTGATAGAGTATGAAAGAACCATAACTATCATAGTAAGGAAGGCTGCAGTTGCGTTAATAGCGTTAGAGAAGTCAACTGATTTAATGTTGTTTTTCATCATAAGAACGCCTACGTAAATAAGTGCAGATGCAGTTGCTGCACTAGGAATTGCTGCGAATAAAGGCATAGCAAACATAGCAAGGAAGAAAAGAACTGCAACTGTAAACGCTGTAAGACCTGTTCTACCACCAGCAGAAACACCAGCACCTGATTCAACGAAAGTTGTAACGGTTGAAGTACCAAGCATAGCACCCGTACAAGTAGCAATAGCGTCGCAAACCATTATTTTACCATAGTTGTGTGGTTTGTTGTTTTCATCAGATAAAATTCTGTTACCGCCACAACAACCAACGATAGTTCCCATTGTGTCGAACATATCAATCATACACATTGTAATTATAATCATAATTACTGTGAATAATGAGCCTGCAGGGAAACCTGTCTTAAATACGTCTGTAAACGATAAGAATACGCTTTTTTCGCCACTAAAGAAGTTAGCGAAGTTTTCCCAGAATTTCCAAGAAATATTACCGTTACCTGCAAGAACTGAAAGGTCAGTAACACCAAGAGGAATACCTACAAGAGTTGCACCTAAAATACCGAAAATAACCGAACCTTTAACGTTGAGTTTATCAAGTATAGCGATAAGGAATAAACCTATAAGAGCAACGGCTGCAGTTTTAGCAGCAGCATAAGTAACCGTACCTGAGTAAATGTTTGTAGCACCTAAGCCTGTTACTGGGTCCCAAACAATGTTACCGTTATTAACGATTTGATTTCCCCAATTTGTAAAATCTACAAAACCTACTTGAGTAAAGTTGTTAGTGATAACCATACCTGCATTTTGCATACCGATATAAGCAATAAATAAGCCGATACCAACTGAGATTGCACTTCTTACTGCAACAGGCATACCATCAAACACGAGTTCTCTGAAAGATTTACCCTTAATAGTAATTAAAGAAAGAGCAAGGAAAACTAAACCAGAGATTAATACCATTGCAAATGCTTGTCCAAAAGTAAAGTTAACGCCGTAAGTAGATGCTGCGTATGAAGCAACAATACCACCAAGTAATGAGTTAAGACCCATACCAGACGCTTGTGCAAGTGGCATTTTTGCAACGAAAGCCATTAAAAGCGTACCGATAATAGCACCTAAAGCTGTAGCAATAAATACTGATGGCCAATATGCAGCGTCTGCGCCAACTAAAATTTGAGCAGGGTTAACAGTTAAAATGTAAGCCATAGCAAGGAAAGTAACTAAACCGGCTATAATTTCCGTTTTAACGCTTGTTTGCTTTTTCTCTGCGTCATAGCCAAGAAATTTCGCAAACTTAGTTTTTGAAAACTTATCCATTATAAAAAATCCTCCTATTTCGTGCCTTAGGCACAAATTATGTATCTATTTTACTACTTTTTTCGACACTTTTCAATAGTTTTTTAAAAATTTTTAAGATAAGTGGAGTGCTGTTTATTATATAAAGGTTAAGATAAAGAAAAAACAAATGAAAAAAGCAAATTTAATACAATAAAAAATTAGTGCGATAAAGATAAAGTTTATCAATAACGCACTAATGTTGTATGTTTTAAACTATAATATTAATTTTTTATTTGTTTTTCTTGCCGTAAGCAATAAGTTTGGTAAGTTCCGTAAACGGAATTATCGTTGCAGAAAGCAACATTGAAAGTCCGTATTCAGCAAGTGAAATAGGAGCAAACTCAAACATTGTGTTAATACCAGGAATATAAATAACTGCAGTAGTTAATAACAAAGACGCAACAAACGCAAGCCACAAGAATTTGTTTTGTTTTTTCATTGTGAAGATAGAGTGGTTTATTGACCTTGTGTTAAACGAGTGGAACATTTCAGTCATTGAAAGAGTTAAGAACGCCATCGTCATACCATCGTTACTAAAACCACCTTCAAAAGTAAATTCCCATTTCCAAACACCGGTAGTCGTATAAACCTCGAAACAATGTCCTAAAATGAAAGCAAATAAAGTTAACAAACCAACGTAAATACCTTGAACGACTACGTTTACGCCTATACCACCGGCAAAAATACTTTCGCCTGGTTTTCTTGGTTTTTTAAGCATTAAATCATCTTCGCCTTCTTCCATACCGAGTGCTAACGCTGGGAAAGTATCGGTAATTAAGTTAATCCAAAGAAGATGCATAGGCTTTAAAAGAGTAAAGCCCATAATAGTTGAAATAAACATAGCAACTACTTCGGCAAGGTTACTAGACAATAAGAATTGAATAGACTTTCTTATGTTTTCATATATTTTTCTACCTTCGCCAACGGCGTCTACGATTGTTGCAAAGTTATCGTCTTGTAAAACCATATCGGCGGCAGTTTTAGTAACGTCAGTACCCGTAATACCCATACCAACACCGATATCGGCACTTTTTATACTTGGGGCGTCGTTTACGCCGTCACCCGTCATAGCCGTGATATAGTTCATAGCCTTAAAGCATTTAACTATTCTAACTTTATGTTCTGGCTGAACACGAGCAAACACCGAAACCGTTTTAAGTTTTTCACTAAACTCTTGGTCGTCGTATTCGTCTATTTCAGCACCCGTCATTGCTTGAGATGCGTCGTCGATAATGCCAAGTTCTTTAGCAATAGCAATAGCCGTATCTTTATGGTCGCCCGTAATCATAACCGTTCTAATACCGGCTGATTTACATTGACTAACTGCGTCTTTAACTTCAGGGCGAACGGGGTCAATCATACCCGTTAAACCTATAAAGACAAGGTCGTTTTCGATTTCGCTAGGGTCGTCGAAAGTAGGGCAAACGTCGTAAATTTTTTGACAAGACGCTAAAACTCTCAAAGCATTGTCAGCCATATCTTTATTAGCAGAAAGAATTTCTTGTCTAATTTCGTCGGTCAACTTGATTGTTTTACCATTTTTAATAATATAGTTACAGCGTTTTAAAATTTCGTCGGGAGCACCTTTCGTGTATTGAACGATTTTACCGTCAACGTTATGAAGGGTAGACATCATTTTTCGCATACTGTCAAACGGTGCTTCGCTAACTCTTGGAAACGAACTTTCAGCGTCATTTTTATTTACGCCTTCTTTATAAGCAAAATTTACTAAAGCACACTCGGTAGGTTCGCCTTTAGCAACGAGTAGGTCTTTATCTAAAACGGCGTCGCAACAAAGCGTCATTGACGTTGCTAAAAGATTAACGTCAGTCGTGTAAGTTTTAACGACGGTCATTTTATTTTGAGTTAAAGTACCCGTTTTATCCGAACAAATTATTTGCGTACAACCAAGCGTTTCAACGGCAGTAAGTCTTTTAACAACGGCTCTATTTTTAGCCATTTTGGTCATACCCATAGATAAAACTATAGTAACTACGGTGGCCAAGCCTTCAGGAATAGCGGCAACTGCAAGAGAAACGGCAGAAATAAAACTATCTAAAATCAAATCGGCAGTAATGCCAACTTTTAAGTTAAGAATTATTTTAAAAGCAAAAATGAATACGCAAATACCTAAAACGAGAAAACTTAAAATTTGAGATAACGAGTTAAGTTTCTTTTGAAGTGGAGTAGTTTCGTTAGCCGTTTGAGTTAAAACGTTAGCGATTTTACCCATTTCGGTGTCCATACCTACTGCAGTAACGACAGCAACGGCACGTCCGTAAACGACGCTACAACCCATAAAAAGCATATTTTTTCTATCGCCAAGCGGAATATCTTTTAAAGAGCCGAGTTCTAACGTTTCGCTAGTTTTGGTAACGGGAACGCTTTCGCCCGTAAGAGCAGATTCTTCACTTTTAAGCGACGCACACTCTAAAATACGTAAATCTGCAGGAACGGCATCACCTGCTTCTAAAATAACGATATCGCCGACAACAACGTCTTCGTTTTTAATAGCAACTAGTTTGCCGTCACGTAAAACTTTACACGTTGAAGCCGTCATTTCTTTTAGGGCTTCCACGGCTTGTTCGGCTTTACCTTCTTGAACAACGCCTAAAATAGCGTTCAATAAAACTACGCCTACTATTATGAAAAATTCGGCAAAAGATTCGTTGCCACCTTTAGCCCTTTCGATAATAACCGTAACCAAGTTAATTGCGGCAGCGATAAGAAGAACGATAATCATCGGGTTTGCTAGTTGCGACAAAAACCTTTCAAAAGCGGTAATTTTTTTACCTTCTGCAAGTTTGTTTTTGCCGTTTTTCTCAAGACGGACGCTTGCTTCAGTGTCGTTAAGACCATTTTTTGACGAGTTAAGGCTTTCTAAAACCTTATCGGTGTCTTGTAAATAAAATTTCATTTATTTTACTCCTTATTTAATTTACTTTAAAATTATATATAAAAGTTGCGAAAAAGTCAAACCATTACGACAAATTAAGGGTAAAAAACGTCACATAAAAAATAAAACGGCAAAAAATTTGTCGTTTTATCAATAAAGTGGTATTAGATTGTAATTTTGTCTTCATAAACGGGGCTACTCGTTAAGTTAACGCCTAATTTTCTTAAAAGTTTGCTATCGATATGTGGTAATACTATCGACGAGTGAACTTCTGCATTTCTAAGTTTAGGCAATTGTTGAATAGCAATACGAGCATTTTCGTTAGTAGACGTACTAGAAGATAAAGCAATTAACATTTCGTCAATATGTAACCTTGGAGTTTTACTTTCAAGATAATTTACCTTTAATTCAGTAATAGGAACTATTCTGTCAGGCATAAGCAATTTTTCTTCGTCGGGGATATTAGCAAGGTACTTAAGAGCATTTATAAGCATAGCACTTTGGCTTTCAAAAAGCGAAGTAGTTTTACCAGTGATAATAGTTCCGTCGGCAAGTTCAATTGCAGAACAAGGAACGCCCGTTGCGTCTTGTTTATTTTTGCACGCAACGTAAACTTTTCTATCGTCGATAGAAATGCCTAAACTATTCATAAGAAGGAAAATTTTGTCAGATTCGTTGCTGTCCAGATTATTTCTTCTTTCGTTTTCAAGAGCCTTAAAGTAACGCCTAATAATTTCTTGTTTAGACGCTTCTTTACAAACGTCGTCGTTAGAGATAGCACTAGCAACCATATTAACGCCCATATCTGTAGGCGATTTATAAGGGGACGTACCCATAAGTTTTTCAAACAAGTTGTTTAAAACGGGAAAAACCTCAACGTCACGATTGTAATTAACGCTAGTTTCGCCGTAGGCTTGTAAATGCCAAGGGTCAATCATATTAACGTCGTTAAGGTCGGCGGTTGCAGATTCGTAAGCAACGTTAACGGGATGTTTTAACGGAAGGTTCCAAATAGGGAAAGTTTCGTATTTAGCGTAGCCCGCTTTAATACCCCTTTTGTAATCGTGATAAAGTTGAGATAAACACGTAGCCATTTTACCGCTACCAGGACCGGGAGCAGTAACCACTACTAAATTTTTAGTAGTTTTAACGTAATCGTTTTTGCCAAAACCTTCGTCGCTAACGATAAACGGAACGTTAGTAGGATAGCCTTTTATAGTGTAATGGCGATAAACGGTAAGCCCCATTTTTTCAAGGCGTTTTTGGAAAGAGCAAGCAGGCTCGTTAGATAAATCGAACTTAGAGAGTACGACGCTACCAACGTAAAGACCGTTACCTTGTAAAATACCTATTAACCTAATAACGTCAAGGTCGTAAGTAATACCAAGGTCGGCTCTAACTTTATTTTTTTGTATGTCAACCGAATTAATAACGATAACTATTTCAGCCTTGTCTTTTAATTCGTAAAGCATTTTAATTTTATTGTCGGGAGCAAACCCGGGCAGAACCCTAGATGCGTGAAAATCGTCAAAAAGTTTGCCACCTACTTCAAGGTAGAGTTTGCCACCGAATTCTTTAATGCGTTCGTCGATTTTTTTAGACTGCAATTTTAAATATTTTTCGCTATCAAAACCTAATTTCATAAATTTTATCCTATACCCAAGTAAGAATTGCTATTTTTATAAAGCACTATTCTTTAACATTATATCAAATAATGAAAATTTTATCAACTTTAAAACTAAAAAAAAGAATTATTTTTATTTTAATAAAGTATTGTTATTTTTTAGTTGAATGTGGTATAATAACAGCAAACGCCTTAAAAGGAGAAGATATGAGTTGTTCACACAATTGTTCAACCTGTAAAGATTCGGGTTGTAAAGATAGACAAAATTTTTTAGAAACGCCAAAACCAACTACGAAAATTAAAAAAATAATAGGCGTAGTTAGTGGGAAAGGTGGAGTAGGCAAATCGCTTGTTTCTTCGCTTTTAGCAGTTGCAAGCAATAACAAAGGTTATAAAACTGCAATAATGGACGCAGATATTTTAGGTCCGTCAATTCCAAAGGCTTTCGGTTTTGGTGAAAACGATAAAGCACAAGGTAGCGAAGAAGGTTTATACCCCGTAGTTACTAAAAACGGAATAAAAGTAATGAGTATAAACTTGCTGTTAGAACAAGAAAATATGCCTGTAGTATGGCGTGGTCCGGTTGTTAGTGGAGTAGTAAAACAATTTTACACCGATGTATTGTGGGGCGAAAACGATATAATGTTTATCGATATGCCACCGGGAACGGGCGACGTTCCACTTACCGTATATCAAAGCATACCTATTGACGGAATAATAGTAGTTGCAACGCCACAAGATTTAGTTAAAATGATTGTTGAAAAAGCCGTAAATATGGCGAATATGATGGCAGTTCCTATTTACGGAATAGTTGAAAATATGAGTTACGTCGTTTGCCCTGATTGTCAAAAACCGATATATTTGTTTGGAAAGGGTAAGGTAGAGCAAGTTGCAAAGGAGTTTGGAATAAAATTTTTAGCAAGTTTGCCTATCGACAGTAAGGTAACCGAACTTGTAGACCAAGGCGAGATTGAAAGTGCCGACACGAGCAAGGTTGAAAACATAATAGATTATATAATAAAAGGAGAGTAATATGACGCTTGAACAATTTAAAAAAGAAAAAATCGTAGCAATGAAAAACAAAGATAAGGATGCCGTAGACGCTTTAAACGTAATAATAACCAAAATAATGAACTTAACAATTGAAAAGCGTGCAGTAAATCAAGAAGTAACAGAAGGCGACGTAGACAATATAATTCAAAAAGCCGTAAAAGAACTTGAAGAAGAAAGAGAAGGCTTTTTAAAAGCCGGCAGACAAGCAAACGTTGAAAGTTTATCTAAGCAAATTGAAGTCGTTAAAAAATACTTGCCTAAACTTTTAAGTGAAGAAGAAATCAAAGCAATAATTAGTGGGTTAGAAGATAAATCAATGCCGTCGATAATGAAGTATTTTAAAATTAATTATCAAGGCAAAGTAGATATGAAATTAGTTTCAGTTTTAGCAAAAAACGCATAATAAAAAACACAAAAATCGACTTATAGGTGGGAAAACATAAATATGAAAAGAGATTTTATAAGGGGTATATCGGTATGTAACCCCGTTGATATTGAAGAAAATTATTTAAATTATACTATTGATTACGCAATCAAAGAAAAGTTAAACCACATACAATACATAGGTCCAACGCACAACCCTGTAACGGGTAACGTAGACGGGATGATTAAACTCGTTAAATATTCGCAATTCAACGACGAAAAAAATTTAGAATACGTAGAATATTGTCAAAGGGTAGTTAATAACGCTTGCAAAAAAGCAAAAGAACACGGCATTAAAAACTACTTATGGCATCACGAATTAGAATTACCAAAGGCTTTCAACGACGCTTATCCAGAGTGTCTTAACGAGTTAGGCGATATTGAAGTAACGTCGCCGGTAGTAAAAGACTATTTAGAAAATAAGATAAAAGACTTTTTCGACCAGTATCCGTATATGGACGGCTTAATTTTAACCTTGCACGAAACGAGAGTTCCGCTTTTAAAATTAACCAACCAAAAGTTAGGCAAAGTTGAAAGGGTAAAATACGTAACCGAAGTTTTGTACAACTCTTTGAAAGCGTTGGGTAAAGAGTTAATCGTAAGACCTTTTGCAAGCATTGAAGAAGACTACGTTTTAATGACCAAGGCTTATGAAGAAATTTCAACCGATATGTTAATAATGGATAAGTGGACGCAATTCGACTGGTCGCTTACAATGCCACACAACGCTTTCTTTAATAAGATAAAGAAAAATCCGTTAATGGTAGAAACTGACATTTTCGGTGAGTTTTTCGGTAAAGGAAAATTCCCTTTAATGCTTAAAGACCACATAAACGCAAAATACGATTATTGTCAAAGTTTTGGCGTAGTTGGGTATTGTTCAAGAATTGACAGAAACAACGCACATCCTTTTGGAACGCCAAACGAAGTTAATTTAGTAATAATGAACGCACGTTTAAACGGCGACGACGTTGACCAAAAAATCGGCGAATTTTTCAACGAAAGGTACGGCGAACACGGTCAAGCCGTAAAGGAATTAATGGCTGATACCGAAGAAATTTTATCAAAAATCATCTATTTAAAAGGCTATTATTTTTCGGAACTTTCAAGATTTCCACAATTAAATCACAGCAAAAATCATTTCTATTTTGAAATGCAAAAAAAGGATTTTTTAATAGCGTCAAACGAGTGGTTTATTCCAAGAAACTGGCAACGTGGCACGCTTGACGACGTTGTAAAAGAAAAGGACGAAGCCCTTGCAAAAGCAAGTGTTTTATACGATAAAGTTCAAGATTTAAAAGGCAAAATTAGTGATGATGATTATACAATATTGTATAATCAATTTGCAAATTTATACTATTGTTCAAAAACGTGGCGAACACTTATCGACGTGTTTAGAAATTACATTGCTTACTTTGACGAAAAAGACGCAACGTACGAGCAGAAATTTTATGCGTCGCTTGACCAACTATCATATTTTAACAATCAAGGAAAAGACGCTTTGGGCGACGATTATTATAATCTTATTTCGGACGGGGCTTTCAATAAAGCCAAAGCAGGTTTTGATAGGGTTGAAAAGTTTATAAAAGACGTAAAAGAAAGTTTTGTAGTTGAAAAATGGCAAACTGAAAATTTAGAAAAGCAAGATTTATTAGACTTTGTCGTATGTGGTGGGGCAAACGAAGGTCACGCCCTTAAAAAAGAAGTTAATTTTAGCGACACCTACGTTACCGACAAGGGAATTTATCGTATACCAGGCTCGGGTAGGGGGCAATCGTGGAGTACCGTCAACGCACACGGCTGGTTTAGTTACGAGTTAAAAGTAAAGCCAAATAAAATCAATAAAATAGTAGTAACTTTTGGCAGTTCTTCTAACGAGTTAAACGTAAAAGTAAGTTTTAACGGCAAAGAAAATCTAATAAACCAAATTATTAACGAGCCACACGACGTTGAGTTTGAATATTTAGCAAGCGATAACGACGTTGTTACTATTAGGTTTGATAGAATTAGTGCTAACACACCTAGAATATATCAAGTTAAAGTAAAAAATTAAATACGATAAACTAAATTGAAAAAGCCGTTTTCTCTCACAAGAAGATGGCTTTTTTGTTACAAAAGCATAAAAAAAAGTAAAAAAATCATTAAAAAACTAAAAAACTTAACAAAAACAAACAAAAAAGTTAAAAAAATTATTGACAATGCATATAAAAAAGTATACAATAAGTATACTAATATATAAATATATATTAGGGGGGCGAAAAAATCGCTAAATTAAGAAATAGCACGAATAGGCGTGTTAAATAAGTAAAAGGAGATTTATAATTATGAAAAAGAATTATGAAACACCTGAAATCATAGTAACGCTTTTAAAGCAAGACGTATTGCTTGGCGAATCTGTGGTAGATGCTCAGTCGGGAACGGCA
>JAZRIP010000030.1:0-20222 GCA_045645345.1 Christensenellaceae bacterium
CCCGACCTGCTGATTACGAATCAGCTGCTCTACCGACTGAGCCACAGTAGCGTATTTAGAGTTTGCGTTAGGCAAACTCAATTTAACTCGTTTATTTTAATACATTTTTTTTGTTTCGTCAATCGTTTAGATAATCTTGACGCAAAATATTATAAATTTTTATATCAACTACACCCCTATTATTAGTTGCTCCACTTTTTACCAAGCACGAAAACTTCATATTACACTTTTGCATAACCTTGCCAGAATTAGGATTTTCAACGTCGTGAGTTGAAGTAATTTCATTTACACCTACTTTTCTAAATAAGAAATCAATTACGGCTTGTAGTGATTCCGTCATAATTCCGTTACGCCACCACCTTCTACTCAAACAATAACCTATATTAAAAGAAGATTTTTCTTCATCAATACGAACAACGCTAATTGAGCCTATTACTTGGTTGGTTTGGTTTAAAACGATTGCCCATTGATAAAAATCTTTGTTTTTATATGCGTCGAGCCAACTTTTAATAACAGTTTTTGTTACGTTAATATTTTCGTGTGGTTGCCACGTTAAAAACTTAGTAACTTCTTGGTCGTTTGCCCAGTTGTTAAACATATCTATGCAATCTTTTAATTTAAACTTTCTTAAAACTAATCTAGAAGTTTTTAAAGTTTTAGTTCCTATATGCGTCATTTTTTCACCTTTAATTTTATATATTATTACACCTAATTTATATATTGTCAACGCTTTTTTATAATTTAATTATTGACAACAATACCTTTAAATGTTATCATTAAAACAAATAAATACATTGAGGCAATTTTATGAATCTTGAAAATTTTATATACAAACAATATAAAGAGGGAATTAATTTAATAGACTTTAAAGAGCCTTTTAAAAACGACGTTGAAGAACTTTTTATTCCTAACGAGTGGAACGTTGTTGCTATTGCTAAACTTAGTTTTTACGACACTGAGCCTTTTAGTAGGTGTGCAAAATTAAAAAAAGTCGTTTTACCCGACACTTTAAAGGAACTTAACGAGGCTTTTTGCGATTGCAATAGTTTAGAAGAAGTAATTTTTCCAAATACTTTAAAAAAACTCGGCAACTCTAATTTTAGAAATTGTAAAAATTTTAAAGAAGTTAATTTACCTACTACACTTACAAGAATCGGCTATGGTAATTTTAAAGACAGCCCCGTATACGTTAGCCAACTTGACGATAATGGTGACGGATGTGTTTATATAGGCAACTACCTAATTAATTGCGAATATAACCACTTTAACACTTTTGAAATAAAAAAAGGCACTATTTTGATTGCCGATTGTGCGTGTAGCAGTAAACGATTTAGTGAAATTATTTTACCCGACGGCTTAAAATATATCGGCACGCAAGCATTTTATTACTGCAACTATATGAAAAAACCTGTTTTGCCAAACTCAATTCTTTGGATTGGCGAAGAAGCCTTCAAAAGCAGTAATGGCGACCTTATTGAAGGTTGTTTCGTCACAGATGCTACCATTAATGAAAAAGGCTGGCTTGTTTACGAGAAGGAACTTGGCTATATTTCTCCGTCTAAATTACAAGAAGTTGCTAAAAAACTTGACGGTTATCTTTTAAAAATTAATTACACTAACGATACTTCATACGATAATAGCGACGACGATAGAGTTGAAGATTCTTCGTCTAGTTATTCTTCTATCTATTATAAAAAATTCGACGTTGTAAAAAATAGCAAATCTTTACTTAGAATTAACGGCGAAATAGTAGGCGTTGTATTTAGAGTTACAAGTGGTCGTGACGAGCCAAGACTTTACGGCTTTACTTTTGATAATTCTATCAAACAATCTATGACGCTTGGTTATAGTGCGTCACATAGTTCATATTACATTACTATAACAAGCGTTACCCTAGTTAAAAAGGGTGAAAACGGAGCCCCCGATGAAGGTTATTTTGTTAACTTTGAGCCAAGTTCAACAAGTACGTCTATTTAAAAATAATTTTATAATGAAAAAAGAGAGTTTTCAAAAACTCTCTTTTAATTTTACTTAAAACAAACGTAAAAAGTATTTTCAAACCAAGTTATGTGTTTAAATTCTTTGCTTAATAATTTAAAAGCAGAAAACTTTTTACCCTTTACTATTGCTCTAGCCTTCATAATAATTCTATTATAATTATTTTTATTATAAAGTTGATTAACGATATAATCTTTAAGTTCTGTACTTTGACATCTAAAGCCAACCATAAACGAACCCATTTCTTTTTCGTTATAAGTAAGTGCAGTTTGAGCAAAAACGTTTACTATTTGTTCTTCGTTATAACGTGTTAAATAAGCCTTTTTAAACCTAAAATATTCGTGATTAGTTGAAACGAATTTTTCTAAGTTTGGATATAATCTGCTAGACGGCGTATGTAACGGAATTCTTGATTTATCAGTAATTTGAAATTCATCAAGAGGAACGCAACAATAATTATAATAAATATCGTTTTTATTAGTAGTACTCGTTTTTGTGTTTGAAAAATCACCCCAAGTTGCGTCTATGTAATAACAATATTTACCAAGTTTTAAAGCGTTAAAAGCGTGACATTCAGAACCAGTAGAATTACTTAAAACGTAACCACAACTTATACCAACCGATTGAAGTAAATATTGTAATGCTGAAGCGTATCCAGCACAAACTACTTTGTGATTAACTATTGCACTATGTAGTGAACGCAATCTATCGTCTACACTTTGGTCTAAGTCAATACGTGCGTCAAGTCCTTTTCCGTCGTAGTCTAAGGCTAAAATTAACCTACGATAAATAGTAAGTAATGCGTCGTAAGGTTTTGTTTTTCTAGTAATACCCCTAGTAAAAAACTTTGCGTGCTTTTTAATTTCTTTACGCTTACTTTCAATTTGCTTAACGTCAAGTACCCCGTTTTCGTCAACACATCTATACTTAAATTGAATTTCAGTAGGAGTATAACAATAACCTTTTAGCCAAAATATTTCTGGATAATCGTGCAATACGTAATAGTAAATTCTTTCAAGTTCTTCATTACTAGTTACACCACACCTAGAAAACATTTCAGTGTCGTACGTCATAGCGTGCCTAACCATTTCGTTGTAGAGTTTTATTCTAGGATTAGCATCTTCGTCTGCTTCCTTAGGCAAAATTTCATATCTTTTAGCCTCAATGGTAGATAAATTATCAGGTTGTTCGTCTTTCAAAATATTTTCTTTTTTCATAACTTATCCCTCCATTTAAACGTCTTCTTCGTCAGGCGTATCAGTTGTATCTACGTCTTCTTCAGTTCTGTCGTCAGTAGACAATTTGTCTTCGCCGTCAGTTATTGATTCGCCTCTTAAAAATCTCTTCCAAAATCTTGCAACTTTATTAGGGTCATATAAACCTACAACGTCGTCATCACCAGAAACGTCTCTATCATCATCCTTTGACATTTCGTCGTTATAGTTTCTCAAATATGCAAAACTCGTAGCGTTAGCACCTTCGTTTGATTCTATAAACAACCTAATATCCTTTAAAGCATTTTTGATATGTTCTGGATATCCACTTTCAATTACGTCGGCAAGTTCGCCATTTTGTATATGTCTTAAATACAACAAGTCTTCAAATTCTATTTGTGCATCTGCATTAGCAATTAAAAGTTCATTGTCGTGTTGCCATACTTGTACCATTGCCCTAATGACACTTCTTGCTATGCTTGACGATGGAGAATTCTTTTCAACGTATAGCGTTTGTTTATCTATATCTAATCTATAATATAAACCTGCGTTTACGTAGTCGTCTTTTGTAAACTTACCTTCTAAAAATTGAACGTTAAATTCCCTAAATATAATTTCAGGATATTTTTCTTTTAAATATGCTTTTGCAAGTTCTACTGCGTCTTTTAATTCTTCGTCGTTTCTAACACTAGTCTTTTCACACTCGGCACAAACAAGTCGTCCGTCGTCGTATTTAACAAATCTACCACTTTCTAATACTTTACCACAGAACGAACATTTTTTAGGCTCTAAATTATCTACGGCGTCGCCAGCAGTTTCATATTCTTTTGCACCAGATTCGCTAAGAATAATATTGTAATCTTCTAAAAGTTTACAACAATTTTCTAAATCGAAACATTCTGGAATACTATCTGCACCAAAATAAATATAATGTTTTAATTTTGGTCTAAGTTTAAGCCATTTTAAGTAAGAATATACGTTGGCTAAAAACTCGTGCATATAGTGACCTAATCTATCGTAGAACCAGTCTAAAACACCTACGTCTTCAATGCAATCGTTAATAAATAAGAATTGAATTTGCTTTGAGTTAGTTTCTTTTTCGCTTTCGTCCATTATGTACGGATATAAAGATTTAACTCTATCCGTATAAGTTGTAGGTTCGTTAACACTATTAAACTCAATAGGTTTTTCAAGTATAGGACAAATTGCAATTTGACGGTATGCTCTTGGGAAAAGTGTACGAATAAACTCGTTAAATACTGCACTTAATAACAATCTCATATTATCGTTACAATTGGTGCGAGTGCTTAAAGTTATACGTAAAACTTTACCATTTTTAACGTTTCTAGCAAATTCGTCTATAGTCGTATTAGATAAATGTAAATTACCTATTGCTCCGTTTACAAAGTCTAAAGTTTGGCAATTTGATAAAAGTGAATAAAATCCGTAAGTTTCGCCGTGGAAATCGGCTCTTTTTAAACTTACTTTTATTTCTTTAATTAAGCCGTTAGTTTTATTTAAAACACCTTCTTCGCCGATAGTTTCTTCATTTAAAAGTTTATATCTGCGTAAGAAAATAGTATCTAAACTATTTTTAAACGTTACGTTTTCATGTCTTAAATAAATAGTTTTTCTATCTTTTGAAATATGTCCTATTTCGTATTCGGTATTGTTAAATAAAATACTTTGACCAACTACGTACGACGAATTTACTCTTGATGGGAAAGTATCGATAGTACCGATAATTTCGTCGTTTAAACTGAGTTTAACTTTTTCGTTACATTTAAATAAGCAATCAAAAATTTCTTTAACTCGCTTAAAAGTAATTTTTCTTTCTCTATTCGTTACGTATTCGTCTGGGCTAGACGTATCTAAAGTAATATGATAATAATCTTTAACTTTATTTGCTATACTTTCGCTAACAGGAGTATCGTAATCGTCGCATAACGCTGCAAGTAAATAACCTGCTAAAATTTCAACGTTAATTTCTATGTATTTGCCAAGTTTAACGCCTTGAGTACAGTATGGACACATTAAAACGTTACCATGCTTTTCTAATTCGCCAAGTATGTTTTTCATCTTCTTTTCAAACTCAAGAAGTCCCATACCGTTTTCTGCCGTTGCTTCACAAAATACTCTTAAAAAACTCAATTTATGTTTTTCAATATGTTCAGTAACCTTTGGTTGAATAAATGCAGAACGGTTAATGTATTCTTCTGCAAGTATCCTATCTGCGAAATATTCACGCAATAAATATGGATTACTTATCATATGTACAACTGATTTTTTAGCACCTCTAAATCTAGTACTTGCATAAAGTGCGGCAGCCAAATTGCTCTTATCGTCCAAATAAATCATATAATGGATTTTTGAATTTGGCTTATAGAAATTATTTATTTCAATATTGTTTTTAAGTAAAACTTCCTTTTCTGCCCTATCAATAGGTGAAGTAGTAATAATTTTTACTCCGTCAACACCGTGTTCAACGGCTTGTTCGGCAATTATTGCTTCTAAACTAGTTAAAGTTTGTCCGTGTTTATTATAAATTACGTTTCTTTTGCTTTCCTTATTCCATAAAGTAAATTCAACGGCCTCACTTTCTTTTGCACTAGAAAAACTTAAAACTTCGTCTACGCAAAAAAATCTAGGTAAACTTGCAGTTGCAAAACCTTGTAATATAAATTGCGATAAGAATATAAAACGTACTTTGCCCGAAGTTGCTTTTAACAATCTAATAGCCATCACTGGACATAAATAACTTTCTAATTCAACAATTCTATCTGCGTCGATAAATATTACGTTACAAACTTCTTCAAAGAACGACGGATAATTTTCAACCATATTATCGTCTTTAAAATCGTCTGGAGTTGCAATTAAAACGTCGGCTTGGTCTAAACGTTCGCCACTAGTATAAACACGCCAGTTACATTTATTAGTAAAAGTGTTTAATTTTGCTAGCGAATCTTCTATAAACCTTCTTAAAGACGGCATTTTTTCTTTGTCGGCAAGAACGAACATCATCCTTGAGCCTGCTAACAATCTAGTGTAAGTATAATGAATTAAATATTCACTAATTTCCGAATAGAAATGTGCACAAAAATATACGTGCTTATTATTATACGCTGCATTTAAGCATTGCATATAACTTTTAACTATTCTACCAGATTTTTCCTTCATCTTCTTTTGAATATAATCTAAAGACGATGCGTAAGCCCTATTATCGCAGACGTATTCGCTATTTGAATCTTTGCCTGCTTCTGGAAAATAACGAAGATTGTGTTCTGCGTCAAATCTTCTTTGAAGTTCTATTTGAAGTTCTCTTACCCTTGCTTCAACTTCTATTTTTTGTGCTTCTTCTACTTCTTCGGTACTTAATTTATCTTGACTTTCCTTTTTAACGCTTGCGTTTAAAACGTTAGTTATTTCTTGTAATATAATTAATGAAATAAACGGATATAAATGCCATTCTTTAAGCATTAATACGTTGTTGATAACGTTGTAAAACCAGTCTGGCATTGTAAAGAATACCGAACATAATAATAATCCAAAAAATACTGCGTAAGCAATTTCAACAAAGTAAATAAAGCATTGCAATACTTGTTCAATTCTTACAACCCACTTTTTAGCATATTCAAGATTTGGTCCTTCAAAAAACGTTGACCAAAATTTGTTAGAAATAATTTTGAAAATACTATTTGGAACTTTTTCTTCACTTTCCTTTGAATCACCGTTATTCTTTTTAATAACTACACGTCTTTCTTCTTCAGTACGATTATCTTCTTTTTCTACTTCTTCAGTTGTAGTTTCAGTTTCTTCTTGTTTTTCTTTTTTCTTAGATGCAAAGCCATAAGCAAAGTCTAAAACTAACTTTTTTAATAAGAACTTTAATACTGAATAACTATATAAAACCAAGGCATTAACTATTATTGCAAAAACTACGTAGGTAATATACGTTATAGGTTGAGAAGTCCCGTTAACTAAATTTTTAATAAACTCAATACTTAAAATTAAATCTACTAAACTTGAAACGATATCAACTAAAGCAATTAATAACGCACATTCTAACACTGCTAAAATTACGAACCAACCATTTTTTCTATTATGTGGTTCACTATATTTCAAAGCGTGAATAGTTGAGAATTTTTTAATTCCCGCAGTAAAAGGCATCATAGGAAATAATAGTACTAAAATTATTGCTAATATTAATAAAACTTTTAATATATCCATTTTTCTACCTCCTATTTGCTCTTTTTAATTAATAAATCTTCAATTGCTTCTAAAGAGAAAATTTTATAAATGCTATTTTCACTAGAACTTATCGGCATCATAACGTTAAATTCGCCTTCAACGCTTACTGAATTATCAACGGCAGGATATAACCCTAAATTATTTAAAATACCACTTAAGCAGTTTTCAACAGATTCTAAAACTACCCTATGATTGTTTATATTTTTCTCTTTTTTGATATTATCGTTATAAATTAAAGTAATTAATCTAATATCGTGTCTAAATTCTTCAACTCTAATTAAATCAACGTCGTACCTTTTCTTTAATTTGTTTATTGCAACTTTTTTCTTTGCTAAACAACGCCTATAGCAATCTAACATTGCGTGTTTTGCTTTGTTTAATCTAATTATCGACGGCAATCTTACGAGCATCGCCGAAATTATATAAACACCCGAAAATACTAACGCACAATAAATAAAGGTCATAACCGTTGCAAAATTGTAACTACTATACACTTTCATTAATATAAACGGAACTACCATAATAGCAACCGTCAATATTAAGAAAACGATATCTAATGCAAAATTCTTTGAAAGAACGTGTTTGTTTAAAGTATATTCTTTATAATACTTATCGGCATTATTTCTTTCGTCTTCAAAACTAACGACTAAACACTCGTCTTTTAAAGATTCGCCTAAGTATGTAGAAATTTCGTCGTGTTTTTCGTCGATTACTGCTTGAAATTCTTGTTTTGACGGACACATATTAGTAGTTTCTAAACTACCTGTCGCAACCATTTTATCAAATTTATAATCAATATCTTTTTCTTTAGTTTTGTCACGATTTACTAAATAAGTAATTAATATTTTATTAAACTCTTCTTTATCTTCATCAACGAAAACGTCATTATCGTCGCCAAAACTTTTAATTTGATTGTATTGCTCTTCGATAGAACTTTTTATTTTAGCGTCTTTAATTATTATACCTGCTTTTACTCTAGTAATTTCTTCTTCGTAAGGTATTTCTACTTTCACTTTATCTTCAATTTTATTGTTTGAAAGACTTTTTAAAGAATAATATAAAGATTGATTTTCTTTAGATAAATTTCTTGCAACTATTATTTTGTTCCAAGCATTTAACAATAAATTCTTTAATAAATTAGTGTCTAAGCCGTCTATATCTAAATCGCCTTCATCGGCAACAAAGGTTTCCCTTTCGTAAATTCTAATTAAGTAAAGCGATAATGAAAAATTATCAAAAGCAGCCTTTGCAACGCTATTACCTGCATCAGTTTGATAAAAATGACGACGAATTTTTCTAGTTTTGCCTATTCTATCGTTAAACGCCCTGAAAAATAATCTTAAAGACGCACCTTCGCAATCTTCGTTATCAATATTGTAAGGAAAATCACCCACGTTGAAAATTAATGATAAATTTTCGGTACAATACAAACTAAACGACGTGTAAAAACTTTCTTCTTCATTTTTTCTAACTAATTGCTTTTTTTGTTGATAACTATTTAAAAAGTCAGTCTTCTTTTGAATTTTATTTAAAATTTCAGCCTTGCCTTCTTTATCGGTAGTATTGTATAAATCTTCGTTTAATTCGTGCAAATCAGCCTTTGTTTTTAAATATTTTTCCTTAGTAATTTCGTTGCCTTCAAAATCAGTATACACGTCTATTACGGCGTTAAAACTTACAAATTTTTTATCAACGAAAGAAGATTCAACAGGTGAAAGTATTTGAACTACTTGACTTTCTAAATTACTAATCCTTTCAACGTAATCGTAATTACCACTTTTAATATAATAAACGTCGCAATCTGCTGGATGATATTCTTGTTTTTCTAATTCAAATAACAATTTATCGTTA
This sequence comes from Christensenellaceae bacterium, assembly GCA_045645345.1. GTDB lineage: Bacteria > Bacillota > Clostridia > Christensenellales > Borkfalkiaceae > HGM11412. Next base: position 9,312 of record JAZRIP010000030.1, read on the forward strand.
AGATATGCTTCAATGTACGGCAAATAAACGCTAAAATCAACGCCTTCTTCTTTTGCGTAACTTAACGTTCCGTACGGAGCACGAATTTTGTTGTATTCGAAAAAGTCTACGATTATTGCTAATCTAAATTTTTCAAATACTATCGTGCCTTGTTTATTTTTAATAAAATCTACACAGTCTTTAATTTTATCAAGCGTACAATTAATCCAAACCGTTTTATTATATCCGGCTAACTTGAATAATTGGTCACAATCAAAAGTTTTATTTTGAGACGTGTTAATTATGTAAGTTATCATATTTGTCCTTTGCTGTCTAATTTATTAGACCTTATAAATTAATTTACGTATTTTTAAATACGTTAGGATTCCACATAATTGAATCGAATTTTTTAATATTTAATAACGATTTATTATAAGCGTTTTTATATATTGCACAAGATTTTTCACCGTTTATTTTGCTTATATCGTTTAAATTTATATTACTTTTTTCAATCGTTATTAAGGCTTTTTTGCTACTTACTATATCGGTTAATATTACGTGCGTGTTATATTCGCCGATATTAATTAAAAATTCATCTATAGCGTCTTGTAAATTATTTGATTTTATATTAAATTTTACTTTTTCATTTAATATAAATTGTGCAATTTCTGGAGATAAATATAAAGTTTTTTTATTAACGATTTTATTATTTCTTTCGGTTAATAAATTACTTTCCATTTTCATCGATAATTTAAAATGATTAATTTCTTTTTTATCACCGTTTTGCTCAAATAATTTTTCAAAAATATTTTTATCGTTTATTTTTTCAAAATAATCGCTATTTTTAATTAAATTAATTATTCCATCAATAAAAGTATTTACAACGCAATCTACGTTTTGTTCATCTTCGCAAGTGTCGTTAATTAGCGAATTCGCATTATAATCATAAATAATTTTGCCTAGCAAATCGTCTTCATCAACAACCTGACCACTTTTTATTGAAGAATTGTATTCTTCAACTGCTAAATCTCTGTTTTTAGTTGACGTTGCTATACCATAATAAACGAATTTAGAAAATTTTTCTTTCTTACTATCTTCTACTTGATTATCTATTTTATAAGAATAAATTGATAAATCTTTTAATGTTTTTCGATATGAAATAATTAAATTCTTTACAACTTCTAACAATTTAATTAAATATATATTTTTAATTTCGCTAATTATATTTTCTAAAACTAAATTAAAATCTTTTAATATAAATTTTTTATCGTAATTAGCGTTATCAATTTTATATAAATTTAATTCCTTTAAATAATTTGCTTTTTCACGACGTGATAAATTATTTTCGTTAACAGGCTTTTTAATTTTTGCAATTACTCGCTTAAATCTATCTTCACCTAAACTGCCGTAACCTTTGCGTCCCCTTTCAAAATTTATTATTGATAAAAATTCTTCAGGAATTTCTTCTTGTTTTTTATCGTATAGAATATTTTTATTTTTATAAAAATATTTTTTACGCACTTTATTTTTTAAATTTTCGTAAAGTTTAGACAATCTAATTAGAGCCAAAGTAGGATGAATATATTTATCGTCGTCTTTTAAAAGATTATTTACAAGAGAGAATACGTTTGTATCTTCGCTTGATAAAAATAAAGAATTTTCGTCTAAATTAATTGCATTTTTAATTAATTTAAAATACGTTTCGGTTAATTCAAAATATAATTCGTCTACTTTATATAAAAAGTCGTCGTGATTTTTTTCTTTACTTTTAGTAAATTCAACGTCGTTAATTTTTGAATAAAAACAATCGTAATCTTGATTTTTAATTAATAAATATAAATCGTTTGATAAATTTAAAATATATTTATCTAACCAAGAAATATCGTCAACGCTTGGTAAAAGTTCACTATCTAAATTATAGCGATTTAATACGTACGACGCTTTTTCGTCGCTATCTACTTCACTATACTCAAAAAACTCGTTTAGTTTATTAGCAAAAGTTTCAACTTCAAAACTATCTGCGTCAGTAACTTCACTACTGCTAAATAAAGGTTGAAATTTTTCAATTTTTTTATAAAAATCTAATAATTCGTTTTTAATAGTTTGGTTAACTTTATATTTTGCAATATAATCAACGACGCTATCTACAGAATATTCTAATTCAATAATATTGTACGATTTAAATACTGCACTATCTTTAATTTTTTGTAAAGTCTCGTCTTTAAAACCTAAATAATAATTACAAACGTAATTTGCAAATACGTTAATATGAAAATCAATAGACGAAACACCTACCATCCTATCGAATAGTAAAACGTTATTAAACGGAATATATTCTTTAATTAAATATTGATTTTTGTTAGCGTCGAATAATAAACCAAAAGATTTATCGTTTTCAAAGCCTATTTGTAAAGTGGTTTTTTCTTTATTTAAGATAGTGTTATTTATTAAATTTATTTCGCTAAGCGTTGCGTATGCGTTTGCGTACGATTTAGTTCTCATTTCTAAATTCATAGTTTCACAGAACATATCTGGACAAATTGCAAACAACGTAACGTCAACGTCAATTATTCCTTTTTCTTTTAAAAACTTTTTTACGTATAAAGAAATAGGAATACTTAATGCACTACCCGTTCCACCTGCTAACGAAGTTAAAATATAAATTGACGTATTATCTTGACAATCTATAAAAGTTTTATTTAAAACGTCGTCAAATCTTTCTTTATTTTCAGGTATGCACATATAGGCAACGAAGGTTGCAAACGCTTTTAATCTCCAAGCGTTTGCCCCTTTATTCATAGGAAGAGTTAACATGTAGCCTAATTTTGATATATCTTGCTCATCAAAAAGGTTAATGCCGTTTTCACTTAATAAAGTTAATGCATCTTCCATTTTATTTGGATACGATATATCTACGTTATGAGTGCAATTCGCATCAATAATATCAAATTGGTCAGTATCAATCGATATATAGGTAACTGGTAAATTGCTAGGCATTTTAGCGTAAACTTCTTCTGCCCAGTTTGTTCCTATTCCCCCTATACCAAAAACACATAACTTTTTCATAAACTTCTTCCTTTGCCTAATAATTAGGACTATTTACTGAATTTTCTATTCAGTTGCCTTATTTTTTGCTTTTTTTAGTATCAGTAGTTTCTTGTTCGGTAACTACTTTTTTCTTTCTTCCCCTAGTTGACTTAGGTTTTTCAGTTGGTTCTTCTGCTACCTGTGGAGCATCGTCTTTTTTATCAGTAGTTGCGTCTGTAATAGCAACTTCGCTAACTACTTCTTGACTTTCTACCGCTTCAATTTTGCTAGTTGCTCTTGCTATTTCATTTGCTACAGCACTTAAAGCAACTTCATATTTAAATTTGTTGCCGATATTTAAAGTATTGTCTGCATTGAGAGGCATATCGTCCGAAATATCTTGGAATACTGCTTCACTATCAAACCAAGCAGAGAATTGGTCAACGAAAGACTTCCAGTCTTTAATACTTTCAAAAATAACTTTGTTAAGTAATAATTTTTCGTATACGAGACCAAGTTCGTGTTTATAGATTTTAATAAACCTATCTGTTACACTCTCTGGATTTGCACGGAACTTACAAATATCTAAGAAGATATCGTATGCAACTGTAAGAATTCTTTCAGCATCGTCACAGTCACGACCAGATTCTTCACTTGATTTAACAAGATATGCAAAGTCGATAATGCTTGGACCAACTTTTCTATGTTCATACTTAGAAACTTTATCACTATAAGATTTATCTTCAAACAACGAGAAGTGTAACAACGACATATACGCACAATTTGTGATTGCCGTTTCAAGTTTTTGATACAACGAATCGTCAGGAATATTTGGAAGTTTATTCTTAACACCAAATAACCATTCGTCGAATTTAACACTCCAGTCGGCAATTAAATCGTCTTGATTTCTAAACCATTTAACGAGTTGTGCAACGTTTTCAAGGTTAATATATAAACCTTCTGGCGTTCTAAGAGCATTTTTTCTACCATCTTTATCAACGAGTTTGAAATAATATTTATTCTTTCTACCAAAAATTTCTTCAGTGCAAAGACGTTTTTCTTTCAAGCCGTAGAATAACGCTTTAACCATCTTAGTATCTTCGTATTTTTCCATTTCTTCGTTCATATATGGTAAGTATCCACGAAGGTGGAAATTGTTACCAAGGTGCGGATTCCACATTTCAGTTTCAAAATGCTTACAATTGTATATAGCCTTTTGGTAATTAGTAAAGTAAAGGTTGTCTTCACCAAGTTCGTTGAATTTAGCAACTCTTAATGGAGAAATATCCATAATTTCGCCTGTACAATATAAAATATTGTCTTGTTTTGATGGAACTACTGCAACCCTTGCCGTATCGTCACCAGAATAGTATCTAATAAATTGTTCTGCACACGCTTCGATAATCTTACCTTCTTTACTTTGGTCGTTAGGAAGTGTAATTTCAAATAATTCAGCGTTTCTCTTAATATATCTAGCAGTGTTTTCACTCATCATAAATACAGTAACGTAAGATGGTTCAACAACGCCTGATAATTCTTCTCTTTTATCTATAACGATTGATGGTTTAGCCATTTCACAAGCAGTTGAGAAGAAATTTCTTAATTTTTCAATTAATTTAGCCTTATTGTCATCACAAGACGCTTTGATTGCTTCAACAATATTGTATCCGTCGATTTCAGCATATCCGTCACTCTTTTTCAACGTCTTTTTATAAGAGTCAATCAAACTATCGAAAATAGCACGAATTGCACTTACGTCTTTATCGTTAAAGTCTTGAGCATTGTTTACTTCCGAACAAGAAGCGGCAAATACGTTTTCAAACACGCCCTTACCAACGATATCATCAGTTTTAATGATTTCAGTTGCAGTTGCAGGACCTGATGCTTCTAATACTGCGTTAAGTATTTTTTCTTTTTCTGCTGGTGAAGAATAAACGTTGATAACACTATCAATAATTCCGTTATCTTTTCTTAAAACGTCCTTAGTTGCTTCTTCTAAACTTACTCTTTCTTTATCAAATCTAACGAAGAAAGCACGATATTTAGCAATTAATACGTCTAAAACTCTAGATAAGTTAGTATAAGTCATAAACTTTAGTTGTTTAACGGCTTCCGACTTAATAGTGTTAATAATATTAATTACGTCGGTTCTTAAAGCAAAGCAATCTGCATCAAGGTCAGTTCTCTTAACGCCCGTATAAGAATCCGATTCGGTAGTAATTTTAATAAATCTTTCGTCTTTTTCTTCAGCAAAACTTAAGTAACCACTCTTTTTAAGGTTAACTTTCTTGTCACCTTTATTTGCTACTACTTTTGATTCTACTTTTAAGAAAGTGTCTGGAACGTCACTAACGTCTCTTGCTTTAATTAATCTTGCAAGTTCTTCATTTTCTTTTTTAATCGCACCTGCAACCTTAATTTTTAATCTACATAATTGTGCCATTGCAGATACAGGGTGAATAAACTTGCCGTTATCCATTAAAATACCTTTAACTAAACTTAAATCACTATTAGTAAGATAATCTTTACGTTTATCTAAACTGAGAATTGAATCGTTAATAGCAATTTTCATTCTCTTAATTTGATTAATACATTCAGTAAAGTATTCAGTAATATGTCCCCTACATTCAGTAGCACCTTCAACAATTTTTTCAAGCGTTGCGTTTTTGCCTGAAATTTCACTAATTAAAGATAAAACTAATTCTTCAACTTGATTAGTTGACGGAATTCTCTTAGCAAGTGACTTATCTAAATTGTCAAAATATCTTTCAGCAGTGTTAGTAGTAGTATCTTTTACGCCTTCGTCGTCAGTAACCGAAGTTCCCCTATCAACGATATCGTTAATTTTACTATCGTTGTTTTCAACGTCATTTTCAAGTTCTTCTAATACTATTTTTGCATAGTCGGTATCACGCATACTATATGCTCTACCCATTTCTTTTGCTTGAATTTCGTTACGTTTGATAGTTTCTTCAACTGCATTATGTAAAGTTAACCACTCGCCTTCACAAGCCATTACCGTCTTTTTGTGAGCAATATAATTTAATACCGTTTCTTTAGGAAATTTCATTTCCGACGTAGAAATACCTGCGTAAATTGCTCCACTACCATTGTTTTGTGAGTGTAATAATTCGTGGTTAGAAATTTCGCTGTCGAATTTATCACCGATATCAGTACAAATTAAACTATATAACGAATTTGCTAAAACTATGTTGTGTGCGGTAACTGAAGTTATTCCTGGAATTTTATCTAATACGAATACTTGAGTAAAAGGAGCAGCGTCTGGTGTCCAGTAAGACTTATCCATTGAATCGAATAACATACCAACGTATGGTTCTTCTGCATTACCTATTTTAAGTTTAACAGGACTCTTTTTATTGAGTTGGTCACCCTTATTGTATCCACGAGCAACAAGGTTGATTGCGTTTAATTCTCTAAAAATAGCGTATGCATTAGCGTATATTTTAGTATTATTTTCAGGTGTTTGGCTTTCAGCATAAATATCAGGGAGAGCAATCATTGCGTTAATTATAGGGCTTTTACCTAAATTTTTACGCAAATAACGTTTTGCAAATAATGCGATAGGAATAAACGAACCTGAACCAGTACCACCTGCAACTGACGAAATTATATAAACTTCGCATGGGGCACTTGGGTCTAAAGTCATTTTTTCTAACGTATTGATAAACATTGTACGATATTTTGGTTTACTCATTAAGTTTAAGAAGGCTAAATATGATTTTTTACGCCATTGAGACGCACCCCTAAACATTTCTTGTGAACGAATTGCTTTATCGTCACAAGGAAACCACTCTTTAATGAACTCTGTTCCTATTCTGTCACAAATAGCACCAACGCTTGCGTTGTCTGCCATAGGAATTGGCGTTGCACTTTCAATTTTTCTAATATCGCCTACGTCAGTATCGAATACGATAGCAGAAATATTGTTTTCGTTTTGACAACCTAATTCCTTAATCTTTTGGAATAACGTATCTACCGTTTTACTTCCTGTTCCACCTACACCTATTAATAAAATGTTTTTCATAAAAATTTTCTCCTTTTATATCAATCTATATATTTGAAAAATAGTATTGTATCAATTTTTCCTTTATTGTTTTTAGTTGCGTAATAAGTTTCGCTTAATCCCACTACTGCACCTGGTCTTACTTCTTTGTCCATATCTTCAATTAAACTATTAAATAGTTTAGTTGATAATTTTAAACTTGGTCGTGAGCCACCAGCGTAGTCTTGCCAATTTCTTCTATATTTTCTTATAAGGTCCGACGTTTCATCATCGTCTAAATCTAATTTGACTATCGACCTTAACTTGCCGTGTACCATTACGCTATCTCTTTCTTCAATTTGTAATATTACACCGAATTTTGAAATTGGTTCTTGGTCTTTAAATTCCATAAATGGAATATATCGTTTCAAATGCCATAAAATAATAGTTTTCTTTTCAGTATTAATCAATTCACTTGACGTATTTATTAAGAATTTTGGATTATCTGGTTTTAATTTTATTTGTACTAAAACGCCTTTTGGTAATCGCTTAGCCACGAAAAATCCTATAATCCATAACGACGTGTGAATAATAAAGTAAAGAGTAACTAATATTACTATCCATCGCCATAACCTTGACAAGAAGTCAACGTGAGTTAAAGTAATTAAACTCTCTCCAACTGCGTTTCCGCAAGTTACGGTTATCGGTTTTTCACCCGTAAATATAAACGATGCAAATAAATTATCTAATGGCGACGGCCATTTCGTTCCTACCGATAAGCATATTGCGTTACTATTATTGTAACTAATTACTTCGGTACTAATTGACGTTGGTAACAAAAATATCCAACCGAAAGGTTTAGCGTCAACTTGAATAAAGCCTTCGTTTATGCCATCGATAAGTTCTTGCTTTGATAAATCGTTTCCGTCTACGCTTATTTTGAAATAAACTTTTGCTTGACAATTTTTTAAATCGTAAATATCAACGGTTGTATCGTCACCTTGAAAACCTTGAACGACGTAAACCGATTCAACTAGCGTAAATTTTGATACGGCTTTACCGTTTACAGATGGGTTTTGTATCGACCAAACTTCTAAAACTACGTCTTTTTCTTTAATCTCTTGTAATATTAAAGGTAAACTAGACGTTGTTGGCACGAATTTTAACACGTCGTTTTGTATTACTACTTTATCTGTTAAATCTACGCCGTCAATTGTGAACGTGTAACCTATTAATCCCGAATTAAAGTTAATCGGTCGACCTTCATTAGTTAAACTAAATTCAAAAGCCTTATCATTTTTTCTTAACTTATAGGTAGTTAACGAAATATCGTTTTCATCACCCTTTTTCACTTTTAAGTTAGTCAAGAAACACTCAATATCAACTTTGCTATCAATTTCACGGCTATCGTCTATTTTTTCAACGTACACTTTTGAAGTGTAAACGCCGAATTTATCTATTTGTTTATCAAAGATAATCGATATCGTTCCGCCGTTATACTCTACGGTATATTTTGGTGCAAAGTTTTTATCTTCTGTGAATAAAAACTCTACTTTGTTTAACTTAAATACTTGATTTGCTCCATCCTTTAATTCTTCTTCACTAACTTCTTTATCGTCGTAATAAACGGTGTAATCAACTTTTATTTTGTTGTCGTCTCCGTTTACGCCGATTGTTGTTTTAGTAGTTATATTAAAGTTAGGTGCTTTAACAATGCTAAGTTTTGATGCCGTTTGTTCTTTAATATTAGGATTTTGTTTTGACCAAACTTCTAAAACGACTGCATAATCTGCTACGTTATGAAGTTTAGTTGGCATATTTGAATTAGGAACGTATTTAATTTTATTATTTTCTAAAACTGCGTCTTTAGTAACGTCTACGTTGCCTATTTTAAGCGTGTAACCTATTAAGCCCGAATTGAAATTAATTGGATAACCATTGTCGGTTACGCTAAATTCAAAATATTTATTATTTTTCTTTAATTGGTAAGTGTTTAAAGTAATATCGTTGTCGCCTGGTTTTGAAATGATTAGTTTTGAAATATAATATTCAACTTTTACTTCACTTACTATAGGACGATTATCGTCAATCTTGGTTACGTTTATTTTTGAAACGTAAATACCATAATTGCCCTTTTCTTTTTCAAAAACAACGGATATAGTTGCTCCCGATACGCTACAAAGCGGAGTGAGTTTTTTGCCATATGGGTCTTTAAGTTCAACTACGTCCCAACTAAATAACGGATTATTTCCCGTTAGGTCGCTTTCACTTACCACTTTATCGTCGTAATAAACGGTGTAATCAACTTTGACTTTATCGTCGTTTCCGTCAACCCCCATCGTAACGTTAGTTACTATATTAAAGTTAGGGGCTTTTACTATACTAATTTTTAAAATTGACTGAGTTTTTGCATTAGAGTTTTTCGACCAAACGTCTAAAACTACGTCGTAGTCGCCCTCTTGTTGCAACTTGGTTGGAAAACTTGAATTTGGCACGTAAGTTAATTTATTTCCACTTAACGTTGCATTTCCTTTAACGTCAATTCCACCAACTTTAAGAGTGTATCCTATAAGCGATGAATTGAAATTTATAGGATACCCATCGTCGGTTAAGATAAATTCAAAGGCTTTATCGTTTGATTGTAATTTATAAACGTTTAAATCAATTTTCGTATTACTGCCGTTAGTTATGATTAAATCGTTTATTCCGTAATTAACCGTCACCATTTCGGTTACAGTTTGTTTAAAATCAATTTTTGTAACGCCTATCTTCGACGTATAATCACCGTAAGTTCCTTTGGTTTTATCAAATATTATCGAAATAGTGCTACCCGATACGTTGCTAGTACATTGAATAGCGTTTCCGTTAGGGTCTAACATTTCAATAACGTTCCAACTAAATATTGCGTTTGCCCCTTTAATGTCGCTTTCGCTTATCGGCTGTCCGTCATAATAAATGGTATAATCTATTTTAACTTTGTATTTATCACCATTTATGCCGTCAGTCGTTTTTGGTACGATAGTTAAAAGTGGGGCTTTAACTATACTTAGTTTTAAAGTTGAAGTAGCCGTTTTATTTGAGTTGTTAGACGCAATTTGTAATATTACGTTGTAATCGCCTTCCTGTTGTAACTCACTTGGCAAATTAGAGTTAGGTATATATTTGAGTATATTACCTTCTATAATTGCACTACTAGTAACGTCAACTCCACCTATTTTAAGTGTGTATCCTATCAAACCCGAATTAAAGTTAATAGGATGTCCGTTATCGGTTACGTTAAATTCAAAATGTTTAGTATTTGAATTTATTTGATACGAGTTTAACTCTATTTTGCTATAATTTCCATTTGTTATTACAAGATTTGATATGTAATAATCTAATTCAACTTGGCTGTCTAACCATCGACCATCATAATTTTCAGTTACCCTAATTATGGCCTGATATACGCCGTAATTGCCTGGAGTTTTATCAAAGTTTAGAGAAATTACTCCACCACTCGTGTCACTAGTAAACTCTACTTTTTTGCCCGTAGGGTCTACGAGTTGAAGAACACTCCAACTAAAATTAGGATTATCTCCCGTCAAATCGCTTTGACTTATCTTGTTTCCGTTATAATAAACGGTAAAATCAAGTTTAACTTTGTAAAAATCTCCGTTTACGCCGTCAGTTTTATTAGTTGTTATCTTAAATTCCGGTGCATTTATTATATTGAGTTTTTGCGTCGACGTCGATTTTACGCTTGTGTTTTGAATAGACCAAACGCTTAAAACGACGTTATAATTTGCTACGTTACGAAGTGAATTAGGCAACTTACTATCTGGAACGTAAATTATTTTATTATTTTCAATCGTTGCTTTGCTCGTAACGTTTTCGTTACCTATTTTTAGCGTGTACCCTATTAA
>JAZRIP010000031.1:0-62318 GCA_045645345.1 Christensenellaceae bacterium
AGATAATTATTTTTTTCATAATAACCTCCTCATTTGTTAGATAAAAAAATAATGCTATCTAACCCATTGGACTTTTCTCCTTTTTATTTTATTATACTATACGCTAATAGCATATGCAACTACTACTGCTATCTTTTTAATTAGTTATTAAAAAAATAAATGACAAAATATTACAAAATTTTACATAATACTTTAAACTTATACAAAACACGCAAAAATCATTTAATTTTATTAGGTATAAAAATAAAATACGTAGACTACGTTGCTAGTTAGTTAAACTTAATAAAACAACTAAAAAAACGCCATATATTTGGCGTTTTAATTAAATATTAAATTGTAAAATTTTATTTATTATATATTTGGGTACATTTCACTTTGTATAAAGGTTGCTTCTTTTGCACTTTGGGGCGCTCCGTTTTCGCCTTTGTTTACAAGCATAACTCTAACAACGGTAGTATAACTTGAACTATGCGATGCCGAATAACCTAACCTCATAAAAGTTTTTGGTTGTCCATTAAAATTAAACACTTTTGCATAGACGTCATACATACCACTTTTAACGTAAAAAACTACCCCTGTAACTTCGCCGTTACGCATAACTAACCCATATAAATCTTGCTCTACGTTTACTTCCCTATAAACGTATGAGTTTGACTGGCTATACGAATCGGTTACACGCTCGTCGTCACTATTATCGTAACTTCTTGAGTCTTCAAAATAAATTTTTAATAAGCGTGTAGAAAAAAAGTCTGCTATTTTTTGCTTTTCTTGTTGCGATATAGTTACACAATCTTTACGTCTAAAATTTCCACCTGCGCCAGCGTATATTTCATTTCTATCAAAACTATACCAATTCATAAATATTTTCCCCTTTTATATCTTAATAAAAAGTTACCGAGTGATAATAAGTTTTACTTTCGCCTTTTTCTAACTTTTCTATACCCTTTTTCTTGCTTAAAATATGCGACGTATTATTCTCGTCTGGAATGCCCGACCACACTTCGATTGCTAAGTAATTTGCACCAAGCGTAGTCCATAAAACCATATTGTTAAAATCATTATAATATACGCTTAAAGTAGGCTGGCCTTTATATAACAACGTAACCCTTTTCGACTGAAGGTCTTCTAAGACTATTGAGTCGGCAAACGGCTCGCCGTTAGGGGTTAAAGTTTTTAAATCAAAATACTCTTTCTTTAAAGCAAAAACGCCGTTATAGTTTGGTAATTCGTACTTTTTGTCTGTCATAAAATCATCGACGATAGACGTTGGTTTTACCGTTTCGCCATTTTCAAAAGCAAGCGAATAGTTTTCAAAATCATCGCCGTTTATCGTGTATGCCTCGTGACTACCAACGTTATAATAAAGTGGCTCGTCACCCGTATTTTCAACAAAATAATAGGTTTGCATTGAGTCGCCGTTTAACTTGTACATTACCTTGTAAAAAAAGTCAAAAGGATATACTTTTTTACTTTCTTCATTAGACGTAACGCCTAAAGTTATTGATGTTTTTTCGTGCGATAAAACTTCAAATTCTCTGCCCCTAACAATGCCGTGAATTTTCATTTCGTAACGAACGTCGTTATGTGTATAATATCCGTCTTTTAACCTACCGCAAATAGGAAAAAGTAACGGGCTATGACCTTTCCAAAATTTAGGGTCTGCTTGCCATATTTTTTCTTCATCAAAGTATTTTACGCTTTGAACTTCTGCCCCAAGTAACGAAATGGTTACTTGTATTTTATCGTTTTGAATTGTAACTAAATTTGACATAATTTTCTCCTTACTAATTAATTTTATTATACCTTTTACACTTTGTCAACAAGTTTAAAAAATTTTAATTAAATAATTAATTAAGTTTATTAATAAAAAACCTTTTACAAAACAAAAAAAAAGTGATATACTATATTAACGTTGTAATTTTATTTACATTGTAGGAGAATTTTTAGTTATGAATATGCACGAAATTGAAAAGAAATGGCAACAAAAATGGGCAAAAAGCAAAATTAACAATTTTGACAAGAAAAATATTGACAAAAAATATTATTGCTTAGAAATGTTTTCATACCCTTCTGCTGCAAAACTTCACGTTGGTCACTGGTACAACTACGGCCCTACCGATAGTTTTGCTAGATATAAAAAAATGAAAGGTTATGAAATTTTTCAACCTATGGGATTTGACGCTTTTGGTCTTCCTGCAGAAAACTACGCTATTAAAACGGGCGTTCATCCGTTAGATTCGACCGTTAGCAATATTGAAAGGATGGAAGAAACCCTTCGCGATATGGGTGCTATGTTCGACTGGTCGCAAGAAATTAAAACTTGTATGCCCGACTATTATAAATGGACACAATGGATTTTCTTACAACTTTACAAAAACGGATTAGCGTATAGAAAAGAAGCACCTGTAAACTGGTGTCCCGGTTGTCAAACGGTACTTGCTAACGAACAAGTTATTCAAGGCGAGTGCGAAAGATGTCACTCAACGGTAGTTCAAAAAAATCTTACGCAATGGTTTTTTAAAATCACCAACTACGCCGAAGAACTTTTACAAGGTTTAGATACTCTTGACTGGCCTGAAAAAACTAAGGCTATGCAAAAAAACTGGATAGGCAAATCTATCGGTGGAGAAATACTATTTAAATGTGAAAACGGAGTTGACGAATTTAAAGTATTTACAACTAGAGCCGATACGGTTTTTGGCGTTTCTTACGTTGTTTTAGCACCTGAACATCCGTTAGTTAAAAAGTTAATGACAAAAAAACAAAGTGAAGAAGTTTTAAATTATATTGAAACGACTTCTAAAACTAAGGAAATTGACAGACTTTCTCTTGACAGAGAAAAAACGGGTGTATTCACCGGTGCTTATTGCATTAACCCTGTTAACGGTAAAAAAGTACCTATTTGGATTAGCGATTACGTTTTATATTCTTATGGTACGGGTTGTGTAATGGGCGTTCCTGCACATGACGATAGAGACTTTGTTTTTGCAACTAAATACAACTTACCTATCACGAGAGTAGTTAAAAGTGCAAATGGTCAAAACGACGATTTACCTTACACCGACGACGGCGTTTTAGTTAATAGTATTGATTATAACGGACTTACTAGCGAAGAAGCAAGAAAGAAAATCCTTAGTGATTTACAAAAAAATTCAAGCGGTTCGTTTAAAATCAACTATCGTTTAAGGGATTGGCTCGTTTCTCGTCAAAGATACTGGGGTGCACCTATTCCTATGGTGTACTGCGAAAAATGTGGCGAAGTTGCTGTTCCAGAAGAACAACTACCCGTTCAATTACCTTATAACGTCGAATTTAAGCCTGACGGAAAGTCTCCACTTGCTAAATGCCAAGAATTTGTAAATTGTAAATGTCCAAAATGTGGTGGAAAGGCTCAAAGGGACGTTGATACGCTTGATACTTTCGTTTGTTCAAGTTGGTATTTCTTAAGATATCCCGACGCACATAACGACAAACAACCTTGGGATAAAAACCTTATCAACCAAATGCTCCCCGTAGACAAATACGTTGGCGGTGCTGAACACGCTTGTATGCACCTTTTATACGCACGTTTCTTTACAAAAGCGTTAAGAGATATGGGTTATTTAGACTTTGACGAACCTTTTAAATCACTAGTTCACCAAGGCGTTATTTTAGGTCCTGACGGCAATAGGATGAGTAAATCGAAAGGCAACGTTATTTCTCCAGACGATTACGTTAAAACTTACGGCTCAGACGTGTTTAGACTTTATTTAATGTTTGGTTTCTCATATACTGAAGGCGGTCCTTGGAACGACGGCGGTATAAAGTCTACTGCCAAATTCTTGGATAGAGTTGAAAAATTAGTTTTAAAAGTAAACGCAACTAAAAATAATAAGGTTACTACTTTTGCAAGTGCTGAAAAAGAACTTAATTATGCAAGAAATTACACTATTAAAAACGTCGATAGAGATATAAATAATTTCTCGTTTAATACTGCGGTTGCTAGACTTATGGAATACGTTACAGCGTTATATAAGTATGAACAATTAGACGACCAAGTTAAAAACGTTACTTTCTTAAAAGAGTGCGTTTTAGACCTTATTTTACTTATTGCTCCGTTAGTTCCACACTTTGCCGAAGAACTATGGGAAATTTGTGGCAATAAGAAATCAGTATTTACTGAAAACTACCCTGTTTGCGATGAAAAAGCACTCGTTAAAGACGAAATTGAAGTTGCTATTCAAATTAATAGTAAAGTTAGAAGTAAAATGCTTATTTCAAGTTCTTTAACTAACCAAGAAATTGAAAAGTTTGCTATTGAAAACGAAACTATTGCTAAACTTATTGAAGGCAAAGAAGTTAAAAAAGTGATTATTATTAAAGGTAGACTTGTAAATATTATAGTTTAAAAATTTTTTAATAAAAAGACTAACGAAAAATTTAAATGCATCCCAAAAGTTTGTCCAACTTTTGAGTTTACATAAAATTTCGTTAGTCTTTTTTGTTTTTTAATTTTATAAGACTTTAAGTTTATTTCTCATTGCGTTTAAAATTGCTAAAATTAATATACCTACGTCTGCACCTATTGCTAGATATAAACTTGTAGAAAGTCCTAATATTGCAAGCACGCTAACAGCTAATTTTACAAGTAATGAAACTATTACGTTTTGCTTTGCAATAGCGTTGGTTCTTTTTGCTATTTTTATTAAGAAAGGTACTTTTGATAAATCGTCGTTAGTTATTACTACGTCGGCACTATCTATAGATAAATTGCTACCTATTCCACCCATTGCAATGCCTACGTCTGCTCTCGTCAACGACGGAGCATCGTTTATTCCGTCGCCTACGAAGGCAACTTTTTTGTTTTTATTATCTTCAATTAACCTTTCAATTTCTTTAACTTTATCTTGTGGTAATAAGTTTGAAACCGATTGTTTCATTTTTAGTTCTTTACGAATTTTAACTGCGTAATCTTTATTATCTCCCGTCAACATAATCGTGTTTTCAACGCCTATATCGTAAAGTTCTAAAATTGCTCCTTTAGCAGTATCCCTTAACCTATCGTTTAAAACTATTACGCCTGCATACTCTCCGTCTACGGCTAGGTATAATTTCATGCCTATTTCCGTGCTTTCTACTATTTGAATGCCGTTTTCTTTCATTAATTGACTATTACCGCATAACAATTTTTGTCCGTTATACTCACAAGAAATTCCCCTACCTGCTATTTCGGTATAATCGTTAATTCCTTCTATGCTTTGGTTTGCTTTTTGCTTGATTGCTAAGGCTACAGGATGATTAGAATATTGCTCGCAAATATTTGCAAAATATAAGATTTTACCTTTAAATTTTTCTACTGCTTGAATTTTTGTTATTTCAAAATTTCCTTGAGTTAAAGTTCCCGTTTTATCAAAAGCAACGACCTTGCATTTTGACAAACTTTCTAGATAATTAGAACCTTTAACTAACACACCGTTTAACGCACAATTACCTAAACCGCAAAAGTAAGTAAGTGGAACTGAAACTGCAATTGAACAAGGGCAAGAAATACATAAAAGCATTATTCCTTTTAGAATAAAATCTGGTAAATTTTGTGAATAATCTTCAGTAAAAATAGGTCCTACAAAAGTCAACAATAACGCACAAATTAACACGATAGGCGTATAATATTTAGAAAATTTTTCAATAAATTTCTCGCTTTTTGACTTTTTAGATTGCGATTCTTTTACTATATCAATTACTTTATTAACTGCACTTTCTTGATAAGTTTTAGTCGTTTGTATTTTTAAAACGCCGTCGGCACTAACGTAACCCCCTAAAACTTGGTCGCCAACTTCAATGGTCTTTAACGTACTTTCACCCGTCAATGCTTTTGCATCAACGTTTGCAACCCCTTCAACCACTATTCCGTCAATAGCAATCTTTTCACCTGCTTTAACTATTATTATTTGCCCTACCTCTACTTGGTCAGGCTCTACGTTAATAACGCTACCATCTTGGTTTATAACGTTTACCTTTAAAGGATTAAGATTTTTTAATTTTTCAATAACTTTTTGAGAATTATCTACCATTACGTCTTCAAAAAGTTCACCTATCGTAAACAACGCCATTATTGCAACGGCTTCAATCGTATGCCCTACGGCTATTGCTGATAACGACGCAATACTCATAAGCAAGTTTTCGTTAAAAAATTTCTTTTTAAAAATTTTATTAATTGCGTCGAATATAACTTCGTACCCTACGACTACAAAAGCAACTACTTGAATATATCTTGCTACTACTTCACTCCAAAGTGATGAAACTACAAAACTTGCAATAAGTAATATTATCGAAATACCTAATTGTATTATTTTAATTTTTCGTTCCTTAATCTCATCGACTTCTTCTTCAATAGGATTATTCTCTTGACTTTCTTTTGTTTCTTCGACTACATCTTGTTCTTGTTCAATAACTTCTACGATTTTTTGCTCGTCTTGACTTTCAGTTTGCTCGTCTAAAATTTCTTCGTCTTCAAACATAGGTTCTGCGTCAATATTTTGGTCTTCTAATAAATTTAAAATAGCAACCATAACGTCGTAATCGTTTGCCGTTTCTAAAAATTCGTAATATAGAACGTTATTTTCAATTTTTACGCTAAAAAGACCATTAACCTTTGCTATTTGCTCTTTTTCAATATTAAAAGTAACGTTTTGAGTGTTTATCTTAATTCTTCCTAATTTCATAATTCCCCCTAATTTTTACAATCAAGATGTCTTATCGACGTTTTTAACACGTCACTAATATGCTCGTCTGCAACGCTATAATAATTAATATTTGCTTGTCTTCTCATTTTAACGATACTTGCGTCTTTTAATATGCGTAAATGATGCGACGTTGCAGATTGCCCTAAATTTATGTTTTGACTTATTGCGTTTACACTTTGCTCACTACTTGATAAAAATAATAGTATTTTTAACCTATTTACGTCTGCTAACGCTTTAAAATCATTACATAAATTTTCTAAACTTTTATCGTCTAAAAAATTCTTTTTATTCATTTGCTCCCCTTTTTATCAAATATCAAAATATATTAATATTTTAATATACCTTTTAAAATTTGTCAATAATATAATAAAATTTTAAGTTAAAAATTTTAAAGGTTAAAAACTTAAGCAAAACCCTTGAAATAAGCGTAAAAAAATGTTATTATTTATAGTGAACGACAATATCTATGGTGGTAAATAATGAAAGAAACTAAAAAACCTAAAACTAAGAAAAACTTAGAAATTGAAACTGAGTCTTCTATTACCCAAGACGAAAGCAAGGTTGTAGAAACTAGTACTCAAACTGAAAACATAAAAAAGCCAAAATTAAAGGTAAAAAAAGTTAAGGTAAAACACCAAGACGCTGAAAGATTTAACCCCACTAACGAAGAAGGTCTTACCACTAGCCAAGTTGAGTCACGAATTATCGACGGGCTTACTAACAAGGTTACGACTAAATATTCTAAAAGCGTATTTTCGATTATTATGTCTAATACTTGCACCTTCTTTAACTTTTTATATCTTATAGTTTTTATTGCATACTTGATTGCACAATTAAAACCAAGTAGTTTTTTATTCGTATTAGTTGTTATTCCAAATACTTTGTTTAGTATAATTTTAGAAATTAACGCTAAATTTTCGGTTGAAAAACTTTCAATATTACAATCGCCTACTACTACGGTTATTCGTAACGGAGTAGAAGAAGAAATTTCGTCAAGCGACGTAGTTTTAGACGATATTTTTAAAATTTCTACAGGCAATCAAATCCCCGTTGACGGATTTATTCGCTACGGCGACGTTGAAATTAACGAATCTCTTTTAACGGGTGAATCGGTTGCAGTTAAAAAAACCGTTGGCGACCCTATTATGGCTGGTAGTTTTATCACGAGTGGTAGTTGTATTGCAATTGCAGATAAAGTTGGAGAAGAATCGTACGTTCAAAAATTAACGGCTAAGGCTAAAAAATATAAAAAACCACAAAGCGAACTTATGAAAACTATTATGTGGATTGTTAAAATAGTTGGTATTTTAATAGTGCCGATTGCTTTTGGTATAGGTTTAGTTAACTATAATCAATTAGCCGATTCATCAAACGCTTTAAAAGCCGTAGTTGAAAGTACGGGTCCTGTAATACTCGGTATGATTCCTGCTGGATTAATTTTACTTACTACTATTGCTTTTGCTCTCGGCGTTATAAGGCTTTCGTGGAATAAGACTTTAGTTCAAGATATGTTTTCTCTTGAAATGCTTGCTCGTGTTGACGTACTATGTCTTGATAAAACGGGAACTATTACCGACGGACGTATGAAAGTAGTTGAAACGATTTCACTTTGCGAACATCCTTATTCTTTAAACGATATAGTTGGTTCGATGGAAAAAATATTAGAAGACACTAACCAAACTGCTTCTGCTTTGCGTGAATATTTTAAAACTGAAAATTTCTTGCCGTCAATTAAAACGCTTCCATTTTCTTCTAAACGAAAACTAAGTGCCGTTACCTTTAAAGATATAGGAACTTACGCAATAGGTGCACCTGAATTTATTTTAACCGAAATTCCTGAAAAACTTAAAATGCAAGTTGACGAACACGCCTTAAAAGGTAACCGAGTTTTATTACTTGCTCACTCTAATAGTCAAATTACTTCAAAAGATACTATTCCTTTAACTATGAAACCTATTGCTTTAATAGTCATTACCGATAATATTAGACCTGAAGCGATTGAAACTATTAAATGGTTTAAAGATAATAAGGTTGAAGTAAAAGTAATATCTGGCGATAATCCCGTTACCGTTTCCGAAATAGCGTCGAGGGCTGGAATTACTAACGCATCTAACTGGGTAAGCCTAGAAGGGTTATCAGATAAAGAAGTTGAACTAGTTGCAAATAGTTATACGGTATTTGGACGTGTAACTCCCGACCAAAAGGCAATTTTAGTTAGGGCTATGAAAAGGGCTGGCCACACCGTTGCAATGACGGGTGACGGCGTAAACGATATTTTGGCAATGAAAGATAGCGATTGTGCTATTACGGTTGCAAGTGGGGCTGACGCTGCTAAAAACGTTGCTCATATAGTTTTAACCGATAATAACTTTAACTCGTTACCTAAGGTTGTTGCTCAAGGTAGAAGGGTTGTAAACAACATACAACAATCTGCGTCGCTTTACGTTATGAAAAACATCTTCGTATGTTTACTTGCTATAATTTCAATAGCAACCGTAACTCCTTTCCCTTTCAAAACGCCACACCTTTCAATGCTAGAAATAGTAGTTTTAGGTTTTGCTACGACTTTACTTGCAGTTCAACCTAACAACAAGCCTATTGAAGGCGATTTCTTGCTTACTATAATTAGTAACGCAATACCTGGTGCGTTGATATTATTGTTTAACGTTTACTTAATTTCTTTCCTTAATATATTCGGTATTTTTGGACAAGATAACGAACTTTTATTAAGAACGGTACAAGTAGTTTCGTTCACCTTTGCAAGCGTCGTTTACCTTATTAAAATTTGTAAACCATTTAACGCTTGGCGTGCTACGGTAGTTACTGCGGTTATAGTAATTATGGTCGTTTGGGTATTCTTCTTACTTGATTTTAAATTCCCTGCCGACGCACAACAAAGTTTCTTTGAACTGCAAGCACTTACCTTAAGGGGCGATACGTGGAAATATCCGTTATTAGTGTTGGCTATAACGCAACTTAACTTCCCACTCGTCAACCTATTTATTTCACTTATGAACAAAATTACTAAAAGCAAAAAGACGCAAATAAATGAATAATTTATTAACCCCACCTAACCTAAACGTTATTGTGGGGTTATTTAAATTAATTTAAAGCACGCTATCTTTCGCATTATACGAAATATAGCGTGCTTTTTTATTAATATTATTCTTGAGTAGGCGTTTCCTCTACTTGTTCGTCACCTTCTTCACCTTGACTTTCACCATCTTCGATTTCGTCTTCGTGAGGAACTACTGCAACCGTTGCAACTTTGCCACCATTTAAACGCATTACTATTACGCCTTGAGTATCTCTACCTAAAAGCGAAATATCATCCGTTTTAATTCTAATAATTATTCCGTTATCCGAAATAAGTAAAATATCTTGGTCGCTTGATGCAAATCCTATATACGATGGCAAGCCCGTCTTTTCGTTATATACGCCCGATTTAATACCTTTACCTGCTCTACCTTGAAGTCTATAATCTTCAATACTACTACGCTTGCCGTAGCCGTTTTCGGTAATTGTAATTAAATCTAAATCTTTATTAACGACAGCCATAGAAATAAGTTCGTCGTCGTCTAAATCCATAGCCTTAACACCTTGAGTATCTCTACCTATAGGTTTTAATCCGTAAGTGCCTTTTTCGTCGTTTAAACCTTCGTAGAAACGAATACATTTACCCTTTTTAGTTGCAATAAAGATTTCGTCTTCACCCGTTGTAAATTGTACCGAAACAAGTTCGTCGCCTTCGTTTAAACTAATTGCAATTTTACCCGTTTTCCTTATACTTTCAAACTCTTTAAGGTCAGTCTTTTTAATAAGACCTTTTCTAGTAGCCATTGCAATATACCCTTCAGTTGTTTCTTTTAAAGGTATAATTGCGTTAACCTTTTCGCCTTCTGCTATTTGAATAAGGTTAATAACGGCTCTACCCCTTGCAGTTCTTTGTGCTTCTGGAATTTCATAGCCCTTAATCTTATAAACTTTACCAAAGTTGGTAAAGAACAACAAGTCGTCGTGAGTTGAACTTACGAACATATTTTCAACGAAGTCTTCGTCTTTCGGTTTGTGTCCTGTAATACCCTTACCACCACGGCGTTGCGAGTGATATTCCTTAACAGGCAAACGTTTAACGTAACCTAAATGCGTCATAGAAATTACTACGTCTTCTTTTGGAATTAATGCAGCGTCTTCAATATCGCCGTCGGCAATTGAAATTTCACTCTTTCTTTCTTCGCCGTATTTTTCTTTAATTACAAGTAAATCTTCTTTAATAATTGCGTCAATTCTACTTGGAGTTGCAATTATATCTTTTAGGTCTGTAATTAACGCCATCAATTCGTCGTATTCGGCTTGAAGTTTTGAAACGGCAAGATTTGTTAAAGTTTGCAATCTCATATCTAAAATTGCACCTGCTTGCTTACCTTGTGCGTCTAAGTCAAATTCAGTAGTTAAACGCATTGACGCTTCCATACGGTCTTTTGACGTTTTAATAATAGATATTACTTTATCAATATCTTTTAACGCTTTTAATAAACCCGTAACGATAAGACATCTTTCTTCAGCCTTTTCTAAATCAAATTTAACACGCCTTAAAACAACGTCCCTTTGATGTTGTAAGTAATACTCTAAAATTTCTTTTAAGTTAAGTACTTTAGGGTCAGTTCCTACGAGTGCAAGTAAAATTATACCGTCCGAACTTTGTAATTTAGTTTGTTTATATAACGAGTTTAATACGACTTGTGGATTAGCGTCTTTTTTAACGTCAATCACTATACGCATACCGTGTCTATCCGATTCGTCGTTTACGTTTGCAATACCTTCTAAACGTTTATCTTTAACGTAGTCGGCAATAGTTTCGATAAGTCTTTGTTTATTTACTTGATATGGAATTTCAGTAACGATAATCCGTGTACGGCCGTTTGCAAGTTCTTCAATTTCGCATTTTGAACGTAAAACGTAGTTGCCCCTACCCGTTCTGTAAGCGTTTCTAATTCCACTTCTGCCCATTATTATGCCACCCGTTGGAAAATCGGGAGCAGGAACGTAGTCAATAAGTTCGTCGATAGAAATTTCCGGATTATCAATTAACGCAATAGCACCATCGATTACTTCACATAAGTTATGTGGAGGAATATTAGTTGCCATACCAACTGCAATACCATCAGAGCCGTTTACTAATAGGTTTGGATATCTTGCAGGTAAAACAACGGGTTCTTTTCTAGTATCGTCGAAATTAGCCTTCATATCAACGGTATTTTTATCGATATCCCTAAGCATTTCAAGAGCAAGTCTAGTCATTTTTGCTTCGGTATACCTATACGCTGCAGGAGGGTCGCCGTCAACTGAACCAAAGTTTCCGTGTCCATCTACAAGTGGTAAATTAATTGAAAAGTCTTGTGCTAATCTTACGAGTGCGTCGTAAACCGAACTATCGCCGTGTGGGTGATATTTACCTAATACGTCACCAACTATTGTAGCACACTTTTTAAAGGCTTTATCGGGTGTTAAACCTATTTCGTTCATTGAGTATAATATTCTTCTATGAACTGGCTTTAAGCCGTCCCTAACGTCGGGAATAGCCCTTGACCTGTTTACTGCCATCGCATAGTCAATAAAACTTTGGCGTAACTCTGCGTCAACTTCAATATTAACGAGTTTTGTCATTGACAAGGTCTTTTTAAACTCGGCCGTCAATTCTTCGCTTAATTTTTGTTTAGCCATTTTTATCCCCCCTTATTAAGTATCTAGTTCAGTATTTGCAAATTTTGCATTGTCTTCAATAAACTTACGACGAAGTTCAGGTTGGTCGCCCATTAAAATTGTAAAATGTGCGTCCGCCTCGACTGCATCTTGTATTGTTACACGCCTTAAAGTTCTTGTTTCTGGATTCATTGTAGTTTCCCAAAGTTGATTTTTATCCATTTCACCTAAACCTTTATAACGTTGTATATCGCACTTTTCATTTTCTTTACAGAAGGCTTCTTTGTCTTCTTCAGTATAGAAATAATATTCTTGTTTACCTTTTGTTATTTTATATAAAGGTGGTTGTGCTATATATACGTGCCCTTCTTCAATAAGCGGTCTCATAAAACGATAGAAGAAAGTTAATAAAAGTATTCTAATATGCGAGCCGTCAACGTCGGCGTCGGTCATACAAATAATTCTATCATAACGGAGTTTTTCAACCTTAAAATCGTCAAGCATACCTGCCCCGAAAGCAGTTATCATAGCCTTTATTTCTTCATTTTCTAAAACTCTATTAATTCTTGTTTTTTCAACGTTTAAAATTTTACCCCTAAGTGGCAACACTGCTTGGAAACGTCTATCTCTACCTTGTTTTGCCGTACCACCAGCCGAATCACCTTCTACAAGATAAATTTCGCAAAGTTCCGGGTCTTTACTTGAACAATCGGCAAGTTTACCTGGAAGTGAAGAAGATTCAAACACACCCTTACGAGTTGCTTCACGAGCCTTTCTTGCCGCTTCACGAGCCTTTTTTGCGTTTAAACACTTAAATATTAACTCTTTCGTAAAAGACGGATTTTCTTCTAAATAAGAGCCTACGTCTTCGGTCATTGCTTTAACAACCAAAGTCCTCATATCAGCGTTACCGAGTTTAGTTTTCGTTTGTCCCTCAAATTGTGGATTTACGAGTTTAACTGAAATAACTGCGGCAATACCTTCTCTTACGTCTTCACCAGAAAGTTTATCGTCGTCGGTTTTTAATATGTTTAACTTTTTACCAGCGTCGTTTACGAGTTTTGTTAACGAACCTTTAAAGCCATCAAGGTGCGTACCACCTTCAACGTTGTTAACGTTGTTTGCAAAAGCCAAAATTTGTTCGTCGTAACCGGTGTTGTATTGAAGTGCAATTTCAATAGTTTCTTTGCCGTATTTCTTCTTAAAGTAAATAGGCTCGAAAGGTATAACTTCTTTATTTTTATTAAGAATTTGAACGTATTCTTTAATACCACCTTCGCTATAAAGAGTATCCGTCCTTTCCTTACCTTGTCTTTGGTCTTCTAAAACGAGTTTCACGCCCGTATTTAAATAAGCAAAGTCCCTAAGCATACTTCTTATCGTATCGTAGTTAAAGTCTATTGTAGAGAAAATAGTTGCGTCAGGCTTAAAAGTTACGCAAGTACCAGTTTCGGTAGTAGATTCAAGTTCTAAAAGAGCCGTTTGTGGAACGCCTATTTTATATTCTTGACGATAATGTATGCCGTTTTGATAAACGTCTACGCTTGCGTATTCGCTTAATGCGTTTACGGCTTTTAAACCTACGCCGTGTAAACCCGAAGAAATTTCATAACCACCGTCACCGAATTTGCCACCTGCGTTAGGGTGCGTCATTACGAGTTCAACGGTAGAAATACCTTCTTCACGCATACCGGTTGGTATACCACGACCATTATCACGAATTGAACAAGAACCATCTTGACGGATAATTACCGTGATAGTATCACAATAACCTGCTAACGCTTCGTCGATAGAGTTATCAACCGTTTCTTTTACTAGGTGGTGTAAACCGTAAGTGTCGGTATTACGAATATACATACCTGGTCTTAACCTGATATGTTCAAGCCCTTTACACTCTCTAATCTGGTCGGCACCATAAGCGTTTACAACTTTGTTATCACTTTCCATATTACTCCTTAATAGTATATAAATATACTTATATATAATATATACATATTATAACATATATAATCAATTTTGCAAAGGATTTTTTATAAAAAATTAATAATATTTCATATTATTAATCGCCAAAAAACGCCACTTTTTGTTTAATATAAAAAATCTACGCTTTTATGCGTAGATTTTTATGGTTTTTATTAACTTAAACGTGCTTTTAAATCTTCAAATAAACACTTTTCAACGAGTATTGTTCCACCAGTTTTTAAACTTTCAATTTCATTTAAACCTTGGTCTATAAGTATATTCGCCCACTCCGTTTCGTTTGTAAAAATTCTAAGTACGGCATGAGCCCTTATTGCATATAAATTATAGTCGTATTCTACTATATTTTTAATATATTGCTTGTTTTTTTGTAAAAATTCGCTATCTTCATTTAATAACGCTACGTAGAAAAGTTCACACATTATAGCGTCGAAAACACTATCTTTAATTTTTAAAGTATTACTTAATTTTAATATGGTATTTATTGCACTTTCTTTATCTACCGAAATTAAAGATAAATATTTGTAATATATTATTGTTGACGAATAAATTGAATAATCTTCGTTATAATATTCAAAATATTTTGGGTCTATTTCTGTTATAGATACGCCTTTATAAATTAAACTGCTAACGTATATTGCGTTTGACGCTATTTTTTTGTTGTTGTTTTTAACTTTTAATAAACTTAATAATCTACGGCCGTCGCACGTTTCGTCACCAAACAAATTAACAAGTAACATATAAAAAGGAACTACAACTCTACCAGCATTACCTATTTCTAGTAATACAATGAAAAATCCAAAAAAATTAAACTCTGTAAATTCCATCGTTACTAACTTTGCTATATCAATCGTACACAAACAATATACAAGCATACATATTGTAGCAATTAAACCACCTATTATAGAAAATGCCATTTTACCTGAAACGTTTTTATCGTTTCTAGGAATAAACACAGTTTCGCCGAAATCGCATGTCTTTTCTAAAGATATTTTTACCTTTTTTTCAAAACTTAATTTAAGCCAAAGTATTTTTATTGACACAAGTTTAAGTCCCGATATAAGACCAAACAGTAAATGTCCTAATTCGTGTAAAAAAACATTTTCAAAAATTGATCCAACTAGACTGAAAACTGCAAAATAAACAAAAAATAACACGGCGTCTAAAGAGGTTAATTTAAATGTAAAAATTTGCCAAAATAACAAAATATAACACACTGCCGAAATCAAGAAAAATATTAAATTTTTTATCTTTTTACCTTTCATACTGCTCCTATAAAGTTAAATAATAACCCTCTAAATTATCGTTTTCGCTTACCGTAACGCCTTTTAAGTTAGCGTATTTCAAAATTGATAAAAATATTGACGCACCGCCACGAATAATCTCTGCTCTTTTAGTGCCTACGCAGTATTTTTCGCAAATTTCTTGGTCGGTTAACGAGTATAAATTGTCTACTATTTGACTTAACTTATCCGTAGAAATATATAGGTTGTGAGTTTTAGTCATATCGTATTCTTTTAAGCCTAAAACAACGCTTGCAAGAGCCGTAGCCGTTCCACCTATAATTTTATACTCGCCTTGATAAATTTCGCCGTATTCCTTGATTTTTTGGCTTAAATAACCTTCAATTTTATCTTTATCTCGCCCAAATTTATCAAAAATACGTACTGCACCCTCGTCTAAACTATATTTATATTTAATTTCGCCGTTTATAGCGTATACGACTTCGGTAGACGCACCGCCAACGTCGATAATTCCACCCGTACCATTAAGACCTAACGCACCTATTAAACCTATTTCAGCCTCTCTTTCACCAGAAATAACGTCAACGCTAATTGCCGTTACGTCTTTAATTTTATTAGTCAAAAGACTGCCGTTTACAGCACTTCTTACGGCTTCGGTAGCAAAAATACGAATATCGTCTATATCTCTTTCTACTGCTCTTTTATAAAGAATAAGAACGGCGTTTACCGTTCTTTCAATAGCGTCGCTAGTCAAACCAAACTTTTCGGTTAAGCCTTGACCTAACCTTGTTGTGATTAATTCTTTATACGGCAAAAGTCCGTCTTTATACATTATTCTTACGGAATTACTACCTATATCAATAATTGCAACTTTCATATTATTTTTCAACTGGGTATTCAAGCCCTAATTCCCTCGCCCTTTCTTCAATCTTCCATTTAAGCGACCACGAATCAATTTCATTGTTAGTATTTTGTAACTGTTGTTCTAAATAGGCTATTTCGCCGTTTAATTGATTTATTTTGTTGTATCTTTTTACGATGCCTACTATTTGATAAACGCTTATCGTTATTAGTATAACTAGTAACATTACTAGCCCACTCGTTACAGCGGAAAGCACCCTTTTTTTCTTTTCTTCTTGCATTTTTTACCTTAATTAATAATTTATTAATTATATTATACACTTTAATATAAATTTTTGCAATGATTTTATGAAAAGTTTTAATATATAAGTACGCACCTAAACTTACAAGTAACGCCATATAAAATCTAAAATTACCTAAATTTGCTAACGTTGATATAAAAGTAAATAAAAATGCAGTTAAAATAAAGTAAACTATATCTTTTATAAAATTTATAATTTTATTATCAAAATACTCGGTAAAAAAGAATATAATATCGTAAATTATACCAGAAAATACGCCTATTCCTAAACAAATTACGATTATACGTGGTTGCGATAAAGTTAAAAACATTATTTTAATACCCTTTTAAAGAAACTTTCTTCTTTGCCTTTATACGATAGCAAACTAATTATTCCTTTCATTTTAAAATTACCACTTTGATTGTCAAAGCCTATAATTTTTAAATTTTCGCCTAATATTTTTATAATAGTTCCATTAAATAATTTTATTTTAATTTCTTTATCGGTAAAAGATAATACTTCTAAAACTGACGTTATTAATATTTCACTTCTATTTTCTATTATTATTTTATGATTATTGTTTTCCATAAAAAAACCTCTCATATATAAATATGAAAGGTTTTGTTTTTTTATGTTTTATTAATCTTCAAGTTTCATATCGCCAAATTTAATTACGCCTTTTTTACGCATAATTTCACTTACTAATAAACTTACGCCTGCAGGAATTACAAATAAGCATAACACTATACCTAAAACCATTACTAAAGGCTCGATAACTCCACTTGACGCATCAATTACACCAAACACGCCTACAAGACCACTAGTACCCATACCACCACCAGAAGCGTTGCACCTTAAATTAAGCAATACGGCAACTAAGCCGGCAATCGCACTTGAAATAATTTCTGGGAGCATTATTATAGGCTTTTTCATTATGTTTGGAATTTGCAACATACTAGTTCCTATACCTTGAGAAATAAGACCGCCTACACCATTTTCTCTAAACGACGTAACTGCAAAACCTACCATATGTGCCGCACAACCTGCCACTGCCGCACCACCTGCTATTGCAAAAACTTCGGGATTTGAATTTGCCGTATTTGACGTTGCTATTGCAAGCCATATTGCTGCCGACGACGTTGGCATAGTTAATAATATACCCATAACGACGGCTATTACTATACCCGTGATAATTTTTACTGCAGAGCCTGCGTTAATTAAAATTACTAATAATTCTGCAAAAAGGTCAATAAGTTTTATAAACGGCCAAGCAATATAAACGCCTACTAACGCCAAGAAAATTGCTCCAAGCGGAATTAAAACTATATCTAACTTGGTTTTTCCAGCATAAAGAGAACATATTTCAACCGTTAAAAGTGATAAAACGTAAGCACCGATAGGGTTACCTGGTTTACCTTTTAAAAATACTCCTTGAAAAAAGTCTGCAGATAACGCACCATTAGTTATTTCTAACGCATACGCACCTATTAAACCTGCAACTGCCGAAGAAAATATAACGAGTGGCTTTGCATTTAATTTATAAGCAATACCAACGCCTATTCCCGCACCCATTAATATTTTTGCAAGAGTTGCAAAAACGTTAAGCATATAACCTATTTGATTATCAGCACCTATCCAAGTTGCAATTTGCGAAATAATCGTACCTGCTATTAAAGTACAAAATAAGCCTTGTGCCATACCTGAAAAGGCAGTTATAAACCAACGATTTGCTAAATTTTTAATCGCGACTTTTACGTCGCATTTCGATTTTGTTTCAACCATTTTAATACACCTCGATTAAATTATTTTTAGTTTGGTCGCACGAAGTTAAATAATATTCAACTCCGTTTTTACTAATTTGATTATAAGTTTTTACGTCGTTGCCGTGTAAATGCCCGTAAACGACTTTATCTACTTTATATTCTTCAAAAAGTTCGGTAAAAAGAGAATTTTCTAGTCTTACGTTAAAAGGCGGATAATGTATTAAACACACTAACTTGTCCCCTTCGTTAAGTAGGTTTTTAGCACTTTTTAACGCCAACTTAAACCTTTCAACTTCCCTACGATAAATTTTAAGATCTTGACTAGTAAAATCGTTAGCACCTTCTACAGTCCAACCCCTTGAGCCACAAAAAACGTAATTACCTATTTTTACGCTATCGTTTTGAAGGGCGTAAACGTTAGATGGCAACAAACTTCTAACTTTATTAATACCTTGCCACCAGTAATCGTGATTTCCCCTTATTAAAATTTTTTTGCCTTTTAATTTTGCGATAAATTGCATATCTAAAATTGCATCTTCTAATTTCATAGCCCAACTTATATCGCCTGAAATTAAAACGACGTCGTCGTCGGTGACTTTTTCTTGCCAGTCTTTTTCAATTTTTTCTAAGTAGCCGTCCCACTTTGCACCGAAAATATCCATAGGCTTTTCGCCCGATAACGATAAATGCAAATCGCTTATTGCATACACTTTCATAATGCTATTTTACATAAATTTAATTTAAAAATCAAGCAAATATAGCATAAATAAAAGGCTAAACTCGCGTTTAGCCTTAATTTTTTTATTAAGTTAGCCGTTATTTTGTGGAAATAGCGGTAATTCAAAAAATCCAGCACAAATTTCTTGCGTGTATTCTTGACAAGTTGGAATTTGACAATATCCGTACGACGGAATTAAAAGTTCAACGGTCATTACAATTTTTAAAATTGAAGTAGTACAAGCAGTAATCGTAAAGGTGTTTTCACCCGTATACGTACCTTCGCTTGCAACTACTGAAACGACTGCTTCAACTTCGTATGGCATAATAGACGGCGTTGGTGCAAATAATATAATGTCTTGCGTAAACGACATCGTGCTATTACCCTTACCTTGAACTCCGTTAGCGTCTTGGTAAATTACTTCAATAGGAATTGAATAACTTACTTGAACTCTACTTAAATTCGGTCTATCTGCAAGCGGTTCAACGTTTAACGACGTTATAGTAGCAAGCGTTTGAGAACTTTTTGCACTGACGAAAGTAAGTGGATATGTAGGATTTTGTGGAACTAAGTCTGTAAGCGTTAAAACTACGCCTTGTTCTTGCGATTGTTTTAAGCACGCATCGAAAACTTTCTTTACTTGTATACAAACCTTTTCACACAAACCGTTAAGTGGATTGCCCGTTATTTGACAAGGGCATCTATCTTGACTAAAATTTGAGAAAAATGACATTTTTACCTCCTTAAACCTTTCATTTCAATATATGATTAATTTAAGGATTTTGATACTAACTTTTTATAAAAAGCCTTTTTCTAATAATATATGCAATAAGTCAATAAATTCTTTAGACGATAAATATTCGCCCCTTACGTTTATATCTAAACCTAAACTAGTTAATATTTCTTCACAAACTTGCCTTGAAAGATTATAACCTTTCATAAGATTGTTTACAAGCGTGTTTCTTCGCATTATGAAACTAGTTTTTACAAGTTTTCTAAAAG
Source organism: Christensenellaceae bacterium (assembly GCA_045645345.1). Lineage (GTDB taxonomy): Bacteria > Bacillota > Clostridia > Christensenellales > Borkfalkiaceae > HGM11412. The sequence continues at coordinate 20,275 of JAZRIP010000031.1, forward strand.
CATTTATATCTTTGATATAAAACTTGTCTTTATTCAACACTATTTTACATACTGCAGAATCTACGTTTGGTATAGGATAAAACATACTTCTATCAATATATTCTATGATAGACGTATCGCTTACTGCGTTAATAGTTGCCGTAATTGCACCATAATCACTCGTTCCACTTTTTGCACAAATTCTTTCGGCAACTTCTTTTTGCACGGTAACTATTACGGCGTCGACTTTTTGCCCTTCTTCAATAAATTTCATTAATATAGGCGTAGTTATATAGTATGGTAAGTTTGCTATTACGGTATAATTAGTGCCTATCATTTCTTCTATTTTTGAAGTTTCAACTTTCATTATGTCTTCAAAAATAATTTCAACGTTGTCGTAACTAGATAAAGTTTCGTCTAATACCGGTTTTAATTTTTTATCAACTTCAAACCCGTACACTTTTTTGACTTTTTTGGCTATTTGACTAGTTAAAGTACCTGCACCAACGCCTATTTCTACCACGATAGAGTTTTCGTCAACTCCCGACCTATCGACTATAGAAGATAGCAAATTAACGTCGGTTAAAAAGTTTTGACCATATTTCTTTTCAAAGGTAAAGTTTTTTCGTTTTAAAATTTCTTTAATATTCATAATTATTAATATTTTTTCCTATTTAGGTAATACTTACTTTGGTAACAGCGTGAAAAGTTTTTTCATAGACTTACCAAAGTTTACGATAGATAAAGCCGACTTTAAGTCGGCCTTACATATTGAGATTAATTATATTTAGTAAATAGCCTTTTAAAGTTTTCTTCAACGCTTTTTGCTAATACTTCTACTTCAACGTTTTTTACTTTTGCCATTAACTCGTAAACGTATTTTACATAGCACGGCTCGTTTACCTTCCCCCTAAACGGCTCTGGCGTCATATACGGACAATCTGTTTCACACATTAATCTATCTAACGGAATATACTCGATAACGTCGTGTTTTTTATAATTTTTAAAAGTCGACGCACCACCATATGCAAAATACCCACCTAAATCTAGTAAGATTTTAGTAATCTCTTTACTTTCGCCGTAGCAGTGCATTAAAAATTTGCCGTTTATATCGCTTGAATAAGACTTTATTATATCGACGGTGTCTTTGGTTGCGTTTCTCGTATGAACTATAATAGGTAAATTTTTACGTATAGCGTACTCAATTTGCCTTTCAAATGCCTTAATTTGCACTTCTTTATCAAAGGGTTTATAGTAATAATCTAACCCTATTTCACCTACGGCTAAGCATTTTTTATCACTAGAAAATTTATCTATATATTTAATAAAACTTTCATCAACTTGGCTTGCCGTAGCAGGATGACAACCTATCGAGAAATATACTTCGTCGTAAAGTTTAGAACTTTCATAAACTTGATAAGTCGTTTCTTTTGAACACGCTACGTTTATTACGCACTCAACGCCGTTATTTTTATAGTTTTCTCTAATTTCTTGTATTTTACCACTATAAATCGGGTCTTCTAAATGGGCGTGCGTGTCAATTAATTTTAGCATACAATCGAACCTTCAGGCATATCTACTTCCGGCGAAATTAACACTATTTTACCATCTTTTTCAGCACATAATACCATACCTTGACTTACTATTCCACAAAGTTTAGCAGGTTTTAAATTTGCTACTAAAATAACCTTTTTACCTACTAATTCTTCTGGCTTATAGTAATTCGCTATACCCGATGCAACAGTCCTTTCTTCGTCGCCCAAAGAAAGAGTTAATTTTAAAAGTTTATTAGACTTTTCAACCTTTTCGCAAGCAATTACTTTTGCAACTTTAAGTTGAGTTTTGAAAAAGTCGTCAATAGAAATTTCTTCAACTTGAGTTTCTTTTTCAACTACTTTTTCGGCTTTTTTAACTTCTTTTTGACTTTCTTTACGGCGTTTTTCCATCATTTTTTCAATATCGTCAAGTTCTTTTTTAATGTCAATTCTAGGAAAAATAGGTTGCGATTTTTCAATTTTTTCGCCACCTTTTAACACACCGAACACTACGTTGTCAAAAGTGTTTTCGTTTTTAATACCGAATAAGGCTAAAATTTTATCAGTAGACTTAGTTAAGAAAGGCTTTAATAATATTACTGAAATTCTTATGCACTCGCAAAGCATATACATTACCGTTGCAAGCCTATCTTTAGAATTTTCGTCTTTTGCTAATTTCCAAGGCTCGTTTTCATCAATATATTTGTTTGCTCTTTGAATTAATTTAAAAATTTCGGTAAGTGCCGACGGAACGTCGATTAGTTCAATATATTTTTTAACGCTTGTAAATAAATTATTACAAATATCTATAACTTCGTTATCTAAGTCGTTAAAAAAAGTAGGCTTAGGTAAAATACCACCAAAATATTGATTAACCATTGCAGTAGTTCTTGAAACTAAGTTGCCAAGGTCGTTAGATAAATCGACGTTTATTCTCTTTAACAAACTTTCGTTAGTATAAACGCCGTCGTTACCAAACGGGATTTCTCTAAGTAAGAAATACCTTAAAGCGTCCGAGCCGTAACGAGCAACTAATTCCTTAGGGTCTGTAATTTCAGTTTTAATATTTTCGCCTTTACTTTTTGAAAGTTTATCACCACCGATTAAAAGCCAGCCGTGACCATAAACTTGTTTAGGAAGCGGTAAATCAAGTGCCATTAACATTGCAGGCCAAATAATAGTGTGGAATCTAACTATTTCTTTACCTACCATATGTAATGACGCAGGCCAGTATTTATCGTAAAGCGTCGTGTCGTCACTACCATAACCTAGTGCCGTTATATAGTTAGATAAAGCGTCAACCCAAACGTATACCGTATGTCCTTTATCAAAAGTTACTGGAACGCCCCACTTTATAGTCGTTCTTGAAACGCAAAGGTCTTGAAGCCCCGGTTTGATAAAGTTGTTTACCATTTCGTTTACCCTTGACTTTGGTTGCAAAAATTCTGGGTTATCTTGATATAACTTTACAATTCTATCAGCGTACTTTGAAAGTCTAAAAAAGTAACTTTCTTCTTTACCCTTTTGAACAGGTCTACCACAATCTGGACATTTGCCGTCAACGAGTTGAGATTCAGTCCAAAACGATTCGCAAGGAGTACAATACCAGCCTTCGTATTGTGATTTATAAATTTCACCTTTATCGTAAAGTTGTTTAAAAATATGTTGAATACCTTTAACGTGTTGCTCGTCCGTAGTTCTTATAAACTTATCGTACGAAATATCAAGTTTTGACCATATATCTTTAATATCGTCAACTAACGGATTTACAAACTCTATAGGCGTTAATCCTTTTTCTTGTGCTTTCTTTTCAATTTTTTGACCGTGTTCGTCAGTACCCGTTAAAAAGAAAACGTCTTTTTTAAGCATACGGTTAAATCTTGCGATTGCATCGCAAACTACCGTAGTATAACAATGGCCTACGTGCCAGTTCCCACTTGGATAGTATATAGGTGTAGTAATATAAAATTTATTTTTATCCATAAAACTCCCCCACGTAAAGTATAATAATGTTATTATATAACATTTCGCTTTATTTGTAAACTTAAATTTATGAATAAAACCATTGCTTTTTTCATAACTTTTACTATGAACGTTATTTTTTCGATAATATTAATACTTTCGCTAATAATTTTGATTATTTTTGAGCCTAACTCTTTGTTTACTTGCTTTACCACGTCAACTAACAATGCCTTTTCTTTAATGCTTAAACTTTTATCTATTTATTTTATTTGGCTAGGTTTTAGTGAAATTCTAACTAAAAGCAAGGCGTCGAATAAAATTTCAAAATTATTTTCACCTTTAATTAAAAAATTGTTTAAAGTTAACGACCAAAAAACTATAGATGAACTTTCTTTAAACCTAACGGCGTCGCTACTTGGAATTTCAGGACTTTCAACTCCTACTGCAATTAACTCTATGCAATATTTAGACGACCAAAAAAACGAATACGCAAAAACGCTACTATTCGTTCTTTCGGCAACGTCAATTCAAATTTTACCACTTTCGGTTATGCAATTAATGGCTGAACACGGCTCTAAAAATCCGTCGATAATTTTTATTCCTACCCTTTTTACAACTTTAGTTTCTACCATTATAGGTATCATTTTAGTAAAGGTGTTTAAATAATGACTAGTTACGTTATTCCTATTTTACTTTTAATTTTACTAGTTTACGCACTAATAAAAAAAACCGACGTTTATTCGGCTTTTTTAGAAGGTGGCAAAAAGGCTATTGAATTAACACTTTCAATATTTCCTTGTTTAGTTGCAATTTTTTTAATGCTTGAACTTTTTTATATTAGTGGGCTTGAAAACTATTTTATTTCTCTAGTTTCGCCTATTTTTGAGTTTTTTGGAGTTCCAAAAGAAGTTGTAAAATTAGTGCTTTTAAAACCTTTTTCAGGTAGCGGTAGTTTAACCGAGTTAAATAATATATTCATAAAATACGGATGCGATAGTCAAATTTCTTTAATTGCTTCGTCAATTTACGGCTCAAGCGAAACAATATTTTATATTTCGGCAATTTACTTTGTAAATTGTAAAAATAAAAAAGCGACGAAAGGAATAATAATCTCAATCGTCGCTTGTTTAATTGCTACTTTACTTGGCTCGTTATTTTGCAAACTATTTTATTAGTCTGCATCAACGTCTAAATGCTCTAAAATAGATTTTTTGCTAGTTACCTTATTGTCACCATGTTTTACGAATAACATAGTAATGAACGAACCTATAACGAAAATTGTTGCATAAGGGAATAATACCGTCATAGTCCCCGACAAGTCCATAATAACACCCGATAACACCGGCGTTATTATTTGTGCCGACATACTAGCCGTATAATAAAATCCCGTATATTTACCGACGTTAGAGCCTTTTGCTAATTCTACTACCATAGGAAAAGAGTTTACGTTAATCGTTGCCCAACCTATACCCGCTAACGCAAAGAATATCGTTATAATGATAGGGGCTGTTTCGCTAGTAACGAAGGTTGCAGAGAAAAACGCAACTGCAAGCATTATAACGCCTGCTAAAATAGATTTCTTTCTACCTATTTTACTTGCTATTATACCAACGGGAACGTACGCTATAATTGCAGCCGCTTGAGCAATTAAAAGCGTAGTGTTGTAATCGGCGTGAAGTACGGTTGAGGCATACAACGAATACTTTGTAGTAATTGCATTGTAACCTGTAAACCATAATGCTACCGATGCAAGTATTAAAATTAAAGATATTTTCTTAGATTTTGAAAGTTCTTCGCCTTGCGTTTGTGATTCTTCTTCTTTTTTAATAAGACCTTCTTCTTCCAAACGCAAAGTATCATCTTCCATTTCCTTTGCCCATTTTACTTCTCTAACCTTTATTAAGAAAAGCACAAGTCCAACAAGCATTATAGCACATACCGCTAATACGAATACGGTGTACGACATCGTTTGATTTTGCACTTTGCCCGTTCCAAATATCATACCCAGAACTAGTACTAAAATACCACCCGCCGTACCCATTAGATTGATTATTGCGTTGGCTTTAGACCTTAAAGGCTTTATAGTTACGTCTGGCATTAACGCCACGGCAGGTGAACGGAAAGTAGCCATTGCTAGTAACGTTATTAATAACACTACTACGAATAGAACTAGCGGTAAAGGATTTTGAACGGTTACCTTCCAAGCGTAAGCACTCTTGCACGGAGTTATTACGTTACTATAAATATTTTTACTATCTTCAACCCCTTTTTCAGTCAAAGTATATTCGCCGTCGATAAAAGTATAAGTTTTATCGTATTTGCCAGCCAAATTAATAAACGAAGTTTTTACTTCTTGTTTTTCAATATCGCTTAAAGATTCGTAACTTGTGTTTTTAGTAAGTCTTGATATGTATTCTTTTAAAGAATATTCTTTATCTTGACCTTCAACGTATTCTTTGTTTGAAATTTTTATATCGTCGCCTTGTTCCCATACCATTTCGAAAAATTGACTTTCGTCAACTTGCGAATAAACCTTGTTAAGTTGCATATTATCACAAAACGTAAGACCCATAAAGGCTACGATTGCAATTAAAGTTCCAACGAATATAAATGGAGTTCTTTTGCCGTATTTAGTGTTAGTTTTATCACTTATTGCACCGAAAACAGGTAATAATACGAGTGCTAAAACGTTATCTAACGCCATAATTACACCCGATAAAGTTTGATTTAAACCAAACTTATTAACTAACATCATAGGCACGATACTATCATACGCTTGCCAAAATGCAGTTATTAAGAAAAACGCAAAGCCAACGAAAATTACCTTTTTATAGTTTAGTTTCATAATTTCACCTTAGTTAAATTTTTTTTATTCAGCAAAAACAAGAAGATGGCATCTATCGTTTTCGCACTCTATAATTTGTCCTGCAAGTAAATTGTTTACCATTGATATAGCAAATACCGTTCTGCATAAAGGACAATAATGCATTTTATCGTTTTTCTCGACTTTACGCAAGATAGGGAATTTTTTATCTTTTCGCCTATTATCGTATTTTTTCATTAAATCTGCCGAAACGTTTTGTCTTGCTTTATCAAGTTTTGCCTTTAAACTTTCAATTTCGTCTTTCTTTTCTTCTTTCAATTTTTCATATAAAGGTTTGTTGATTTCAAATTGTTCCTTCATTTGTTTTCTTTTATTATACAAAACAACAAACTCTTTATTTAATTCTTCCATTTCTTTTTTGCATTTTAAAAGTTCATTTTCAAGCGTTGCAACTTGACTAAAAGTATCGTCAAATTTCTTTTTTAAAAGTTTAATTTCATCTTCACTATTTAATTTTTCCGCCGTTTTTTCATAACTTTCAACTTGCTTTTTAGAATTTTCAAATTCTCTTAAAATACTTTCGTACTTATTTAAAAGTTTTTCAGCCTTTTCGTTAATTACTGCTAACGAATCGTTAACCGTTTTTAAAAACTTACCTGCCGTTAAATATTTTACGGCTACTTCGCTTTTAGATATTTCACCTTCAAGCGTAATTAAGTTTTTATCAATTTCTTGATATTCTAAAAGAAATTTAACATTGTCGTTCATAAAAAATTCTCCTTTATTATAACAAATGCTCGTCGTTATTTAAATAAACTTGCATTTTTGTTTGTTTTTTAATTTGATTGTAAAATTGCGTAAATCCGTAAAATTCACTTGCATAATGAGTTAGCGTAATAACGCTTATACCTAAATTATCGCAAGCAACTAATACGTCGTGTTTGATATCTGCCGATATTACAAGGTCTACGCCACTTATTTTTTTCAATTCGTCTTGACTAAGCCCCGCCCCACAAAAAGATGCTACCTTGTAATCTTTTTTAAGGTTTTTACCATAAACTAAAACTCTTTGAGTTTTAAAATTATTTTTAATATTTTCTGCAATTTCATAAAGAGTAATATTTTTTAAAGTAAAAGTTCTTCCGTACCCGCCGTCTAAAATAGCGTAGATTATATCAAAATCTTTAGCACCTATATTTTTAGCAAAATAATAATCAATTCCTTCTTCTGCACTATCTAAATTTAAGTGCATTGAAATTATTGCAATTTTATTACTCGTTGCGTATAAAAGTGCGTTAGAAAAATCGCTTATTTCGCTTATAGGTTTATATATTGCGGGATGGTGCGTCACTATTAAGTTTGCTCCCTTTTCTATTGCTAAATCAACTGCTTTTTTAGTTAAATCAAGCGTAAATACAACTCCCGTTATATCGGCTTTTGTATCTACTATTATTCCACTATTATCGTAAGCTCCGTATTTTTCACAAAATATTTTAGAATATTGTAACGGAGCATAATTTTCAAGCAATTTTAAAAAGTCGTTAATTTTCATTTAAAATCCTTTTAATTTGTGCTAATTTTTGTAATAGATAATCGTCTTTTGCACCGTTATCTATTGCGTTTTGATAGTATTTTTTATAAAATTTGAGTTTTTTTATAAAATCTTCGCCCTTATAAAGCAAATTATCTCTACCAAATTGATATTCTAACTCGCTATAACAATCTTCGCCTTTTTCGCAAACGATAATATCGTAATATTTTCCGTCTAAAATAGTATAATCTTTAACGATTTTATACCCTTTTTCAATCAAAAATCTACGTACTTTTTCAACGTTTTTCATAGGGTTTAAAATTAATTTGTCAATAAAAAATTTCGTTTTAGATAATATTTTTATTATTTCTTCGCCACCCATTCCCGCAATTATGGCTTGGTCGGGACAATCAATATAGCCTTCAAATCCGTCACTTACGATACTTTCTACCCTATCGCCGTAACCTTTTAATAACGTTTCGGCCTTTTTTAGACTTTTTTTTGATACGTCCGAAATTATTACTTTATTTGCTTTATCATTTTCTAAAACTAATTGACTAATAAAACCGTGGTCACAACCTACGTCTGCAAAAAGACGACAAGAAGTTATTAAACTAAATAACTCGTTTAATCGCTTAGTCATAATTAGGTTGACTCTAAATATTCTTTAAGACGTTTCGACCTTGACGGATGTCTTAATTTTCTTAACGCCTTTGCCTCGATTTGACGTATTCTTTCACGGGTTACGTTAAATTCTCGCCCTACTTCTTCTAAAGTTCTTGGTCTTGAATCGTCGATACCATAACGAAGTCTTATAACCTTTTCTTCTCTTGGAGTTAAAGTGTCTAAAACTGTTAAAAGTTGTTTTTTAAGTTTTTCCTGTGCAACTGCGTCGTCTGGAGACTTACCTACTTCATCTTTTATAAAATCGCCAAGTTTACTATCATCTTCTTCGCCGATAGGCGTTTCTAACGAAACGGGGTCAAGTGCTATTTTTTGAATTTCACGCACTTTTGCAATATCAATGCCCATTTCTTTTGAAATTTCTTCTAACGTAGGTTCACGGCCTAATTCTTGCATACATTGACGAGAAATACGTTTATATTTATTTATAGTTTCCACCATATGAACTGGTATTCTTATCGTTCTTGCTTGGTCGGCAATTGCCCTTGTTATTGCTTGACGAATCCACCAAGTTGCGTAAGTTGAAAACTTGTAACCTTTAGTATAGTCGAATTTATCAACGGCTTTCATAAGACCTAAATTACCTTCTTGAATAAGGTCTAAAAGATGCATACCCCTACCAACGTGCCTTTTTGCAATTGATACTACTAATCTTAAGTTTGCTTCACTTAAACGTCTTTTTGCCTTTTCGTCGCCTTCCATCATTTTTTTAGCAAGTTCAACTTCTTCTTCGCTTGATAAAAGAGCAATTCTACCTATATCTTTAAGATAAATTTTTACAGGGTCGTCAATGGCTACGGCATCGATTTCTTCGTATATATCTTTAGTTTCAGTATAAGAATCAACGATTTTTATACCTGCGTTTTCAATTTCTTTATACAACGTTTCGTATTGTTCTGGAGTTAAATCAATTTTTTCAATTCTATCGTTTAACTCGTCACTCGTTATCGAGCCTTTTTTGCCGTTGTCTTTTATTATTAAGTTAATTAAGTCGGTTAATAATTGTTCTGAAACACTCATTTTTTATCCTCCGTTAAAGACTTTTTAATTTTAGTGTTAATTTGTTTATCATATTAGCAATTTCATTTTTTCTATCTAAATCAATTTCTTTTTGATATTCGCCGTTAAGCCTTTTTATTTCGTTACCAATATTGTTCTTTTTTAACGTTGCTACGCAACCTTTATAATACTTTTCTTCAATAGATTTATCAAAAACAGTGTCGCCACTTGAAAGTATAGCCGATAATTCTTCTACTTCACTCTCGTCTACGACAGAATATAAACTTTCGATTTTATAATCTTCGTGCAATAAAATATAATTGTAAATTTTTTCCCTAACACGATTATTAAAATATATATCGTCGTCGTAAGTTGCGTATGGTTTTTTAAGCAATATTGCAAGTAAAACCAACCTTTCAGTTTTACTTATAGCACTATTGTCACTATATTTTGGATTAATTTCAACGTCGTCTTCAGTCGTAATTGCCGTTACTGTGACCGTGCCTTTATCTAAGTCTTTCTTTAAAGACTGATAACTTATACTCGTTAAATCACTTACTTTTTTTAGCAGTTCTTCTTGCATAAAAACGTCGTTAACCCCACGAATAAGTTCTAAGGCTTGCAAAATAAATTTACGCTTATCGGCAACGTCTTTTAGATTTTTATCTTCTTTTAAAATATGTAGTTTATAGTCGATTAATGGTAACGCATCGTAAACTAATTGCATATAATAGTCAACGCCATTTTCTTTTACCACTTCATCTGGGTCTTTTTTATTAGAAAGTTGTAATACTTTTACTTCAAAACCTTCGTCGGCAAAAATATCTAAACTCCTAATAGTTGCAGATTGCCCTGCAAAGTCGCCGTCGTAACTTACTACAACTTTATTAACGTACCTTTTAAGCAGTCGTGCTTGTTCTAAGGTTAATTGCGTACCCATTGACGCTACTACGTTTTTTATGCCCGCTTGCCATAACGCTATAACGTCCATATAACCTTCAACCATTATAACGTAATCAACTTTTTCTTCTTTAATTAATTTGTTAAGTTTGTTTACGTTAAAAAGTATTCGCCTTTTATTAAAAATTTGCGTATCACTAGTATTTTTGTACTTTGCAAAGTTTGGATTTTTTTCAATTACTCTACCACCAAACGCAACTACTTTGTTCATATTGTTAATAATAGGAACGATTAAACGTTGAAATTGAAAATCTATTACCCGTCCGTTTTTAGCACGTTGACAAACACCTGCGTCAAGCATTTCTTGTTCGGTAAAACCTAATTTTTTTAAATGGTCGGGCAAAGAATTGTAATCAAGCGACGCACCCATACCGTATGCCGTTATAGTTTTAGCGTCAAATCCCCTATTAAAAAGATATTCTCTATACACTTGTCCTTTATCACTTCTTAAATTGTCAAAATAAAAGCGTGCCGTTTCTTTTAATATTGAATATAATCTTTCCCTTTCGTTTTTCTTTTTTAAGGCTTCTTGCTCGTCGTAAACGTCACTAGTAGGTACGGGGATTTTATACATATCGGCAAGGCGTGTAACGGCTTCGTAAAAAGTTAAATTTTCTTCTTCTTGAATAAACTTTATTACGTCACCCGATTTTTTACACCCAAAACAATGGTAAAACTGCCCCGGTTCGTTCACGCAAAAAGAAGGCGTTTTTTCAATATGTCCAGGAAGTGGACAACACGCCCAGTAATTTGACGGACCGTTGCGTTTTAATGCACAATATCTACCAACTACGTCAACTATATTAATTTTTGATTTTAATTCGCTAATAAATTTAGCGTCAATACTTGACATATTATTCCCCTATTAGAAATTTTCTGGAATAAAAATTTGTTTAAATACGTTAGTTGCATACCTATCGGTCATACCCGAAATATAATCGCACACAACCCTTTCTTTATCGTAATTATCTAATAATTTTTTATAAATGTCTGGCAATTTGTTTGGCTCGCTAATAAAATAATTAAATAACGACGACAACATTTTGAATGCTTTTTCTTCTTCAATCATTGCCTTTTTAGTTAAATATACTTTATCAAACATAAAATCCCTTAACTCGTTAATCGCATAATTTACGTCACTAGTTAAAGTAATTTTTTCTTTTTGATAACTTGCGGTATAAACTGAATTAATTAAAGTATTAATTCTGTCTTTCGTACTATTACCAAGCACGCTTTTTACGTTAGATGGAATATCTTTTTCAGTAATAATTCCCGCCCTAATAGCGTCCTCTACGTCGTGATTTAAGTAGGCAATTCTATCGGCAAGAGACACGACTTGTCCTTCAAGCGTCATAGGATTACCACTCATTTTATGGTTTAAAATGCCGTCTCTTACTTCAACAGTTAAGTTAAGACCTTGCAAATCGTTTTCAATAACGTCAACTACCCTTAATGATTGTTCGTTATGTTTAAACCCGTTTTGAGTTAATTTATTTAAAACTCTCTCGCCAGCGTGACCAAAAGGAGTATGCCCTAAATCATGACCTAAACTTATTGCTTCGGCTAAATCTTCGTTAAGGTCTAAGCATCTTGCTATTGAACGAGCAACTTGCATAACGTCAAGCGTGTGCGTTAATCTAGTCATATAATGGTCGCCTTCGGGAGAGAAAAATACTTGAGTTTTATTTTTCAACCTAACGAAAGACTTAGAATACATAATTCTATCTCTATCCCGTTGAAATTCCGTTCGCATTGAGCAAGGCTCTTCTTCTTTTAATCTACCTTTGGTATCTTTCGACTTGGTTGCAAACGGCGATAAAAATTTGTCTTCTTTTTTAAATAAATTTTCTTTTATTGACATTTATTGCACCTTTTTTTATCTTTCACCTAAATATACTCGTTTTTTTTGCAAAAACCTTTATTTTTTTGTATTTTTTTGAAATTTTTATAATTTTTTTAAATTTTGCCTACACCTATTTTATAAGTCTTACCATTTATTACTTTTAAGTCTTTTAAACACACGGTATAAATGCGTTTTGCAACGTCGCTTGGAGTGTAAATTTTATGTAATCTGCACCCTTTTACAAAATCTAATTTTTCTTGATTTGTTAGCCTTGCGTTCATATCGGTGTCAATTAACCCTAATACTACTTGACATACCGCAATTTGAGAAAACTCAAGTTCTTCGCTAATTGCTCTTGTAAAACCGCTTACGGCACTTTTAGACGCTGTATAAACGGCTTCACAACTACCCCCTTTTAATGCAAAAATTGAAGATACGTTTACTATTTTGCCCACTCTATTAATCATATATTTAACGTATTCTTTACTCGTATTATATACTCCTTTAACGTTTACGTTAAAAATCTTATCAAATTCTTCTTCGGTAACGTCAATAAAAAGTTTTTGAGTTAAAGATATACCCGCATTATTAATAAGTAGGTCTATTTTGCCGTATTTTTTAAATAAACTATCAAACATTTTTTGTACTTCAAAAGAGTTTGAAACGTCTGCTTTATACGTATCAAAACCACTTTCTTGCATTTGACTTGCAATTTGGTCGCTATTATTATAATTTACTATAACAACGTGTCCTTTTTGTTTAAAAAATTGACTTATTGCGTAGCCTACGCCACGTGTTCCACCAGTAACTAATACTACCATAAATACAAAAAAGCCCAACTTGTTCGTTGGGCTAAAATTTTTTACTTTTTAACTCTTTCCATATATTCGCCTGAACGAGTGTCTACACGAATAACGTCGCCTTCGTTAACGAACATAGGAACTTGCATACTAATACCCGTTTCAAGTTTAACGATTTTAGTTGCGTTAGTCGCCGTGTTGCCTGCAACGCTTGGTTCTGCTTCGGTAACGAGTAATTCAACGAAGTTTTCACAATCAACCGAGAAGGCTTTACCTTTGTAAAATTTAACCGTAACAGGGTCGTTTTCTTTAATATACTTTAACGCATCTTCTACTTGTTCGTAGTTAAGAATATGTTCTTCGAAATCTTCATCAAAGAAATGATAAAGTTCCCCGTCACAATAACTATAAGTCATTCTCTTAGTTTCAATAATTGCGTTTTCAAATTTTTCAGTTGGGTTGAAAGTAAATTGTAATACTTTACCATCCATAACGTTTTTCAAAGTAGTTCTAACGAAAGCCGAACCTTTACCTGGTTTTACGTGTAAAAAGTCAACTACAGTGTAAACTTTTCCTTCATACTCAATCGTAACGCCTTTTCTAATATCGCCTGCTAATACCATAAAAATATTTCTCCTTAAAATATGTTGTTTTATTCTACGCTTAAAGCGTCTTTAACTTTTTATCATAAGTCATAAGTGACTTACACTTACCATTAACTAACTTGTAAGTATCTTCAATTCTTATACCAAACTTGCCGTTTAAATAAACGCCGGGTTCAATGGTAAAAACGTTGCCGTTACGTAAAACCCCGTCGCTTTTAAAAGAAAGCCTTGGCTCTTCGTGTACTTTTACCCCTACCCCATGACCTAAGCCGTGAGTAAAATAATCGCCATAGCCGTTTTTAACGATAACGTCCCTTGCAAAAGCGTCGGCTTGCTTGCAAGAAGTGCCGTCGGTTATATTTTTTACAGCCTCGTTATGTGATTTTAGTACTACGTTGTAGGCGTTTATATACTCGCTTGACGGAGTACCAAAATAAAACGAACGTGTCATATCAGCCGAATAACCGTTAACTACGCAACCAAAATCCATAAGTATAGGAGTGTTTGGTTTTAAAGAAACGTTTGAAGTTTTATAGTGTGGAATTGCACCGCCTTCGCCAAAAGCAACAATTGTATCAAACGAAGTACGACTTGCACCATTTTTTTTAAAATAATATTCTAAAATTGCAGATAGTTCAAGTTCGGTTATACCAACTTTTATATGCTTAATTGCTTGCTCGAAAGATTTTTCACATACCTTGCAACTTTTTTCAATTAATTTAAGTTGAGTGGGCGTTTTTATTTGTGATAAAGACGAGTATTCACTATCGAAACTATAAATACTAAATCCATTTTCAATGAGTAAATTACTTAAAGAAACTAACGTATATTCATAAAGTAAGCCTACCCTTTCAACCCCTTTGCTTTTTAAAAAATCAATTATCTGATTTTGGTTTAAAAGTAAAGTTTTAACGCAATTCTTAGACGAAGATATAGCGTCAAAATACCTTTTGTCAGCAAAAATATACTTTTCGTCGCCTAAAATTACCAAAAAGCCGTCATCGTAGGATTGTGACGTGTAATAAAATATAACGTCGCTATCAGTAATAATTACACATTTTTCGTTTACCACTATAAAGTACCCCACTAGTATAATGACGAGCAAGTTTTATTTATGTTATAATAATAACATATTTTTAACTTTTCGTCAACACTTATAAGTTATAATTCTTATTTATTAACGTTTTTTGAATAAAATTTTTTTATATTTACTATTTTATATTTTTTTATCTATTCAAAACTTAAAAAAGACGAAAAAAATCCTTGAACACAAGGATTTTTTAACTTTAAATTAAACTTTGATATATTTTTTTCATAGTTAAAGCGTCTATATCTTGAGTACCTGCACTTTCGCTTATAATATACGGCTTAGCACCTTTTTCAATTACTGCTTTAATAAATTCTTCAGGGCTTGGTCCAAAGCTTTCATCTTCAAAAGTTAAGTGTTTTACTTCGCCCTTTTGACTATACATAATTTTAGAAAAATGTACGTGCATATTTTCTAATTTTTCTCTACCCAACACATTTTCAATTACGTTTAGTTCATAAATAAAATCTTCTTTAGTTTTTAAGCCCCCTAAGGTTCTTGAATTTATATGACCAAAATCAATACAAGGATAGAAAAACGGGGCTATAGTACAAAATTTAGCAACTTCTTCAGTTGTACCTATTTGAGCAAATTTGCCCATAGTTTCGGGACAAATTAGCATATCGTCGTAACCGTTTTTTACAATTTTTTCGGCTAATATTTCAAGTCTTTTATACGTTAAATTTACTGCATCTTGACGAGTTAATTTGCCTTGAGACGACGGATGAAAAACAACTCTTTTTGCTCCCATAATTTTACCCATTTTACAAGAATCTAATAGGTATTTATAAGATTTTTCTACAATTTCGTCGTCAACGTTTGCAAAGTTAATAAAATATGGTGCGTGAACGCTTAATTCTATATTTTGTTCTTCAAACGCTTTTCTAATTTTTTCTGCTTTTTGCAGTGATAAATTAACGCCCCTACCAAACGAGTATTCAAAGCAGTCAAGCCCCATTTCTTTAACCCAAATAGCCGATTTTTCAGTATCGACGTATCCTTGTGACGAAAAGGCTAAACTATTTCCACTTGGTCCAAATTTAATCATTTTAACCACCTTTTATCTTTTTGTAATTGTTCTTGCAACTTTGTAACGCTATCAAAACGAATAACGTCACGTATACGTTCTATAAAATAAATAGTCAATTTTTTACCATATAAGTCGCCGTTAAAATTATTAATATAACTTTCAACAATATATTCGTCGCCGTCAAAAGTCGGCTGTAAACCAACGTTGGTTATAGCGTCGAATAATTTGCCGTTTATAATAGTTAAAGTATAATAAACCCCTTGTTTTAAAGGATATTTTTCTTTACTTATTTTTATATTTGCAGTAGGAAAACCTAAACTTGTTCCTATCTTTTTGCCTTGAACTACCTTACCCGATATAAAATAATTATCGCCTAGCAAGGTGTTTACGCCTAAAACATCGCCTTCATCCAGCAATTTTTTAATAGCACTTGACGAAATCTTATTGCCGTTTTGGTCATTTTTTAAGTTTACAACCTGCAAATATACGCCTACTTTTTCGCAAACTTCTTTCAAAAATTTAACGTCGCCACTACCTTTATAACCAAAGGTAAAATCTTGACCGACTACTATTGCTTTCACGTTATAATATGATAATAATTCGTCTATAAAAGTTTGCGGACTTTTTTTCATAAACTCATTGTCAAGTTCTTGTAAAATTACCCTTTCTATACCTAAAATATTTAGTTTTATTAGTCTTTCATCAAGAGTAAATACGTTTTTTTCACCTTTAAAACTACCCGTAAAGATTAAAGACGCCGACTTTGAATTAAACTTTATTGCTAATTCACTAGCCACGTTTAACAACTCTTTATGCCCTTTATGAATACTGTCAAAGTAGCCTAAAGCAATTACTATAGGTTGGCTTTTCTCTTGATTTTGATAATTTATTATTTCCATACTAATCTTTTATATAAGCCTTAATTTTTAATATATAATTTTGAATTTCACCTACGCCGATAAATCCTTCGCTATTAAATATTTTATAAAATCCGTCCTTTTTATCTATAACGACTTTTCTTCCAAAACTTAACTCTACGTCGTCTTTTTTATTTAAATATATACTTTCAAACGATATTACGTCTTGTGGCTTAATTAAGTGTTTTTCAATATTAAAAAGGTCGAAATTTTCAATATTTATTGCGTTTTCAAGAGTAAAACAACCACTTTGCACCCTTGAAAGTTTGGTCATTGTTGCATACGTATTTAATTTGTACGCCATATCACGACATATTGAACGAATATAAGTACCACCTTTACAAGTTATAGTAAAAGCATAAGTCCCGTTACTAATTTCGCCGTCTAATTCAATTTTCAAAATTTCAACTTTTTTAGGCGGAAGTTCAACCTGTATGCCCTTTCTTGCTAGTTCGTAACTTCTTTTTCCGTCAACGTTTTTTGCACTAAAAGAAGGTGGAATTTGCATAATTTCTCCAACTAAACAAGGTAAAATTTCTAAAATTTCTTGCTTTGATGGAATTTTATCACTTTTATTTATAATTTTGCCGTCACTATCTAAAGTGTCCGTTTCATAACCGAAAGTAAATTCTGCTTTGTAAACTTTTTCTTTATCAAGTAAAAAATTAAATAGCCTATTGCATTTACCTATTCCTACCGGCAAAACACCACTCGCTAACGGGTCTAAAGTACCCATATGCCCTATTTTTTCACCTTTAAAGGCTTTTTTTATTTTAGTTAAAGCATAAGCCGAGGTTATACCACTCGGCTTAAAAATATTTATAAATCCATTCATTTTATAACCTTTGTTTTACGTTATAAGATAATTTGTCAATTATATCTTCTAAGTAGCCGTTCATTACTACGCCACTAGCAAGAACATGTCCCCCTCCGCCGTAAAGCGAGGCTATTTCGTTTACGTTGACTTTACCTTTACTTCTTAAACTTATCTTATAAGTTTTTTCGTTTACTTGCAAAATTGAAATAGCAACTTCGGCAGTATCAACCGAAAGAG
This sequence comes from Christensenellaceae bacterium, assembly GCA_045645345.1. Classification (GTDB taxonomy): domain Bacteria; phylum Bacillota; class Clostridia; order Christensenellales; family Borkfalkiaceae; genus HGM11412. The sequence goes on from JAZRIP010000031.1 coordinate 38,085, forward strand.
CAAAATCAATAAAGCCTTCGGTCATAGAAGAATCTGCACCCGTTTTTTCTAAATCACTTAACGATATGGTTAAAATAGTTAATTTATCGTCAAGCATATATCTCATATTAGATATTGCTAAGGCGTAAAGTTTTGCCCTTTGTTTAGTTTGGGTACGGAACATTTTTTCTGTAATTAAGTGTAAATCTGCACCTAAATCTACTAAACTTGACGTGATTTGCATAGTTTGAGTAGTCACGTTAGAATGACCGAAATTACCGGTATCCGTAACTATACCCAAGGCTAAACAATTTGCTATATCGCTAGTAATTTCAACGTCTATAAGTTTTATAAACTTATACAAAATTTCACAGCACGCCCCCGTAATTTCAACGTGATTATACTGAGCATACTTTGAGTTTGATATATGATGGTCGATATTGATTGTTTTTGCGTTTGACGCATATAAGGAATATGCTTGACCAAACATATTTTCAACCGAACAATCAACTGAAATATGCAAATCGTACTTTTTATCTACTTGGCTTGGTAAAATATATTTTTCTATACCCTTTACGAAGGAATATTTTTGTGGGATTTGAGAGTCGCAAACTATTTTATTTTCAACACCCAAACTATCAAAAGCCAACGCCAACGCAGTAGACGCACCGATAGTGTCGCCGTCTGGTCTGTGATGGCTAAATATTAGTATCGATTTAATTTCCCCACGCTTAATTGCGTCTTTTAAAAAATTAGCAATATTAGTTATCTTCATTATCTTCCCCGTAAGTAATGGTGCTTAAAATTCTATCAATTTTTTCGCCGTACGACGACGAGCCGTCTTCAATAAAACGGAGAGTTGGAACAGTTCTAGTACTCATAACTTGTGATAAGTGTTTTCTTATTTCGTTACTTGCATTTTTAATTTTATCAAAAGCCTGTTTCTTTTTATCTTCGTTTTGAGCATATATGCTTACGTAAACTTTAGCGTTTTTTATATCTGGTGATATATCAACTTCGGTTATTGTAAACATAGCAAGCCCTTCGGTAAGCATTAATTTGTTTGTAATTATATCGTAAATAGCCTTTCTAAATTCGCTATCTAACCTTTGATTTCTTCTAGATTTCATATTACGCCTTTTGTTCTTCGATTGTATAACATTCGATAAAATCGCCAACCTTTATATCGTCGAATTTTTCTATAGAAATACCACATTCATAGTTTGTTTGGACTTCTTTAACGTCGTCTTTGAAACGTTTAAGTTGTAAAACGTTACCTTCACATATCATAATATCGTTTCTATAAATACGCAATTTGCCACTACGAACGATTTTTCCGTCAACAACGTAACAACCTGCAACCGTGCCAACGCCTGAAATTTTAAACGTTTCACGAACTTCGGCTTTACCATTGTATACTTCTTTAAATTTAGGAGCAAGCATACCTTTCATTGCTTGTTTTATATCTTCGATTGCTTCGTAAATAATTCTATAAAGTTTTACGTCGATTTTAGAAGATTCGGCAAGTGCCCTAGCCTTAGGGTCTGGACGAACGTTAAAGCCTATAATAATCGAATTAGACGAGTCGGCAAGGCTTACGTCGGTTTCCGAAATTGCACCAACGGCTGCGTGTATAACGTTTACTTGAACTTCGTCGTTAGAAAGTTCGGTAAGCGATTGTTTTACCGCTTCAACCGAGCCTTGAACGTCGGCTTTAACTATTAAGTTTAACGTCTTTAAGTCACCAGTAGAAATTTTAGAGAATAAGTCGTCAAGAGAAACTTTTTGTTGTTCTCTAATCATATTTTCTCTTTCTTTATTCTTTCTTTCGTTAGCAACTAAAACTGAAAGTTTTGCTTCTTCTACGGCGTAAAGCATATCGCCTGCGTTTGGTACGGCTTCTAAGCCTAAAATAGATACCGGCATTGATGGACCAGCTTTTTTAACGTTTCTACCTTTATCGTCTATCATTGCCCTAACTTTACCACTTATAGTACCTGCAACTAGATAGTCGCCTACTTTAAGCGTTCCGTTTTGAACTAAAACGGTTGCCATAGGACCTTTACCTTTATCTAACTTGGCTTCAACGATTACGCCTTTTGCCATTCTATCTGGGTTTGCTTTTAATTCCTTCATTTCCGAACTAATTAAAATAGTTTCTAAAAGGTCGTCGATACCTTGACCCGTTTTTGCTGAAACAGGAACGAAAGCAACGTCGCCACCCCATTCTTCAATTAAAACTTCTTGGTCAGCAAGACCTTTTTTAACCCTCTCAACGTCGGCAGTTTGCTTATCTACTTTATTTGCTGCAATAATGATAGTTACGCCTGCTGATTTTGCGTGGTTGATTGCTTCGATAGTTTGTGGCATTATACCATCGTCACACGCTACTACTATTATGGCTATATCGGTAAGTTTTGCTCCCCTTGCTCTCATTTGCGTGAACGCTGCATGTCCTGGGGTGTCAAGGAAAGTAATTTGTTCGCCGTTTACGTTTACGGTGTATGCACCTATATGTTGAGTAATACCACCTGCTTCACCACTTGTTACGCTTGTATTTCTAATATAGTCTAAAAGAGAAGTTTTACCATGGTCAACGTGTCCCATTACCGTTACTACCGGTGGACGTTTAACGAGTTTTGTTTCGTCATCTTGTTCGTCGCTAAAACCTTCGGTTAAAACGTCTTCAGCAGTTTTATCAAGTTTAAGTTCAAGTTCAATACCTAAACCTGCGGCAATAAAGCCTGCCGTATCGTAGTCAATAGAATCGTTAATAGTTTTCATAACGCCTTCTTTGAATAAGATTTTAGTTATTTCAACTGCTTGAATACCCAAAAGTTCACTTAACTCTTTTATAGAAATAATTTCTTTAGTAATTACTGCTTTTTCAATTTTAATAGTTTGAGTTACCGTTTCTTTAGTTTTATCCTTTTTTCTAACCTTTCTGTAACCCGTTTTATTTTCGTCGAAATCTTCAATACTCATTTGTCCTTTAATTAAAGACTTTTTATTTACTACTTTTTTATCTTCGTAGTTATTTTTTTCTACGTTTTTCTTCTTAGATTGACGAACGCTACTTTCCTTTGGAACGTAAGCAGTAGGAGTTGTAGACGTAAAACCACTTTGAGTTTTATTTTGAGAGAACGAACCTTGCTTTTTATCAGTTCTATCGCCTTGACCATCTCTTTTCTTTTGTCCTTGATAATTGTTTTGTGGAACAAAAGTTCGCTTTTCTTGTTTCGTTCCGCCTTTAGACGTATCTTTATTTACTGGTTTTGCATTTGGAACAAATACCCTTTTACCATTAATAATTACGATATTTGGGTTATCTGTTTTTTGAATAACGGGTTCGGTAGAAGTTTCTTGCTTTTTATCTTCAGTTTGCGTTTGAGTAGTTTGATTTTCTTCGGTTTGAACTTCAGTTACTTTAGTTTCATCAACGCTTTCTTGAACTTCTTCTTGCTTTTTAGTAGATTGTTTAACTTCTTCTACTTGTTTAGTTTCTTCTTGGATAGTTTGAGTTTGAATAATTTCTACTTCTTTTTCCGTTTCAACTACTTGAACTTGCTTTTCTCTTTCTTTTCTTTCTTTTTCAAGAGTTTGCTTTTTATCAATAATTTTTTTATTTGTTTTTTTCAACGAAGATTTTAATTCGCTTAAAATTTCAACGCTTTTATCACTTTTTAAAATTTCCCTAATTGATAAAATTGCTTGTTGTTTGTTATTGTTTTCTGCCATAATTTATTCCGTAACCTCCCGAATACTTTACAAAGTGGCCATCAAGATTATCTAATATTGCTTGTGCTAAGTTATCGTCTTCGATTGCAATTAATTTGCAATGTTCTTTATTAACGATTTCTTCAATTTTATAGTCAACGCTTATTACTAGTGTGGAATTTAATTTTTTTGCTATTTTTACAGCATCATCAAACGTATTATTAGACGCCGTAGCACATAAAATTAACGTTTTTACGCTTTTTTTAATAGTTTTTATTGCGTTTACTCCACACCTTGCTTTTTTTGCTCGTAACGAAAACCCTATAAAGGTTAAAACTTTACTCTTTTCCAAAAAACTCCTCCCTAATAGAGTCGTAAACTTCATTTGGAATTTCCATAGAAAAGGCTCTGTTTAACAATTTGTTTTTTATTATTTTCTTCATACATTCTTCGTTATCGCAAACGTAAGCACCCCTTCCAGACGCTTTACCATGTCTATCAACGCTAAAAACGCCTTCTTTATTTTTTACTATACGGATAAGTTCTTTTTTGTTTTTCCCCGTTTTACAAGCGATACAAGTTCTTATAGGTATTTTCTTTTCTGCCATATTTACTCCAAATTTATTCGGTTAAATTTTTATATTATTCTTCGTCACCTGCTAAATCTACGTCGTCAATAATTTCGCCTAATTCTGCTTCAGCTTTAGATTGACTTTTAACGTCGATTTTCCAACCTGTTAAGCGTGCCGCTAAACGTGCATTTTGACCGTCTCTACCTATTGCAAGAGAAAGTTTATCGTCTGGAACGATTACCCTTGCAGATTTATCGTCTATCATGGTTACGCTTAAAACTTTTGCTGGGGCTAACGCTTTTGCAATAAATTCAAGTGGGTCTTCACTCCATTCGATAATATCGATTTTTTCACCACCTAATTGTTCGGTAACGGCACGAACTCTCATACCCTTGTTACCTACGCAAGCACCAACTGCGTCAACTTGCTTATCTTCACTATAAATTGCAACTTTACTTCTTTGACCTGGTTCACGTGAAACGGCTTTAATAACGACGATTCCTTGTTTAATTTCTGGAACTTCGTTTTCAAAAAACCTTTTAACGAGATTTGGCGAAGTACGTGAAACTATAATTTGAGTATTTTTACCTATAGTCCTTACCCTTTTAACGTAAACTATAATTTTATCGTTAAGTTCGTATTTTTCACCTGGAACTTGGTCTTGAGGAAGCATAACACCTTCAAGTTGACCGTTAGCAAGTTCAACGTAAACGTTGCCGTTTTCAATTTTACGAACGATTGCCGCTTGAATTTCGTTTTCTTTTTCTTCAAATTCTAAAATCGAATTTGTTCTTTCTGCTTCCCTTACCTTTTGTAAAACTACTTGCTTTGCCGTTTGTGCTGCAATTCTTGAAAAATCTTTTGGAACGAATTCTTTTTCAAAAATATCGCCCATTTTATACGATTTTTTAAATTGTTTTGCTTCTTCAAGAGTAATTTCTTTGTTAGGGTCAACTACTTCTTCTACGATAGTTTTTACTGCGTAAAATTTAATTGAACACTTTTCTTCATTAATCTTTACTTTGCAATCACAAGCGTCGCCACCTAATTTTTTGTATGCAGACGCAAGTGCCGCTTCTAACGTGTCTAATAGACCTTGTTTGTCCATTCCTTTACCTGCAAGCTCGTCCAAAGCCATAAAAAAGTCTTTGTTAATCATTTTATCTCCTTAAATTTGTATATTTTAATCAAATATTATTGCTTGATTTATTTTCGCTATTTTGTTAAGTTCAATTTTTAATTGAACGTTTGAAACGCTTATAGTTACGTTGTTTCCGTCAAAAGAAACGAGTTCACCTTCGTAAAACTTTTTGCCGTTAAGTGGAGCAAATAATTTTACTTCAACCATTTTGCCTAAGTTTTTTTCAAAATCTCTTGCAGTTTTGAACGGTCTATCTACACCAGGGCTTGAAACGTTTAACGTATACGCTTGTGGATATGGGTCAAACTCGTCAAGCGGGGTGTTGATAGCGTTGTGAAAAAGTTCGCAAGTATCAAGGTCAACGCCACCATCTTTATCAATATAAACGGTTAACGTTGGATTTTTACTAACTTTAAAGTCAACTTCAACGATTTCTAAATTTAAACTATCGGCATACGGCTTTAAAAAATCAAAAATACTTTGGTTTGATTTTGCTTTCATAAAACCCCCTAATAAAACAATTTGAGAGTGACCCGAAAGTCACTCTCAAATACTAGCCTATATAATCTATGATTATAATACCATATTTTATTGCCGTTTGCAAGCATTTTAAACGCTTTTTACTTAAATTTTAAAGGTTTTTTGCAATTTTACCATTTCAATTAGTGCTTGTGCCGTTGCATAAGCGTCAGCCAAGGCTCTATGGTGTTGAAATTCTATTTTAAAATATTCGCATACGGTATTTAACTTGTGGTTTTTTAATTTAGGCAACACCTTACAAGACAACGCACAAGTATCTAACGTTTTATTGTTTAATAAATAGCCGTTTTCCTTACCCGCTTGCTTTAAAAATTTAAAGTCAAATTCGGCGTTATGAGCAACGAAAATAGTATCGCCTACGTATTTGAAAAAATCGTGATAAACTTCTTCAATTTTAGGTGCGTCCACTAACATTTCGTCAGTTATGCCCGTAAGTTCTTTGTTTTTTTCAGTTAATTTCATAAGCGGATTTACTAACGTTTGAAAACTACTAACTATTTTGCCGTTTTTGATTTTAACTGCACCTATCTCGGTAATTTTATCATTTAAAAGTTCTAATCCCGTCGTTTCAATATCAACTACCGTAAACTCTGTATTTTTAAATTCTTCCGGTAAAGGAGTTTCTTGTAAAAACAAATCGGCTTGCGACACGGTAGTTATTTCTTTAGGTTGAATAAGTTTATATTCTGCCCCAGCCTTTTTAGATGGTTTTGCTTTAGGCGTGTAATTTACAGGAAATTCACACAGATGAAGCCCTTTTATAGTTAAACTTAAGTTACCGTTAAATTCTTCGTTTTCACAACGCATAATCACTACGCTATTTTCACCTAACTTTTTAAGTTTTTTAAGTTTTTCTTTATCACTTGTAAAAAATCTTCCCGACGCTTTACCACTATAATCGTCGAAAGTTATTACGAAAAACGGCTTTTTATTGACCGTTTCTTTTTCAATAATTTGCAAAATCCTACCACACAAAGTTAACCTTCCTTTGGTGTTTAACGCATCGTCGATATATACTGCCGTATCGTATAATTTATCGTCTAAGAACTTTTCAACGTGACGCATTTTTACAAAGCGAGTACGATTATCTTCTAAATCGTTTGAACTTATCGTTTCAACTTGATATTCTATTTCTTGACTTTCTTTATCAACGATACGAAGTTCGCCAGAAAAATCGTTGACGAAATTACTATATAAATACTCGTCACACTTTTCAATTAGCGACGTTCTTATGCAATAATCGTATATCGAATTATCAACGTTTATAGAATATTTTACGTTATTTTTAGTTACTATCGTTTCTATATCGCCATAACTAAAAAAATGAGCAATAGTATAAAATTTTTCATTTAAAAAAGATAATATTGCTTTTTTAGTGATATCCCCGTCTGCAATGGATTTTTGAATAATAATCTCAACTTCTATATCGTTTAAATTTTTAGAAAACTCCTTTTGAATAAAGTTTTTATCTTCTACACTCACGGCCACGTTGGTTATGAGAGTTAAATATACCTTATTCTCACTCTCAATAAATTCCACCTTATTTATACGTAATTCGCCTTGTATATTTATTAAGTTTACTAAATTTTTTAATAAAATATCACTTTTCGTTTGCAATTTCGTTAACTATCCTAATAAATTCTTCTTGTGCGTCGCACGTAGCAACCTTTTTTACAATTTCACCTTTTTTAAATATAACGCAATATTCTTTCGAGCCTGCTATGCCTACGTCGCAATCTTTTGCCTCACCAGGTCCGTTTACAACACAACCCATAACGGCAATTTTTAAAGGTTTTTTAATATTTGCAGTCAAAAGTTCTACCTTGTTTGCTAAACTTATACTATCGTAATCACACCTACCGCAAGTAGGACAAGATATAACTTCTACGCCCTCGTTTAAAAGTCCCGTATATTTAAGTATTTTTTTAGCAACTAGAACTTCTTCGATAGGGTCGCTAGTTAAACTAACCCTTAAAGTATCGCCTATTCCGTCTAATAATAGCGAGCCTATACCTATACTGCTTTTTATTATTCCACTATTTAAAGTACCTGCCTCGGTTACGCCGATATGTAAAGGATAATCTGTTTTAGATTTTAAATATCTGTACGCTTTAACCGTTAAAGGTACGCTACTAGCCTTAGTTGATATTACTATATTATTTACGCCGTATTTTTCAAGGGCGTATACGTTTTTTAAAGCACTTTCAACTAGTGAAATTTCATTTTTGCCGTATTTAGATAAAAATTCTTTTTCAATACTACCCGTATTCGAACCTACTCTTACGGGAATATTATACTCCCTAAGACAATCTGCAACCATTTTAATTTTACTTTCGTCACCGATATTGCCGGGGTTTATTCTAACCTTATCCACTCCACTTTCAATGCTTTTTATAGCAAGTTTATAATCAAAATGAATATCTGCTACGATAGGAACTTTAACCTTGGTTTTTATACTTTTGATGCTTATAGCATCAAGTTCGTCCCTAACGGCAACTCTAACGATATCGCAACCAGCATTTTTTAACGCATTTATTTGATTTATCGTTTCTTCTAAAGCAGACGTTTTTGCGTTAGTCATTGATTGAATTAATATTCTATTGTCTCCACCTATAAAAAGGTTGCCTATTTTTACTTGTTTTGACATTTTTACCTACTTATTCATTTCGTAAATTAATTTTAAACCTTCAAGAGTTAACATCCTATCCGTTTTGTTAATGCAAGAAACTTCTTTTGCAATTACTTCGCCCATACCGCCCGTTGCTATAACTTGCATATCTTGGTCGCCTAGTTCGTCTTTAATTTTTTTAACGATATTATCAACTAACCCTGCAAAGCCGTAAATTATACCTGCTTGCATACAAGAACGAGTATTTTTACAAATTATGCTTTTTGGTGGAACTAAATCTATCATAGGCAATTGAGCAGTATTAGAAACTAAACTTGCAAGCGAAGTTTTTATTCCTGGGGCAATTACTACGCCTATTAACGCACCTTCTTTAGTTAAAACGTCAAACGTAGTTGCCGTACCAAAGTCAATTACTATTAAATTTTTGTTTTTGCCGTATTTGTTGTACGCCGAAACGCAGTTTGCAATAATATCTGCACCTACTTCTTTAGGTGAATCGGCCTTAATATTAATTCCCGTTTTAACGCCTGCACCTACGATAATAGGCGTTACGTTAAAGAAATATTCACACATATGAACTATGGTGTAGTTTAAGTTAGGTATTACCGAAGATATGATAATTCCGTCGATATCTTGCCTTGAAATATCGTTGCTTGCTAATAAATTTATAAGCGTTGCTCCGTATTCGTCAGCCGTTCTAGTATGACGAGAAGACACCCTATAAGACGCCTTTAAATTATCCCCGTTAAATACTGCGTATTTAATATTCGTGTTACCTATATCGATACATAAAATCATAATTAATTCCCTTTAAAATTTTATTACTTTGAATAACCTATTTAATGCTGGAGCAACGATTAAGTTAATAGCAAGTTCTATAAAGAAATTAAAAGTTACTATTGAAACCAAAATGAAAATTAAAACGTTTTGACCTTCAGCCATAGGATAAATTGAATTAGTCATAAATAAACAACCTATAATAAACAAAGAAGTATTTACAACCGGAACAATTGCCGATGCTACGAACGTTGCTATAATTTTATTCTTGTTAGCAATTAAATTGTAAACGTATCCACATAAAAAGCCTGCAATGGTGGTTTTTAAAATACAAGTCAACGCAACTACGATAGGGTCTCCCGCCCAAATAATAGTGTAAAAAGGAACTAATCCCGTAATTACTTGAACAAGCACTACTACGCCACAAACAAAACCCGTTAACGCACCTGCCCACGCACCAAATAAAATACCACCAAGCACGATAGGTATAAGCGTAAAGTTTAATTGAACTACGCCGATTGAAATAGTGCCACCTAACGATTGCAACACTATTACTAACGCTACTAAAATAGCAATACCCGTAATTTGCTTGGCGGAAAAAGTTAATTTATTCTCCATAATAACCTCCAATCGAGTTCTAAAAAGATACCCGTAAGAAAAAAATAAAAATATGTAATCAAACCCAAAAAGGTGTTTGTCTATTATATATTAATACAAAATTAAAAAAAATACAAGCATAGTAACAAAAATTACGTAAATTAAATAAAATATTATTGATAGCCAAAGATACGGCTTATTTGGAGGAATAAAATTTATGTTTAATTGTTTTGGTTTTAACAATGATAATTGTAGTCTTTACATACTTATAATTCTTTTAGTACTTTGCCTTTGCGGTAACGGTTGCTTAAACGATATTATAAACAAAGTTTGCAACTCTGGTTGCATTTTACCTATTGCTATTGCCCTTTTACTATGCTGTTGCAATAAAGGCGGTCACAAACCTTACGGCTTAAACGGCGGTTGTGGTTGCAAATAATCTAAAATTATTTATAATTTCACATTATTTAAAAATTAAATGGTAGCATATGCTACCATTTTTTATTGTTGTTTTTTTATTTTTTAATAACCTAAAAACTCTACGCCTTTTAGTAAAACTTCGTTGATTAAGTCGTTTTTTAAAGAGTAAAAAACTATTTTACCTTGTCTTCTATACTTTACCACTCCGTTATCACGAAGTAGGCGTAATTGATGTGAAACGGTAGTTTGATTTAAATTAAGCATTTTAGATATATCGCTTACGCACATTTCACTAATTGCTAACGCCGAAACCATTTTTAAACGTGTTAAATCTGCAAAAATACTAAAAAATCCTACTAGTTCTTGTAAAATCTCATCACTAGGAACGTAATCTAAAATTAAACTTTGAACTTTTTTATCTAGAAGTAAACAAGTTGCGTTTTGTTGCATAATATATACTTCCTTTATTTTATTTTCCATCCGTCGTTTATTTTATTATAACGAACACGAGAAAATATGTCAATTTTAACATATTAACGACTTTTGTCGCATATCGTAGAATAAAGATAAATTTTGTAAAAAGGAGAATTTATGAATTGTAATAATATTGCTTTTTTAGGATTATTATTTCTACTTACGAATAACGGCACTATTTCACTTACGCAAGGACTTTTATTAGCCACGTTATTATCAACCACTCTAAACACTTGTGGCTGTAACCAAACTATTAACGCATAAAAATTTAGCACGCTATTTTTTAGCGTGCTATTTTCTATTAGTTTTTAATTGCTTTTAAGTTTTTACCTACTACTGCAGACGCCATTTTAGTTATATCGTAATGTTTTGCACATCTGTTTACGTCTTCAATCGTAACCCTTTCAATTTGTTCTAAACGCTTTTTAAAATCGTAAATTTCACCCGTCATTAAGTAGTGTTTTGCAAATAATCTTGACTTTATCATTGCTTTATCTTCACTAAATACGCAACCTGCTTTTAATTGTACTTTAACTTTTTCAAATTCTTCTTGGGTAACGCCTTTATTAAAGTCTAATATTAATTGCTTTATGCTATCGTAGGCTAAGTCTAATCTACTTCCGTTTAAGCCTGCGTAAATTCCACTAAACGCACTATCTTTATAACGATAACTAAACGAATAAACAGAGTATGCAAGTCCTAATTCTTCCCTAATTTTTTGGAACAGTCTACTACTCATTCCGCCACCTAAAACGCTAGTACAAATTTCACTTGCAACGCTATCTTTGTGTCCGTAAGGTACACTAGGAAAGGCTAAACATAAATGTGCTTGCTCAATTTCTTTATTTTTATATAAATTTTTAGGTTGGTTGTTTAAAGTATATTTAGGTAACGGAGCAACTTCGCCCGTAGGTATAATAGGCAATATATGTTTTTGAACGAAAATATCGGCTTGTTCTAAAGTAATATCACCTACAAAACTAATACAAACGTTTTTTGCAACGTAAAATTTATTAATATAATCTATAACGTCGTCTTTAGTAAAAGACGATACGTTTTCTATACTACCTAAAATAGTTCTTCCGTAACCTTCGTTGCCGTAAAAAGCCTCGCAAACTAAATCAAAACATACGTCGTCGGGAGAGTCTTCACTCATATTAATTTCTTCGATAATTACTTGTTTTTCTTTTTCGGCGTCTTCATCGTTATATATCGAACTAAACACTGCTTTAGACATTATTTCAAAAGATTTTTCAGCGTATTCTTTTAAACATTGTGCATAATAACAAGTGCAGTTATAAGAAGTAAAGGCATTATAACTAGTTCCATAACTATCTAAAATATTTGAAAGTTCAAAAGAATTGTATTCTTTTGTTCCTTTAAAATTCATATGCTCAATGTAGTGTGATATTCCGTTGTTTTTTTCGTTTTCGTTGATAGTTCCCGCATTTACCATTATTGAAAATGAAACTGACGACGAACCACCTTCGCTTACTATTAACGTTAATCCGTTATCGTATTTTTTTAATTTATTCATAATTCTCCATTAAATCGGCTCTAACTGACAACACTTTGAAACGGTTACCATATTTAAGCCTTTATTTTTAAGTTTTTCTATTATCTGCCCTAACGCTTTTAAAGTATGTTCTTTTGGATGCATTAAGATTAAGTCTCCACTTATCGTGTTTTCAGTAGCCCTTTTAACTATAGTTTTAATATCGCTATCACGCCAGTCAATCGTGTCTTTCGACCACATTATAGTTTTATAATTTAAACTTTCTACTACCTTTAAAGTAGTTTTAGAATACGAACCTGACGGCGGTGCAAATAAATTCATTTCTAATCCCGTTAACGATTTTATTAACTTATGCGTCGAATTTATTTCATCATAATTTTGACTTTCGCTTAGTTTTTTATGGTCTTTATGTAAATAGCCGTGATTACCTATTTCGTGTCCTTCTTCATAAATTCTAACTATCGTTTGATTTTCTCTACTTGCAAAAATTCCACCTATAAAAAAAGTTGCTTTTACGTTATTTTCTTTTAAAACGTCTAAAATTCCGTTAACTACTTGACTATTTTCATACACGTTAAACATTAAAGCAACTTGGCTACAACTTCTATTGCCGTTATACAAAACTTGGTCGCTATCTTTACCGTATATCATTATACTATTATTAGGTAGCAAGGTAACTGCTAAAACTATCGATACAAGTATTATTAGTATTGAATTAGTAATTATTCTAGTTTTAAATTTTTTCATTAAAATACCCCTATTATACAATATAACGATAGGGGCAAAATAATTCCAAATTAATATAGGATATCTTTAATTATTTCAATATACACGCTAGACGCTTCTTTTACCCTTTTATTAAACTCTTCTGCTCCACCCTTTCCGTCCGAAATTGACTTAATTATAAGGGCTGGAATTGCATTATTTTTACAAGTCAATAATACGCCTGCACTTTCCATATCGCAAATGCTTGCGTTAAAAGTTGCGTTCAAATATTCTTTGACTTTTTCGTCGGCTACAAATTTATCGGCAGACGCACAAATTACACGCTTTACGTTAGGGTATTTTATACAAACTTTTTCTAATAAGTCGCTTTCTGCGTCAATTATAGGGCTATCATAATTAGGATATTGCCCAACTACTACGTCGTCTATTTGACTTAAGTCAAAATCGTAGTGAACTACGCCTTTAATAAATACAGTAGAAAGTAAACCTATTTTTTCGTCTAAACTACCACTTACGCCAAAATTTAAAATTAATTCAACACCAAATTTACTAATTAAAAGTTGGGTTGCAGACGATGCGAATATTTCTCCTATTCCACTTTTAATTAAATAAATTTCTTTATTGTTTACGGTAAAATTTACTACTTTATAATTTCCTATGCAAATTTCTTTTTTAGTTTGCACTAAACTTTGTAAAAAAGGAGTAACTTCCTTGTCCATAGCCACTACTAAGCCTATTTTTTTATATTTATCGTTTATCATAATTACCTCGTAACAAATTAATCTTAGTCGTAATAAAATATTATATGAAAGTTTTCGTTTTAGATAACGGTTGCAACCTAAACAACTATTTAACTGCTCTAAAAGAGTGTAAAAGTAAAGTGGTATTTTCTAAAAACATTCAAAAAAGCAAACGTTGTGACGCACTTGTCTTGACGGGTGGTGGCGACGTTTTACCTTACTTTTATCGTAAAAATTTATGCTCGACCGACAGAGTTGACGTTAATTTAGATATAAGCGAATTTTCTTTAATAAAAGATTTCGTTTCAAGTGGTAGAAAAATTCTAGGAATTTGCAAAGGTATGCAACTATTAAACGTTTATTTTGGCGGAACTTTATTTAAAAATATTCCTAACCACTTTAATAGAAGATACGATTTGTATCACACGGTAAAAATTGAAACTCCGAGTTTTTTAGACCAACTTTATTCTTCTAAATTTATAGTAAATTCAGCACACAAACAAGCAATTAACAAACTTGGTGAAAATTTAACGGTTTTAGCAAGAAGTAACGACGGAATTATTGAAGCCATTAAACACAATTCTTTACCTATTATCGCTACGCAATTTCACCCCGAAAGACTTAGTGAAAATTTTAGAAAACCTTTTTTTAACTATTTTTTAAATAGTTAATTTTTTGTAAAAGTTTTACACCAAGTTGGTGCTTTTTCAACAAATTCTTGGTTAGACTCAGTCTTTGCAAACATTTCTAATACTTGCTCGCTTGCATTTTCGTTTTTAACGAAATATCTTCTAATTTGATAAGCACAATTTTGTTCTTCTTGGCTTAATAAAAGTTCGTCTTTTCTCGTTCCCGAACGATATAAATCTATTGCTGGAAAAACCCTTCTTTCAGAAAGTTCCCTAGAAAGAATAATTTCCATATTACCTGTTCCTTTAAATTCTTCGTAAATAACGTCGTCCATTTTAGAACCCGTCTCAATTAACGCCGTTGCTAAAATAGTTAAACTGCCACCGTTTTCAATATTTCTTGCCGAACCGAAGAACTTTTTAGGTGCGTAAAGTGCTACGGGGTCTATACCTCCCGACAAGGTTTTACCGCTAGACGGAACTAACGTGTTATGAGCCCTAGTCAATTTCGTGATTGAGTCAAGTAAAACAACTACGTCTTCCCCACACTCAACTAGCCTTTTTGCTCTATTTAAAACGTTTTCGCTTGCTCTAACGTGATTTTCAGGCGATTCGTCGAAAGTTGAAGATATAATTTCACAACTGCAACAACGTTTTAAGTCGGTAACTTCTTCTGGTCTTTCGTCGATTAATAAAATTATAAGTTTTATATTTGGATGGTTAACTTCTATCGACTTTGCTATTTTTTTAAGTAAAGTAGTTTTTCCTGCTTTTGGTGGAGCAACTATTAAGCCCCTTTGGCCTTTACCGATAGGACATAAAATATCAATCGCCCTTATTGACAAATCGTCACTACAACCTTGAATTTCTAAATTAATTTTTTGGTCGGGATAGCAAGGAATTAAATCGTCGAAATATGGTCTTTTATTAAGTTGACGCAAAGTAAGCCCGTTAATTGTTTTTATTGCTTTTAACGATGGCGACGACTCGGTTTTTTGGGCTACGCCTACTATATAATCACCCTTTCTCAATTTGAAATATTTGATAGTGTTTTTTGAAACGTGTATATCGGTAAGTCCGTTAGACTGATAATTTTCTCCCCTTAAAAATCCGTAGCCTTCAGCCATAATTTCTAATAACCCTGAAACACTAAACGTTTCGATATCGCTAGTAGGCTCGTCGTCTTCACTAACTTGCGTTTTAGAAAAACCATCTTTAACGTATTCTTCTTCAATTTTGATGGCTTTTCTTCCACGTCCACTACGAATGGAAATTTTACCTTCTTTTATCTCTAATATCTCTCTTATTATTTCGTCTTTGTTTTTTAAAGACGGAGTACCACCTAAATCCCTTAAAATTCTTCTTAAATCTAATATTCCTAATTTATTAAGGCTTTCTTTGGTAAAACTAAAATTTTCGTATTTATCCATAATATCTCCTTTACTTTAAATTTATTAAAGCGTATTTGCTTTCAGTTACGGCTTGTTCGTAATTTAAATAGCCGTTATATTCTACGTATTCCTTACCTTTTAAAAATTCGTCGACGCTTTCAACGTCTATCGTTGAACCTTTTACTTTATAGTGCATAGGAATAGTTAATTTTGCGTTAATCTCATTTGCGTATATAATTGCTTCTTGACTATTAATAGTGTATTTACCACCTACGCAAATTAATAATAAATCTACACCTTTTAGTTTTTCAATTAACCAATTGTTATAACTTTCGCCCAAATCACCCAAAAAGGCTATTTTATACCCATCCAAAGTAAATAATAAGACGTTGTTTTCACCACGCAACGCACCATTTGCGTTATCGTGAAAAGTTTTTATAATGCTAAAAGTGCTATTGCTTTTTTCAATTTTATTTTTATACTTTACAATATTTATATTTGAGTGGTCGAAATGAGAGTGAGAAGTAAATAAATAATCGGCTTGACAAACTACTTCTTCAAGCCCAACGTTTGAAAAAGGGTCTAAACAAATTGAATATTCCTTACCCAAAATTTTAAAATAACTATGACCAAAATATTCTACTAACATATTTCACCTTTTTTAACTTCTATAACTAATTGCGTATTTATTTTTTCGCTACTTAGTACGTCGTAATTTATGGCTAATTTAAAAATATTTTCATTTTCAATAATTTCTATTTTATGACAAAATAAAGATGACGCTATTTTAAAATTATCAACTAAAATATCAAACTGACTAAGCGTATTTTCCTTAAAAATACAAGAATAGTTTACTTGCCCTTTTCGTATTAAGCGGACTTGATTTTTTGAAACGAATAAAGTATTTAAAGTAATATTCCCTTCGTCGTTACTTTGATATGAAATTTTAAAAATATCTTTGTTTTTTGAAAATTGCCCTAAAAGTTTGGTAGAATTAATTTGCCCTTCGACATTAGAATAAGTATAGATTAAATAATTTTTCATAAAAGAATTAATTTTGTTTAAAATTGTTAAAAAATAATAAGTATTACTTGTATTATATATCTAATCGTTAAAAAAGTAAACGTTTTTTTAAAATTTTTTTGAATTTTGTTTAAAATTATTCAAACTTAATAAAATAAAATTTGTCAATTTTATTTCTTGCTTTTTTCTTTTTTAATAGTTGCAAAGTTTTTTAAACAAATAAATTTATTCAACTATTGACTTTTAATTTTTAGCATTATAAACTATATTTATGAAATTTGCAAAATTGCGTTTATATGTCTACTACTGCCCTTGCTATACCAAACGACGCACGTGAACCTATATTTTTACCTTCGTTTACGGTTGGCAAAGTTTATATCGACCACTTTGAGTTAAAACCTTTTAATAAACTGCCTTGCGAAAATACTCCTTTTGATACGGAACTTATGCTAAGGGCTTATCCGTTAATTATCGAAGAATTAAAAAGAGAGAAAACAACTGTTGGTTTAATTAGAAATAACATAAAGCCTAAACTATTCCCTAACGGACAAAGTTATCCAACTAGCCAAGTCATTTACGAAACGTTAAGGGCGTTAAAAAAACAAGGCGTTCTTAAATATGAAAATGGAACGGCCCCTGGTAGAAACGGACTAACTGCTCCTAAAACTTATTTTTGGTTAGAATAAAATATAAAGACTTTAACCCACTGCGTTGCAGTGGGTTTTTAATTAATCTTCTTTTAAGCCGTATTTTAAAGCAAGTTTATAGGCAACTTTTTTGCCGTCTGCTCCTGCACTAGATATGCCACCGGCGTAACCACACCCTTCACCCGAAGGATATAAATTTTCAACGTTTATACTATTTAAGTTTTCACCCCTAGTTACTTTTATAGGCGAACTAGTTCTTGTTTCAACACCCGTTAAAACTGCGTCGTAATGGTCAAATCCTTTTAACCTTTTAGCCATATCGGTTATTGCTAAACAAAGTTTTTCATTTAACGAGTGACTTAATAACGACTGCAAGTTACTAAAAGTATAACCTATTTCATAAGACGGATTAATTTTACCTAACGTAGAAGTTTTTTGATTTTTTAAATAATCCCCTACGAGTTGAATAGGGGCTTTATAATTTGAGCCACCTAAACTAAAGGCTTTTTCTTCTAAACTTTTTTGATAATCAAGTCCACCAAATAAAGTGCTACCGTAATCATTTTTATCAACTTGAATAATTACGGCACTATTACTATTTTCGCCGTCCCGTTTGTAATTACTCATACCATTAACGACTACGGTATTTTCACTTGACGACGATGGTATTACTACGCCACCTGGACACATACAAAAGGTAAATACGCTTTTATCACTTTTATGACTAACTAATTTATATTCGGCTGGCGGTAAAATTTTGGCGTATTTTTCACCGTATTGTGCTAAGTTAATATCTTTTTGTAAATGTTCAATTCTAAAACCTACGGCAAAGTTTTTACTTTCTAAAAAGACACCTTTTTGATTTAAAAGTTCAAAAACGTCCCTTGCACTATGCCCTACGGCTAAAACGACTTGGTCAAAAGTATGATACTCGTCGTTTAATTTTACCTTTTTAATTTTTCCATTTACAATATCTAAGTCGGTAAGAGCAGTCCTAAAATAAACTTTACCACCTAACTTAATTATCTCGTTTCTTATGTTTTTTACGATTTTAGGTAAATTATCACTACCTAAATGCGGTTTTGATAAATAACTAAGTTCTTTAGGTGCACCAAATTTAACGAAATCGTCAACGACTTCTTTAACGAAAGGACTATTTACTTGCGTATTTAATTTGCCGTCCGAAAAAGCACCTGCTCCGCCTTCGCCAAATTGCACGTTACTTTCAGTATCTAAAATTTTGTTTTTTAAAAAATTATCTACCTTTTTTTGCCTGTCTTCAACTTTATCTCCCCTTTCAATTAGGGTAACGTCAAAACCATAGCGTAATAAATCGAGAGTGCAAAATAATCCGCAAGGACCTGCCCCTACTACTAATACGCTACCTTTTTTAGTAATTTTGCCGTACTTTTTTTCTGCCTTAACAATAGGTTTTTCACTACATAGCAAATTATAAACGTAAAAAATATCCTTTTTATCTCTTGCGTCAATAGATTTTTTTAATATTTCAAAATATTTTAAATTTTTATTCCCACTTAACTTAATTGCCTTTTGAAGTAACAATTCTTCACCTTCAAAGACTTTTAGTTTTACGTTGTTTACGTTAATCATATAAAATTCCGTCACTTGCTACTTTTGCCGACGAATAAGCAAATTGTAAATTATAGCCACCACAATCGCCGTCAATATCTAAAACTTCGCCAACAGCATACAATCCTTTACGCAATTTACTTTGCATAGTTTTATCATTAAATTGACTAGTATCTAAACCACCTTTGGTAACTTGACTATTTTTAAAGCCTGAATTACCTATTACTTTAAGTTTGTAATTTTTACAAGCATAAGCAATTTTTTCTATTTGAATTTTACTAAGTTCTTTAACGCTTACGGCGTTTTCGTTAATCTTAATATTTAACGAATTAATAATAATTCTTTCACCTATTTTGTTGTTGATTATTGAAGATAATAAATTTTGTATTTTTAAATAAGGACAATTTTTAATTTTTTTATTTAACACTTTTAATAATTCTTCTTCGCTAAAAGTTGGGCAAAAATCAATAACTACGTAAGGCTCTTTTTTATCAACTAAATACGACGATAAATAAAATATCGTATTACCACTAACGCCGTTATCGGTAAAAAGAACGTCGCCATAACTTTGACTAAGCATTTTATCACCGTCAAAAGCGTAACATTTTGCTTTTTGTTTTAATCCCTTAAGTCCTTTTGCGTTTTCAGTTTTAAGTTGACAAATAGACGGATATAACGGTGTAAGTTTATGAGAAAAATCTTGATACAAACTATAACCACTGCCGTTAGAACCTAAATGTTCGGCACTTTTTCCACCCGTTGCTAAAAGTACTTTTTTAGACTGCAATAAAAGTTCGCCGTTTTGATTTTTAGAAAAAGTTTTGAAGCCGAAATTATTTTCCAAAATTTTATAAACGTTTGAATTATAGTAAACGTCTACCCCTAAACTTTCTAGTTTAAACCTTAATGCGTCTAACACACTGTTTGCTTGCATTGAAAGTGGATATATTTTATTATCGGCAACTATAGTTTCAACACCTAAATTATCAAAAAAAGTAAGTAAGTCAAGATAACTATATTTTTCAAGTGCAAAACGGCAAAATTCGGCATTTTTTCCGTGATAATGACCTTTATAATATACACTTTCCACGTTAGATAAGTTGCATTGACCATTGCCAGTTGATAAAATTTTTTTACCTAATCTTTCTAATTTTTCAACAATTGCAATTTTATAATTTTTTTCTTTTTCTAAAATAGAAATTGCCGTAATAATTCCACTAAAACCACCACCGATTATTACTAAATCATATACCAAATTTTCCCTATTCATCCCTAATCACTCCCTATTCGATTTTATTTTATCACTTTTTTTAATTTTTTGCAATTGTATGATTGACTATTTGTATAAAAAGATATAAAATAAGTATAGTAAGAGTTATAATAATTAATTTAAGGTGATAAAATGAAAGAGTTTATTCAAGGAATTATAAATACGGCTATCTATTTATATAAAGAACACTTCCCACTTATTTTGCTTGGTATTCTCGTGCTTATTATCGTAATAGTTTTCTTTATAGTTTTATCTAAATGCCTATCTAAGAAAAAGGAAATTAAAGTTATTAACGAAAATAGGAAAAATCAATCTATTTATACTCAAAAAGAAATTGATAATATTGCTAATAACGTTGCAGATAAAACTAAATTTATATCGTCAATTCCGCCTGAAAAAATAATTGATGAAAGTAACGACGCAGTTAATAATGAAACTGCCGTTACTAAAAATCAAACTAACAAAACTAAAACGAAAAAGACTTCTACATACGTAGACAATAAAGAAAAACGGGCAAAAGAAGATACTACTATTTCTCAAAAATCAAGTAAGCATACTAAAACTGCAAGTTCTACTTTGGATGGTCAAAAAAGCGTGACTGAAACTAAAAAAAGAAGTTCTAAAAAAGACGAAAAAATAGATACGACGACTACGGACACTACGACCAAACGAGTTTCTTCTTCTACTAAAGATAGTACGTCTAAAATGACGACTAACCAACCTGAAAGCAAAAACTCAACTAAAAAAACAACTGCTCCTGAAGTTACCGAAAGTAAACCTACGACCAAAAAAACATATACTGGCAAATGGAAAATTAAACAAGAAAATTCTAAATTTTATGCTCAACTTATTGCATCAAACGGAGGTATTTTATTAAAGACTGAAACGTATACTTCAATGACGGGCGTAAAAAGTGGTATTGAAACTATTAAGAAAAATATCGACGACGGCAACTTTACTATTAGTTCGGACAAATACGGACATTATCGTTTTAAACTATTTTCAAAATTAAATAGGCTTATTTGTATTAGCGAAGACTATTCTTCAAGGGCTAAATGCGACAACGCAATTGCGTCGGTAAAAAGGTTTGCAAAAACTGCTTACGTTTTAGTTGAAGATAGCGAATAATTAAATTAACACTTTTAACTTTTTGTTAAAGGTGTTTTTTTGTATAAAAATTAAATTAATTGTCAATCATCCTACTAAGGAGAAAACAAAATGTTTACAATTAGTTTAATTTTAATAGGAATTTCAATGTTCCTAAACGGCTTTTTACCTATAATTGATGAAAACGACAATAATGAAATTGTCGTAATGAACGTATTATCTGGTATATTAGTTACCCTTTTTGCTTGCGTAGGCATACTTACGTCAATCGATACGGGAACTATTTTAGAATACGCATCGTTACTATTATTTAGTTTAACTAACCTATTTATTAGTGCAGTTGGAATTTGGGATTTACGTGAAACTAGCCTTGGTTGGTTTTCTTTGATTATTGCTATAATTGCTATTGCCCTTGGCGTATATTATATGTTAAACGCAAATTTTATGTTTGGAATATTATGGCTTATTTGGTCTTTAATTTTTATTTGCTATTTTATTTCAAGGGGATTAGACGTTCTTCACACTACTGCAAACTACGTTATTTTAATTGAAGGTGCTTTCTTTTTAGTTGCCGTTGGTATTTTAATTTTTACAGGTGTGTTAGTTATATAATTTCTTTCATAATTAATTTCATAATTAAAAAAAGTGTTTTAGAAAATCTAAAACACTTTTTTCTTTACTAAACTTTTATTTTCTCAAGTTCATCAAGCCACAATTTATACGTTACGTCGCTTGGCATACGCCAATCTCCCCTAATCGATAAAGAAATTTCGGTAACTTTTGCACCATCTGGTTGACAAGACCTTTTAAATTGTTGAGTGAAAAATCTTTTGTAAAAATTAACTAGCCATTTATAAATTATTTTATCGCTAAACTCGTCTTTAAAAGTCTTTTTAGCAATATAAAATACTTTAGTAGGACTAAATCCACACCCCACTATATTATATAGGAAAAAGTCGTGCAATATATACGGACCTACAATATCTTCAGTCTTTTGAGCAAATTCGTCTTCTTTCGTTGGCAACAATTCAGGTGAAACGGGGGTATCTATTACGTCTAATAATACTTCTTTTAAAACGTCGCTTGATTTTTTTGCTTGGTAATAAATAATCTCTCTCATTAACGTCTTAGGAATAGTTGCATTTACCGAATACATACTCATATGGTCACCGTTATACGTGCAAAATCCTAACGCAAGTTCACTTAAATCTCCCGTACCGATTACTATTCCACCCGTCTTGTTGGCTAAGTCCATTAATATTTGAGTTCTTTCCCTCGCTTGACTATTTTCAAAAGTAACGTCGGCAACACCTTCGTCGTGACCTATATCTTTAAAATGACTTCTTACCGAATTAGTTATATCTATTTCTTTTATCGTTACGCCTAATTCTTCCATTAAAATTATTGCGTTAGACTTTGTTCTTGACGACGTACCAAAACAAGGCATAGTTATTCCCAAAATATCCGTTGCGTCTTTATTTGCTATTTCTACAGCCCTTTTACATACTAAAAGAGCAAGAGTGCTATCAAGTCCACCCGATACGCCTATTACTAACGTTTTTGCATTTATATGCTTAATTCTTTGACTTAAAGCGTTTGCTTGAAGTTCTAATATAAAGTTACAATCTTTTTCTAATGCTTTTTTATTTTCGTTTATAAACGGCGTTTTTGAATAAGTTTTATATATTTCGTATTCGTTTTTCTTTAAATCAAATAATTTAAACGAATAGTTTTTTGCATCCTTTAAATTGTTTTTTAAATTTTTACATTTAAGATAGTTTAAATATTCTACGTCAACGTCGGCATAAATTAAACCGGTTTTAAAAAATTCGCTTTCTTTTACGACTACGCCGTTTTCACAAATTACGCTATGAGCAGTATAAACGAAATCACCACTGCTTTCACCATAACCACTATTGCTTAACAAATATACGCCTTTGTTTTTTAAAGTATGTGCCTTTAAGGTTAAAATACGATTTTCACTACTTGATACTATATCGTTAAAACACGCTAAATTAACGTTTAATACGCTACCGTTTTGATAATGATAAGACGACGGCGATATACTGCTAAATAAATCGCTACCTATTTCGCAAGAAATTTTAAGGTTTTGATTGTTTTTGTTTACTAAAATAATTTTATTACCAAATACGCAATCTTTTCCTAATATATTAATATCCAAGTTTTCGCCGTCGTAACTTGAAAAATATCTACTTTCAATATCGCCTATATTATTCTTTGGCGTTACACTTAAAATTTCGCCGTCGAAAATACTACACCCAACGTCGTATAAAACGTTATTTACCTTAAGTGGCAATCCAACGAAAATTAAAATATTTTTATTTTTAGAAAACTCTACAATTTCTAAAAGCCCTTGTTTTGCCTTACCAAGTAAAAGTTCTTGATACACTAAATCCCCTATCGTATACCCCGTTATACTCATTTCAGGAAAAACCAAAACTTCTACACCATTTAAAAGAGCATTTTCTATTTGCCCTTTAATACTTTCAACGTTTTCTATAACGTTTGCTAACTTTACTTCAAACGAACAAGTTGCAACCCTAATAAAACCAAAATCTATTGACGCTATTTGACTAGATTGACCTAAACTTGCCTTTAACTTTTCAAGCGTTTCTATTTTTATGCTTTTTACCTTTCCCGATAAAATTTTGTTTAAAGTACCAAGTGGAATAGACGAAATTTCGCTTAATTTCTTATTAGTTAATTTTTTTTCTTCTTTTAACTTTTT
>JAZRIP010000032.1:0-18438 GCA_045645345.1 Christensenellaceae bacterium
ATTTGAAATTAACAAATTGCTATGCTAAAATAGAATATATTTATAAAAATAAATAAAAGGAGTATTTTATGGAAAATAAACTTACTAAAAAATATGGTTTAATTACGGCTATATGTATGGTCGTAGGTATAGTTATTGGCTCTGGTATTTTCTTTAAGGGTCAAACTATTCTTAATGCGACAAATGGTAACGTTTGGCTAAGTGTACTTGCGTGGGCAATCGGTGGTGTAGTAATGGTAATTTGTGCATCACAATTTGCAGTTATGGCTACTAAGTACTCAAAGGTTAACGGCGTAGTTGACTATGCTGAAGAAACTTGTGGTAAAAGGTATGCTTACTACGTTGGTTGGTTTGTAACTACAATTTACTATCCGGCAATGACTTCGGTTTTAGCGTGGGTATCTGCAAGATATTTCGGCGTATTATTCGGGTGGTCACTCGTATCGGCTGAAGTTATGATATTAGCAGGATTTTTCCTTATAATGTCTTACGTTGTAAACGCACTTTCACCAAAAATTGCAGGTTATTTCCAAGTATCAACTACGGTTATTAAACTTATTCCGTTAATTTTAATGGGTGTAGTTGGCGTTATTGCAGGTTTAGTTAATGCTCCAGACGGCAACGTTGGTATGTTAATTCAAAACTTTATCGGTAACGAACTTTCTAATTCGGCAGGTTTCTCTGAATTATTTGCAGGCGTATGTGCAACTGCCTTTGCTTACGAAGGCTGGATTATTGCAACGTCAATCAATAGTGAAATTAAAGACGCTAAAAAGAACTTACCACTTGCATTATTATTAGGTGCAATTATCGTAGTTGTAATTTATATCGTTTATAATATAGCAGTTTGTGGTGGTGCTCCTATGGTTGATTTAATGGATGCGTCAAAAGGTGCTCCGTATGCGTTCCAACAAATATTTGGCACGGTTGGTGGAACTATATTAAACGTATGTATCGTTATTTCTTGTTTAGGAACTTTAAACGGCTTAATGCTTGGCTCAACTCGTGGTTTATACTCAATTTCAGTTCGTAACGAAGGACCTATGCCAAAATTATTTAGTCAAGTAGATAGTGAAACGAATATGCCAACAAACTCGGCAATTTTCGGTTTATTAGTTTGTGGTGCTTGGCTCGTATACTTCTATGGTGCTAACTTAACTACGCCTTGGTTTGGTTTATTTAGTTTTGATAGTTCGGAACTTCCTATAATAACGATTTACGCACTTTATATCCCTATGCTTATAGTTTGGATTATTAAAGAAAAAGAAATGAACGTGTTTAAAAGATTTATTTTACCGATTTTAGCGATAATTGCTTGCTTATTCTTAGTATTCGTTGCCGTATGGAGTCACGGTGTAACTCCTTATTTAAACGCACAAGCAAACGGACAATTCTCGTTCCCTGTATTATTTTATCTTATAATATTTGTAGTTGTAATGGCAGTTGGTTTCTTCTTCTCAAGCGATTTTAAAAAGATAATTTCTAAATAATAAATTTAATAATTAATTCATAAGATACAGCGTGGCGTAAGTTATGCTGTATTTTTTTACAAAATAATACTTAATTAGCGTATTAAAAAAAATTTGCTATTGATTTAATTGAAATTTTCTTGTATAATAGAATAAAGGGGTTATTTATGGATATAAAAAGCGTATGCGAAAAATTGCAGTTAGACGGCGTTTTAACTAATTATCAACTTATGAAAGGTGGTAATATTAATACGACGTATCACGTCTTTTGCAAAAATGGAGAAAAAGTCAACGAATATTTATTACAAAAAATAAATAAGAACGTGTTTAGTAATCCTGCTTTAGTAATGAAAAATATCGTTGAAGTAACAGATTATATTAATAGTCGTTCGAATAATAGTGATTTAGCAAATATTCACTATAATAAATGTAAAAACGGCGAGCCTTTTACTATTGATGAAAATGGTGATTTTTGGCGTTCAAGGGAATACCTTGATTGTATTTGTTTTGATAAAACCGACGATTTACGTATAATCGAGCAAGCTGGTATTGCTTTTGGGGAATTTCAATATATGCTTGACGGTTACGATGCGTCGACTTTATACGAGTGTATTCCAAACTTTCATAATACTAGAAAGCGTATTGACGATTTAGAAAAATCTTACACGTATTCCTTTGATTTAAGGCGTAATAATTGTAAAGAAGAAGCTGAGTACATATTAAAAAATAAAGATAAAGCGTCAATTTTATGCGACCTTTTAAGTCAAGGCAAGTTGCCTTCAAGGGTGACGCATAACGACACCAAATGTAACAACGTAGTATTTTCAAAAACTACCTTAAAACCACTTGCCGTTATTGATTTAGATACGATAATGCCAGGACTTTGTGGTTACGACTTTGGCGACGGAGCAAGAAGTATTTGTTGTACCACGATGGAAGACGAACGTGATTTAACTAAGGTTAAATTTGATTTAGATAAATTTGAGAGTTTTACTAAAGGATATTTAAAGTTTTTAAAAAACACTTTAACTTTATTAGAAAAGCAAACTCTTGCCGATAGCGTCTACGCAATGACGGTAGAACTTGCGTCAAGATTTTTACTTGACTATATTAACGGCGATACTTACTTTAAAATTACTTGTGAAGACCATAACCTAGCAAGAACTCGTTGTCAATTAGCCCTAGCAAAGGATATTGACTTAAAAATGGACAAGATACGGGCAATTATAAATAAATATTTGTAAAAATATGCCTTGCTATTTAGCAAGGCGTAAATATTCTAATTATGACGCTTAACGAAATATTAAAATCAAAAAGTATTAAAGAAATGAATATTAAAGAACTTAATTTACTTTGTGATGAATTACGTTCTAAAATAATATCCACCGTCGACACTAACGGGGGACATTTGTCGTCTAATCTTGGTGTTGTAGAACTTACGGTGGCACTTTATTATGTTTTTGATTTTCCAGATGATAAACTTATTTTCGACGTTGGTCATCAATCTTACGTTCATAAAATTTTATCTGGCAGAGAAAGTCAGTTTAATACTATTCGTAAAGAAAAGGGGTTAAGTGGTTTTCCCGATTCAAAAGAAAGTGAGTACGACGCCTTTTTATCAGGTCACGCAGGCACTTCAATTTCGGCGGGGCTTGGCTATTGTTATTCACGTGATAGTTTAAATCAAGATTATTACGTTGTAAACGTGGTTGGCGACGCATCGTTTTTTAACGGACAAAACTTAGAAGCAATAACGTCAAGCGATACTAAACCTAAAAAGTTTTTAGTTATTTTAAACGATAACGGAATGTCTATAAGTAAAAACGTAAACGGCAGTTATAAGTTTATATCAAAACTTACTACGACTAAAAGTTATAATAAATTTAACGATTTTATGTCAAGGGTATTCGGTAGGGGAGTAATAGGCAATTTTTTAAGAAAAATTAAGAATTTTATTAAACGTTGTTTTTCTTCATATACGATATTTGATAGTTTTTATCTTAAATACGTTGGCGTTTTCGACGGACATAATTTAAAATCTTTAATAAGGTTACTAAAGAACATAAAAGATAGCAAAAATCCTACCTTGTTACATTTAAAAACTTGTAAAGGTAAGGGTTTTGAAAAAGCAGAAAAGGACGCAATTACTTACCACGGAATAGGTAAAAATTTAGAAACGTCTGTTAATGATTTTTCTTCAAGTGTTAGTGGCGTTTTAAAAAGACAACTTGAAAAACACGATAATTTAATTGCAATAACTGCGGGTATGAAGGAAGGTGTTGGTTTAACTGATTTTTATAACGAACATCCTAAAAAAGTAATAGATACGGGTATAGCAGAAGAATACGCCGTAACCTTAGCAGGTGGTTTAGCAATTTCGGGTAGTAAACCTATCGTATTTATATATTCAACCTTTTTACAAAGGGCTTACGACCAAATACTACACGACGTATGTATTCAAAATTTACCCGTGGTATTTTGCATTGATAGAGCAGGTTTTGTGGGTAGCGACGGAAAAACTCATCAAGGTTTATTCGATATATCTTATTTAACTTCAATACCAAATTTAACCGTTTTATCACCTAAAGACGTTACTGAATTTGAAAAAATGATTGACGTATCTTTAAATTTAAATAAACCCGTTGCTATTAGATATCCTAACGGTAAAGCAGATAAAATTTCGTCGATAAAAGAATTTGATAGTGATTTAGAGTGGGAAGAGTTAACGCAAGGCGAAGTTTGTATTTTGGCAGTAGGTAGCAGGATGGTAAGTCTTGCATTAAAAGTTAACGACTTATCAAAAAAAGAAATTGCCGTAATAAACGCACGTACTATAAAACCACTTGATAAAAAAATATTGAATAAATATAAAAACAAAAAAATTATTACCTTAGAAGAAAATACTCTTCAAGGCGGATTTGCAAGTTCTGTTTTAAAGTACTACGCAAGTCAAAATATAAAAGTTGATTTAATAAGTTTAGGCGTAAACGATAAATTCGTTGAACACGCTAGCGTTGAAAGTCAATTAAAATTAAACGGTTTTTCAGTTGAAAATATTTTAAAATTAATAGATTAAATAAATAAAATTTTTAAGCACTACCTTATAGGTAGTGTTTTTTTGTTCTAAAAAAAGTATTTAAATAATAAAATAAAGTATGTTCGAGTATTTGCCTATTGATGCTTTAAAAGAGATTAATAAATTAAAAAAGCAAGACATATGCGAAATAAGAATTAGGGCAAACGGTTTATCTGTTATTAAGTTAATAGGACAAGTGTTGCCTTTTAAATATAAATTTACTAATGTCGACGTTGAAAATATAGTTTTAAAAGCGTGCAAAAGGTCAATTTATTCTTACGAAGAACAATTAAAACAAGGTTTTTTAACGACTGACTTTGGCGAACGAATAGGTTTAGCAGGAGAATTCGTTTATGATAATGATAGTGTTTTAACAATAAAAAATTTTTCATCATTATGTATTAGAATACCAAAACAAGTAAAGGGATTTTCGTTAAAATTTTTTAACGAATATTATAACGATAAAAGCGTTTTAATCGTGTCTAAAACAGGTGTTGGCAAAACGACATTTTTACGAGATTTAACTTATAACGTGTCTAATAACACGTTAAAAAACATTGTAGTTATTGACGAAAGAAATGAAATTGCGTGTAAAAACAACGTTTTTTCTTTTGACGTTGGTAAAACTTGCGACGTCTTAACCTATTCAAATAAAGACTACGGATTTTTAATGGCTTTAAGGACTTTAAACCCCGAAATAGTTGTTACTGATGAGTTGGTAACTGAAAACGACTTTAAAGGGGTAATAAAGGGACATTTATCGGGTTTAACGATAATTGCAACTATTCACGCTGAAAATTTAGAAGAATTGTTTTTTAAGAATTATATGAAAGAAATTTACGAAAAAAAAGTTTTTGATAAATACGTTTTTTTAAGCGTTTTAGAAAATAAAAGAAGGGTAGAAGTTTATTCGTCAAATCTTGAAAAGTTATGTTGTTATTTAAATTAATTTTAGGCGTATCTATTTTATTGCTATTATTAAAAATTGCAAAAAATAAATGTCAAAGTAAAAAAGAAATAAGCGAATTTTATTACGATTTATATATGCTTTGCGAAGATTTTTACGGCGAAATGTTATATAAGAAAACTCCACTTGAAATTTTTTTAAAAAAACGCAATGAAAAAAAATTGTTAGGGCAAGTAATTGATAGTTATTTAAAAGGAGAAATTAATAAAACTCTTTTTTCTAAAGAATTTACTCAAAGTGAAATTGATAAAATAATATCATTTTTTTCGTCGCTTGGTAGTGCTAATACGCAAAGTCAAATAAATTTAGCGTTATCATATAAAGAAGGCTTTTTAAAAGCGTATAACGATAAAAAAGAAATATTTAATAAATATAGTGGCTTATATATAAAAGTAAGTTTTAGCGTAGGATTAATGGCAATGGTAGTGGTGTTATAATGTCTTTTAACGTAGATATAATTTTTAAAATTGCAGCAATAGGAATTTTAATTACGGTAATATGTCAGGTTTTAAAAAAATCGGATAGAGACGATATTGCAACCTTAGTTAGTTTAGCAGGGTTAATAATCGTTTTAACGCTGGTAATTAGTATGATAGCAGACCTATTTGTAAAAATAAAAGAACTTTTTGGTTTATTTTAATGGAAATTTTTAAGTTTGTATTAATAGGCGTAATAGGAGCAATAATTTACGTCGTATTAAAAAAAGAAAATAGTGAAATAGCAACGTTATCACTTATAGCAACTAGTTTAACTCTAATAATATTAATCGTTGATTACGCTGTTTCAGTATTAAATATATTTAAAGAATTATCTACTAAAACGGGGATAAGCCCTAGCATTTTTACAATAATAATTAAAACTATAATTATTGCTTATTTAACTGAGTTTTCAAAATCTTTTTGTGACGACGTAGGCGTTTCGTCAATAGGTAACAAAGTAATTTTAGCAGGAAAAATTTTTATTTTTATAACGGTTTCACCTATATTGTTTAGTATGACGTCGTCTCTTATAGCATTAATAAAATGAAAAAAATTATAATAATAATTATTGTATTTATCGCTATTAATTTTATAATCGGTTTGCCAAGCGAAACCAACTTAACAATAACCTTATCTTCTAATCAAACGGTTGATAGCGACAAGGCTGTTAACGATATTTTAGACGGAATAAATGAAAGCGATTTTACAAAATTGACAGAAGAATTAAATTTGCTTTTCGATAACGAAAAAAGTTTCAAAGAAAGGATAATAGATTTTTTTAACGGCGATTTACGTCTTGACGGCTCGCTAATTTTGCACTATTTAAAAGGTAAGTTGTTTGGTGTTTCTTCGCAGTTTTTAAGTAGTATAATTTTTGTCATCATCATAGGAATTTTATGTACTCTTTCAAATGTAATAATTTGTAAAATTAACGATAATTCAATGAAAAATACAATTTTTTTCATTTGTTATTCGGTTGTTTTTTTAGTGCTTACGGCAATAATAAGTAGCATAACTGATTATACTATAAAATACTTAAACGAAGTATATGAGTTAGTTAAAATCGTATTTCCGGTAATGTTTTCTTTAATAACGTTGATAGGTAATTTTGGTGTAGAACTTTTTAAACCTTTTACAGCGTTTTTATGCTTGTTCGTTACTAGTTTATCAAACACGTTTTTTTTGCCTATTTTAACGGTTACTTCGCAAATAACGTTACTTTCAGGTATTAACGATACCATCAAATTCGACACCTTAAAAAAGAGTTTAATTTCACTTTTTAAGTGGTCTATCGGCTTAATAGTAGGGGTGTTTTCATTACTTATTACTTGTCAAGGATTGACTAATATTCAATATAGCGGAATTTCTGTAAAAATTTTAAAGTACGCAAGTGGAACGCTTATACCGATTGTCGGTAATTTTCTAAGTGGTGGAATAGACGTTTTAATGTCGTCGTCAATAATTATAAAAAATTCAATCGGTATATTTTCGCTGTTATACGTTTTATTAAAAAGTTTAGTAGGTGGAATTAGTTTAATAATATTTTCATTATCACTTAAATTCACGGTAGGCGTAAGCGAGCCTTTATTAGATAGCAAATTCGTTAGCGTTTTAAACTCTATAGCAGATATAGTTAGTATGTTATCGGCACTAATTTTTTTAAGTGGTTTTATGTTAATTTTAACTATTTTATTCGTAATTATGAGTACGTCGTTAATTATAGGTTAATATGAAAGATTATTTGTTTGTTTCGGTCACGGCGGTTATTTTTTTAACTTTTTGTCAAATTATTTTGCCCGTCAATAGTATGAAATCAGTTACGAAAATGGTAATAGGGTTGATTTTCGTTTCAATATTAAGTATGCCGATAATTCAACTTTTAAGTGGAAATGCAAATTTTAATTATCAATTTGAATTTGATAAAAGTTATTACTATTATTTAGACGAAATTGAAAATTCTACGATAAAAATCGAAGTAGAAAATATTTTAAAAAAATACGATTATAATAGTTACGAAATTTTAATTGAAGAAGAAAACGAAAATAAAAATTTAAAAATTTTATTAAAATCTGTAATAAACGATAGCCAAAATCATATAAATAATATCGAAGAAATAAAAAGCGAAATTACAAAAAAATGTTTAGGGACGATAAAAGGGGTTGAAATTTTAATTGAATAAAGTTAATCAAACGTCAAACGTTAAAAAATTTAAAATAGAGTATATTTTAATAATAATTATTGCAGTTTCTATCGTAGCAATTTTATTTTTTAACGGGACTTTTGATAGTAAAACTGAACAAACTAGCAGTGAATATACAGAAAAACTAAAAAACGACTTAAATTCAATTTTAAGCCAAGTAAAAGGTGTAGGCAAAATCAGTTGTTTTATAACCTTTGACGGAGAAGTAGAAGAAATATTTTTAAAAAACACGACGACAATTAATAAAAACGATAGCGTTGAAATTGTTGAAGAAGTAGTTTTAGTAAACGGAAAACCTTACGAGTTAAGTAAAAAATATCCGTCGGTCGAATCGCTAATAATCGTTTGTGAAGGTGGTGACGATATTATAGTAAAAACTACGATAACTAACGTGGTAACTATGGCGTTAAAAGTGCCAAGTGAAAAAATTCAAATATATAAAATGAAATAAAAGGAGATTGTTATGAGCAAAAAAAGAAAAGTTATAGTTTTAAGTTTAATGATAGCGTTATTAGTAGTTACTGCAGTATTCAACTTCGTGTTAAGTGGTGACGCAGTGTATAACGAAGACACGACCAACGTTGCGTATTTTAGTCAATATAGAACGCAGTTAGCGTCGCAACGAAACGAACAAATTTTGCAACTTGATAAAATAATAAGCGAAAGTCAAGATGATAGCCAAGCAAAAGAAAGTGCGTTAATTCAAAAAATGCAACTTTTAAGTCTAACTGAACAAGAACTTCGATTAGAATCGGTAATTAAAGCGTATGGTTACGATGAAGTTGTCGTTACTATGAGTTTAAATTCTCCTAACGTTAGCGTAGTCGTTAAAGAAGACGTTTTTGAACAAGCAGACGCAATAAAAATTTATAATTTATTAGCACAAGAGAGTAATATTGACTGCGAAAACGTAAATATTATACCTTATTTATAAAAAAAGACCTTTAAAATGCTATCTAAAATGCAAAATGTATGTTATAATAAATTTGTATAAAACGTGTTTTTAATCGTTTAATTAATTATTAAATAATTAAAATTTACGTAACGGAGGTTTATTATGGCAGTATATAAGCGTAATACTAGCAATCACAGAAAGGGCAAAGTCGTATATAATGCAAGCATAGTAAAAGGCATAGTTGCCTTAGCAGTTGCAGACGTTACGGGCGTCGTGCTAAAAAAAGGTGGCAAGCAAGATAAACTTGATCTTGTAAAAATTGATTTTAACGGCGAAGATATAACTGTTGAAGTAACCGTAGATGTTTTGTATGGTTATAGTGTGACTGACGTAGCCTACAACATACAACAAAGCATAATTCATAGTGTAGAATCAATGTCTAAGTACAAAGTTAAAAACGTTGACGTTAACTTTGACGGCGTATTTTTTGAAGAAGATAATTAAATTAAAAACTGCCATACAACGTATGGTGGTTTTGTCGTTATAAAGAAAGGTGTTTTATGAGAAAAAACGGTAG
Organism: Christensenellaceae bacterium; assembly: GCA_045645345.1. Taxonomy (GTDB): domain Bacteria; phylum Bacillota; class Clostridia; order Christensenellales; family Borkfalkiaceae; genus HGM11412. Next base: position 9,664 of record JAZRIP010000032.1, read on the forward strand.
GGAAGCAGTATACAAAATACTATTCAGTTTAAGTTTTAATGATAGTTTTGATACTGATTTTAAAAATTTTATATTTAAAGAAGAAAATTTATCTCAAATTGATATCGAGTTTGCAGAAAATCATTTAACCTTATATTTTGAGCATAAAGAAAGTATTGACGGCGTTATTGAAGAATTAGCAAAAGGGTATAAGTTAGATAGAATTTACGCAACTGATAAATGTGCTCTAGAAATTGCAATTTTAGAAATGACTTATATTAAAGAAATTCCTTATATCGTTTCAATTAACGAGGCTTTAGAATTAGTTAGAAAATATTCTACGGGCGAAAGTCCAAATTTCGTAAACGGAATATTAGCAGAATACAAAAAAAGGTTGGAGGCGTAGTATGATTATACTTGATGGTAAACGTTGTTCACAAAATTATAGGCAACTTTTAAAAGAAAGAGTAACACTTTTAAAAAATCAAATAAATAGCGTTCCAGGGTTAGCCGTAGTAATAGTAGGCGAAGACCCAGCGTCTAAAATTTACGTTAACAATAAAATCAAAGCGTGTGAAGAAATAGGTATTTATTCTAAAACAGTACGTTTAGACGCAAGCGTTTCGCAACAAGACGTTGAAGACGCCGTTAAAGAATTAGCAAACGATAATTCAATCGATGGTATTATCGTACAATTACCATTACCTAAAAAGTTTGATAGTGCAAGCATATTAAAGCATATTCCAACAGAAAAAGACGTTGATGGTTTAGGTGCAGAAAACTTAGGTAAACTTTTAATGGGTGAAAAATGTTTAATTTCTTGTACTCCAAACGGAATTATTAAACTTTTAAAAGATTATGGCGTAGCCTTTTCGGGTAAACACGCAGTAGTTATAGGTAGAAGTAATATGGTGGGCAAGCCTATATCTTTACTTCTTCAACAAGAAAATTGTACCGTTACTATGTGCCACTCGCGTACGCAAAATTTAGTAGAGTATACTAAAAAAGCCGATATTTTAGTAGTAGCCATAGGCAAAGATAGGTTTGTTACCGGTGATATGGTTAAAGAAGGTGCAATAGTTGTTGACGTTGGTATGAATAGGGTTGACGGCCGTCTTTACGGTGACGTTGAGTTTGAAGGTGCAAGCAAAAAAGCAAGTATGATAACTCCTGTTCCAGGTGGGGTAGGACCTATGACCGTAACAATGCTTATGTTTAATACCGTTACGGCTTTTATACGCAAATATGGAAAAGATGAATTTTAAAGAAAAATATGACTATTATAAAAGCATAGTTGAAACTGAACTTCATAAATATTTAGATAATTTACAAGTAATAGATAAATCGTTAATCGACGCTATGAAATATAGCGTTTTTGCAGGTGGTAAACGTATTCGTCCCGTAATAATGCTTGCGATAAGCGATATTTTAAAGGTTGATTTTAAAGACGTGCTACCTTTTTGCGTTAGCGTTGAGTTAATTCATACTTATTCGTTAATTCACGACGATTTACCTTGTATGGATAACGACGATTTACGTAGGGGTAAACCAACTAATCATAAAGTTTTTGGCGAGGCGATTGCATTACTTAGTGGTGACGCACTTTTAAATTTAGCCTACGAAATTTGTTTTAGAAACGTTTCTAGCGTGTACAAAATTAATTCGGCAAGAATTTTATCTTCACATTGCGGATATCAAGGTATGATAGGTGGTCAAGCCATTGATATTAATAGTGAAAATAATCCTAGTGTTGACAATTTATTAAAAATGCACGAAGGCAAAACGGTAAAACTTTTGATGGCTTGCACAATGATACCAAGTTGTTTGCGTCAAGACAAATATTTAGAAAAATTGCGTGATTTTGGGTATAATTTAGGCTATTTATTTCAAATTACCGACGATATTTTAGACGTAACGTCAACAACTCAAGAATTAGGCAAAACTGCAAATAAAGACGTTAAAGAAGGTAAATATACTTTTGTAACGGCTTACGGCGTTGACGGAGCAAAATTAGCGTGTCAAGACTATTATGCTAAGGCAAAATCTTGTTTAGACGGAATTGAAGATAACGGATTTTTGCTTGAATTATTAGATTACGTTAAAAATAGAAAAAACTAAAATGCGAGTAGATTTATTATTATACGAAAGTGGCTTATTTCCGTCACGCAATAAAGCAAAAGAAAAGGTTTTAAAAGGTGAGGTTTTATATAACGGCAAACCTTGTAAACCTGCTGACGAAATTGACGATATTAATAAATTAACTATCGTTGAAAGTGAGTATTCTTTTGTTTCTAACGGTGGTTATAAACTAAATAAAGCCATTAGCGATTTTAATTTAAATATCAAGGGTTTAACTTTCGTTGATTTAGGAGCATCAAACGGCGGATTTACCGACGTTTTACTTAAAAAGGACGCTAAAAAAGTATACGCAGTAGACGTTGGCGAAAGTCAACTTGACGTATCTTTAAAAACTGATAAAAGGGTAGTAGTTTTTGATAACACTAACGCCCGTAACGTAGACGTTAAAACTTTTGGCGAATTAGTTGACGGCGTAGTATGTGACGTAAGTTTTATATCGTTAACTTTAATTTTAGAAAACGTAAAAAATATATTAAAAGACGATGGTTTTGCCGTATTACTAATTAAACCTCAATTTGAGTGTGGTAAAAAGTTCTTATCAAAAAACGGCATAGTAACCGACGTTAACGCAAGACTAAAATGCGTTATAAGCGTAATTGATTTTGCAAAAAATATAGGACTTTATGCGACTAATTTAACAACAGCACCTATTAAAGAAAAAAAGAACGTAGAATACTTAGTTCTACTTAGAAAAAATAAAAACGAAAATACAATTGAACAAGACGCTATAAAAAAAGTCGTGTTAAAAGGTGAAAAATGAAAGTAGGTATATTTATCAATTCAACTAAAACTGAAGCAACTAAAAAAGCCAATTTGTTTAGTGGTATGCTTTTAAAAAACGATATTTCGTACAAAATAGTTCATTTAAAAGAAGATTGTAAAGACGTTGACTTAATTGCAGTTTTTGGTGGTGACGGAACTATTTTAACGGTGGTAGACTTTGCTATGACTTACAATATTCCTATTTTAGCCATAAATACGGGCAAAGTAGGTTTTTTAAGCAGTTTGGAATCAGACGAACTTGAAAAAGCAATTGATTTAATTAAAAATAACGATTGTTTTGAAAAACGTTCGGTAATGAAAGTTAGAATTGACGGAGTTAAATATTACGCATTAAACGAAGTAGTGGTAGAAAGAAGAATTGACGGTACGAGCAAAAGCGAAGTTGCATCTTTAAATTTAGAATTAAATGGAAATTTTGTTGATAAATATATTGCCGATGGTATAATTTTATCAACACCAACAGGCTCTACGGCGTATTCGCTTTCGGCTGGTGGCTCAATTTTAACGCCAGATATCAATGCATTTTTAGCAACGCCTATATGCTCACACTCATTACACATAAAACCACTTGTATATAACGATAGTATGGTTGCAAAGGTAACGATAAACGAAGGTTCTACTAAGTGTGCAGTGTACGTTGACGGCAAATTTATTAGTAAACTTAAAACAAATCAAAGTATTGAAGTTTCAAAAAGCAAACGTTTCGTTAAGTTTTATAAAACTGAAAGCAATTTCTTTGAAAAGTTGCTCGTTAAATTAAATAGTTGGGGTTATACGAGATAATATGGCTACGACGGATAGAAGAAATGCAATAATTTCAATTATTGAAGAAAAAGAAATTGCAAGACAAGAAGAACTTGTCGAAAGTTTAAAAGTTTTAGGTTACGACGTAACTCAAGCAACCGTTTCAAGAGACGTTAAAGAATTAGGTTTAATTAAAATTAAAGGAGAAAAAAGCAAGTTTAAATACGCTTTACCTAAAACTGAAACTAAAACTATAAATCAAGAAAAGATAGCAACCTTATTAAAAAACTTCGTCGTTTCAATTAAAAGGGCACAAAACCTAGTAATTGTAAAAACCTTAGAAGGCAACGGCTCGGCTTGTGGCGTTGCTATTGACAAATTAAACCACGATAAAATCGTGGGTAGTATAGCGGGCGACGATACCGTATTAATAGTTTGTGATAACGAATTCGACGCAGAAGATATGGTCGATATTTTAGAGGATATTATTTAAGTATGATTAAAAGAATTTCATTAAAAAATATTGCTTTAATTACAAGTTGCGAAATTGACTTTGTTCAAGGCGTAAACGTCTTGTCGGGGGAAACTGGTGCAGGTAAAACGGTAATCATACAAGCAATAAACTTCGTTTTAGGAGCAAAAGCCGATAAAACGATGATTCGTTATGGTGAAGATTTTTCTATAGGCGAAGTCGTTTTCGACTTAACTTATAATAGCGAAGTAAAGTCATTACTTAACGAATACGATATTGATTTTAGTGAAAACGAGTTAATTATAAGACGTAAACTTACTATTGAAGGCAAAAACGAAATTCGTATAAACGGCGTTAGTGTAACACTCTCAATGTTAAAAAGCATAACGAGTTTGCTTTGTGACGTGTACGGACAAAGTGAACATTATTCATTACTTAAAGAAAGCAATCAACTTAAAATTTTAGACTTATATTGTGGCAAAGAATTACAAGTAGAGTTTGAAAAAATAAAAGAAGAAATAAATAAAATTAAACAAGCAAAAAAGACGTTAGAAGATTTAGGTGGCGACGAAAAGTCAAGGCTATCTAAGATAGATTTACTTACTTATCAAATTGACGAAATTCAAAAAGCCGAACTTTTTGAAGGCGAAGAAGATGAGTTACTTGCAAAGCGTAAAGTTTTTTCAAATATAGAAAAAATAGGTGAAGCGTTACAAGTTTCTCGTTTAGCGTTGAGTGATGATAATGGAGCAATCGACGCTTTAAATATTGCTTTACGTAAACTGAGTGCGATTAGTGATTTTAATAATGATTATTCAACTTTATGCGATAGAGTAGCACAAGTAACCGACGAGTTAAACGACGTGTCTATCGAACTTGAAACTTTACTTGATAATTTAGATTACAACGAAATGGAAATGGCAAGGGTTGAAGAACGTCTTGACCTATATCACTCACTAAAAAGAAAGTATGGTAATAGTTATGATGAAATTATAGATTTTTATCAAAAATCGCAGATAGAACTTGAAAATTTACAAAATTTTTCAGTCTTAGCAAACGAGGCTGAACAAGTAATTTCTTCGTCTTTTATATTGCTTGAAAAGTATTACAATAACGTTACTCAAATTCGTAGTAAATACTCGAAAATTTTAGTTGAAAACATAACGAGAGAACTTAGAACTCTTGGTATGAACGACGCTAAATTTGACGTTGTTATAACTACGTTAGACGATAAAAAAGTATTGTCGTCAAACGGGGTTGATTGTATATCTTTTTATTTCACAGCGAATAAGGGCGAGCCTTTAAAGACTATGTCTAAGGTTATAAGTGGTGGTGAAATGAGTAGGTTTATGCTTAGTTTAAAACTTGTAACCGAGCAATTTGAAGAACCTATAACGTACGTTTTTGACGAAATTGACGCAGGTATAAGTGGCGTTGTAGCACAAATCGTAGCCGAAAAATTTGCAAAACTTTCAATTAAAAATCAAATTATTACAATAACACATTTACCACAAATAGTAAGTTATAGTGATAAATCTTTTTTAATTGAAAAGTCTACGCAAGGCGAAACGACTAAAACGCAAATAAAGGGTTTAACTGACCAAGAAAAAGAGCAAGAAATTGTTAGAATAATAGGTGGAAAAGAGGTATCAAACGCAGTAGATTTAGCAAGGCAATTAATTGCAAACGCTAAAAAACGCAAAGAAATAATAAAAAATAGTTAAGTTACTCTAAATTATAAAAAAAATTGAAAAAGGTTGTAATTTTACTTGCAAAATATTGAATTTTAATATATAATAATCGAGTAATTTACGGAGAGTTGGCTGAGCGGTCGAAGGCGGCGGTCTTGAAAACCGTTGAAGATGTGAGTCTTCCTGGGGTTCGAATCCCTAACTCTCCGCCATAAATGGCTAAATTGTTGTAAAAACAACGATTTTAGCCCTTTTTTTATTGTAAAAACGGAAAATTTAAGTAAAAATATGTTTTTTTTGTAATTTTTTTTCTTTATTTTTTCTTTAAAAAGTTAAATTTTAATATATAATATTACTTGCAACGTTTTGTTGATAGTCGATAGGAAAGAGAGTATAAATTTTAGCCGTCATATTACTGCCTAGATTATGTCCTGCCCAGTAGTTTACAAGTTCGTTATTTGCTTTTAGACTACAATACGTTTGAAAAGTGTGCCTTAACCAGTTTAGTCGTCCTATTTTAACAAATTCGGTGTATTTACGTTCTATTTCTTTTATACTAACGTTTTTCCAGTCTTCAAGCACTATTTTGTCTTTAAAAGGTAATAAGCCTTTTAAAATTGGTATTTCTCTAGTTAGTTGTTTTTGATAAGATTTAAGTTTTGAATTTTTAATAGTAACCGTATTTTTGTTAAAATCAAAGTTAAGCGAATTAAATTCGCTACCACGACAGCCTGTATAAAGTAAAATTAAAAATGGTATTTCATATTTAGTGCCTTTAATTGCGTTTTTTAATTCGGTAATTTGTTCCGGTGTTAATGCTCGTCCATTTTCTCTAACGTGTCTTAAAACTTTAACTATTTAACTCACACGCAAGATAGTTGCGTCGACGTTTTAGTCCGTTGCGTAAAATTTGTTTTACCAGAATACTTAGACCTTCAAGACGTTACGGGTATGTGTAACGAACGCAATTTAAGGGTATGAATTATTGAAACTATATTGATAACGATTTTGATTGTTGCGATTAATCTTTAATAACATTTAAATAAAGGGTGAGATAAATTTTCATCCTTTTAATTTGTAAATTTTTAATTTTGACTTGTGTTAAAAGGTTAGGTGTGGTATAATTAATTACGTGATAAAGTAAATGCTTTTTCTATAAATAATAAGGAAATTATAATGCAAAATAAACAAAAATTTAGAATTTTTTACACTCAGTCTAAAAGGGTAAGGGGAGGTAACGAAAGTTTAATAGACTTACTAATAGTCGACGTGGAAAACAAAAAACTTGCCGTAAAAATAAACGTTAGTATTGATGAAAAACAAGACCATGTAATTAATGGCGAAACTATTTCAACTTCATATACTACGGCTTTTGGTTTTGATTTTATAATTAAAGTATTAAAAAAACAAGGATTTATTGAAGTCGATAATATATTATAAAACAATTAAAATAAAAATATAAAAAGGAAACGATTATGAAAAAAATTACAATTTTAGGCGACGTAATGGTTGAGCCACCATTTCTCCAACAAGCAAAAAAAGGTGACGAATATGATTTCTACACACCTTTAAAATCACTTGAACACTTGTTCACAAACTCGAATTTTATTATAGCAAATTTAGAAACTCCGCTAGCAGGGGAGGAGGCAGTATACACTAATAGAATAGTTAGTTTTAATGCTCCCGACAGCATTGCAACAGCGTTAAAAAAGTTAGGGGTAAACGTAGTTTCAACGGCTAATAACCACTGCTTAGATAGAGGCTTTGAAGGTCTTGAAAGAACGTTAAAAGTGCTTGACGATATAGGCTTAGACCACACGGGCACTTACACTAAAGGTTACGACGGCGATAGGAATTATTACTTTGAAATTGACGGAACTAAGTTTGCCTTAATAGCGTATACTCATAGTACCAACTACGGCATTTCTACCGATTTACCTAAAGGTGAAACTGCCGTTTGCGTAAACAATCTTAAACCGCTTAGCGGGGCTAAAAACGTATATAGCCGTGTACCGGAAAATTATGTTCCAACCTTAAGATGCGTTGAACAAATTGCAGGGCGTAAACTTATTTGGGAGGAAACTATTTACGTTAAAAAGGCTATGGGAATTAGCCTTGTAGTGACTGACGAACAACCTGTTCCACAAGAAGAACTTGACGAGTTTATTCCTAAAATTAAAGCCGATTACGATAGGGCTAGAGAGAAAGCAGACGTTGTAATTTTCTATCCGCACATAGGCGGACAGTTCAACGTTGAAGTGGGCAAGTACACCGAAACCTACCTTAAAAAATGTGTTGAATTAGGCTTTGACGCAGTGCTTGGGGCACACTCGCACACCACCCAAAAAGCAGAGTATATAGACGGTGTACCTTGCTTTTATTCGATGGGTAACGTAACTATGTCGCCTTGTACTTTCTACCAAGTTCCAGAGTGTCTTGCCGAGTACGGATTAGTTGCTCACTTATACGTTGACGATAAGAAAATTCAAAAAACGACTATATCAATTATTAAAATGATAGAGGATGAAAATACTCCACTTCACGTTGTTCCTGTTGATTTGCTTTATCAAAAACTTAACGGCGAAGATAAAGAAAAATTAATTAAAGACGTTGCTAGCGTCTATAAAAGAATAACGGGTAGGGAACTTCCAAACGGCGATTTGCAACAAGAATACGAACTATAATTTAATAAAAAAAAAGAGAGTGTTGCACTCTCTTTTTTTTATTATTTTGATAATAATTTTAAATATTTTTAATAAAAAATTTAATTAAAAAAATAAGATAAATTAAATTAAAAGTTAATTTTAAAATTTAATAAATTAAATAAAAAAATAATTATTAATCAATAAATAAATTGTATTAAAAATTAAATAATTATTATTTAAAAATTAATATAAAAATTAATATAAAAATTAAAAATATTTTAAAGTAAACTATTTATTTTTCTTAATAAAAATTTTTTTATTT
>JAZRIP010000033.1:0-10854 GCA_045645345.1 Christensenellaceae bacterium
CACGAATAGGCGTGTTAAATAAGTAAAAGGAGATTTATAATTATGAAAAAGAATTATGAAACACCTGAAATCATAGTAACGCTTTTAAAGCAAGACGTATTGCTTGGCGAATCTGTGGTAGATGCTCAGTCGGGAACGGCAAGCGAAGAATGGGGATGGACGTTAGATTCCATCTGGAACAAGTTTATTTAATAGGGGGTTAATATGAAAAAGACATTACCTATTATATTATTAAGCGTGTTCACGTTTGCATTTTCGGCGTTTGGTTTTTTAGGAATACAACCGGTAAAAGCGTCAACAACTGTTGGCACGGTAACGGTTGAAGACACCGACGTTAATTACGAAGGTGCGTCATTAACCTACGCAGAGCAAGATACGACGGGTAGCGTTACGACTTCAGGTAACGGCAAAATGAAGTTTTATTCTTCATTAACAAAGACCCTTTACGAAAGCCTAACACAAGCGACGGACGTGGAATTTAAAACGGGTACTTTAATAATCCCTGCAGAATTATTAACGGGTGAAGATATTGCGTCAAGGTATGAATCTTTAACGGTTCGTACACAAAACGCAAAGAACGTAGATACGACTAATTGTTGGGTATTATATGATAAAGACGAAGACGGCGTTGACGAAAACAACGATTACTGGGCAATGGCGTCACTTTATAGTATACCAAGAGCATATTACGGCGTACCTATGGCGGCAAGACCATACTTAGCAATAAAAGTTGCTGGTGATGCCGACTACACTTATTTTTATGCAAGTGCAGACGGAATAACTGATTTTTATTCGTTTGCAGGTACTGCACAAGCAAAAGTTAAAGCAGGTGACTACGACGATAAAGAAGAATTAAAAACTGCTATCACTAACGACTATACTAAGTTTAAAGTAACTTTCCACTTTGCTGAACTTCACGAATTAAACCAAGGTTTAGTTAACGAATTTAACGGAGCAACTTGGCAAGAATCTAGAACGTTCACTATTGAATACGGTCAACCATTGCCATCAGCAGCAACACTTTATAGTGGAACTTACTTTATGAACTACGACGATTCGCAATATCGTCAAAGAAAAGGTTTCTATAATGAAAGCAGAACGGTACTTGCAGTTCAAGAAGGTAATTCTATGGGTGCAGGCGACTTATCTTCTGCCGTTGGCGGTACTGCCGGAGCTTCGTTTGACTATTATTCAAAAATAAACGATACTTTCTTAACCAGAGTTTACGGCGATATGAATCTTTACGAAGAATTTGCACCTGCAAACCTTATTGACGATTTCTCTACTGCTGACTCTGTTTTTGCAGCGTACGGAAAGTCTGTCGCTTCAAACGGAAAATATACTTATGGTAAAAGATTTGAACACGAAAACGCTAGTTGGGTTGAAACAAAAACGGCTGTCGACTATAAGACTGGCGAAACGGTTACCGAAACGGGCGTTTTAGCAGTTGGTTCACAATTTGTTACTTCTGAAATTAAAGAAAACGGCGTTGGTACTGGTACGTACGCACCAAGCACGGGTACGCACTATTTCCACTTTACGTCTTCAATAAGAGACAATTCGTTCTGGAGAAATAGTTATACTAGTGGGGGTAGCAACAAAGTCGTTGATATAACTGCCGAAGATTTCTATACGAATAGCGCTAAACAAAGCGACTACGACTATATTAACTTTAGAGTTTTAGTAGAAAGTAACGTAAGTGGTGTTGAAACGGTTTCGTTAAGCGGTTTATACGGCCTTGGTAACTACGCTAACCAAAATCCTACAAAAGTGCCTGTAAATCAATGGGTTAATATTAAAATTGAAAGAGCACAATGTGAAAGAATTGCTACTAATTACGGCTGGGCTGCTTATCGTGATAACAACACTTCTGCAAACACGATTTTACAAATAACGCCTGCAAACGTTGCTGCTCAAAAAGTAGAAGGTGCGTTTAAGTTATATGTCGACTATATGGCTTATGAAAGAGATATGCGTATAGCAATTAACGGCAAAGACGGTTATAGAACGATAGACAATACTCACGCACATAGTGACGTTAACGTTAAGAGTGTTAGATATGATAACGTTACTAGCATTATCGGTGAAGAAGTTAAATTATCTACTGCCTTAACAAACGGAACTATCGTTTATACGGTAACTGACCCGGATGGTCAAACGGTTACTTTAACTGGCGAAAATTTAGATACTTTCACTCCTACTAAATTAGGTGTTTATTCAGTAAAAGCAACTTGCGACGATTACGTTTTACAAGCAAATTCACGTCCTAACTATAAATTTGTTGCAAAACAATACGGCGAAAAGACTTTTGAAGTTGTAAACAGACAAGTTACTGCAACTCTTAAAAATGCAAACGGCGACGCTATTAATCTTGAAGAGGCTGATATTTTAGGTGATGACGCATATATTGACTTTATCGTTGAAGGCGTTGATACGCTTTTACCTGAAAGCACGTCATATCTTGTTCATTACGTTGAACAAGACCAAGACGTTATAGTTGTAGATAATAGATTTACAATAAACGGAGCAGGTCGTTATACGATTATCGTTAAATATACCGACGTTAACGGATACGAACATTCTTCGCAAGAAATTACGTTATACGTTAAAGGTGCTGAAATTACTGCGTCAATGACTGAAACTGCAACAATCGGGGTAACTGAAAGCCTTGATATTACTGCAACTGCAGATGCTCAATATACATTAGCATATTCGACTAAATTACCTACAGGTACTATATTAGAACTTAAAGACAATGTTTTACCTATCGGTTTAGTTGGCGATTATGAAGTATATGTAACGGCATATAAAGGCGAATTAGTTGCAGGCGTTAGCGTTTTACCACTTACGGTTAAAGCAATGACTACTACCGATGTTGCAAATTCTGGTGTTTACGCTACATTTGGTTACGAAGGTACTCAAGTAGGTGCTTGGAAAGTTACTGAAACAGACAAGTCAAGCAATAAGGGTAAAAACACAGTAGACAGTATCGCAGGTGGTACACTTGCAGATGGAACACCTTGGACGGCTGATTGGCAAGAAAGTCTTACAGATAAAAACGGTGTAACTAAATACGGTGTAATTTCAACAAGACCACAAATTATAAACGCTGGTAGCAATGTTGCAAATGGTATTTATTTAAGGTCTGATGTTTACAGTGCAAGTGATATTGCTAAACCATTCTATGGTAGCCTTTCACAATCTGGTAAAGCATATATATACAATGCAATTATAAATAATGAATATGATTACTTATCAATTCCTATTTATATTGAAAATGCAGATGCTGAAGAAGGTGAAACTCATACTGTTTATACAATTTACAATACTTCAGTATTTAAAGTTCCATACAACACTTGGTATGAATTACAAATTACTAAAGATGTTTTAGCTGGTAATATGTCTTCGTATAGACCAAATGCATTATTCTCTTATCGTTCAGCTGCAGGTACTAGTCCATTATTCTATATGTCTTCTGCTGCAGACAGTGCAGAAAAACTTGCTAAAGATAAAGACTTAAAAGTTTATATCGATGGTATTAGAACTGCTAAATTAGATGATGAAGAATTTACTACAATCAAGTTTGTTTACACAGATTCTACTGGTGCAGAAAACGGTGCAGATGTTGGATATGAACCAATTATGGCTACAACAGCTTACACAAATACAAATAAAACATACGCAGCTTGTTCGTACTTTATGAAACCTGTAATCTACATTGGTGATAAACTTGTTCCTAATGAAGACCTTGTATTTGACCGTACAGGTAGTTACCAATTAACTTACAACAGTTCTGGTGCTTCATCTTTTGCAACAACAAAAGTACTTGAAGTACAGAGCCTTGGTGTAAGTAATGGTACTCCTAGAACAAATACTACATTTAAGACTAGAGTAACTTATACTAACCCAGATGATGGCAAAGTATATAGGGGATATTTATTCATAACTCCTACATTTACTGTTCCACCACAAGCGTAAGAACAACAACCAACGCTTTAAGTAGCGTTTAGAGTAAACAAATTCCCTAGTCGAGAGACTAGGGAATTTTATTTTTAGCCAAGTTTTGTGTAAAGCCGTTTGGGAATATAATTAATGCGTTAGCAATAATTCATATTGCTAACGCATAATTCATTTTATTAATATTCTATTTTACTTTCAATATATGCTTTAAGGTCACTAATAGGAATTCTAACTTGTTCCATCGTATCTCTATCACGAATAGTTACGCTGTTATCGTTTTCACTATCAAAGTCGTACGTTATGCAGTAAGGCGTACCTATTTCGTCCTGACGGCGATATCTTTTACCTATTGAGCCGGCTTCGTCGTAATCAACAGGGAAGTACTTGCAAAGAGTTTGTTGAATTTCAAGTGCTTTTTGAGATAGTTTTTTACTAAGTGGTAAAACAGCCGCTTTAAACGGAGCAAGCGTTGGGTGTAAACGCATAACCACTCTCGTATCGTTTTCGCCAACAAGTTCTTCGTCGTAAGCGTTACAAAGTACGGCTAATACGCATCTTTCAACACCAAGCGACGGCTCAACTACGTAAGGAACGTACCTTTCGTTAGTTTCTGGGTCAAAGTAAGATAAATCTTTTTTAGAAACGTCTTGATGTTGGTTAAGGTCGTAGTCAGTTCTGTCTGCTACCCCCCAAAGTTCACCCCAACCGAACGGGAATAAAAATTCAAAATCGGTAGTTGCTTTCGAGTAGAAACAAAGTTCTTCTTTCGAGTGGTCTCTAAGACGGATATTTTCTTCTTTTATGCCTATGCCTAAAAGCCAGTTTTTACAAAAACTACGCCAGTAATCAAACCATTCTAAGTCTGTGCCAGGTTTACAGAAAAATTCAAGTTCCATTTGCTCAAATTCTCTCACCCTAAAAATAAAGTTGCCAGGCGTAATTTCATTTCTAAACGATTTACCTATTTGACCGATACCAAAAGGAACTTTCTTTCTCGTAGAACGTTGAACGTTTACAAAGTTTGTAAAAATGCCTTGTGCTGTTTCAGGACGAAGATAAATAGTGTTTTTGCTATCTTCAGTTACGCCTTGAAAAGTTTTAAACATTAAGTTGAATTGTCTAATATCGGTAAAGTTGTGCTTGCCACAAGTTGGGCAAGCAATATTATGCTCGTCAACAAACGCTTTCATTTCTGCGTGAGTAAAAGCGTCAATCGGCTTTTCTAAAACGTAGTTGCTTTCTTTTACCCAGTCTTCAATAAGTTTATCAGCCCTAAATCTTTCGTGGCACTCTTTGCAGTCCATAAGCGGGTCTGAAAATCCAGCCAAGTGACCAGACGCTACCCAAGTTTGCGGGTTCATTAAAATTGCTGCGTCTAAGCCTACGTTATAAGGGTTTTCTTGCACGAATTTTTTCCACCATGCTTTTTTTACGTTGTTTTTAAGTTCAACACCAAGTGGGCCGTAGTCCCAAGTGTTAGCAAGTCCACCGTAAATTTCGCTACCAGGGAAGATAAATCCCCTAAGTTTGCAAAGGTTTACGATTTTTTCCATAGTTGCTTTATTGTTTGACATAATTAACTCCTTATTTACGTAGATTTTAATAAAAATTTTCAATATTGTCAAGTAATTTTCTAGTAAGCCCGCAACTTATCTAAAAAGCATTTTACAAACTTTGTTTTTTGTGTTAAAATACTTTATTATATAGTATTTTATTCGGGGTTATTATGGACGCTAAAAACTTTATTGAAGAAATTATTAACGAAGAACTTGATAGTGGTGTGGTAAATGCTGTGCATACTAGATTTCCACCAGAACCAAACGGATATTTGCATATAGGCCACGCTAAAAGTTTATGTCTTAATTTTGGTATTGCATCTAAATATAACGGCGTGTGCAATTTGTTCTTTGACGACACTAATCCGTCAAAAGAAAAAACCGAGTACGTTGACGCTATTAAAAAAGATATTGAGTGGCTTGGGTTTAAATGGTTTGAAATTCACTACGCCTCAGATTATTTTGACGTCATTTATTCGTTAGCCGTTAAATTAATTAAAGACGGCAAGGCGTACGTTGACGACCTTTCAAGTGAAGAAATTAAAAATACTAGGGGTACTTTGACCGAGCCTGGCGTTAATAGTCCGTACAGAAATAGAAGTATTGAAGAAAACTTAACCTTGTTTACTCAAATGAAAGAAGGCGTTTTTGCCGACGGCGAAAAGGTTTTAAGGGCTAAAATAGATATGGCGTCGCCTAACATTAATATGCGTGACCCCGTTATTTATAGAGTTTTACACGCTACACATCACAGAACGGGGGACAAGTGGTGTATTTATCCTATGTACGATTTTGCTCACCCACTTTGCGATAGTCAACAAGGTATTACTCACTCTATTTGTACTTTAGAATTTGAAGACCATCGTCCACTTTACAACTGGGTTATTGAAAATACCGGCGTTAGCCATAAACCACGCCAAATTGAGTTTGCAAGGCTTAACGTTACTAATACCGTTATGAGTAAACGTTATCTTAAAAAACTCGTTGAAGACGGAGCAGTCGAAGGGTGGGACGACCCTCGTATGCCTACTTTAACTGGACTTCGTAATCGTGGTATTCCTGCAACCGCTTTAAAAAATTTCTGTGAAGAAATAGGCGTTGCAAAGGCTAATAGCGAAATTGAAATTAGTTACTTTGAACACTTTACAAGAGATTTTCTTAACCAAAACGCCGAAAGGGCTATGGCTGTTGAAAACCCTATTAAAGTTACCATTACCAACTATGAAAAAGACGGCGAAATTTTAGAGTTTGATATTAATCCTAACAAGCCAGAACTTGGCAAAAGAAAAATTACTTTCTCTAATAATATATATATAGAAAAGGAAGATTTCTCAATTTGTCCGCCTCCAAAGTATTTTAGACTTAAAAAAGACGGCTACGTTCGTCTTAAAAACGCCTACATTATTAAGTGCGACGATTATATTACTAACGAAAATGGCGAAGTCGTTGAAATTTTATGTTCGTACGTTCCAGAAAGCCGTTCGGGTGCCGATACGAGTGGAATTAAATGTAAAGGCGTTATTCATTTCGTTAACGCTAAAGACTGCGTTCCTTGTGAATTTAGACAATACGAATACCTTTTAAAAGACGCTGAGTTTGTAGGTCAAGATTTTAGTGAACGTATGAACTACGATAGTATTCATATCTTTAACGGCTACGCCGAGCCATATCTTCTTGACTGCAAAGAAGATACGCCTTTCCAAATTTTGCGTAAAGGCTATTACAAAAAGGTTACTAAAAACGATAAGTTAGTTCTTTCTCAAATCGTTTCTATGAAAGATAGTTTTAAAAAATAAACGGTGTTAAATGAAAAAACTTAAAAATATTTTAAAAATGTTTTTACTCTTCTTTAAAATAGGGCTTTTCACCTTTGGTGGTGGTTACGCTATGATTTCAATTTTTGAAGAAGAGTTTTGTTCAAAAAGAAAATATATTACTGAACGAGAGTTTGTAGAAATGGTTGCTCTTGCCGAGTCGTCGCCAGGACCTATTGCTATTAATAGTGCCACTTATATCGGTTATAAGCGTGCGGGATTTTTAGGTAGTTTGTTTGCGACGCTTGGGGTTATTTTGCCGTCATTTTTAATAATTTTCTTAATTTCGTTGTTTTTTGACGAGTTTATGAAATTTACTTTAGTCCAAAAGGCTTTTAACGGAATTAAATGTGGCGTCGGCGTTCTAATTTTAAACGCAGGTATTAAAATGTTTAAAAAAACACCTAAACACGCACTAAATTACGTTTGCTTTTTTATAACGCTTATCGGTATGCTTGCCGTTAGTCTTTTCAACGTTAATTTCTCTGCCGTTTACGTTATTTTATTCGGTGGGGCTTTGGGACTTTTGGTTACTCTTATTAAAGAAAACAAACAAAAAAAGGCTCTTTTAAACGAGCAGTCTAGCCCTATAAACGAGCACAACCAACAAACTAAGGGGGACGAATAAATGCATTTGTTTGAAATTTTTTACGTCTTCTTTAAGATCGGTTTATTTTCGTTTGGTGGTGGCTACGGTATGATTCCGCTTATAAATAGCGAACTTTTATCTAGGGAAGTTATTACCGAGCAAGTGCTACTTGATTTTATCGGCGTTGCAGAATCTACGCCAGGTCCGTTTGCCGTTAATATTGCAACTTTCGTAGGTAGTAATTTGGGCGGGCTATTAGGCAGTATCGTTGCGACGGTTGCAGTCGTTTTACCAGCCTTTATTATAATGTTAATTATTTCTTCAATCTTGAAAAATTTTAGCAAAAACAAGTACGTTAAAGGCTTTTTAGACGGCGTAGAACCCTTTGTAATAGGCTTAATAATAAGCACTGGCATTTCAATTATTATTAAAAACGTTTGGCTTAATTTTGGTAGTTTTGACGCTAGTCCGCTTATTGCGATAAATAATATTATCGTTACGTTATCGCTATTTATCTTAACTATACTTTACAAAAAAGTGTTCAAAAAGAATATGTCGTCAATCTTGCTTATTATAATTTCGGCGATTATCGGCATAATATTTATGTAGGAGTTTTTATGAAAGTATATTTTAATCCTGATGAAAAAATAACTAACGCAATAAGAAACGCCGTTAAAAAGAAAGACGGCTATTGTCCTTGTCGTCTTGATAAGATTGAAGACAATTATTGTATGTGTAAAGAGTTTAGAGACCAAATTGCAGACCCTAATTTTGAGGGCTTTTGTCATTGTAGGCTCTACTATAAAGAAAAATAACAAATTTTATTAATTTTCTACAAAAATTTTAAAAATATGACACTATGTTGGCATATTTAGTTTAATAATATAAGGTTACAAGGGGTAATCTTATGAAAAAATTATTAAACTTAATCAAAAAATTATCAAAAAAACAAAAATCAATTCAAATACAAGAAAAGGTGTATATTGACTGCAAAGACTTGTTTTTAGTTTCAGTCCCTACAAAACAAGCAGTCAAAACGCAATTATAAACTTTTAAAAGATTTTTGCTAGCAAAAGATAGGAATTATGAGTAAAAAAACGGTTGTCGTTGGGATGAGTGGTGGCGTAGATAGTTCAGTTACGGCTCTCCTACTAAAAGAACAAGGCTATAACGTTATCGGTCTTTTTATGAAAAACTGGGAAGAGGACGGCGAAAACGGCGAGTGTACTGCCGAAACTGATTATTACGACGTGCGTCGTGTATCAAACTTGCTCGGCATACCTTATTATACCGTAAACTTTGCAAAAGAATATATGCAAAGGGTTTTCTCGTACTTTTTAAAGGAATACGAATGTGGAAGAACGCCTAATCCCGACGTTTTATGTAATCGTGAAATCAAGTTTGGCCCTTTTAAAGAATATGCAAAAGGGCTAGGTGCTGATTTTATTGCTACGGGGCATTACGCTGGAGTAAGGCATCAAGACGGCGAGCATTATTTATTAAAAGCAAAAGACCAAAACAAAGACCAAACTTATTTTTTAAATCAATTATCGCAATCGCAACTTGAAAACGTGCTTTTTCCTTTAAGTAATTTAGAAAAGGGCGAAGTTAGAAAAATTGCCGAACAAAACGGACTTGTGACGGCTGATAAAAAGGATTCTACGGGCATTTGCTTTATAGGTGAAAGAAACTTTAGAAAATTTTTAATGGAGTATATTCCTGCAAAAGAAGGCTTAATTAAAACCTACGACGGCAGAGTTTTGGGCAAGCATTACGGATTAATGTACTATACAATCGGGCAAAGACGTGGGCTTAACGTCGGTGGGCAAGCGGGCGATGACGGTAGATGGTTCGTTATTGAAAAAGATTTAAAAAATAACGTTTTATACGTTGCTCACGGCGAAGAAGATAAACTTTATAGTAAAGGTTTGTTTATGAGGTCGTGCAATTTTATGCCTGGAACACCTAAAACTAAAACGTTTGAGTGTACGGCGAAATTCCGTTATCGTCAACAAGAACAAAAAGTGCTTGTCAATATTCGTGACAACGATATTTACGTCGAGTTTTTTGAAAAGCAAAGGGCTATTACCGAAGGACAATACGCTGTCTTTTATTTAGACGATTTGTGCCTTGGTGGTGGAGTTATCGAAAAAGCCGATTTTTAAAGGTTTTTAGTATTTTGCTTTTCTATATATAATATATAAGACCGCTAACCTAACCGTAGGCTTTAGCGGTTTTTTGTATGGCTTATAATAAAGTTTAAACGCAAATTTCAGCAAAATATCGTAAAAAATGGCAATAAAAAATTTAGTCGTAGTGTTAAAATTAAAAAAATTAGCATAAAAAACACAATATATAGGGGTATAAAAATTTTTTTAAAAAAATTAAAAAAAATATTTGACAAAATTAAAAAAATATAGTTTAATATACGAGCATCATTGATTGGCGGGGTTATTTACTGTCGCTAAGGGGCGTCAATAAACGTTGAAAAATACGCTAAAAAACAACTGAAAAAATAATTAAAAAAAATTAAAAAAAGTTGTAAAAAATAGTTGACAAATAAAACCCCTTATGGTAATATGTATAGGCTGTCGATTAATGCAGCACTCGAAGAACTGTCGTTCTTCATCAAGTAGATTAAAAATTGAATAGAAGGAAATGAATTGAGTTACAAGACATTTTTTATTGTAATAAAAAGATTTCTGTCAATTTATTTTAATGAGTATATTTAATATGTACCAAAAAAACAGTCAGCAAAAACGAACAATTTAAATCGTTAGAGCAGTTGAACTTAGGTTCAGCTTTAAGAAATTAAACTTAAGGGTTTGATTCTGGCTCAGGACGAACGCTGGCGGCGTGCTTAACACATGCAAGTCGAACGAAGTTAAGGGGCTTGCTCCTTAACTTAGTGGCGGACGGGTGAGTAACGCGTGAG
>JAZRIP010000034.1:0-140643 GCA_045645345.1 Christensenellaceae bacterium
AATGATGCGCTACTTTCTTATATCGAACAAAGGAAACATATCTTTCCATTGTCCGGTCATGAAAATGCTCTGTTTTTGTCTATTCAAAATAGACGAATTACGGTTCGTAGTGTTGAAATTCTTGTCAAAAAATATGCCCAACTTGTAAATAGTTTAAAAAAAATAACTCCACATAAATTAAGAAGTACGTTTGGCACTAATTTATATAGAGAAACTAACGATATTTATATGGTAGCCGACTTTTTAGGTCATAGCGACATTAACACAACAAAAAAACACTATGCTGCAATAGGCGAAGATATGCGTCGTAAAGCCGTAAAAGCAGTAAAATTAAGGGATGAAGAAACAGACTAATGTACGATAATTTAGACGAAAAAATAATTGAAAACGCTTTTTGTATTCACATATTAGACGATAATAATTCCATTAATATCGACACGCAAATTAAAGAACTAAAAGACTTAGTTTTATCTAGTGATGCAAACTACGCAGGTTATATTTTAGTTAAGTTGCGTCAAATAAATCCGTCAACTTATATAGGCAAAGGTAAACTTGAAGAAATAAATGAAATTTTATCTAAAAACAACGTTAATATCGTAATTTTTGACGGTTTTTTAAGTCCGTCTCAAACTGCAAATATTTCTAACGTTTTAGGTGTAAAAGTCGTTGATAGAACTACGTTAATTTTAGATATTTTTGCAAAACACGCCAAAACTAGCGAAGGTAAATTACAAGTTGAACTTGCCCAACTTGAATATATGTATCCAAGGCTAAAAGGTAAAGGAACTGAACTTTCTAAACTTGGTGGTGGTATAGGTACACGTGGTCCTGGCGAAACTAAACTTGAAACGGATAGACGACACGTAAAAACTAGAATTGACGCATTAAAAGAAAGTCTTAAAGAAATTGAATTAAGGCGTAAATTAACGCAAAAAAGACGCACTAAAAATAATGAAATATTAATAAGTTTAGTTGGTTATACCAACGTTGGTAAATCAACGTTATTAAACGCACTTTCTAACGCAGACGTATTATGTGAAAATAAATTATTTGCAACGCTTGATACCACGACTAGAAAGGTAATAATTGGCGATAAAGAGGTTCTTTTCAACGACACCGTTGGTTTTATTAGGAATTTACCAACTACCCTAATTAACGCCTTTAAATCTACCCTAGAAGCCGTTAAATATAGCGATATAGTCGTTATAGTTGCGTCGATAAACGAAGACTATGAAATGCAAATTGACGTTACTAAAAAAACGCTTGAAGAAATAGGTGTAAACGGCAAACAAATACTAGTTTTAAATAAAGCAGACACCATTTCTAACTATGATTTTATTCCTAAAGACGCTATTTTAATTCAAGCAAAAAATAAAGTTGGTATTGATAAATTGATTGATAAAATTAACCGTTTACTAAACGACGATTATATTTCAACTAAAATCAAAATTTCATACAATCAATTTAACGATTTTAATAAACTTAAAAAATATACCGAAAAATTAGAATATACTTATTTAGACGACGGAGTTTTATGCGACGTTACTTTTAAAAAAATATACGCTAGTAATTTTTCAAAATATAAAAAATGATTACCTTTCTTGGTAATCATTTTTTGGTTTTATTTAATCTTATTTCAGTAATTTTTATAGCGTTATATTCACTACCTGAATCAATACATTTACCACAATTATCACAAATTTTAGTTTCGTCTAACTCGCAGTAATTGCACTTACCACAATTATCACAAATTTTATCAAATAATACGCATTGTTTTTCCATATATATAGTATACAACCTTTTTTAAAATAAATCAATAAAAATAATTATAAAAAAATTAAACGTTTGTTTGCTTTTTTTGATTTTTTATGTTATTATATAAAAAAGAGGTAAAAAATGGCAAAAATTAACGATAAATTAAACACGTGTTTTGAATACGTTAAAAACTTTATTCAAGAAAACGGCTACGCACCATCAGTTAGAGATATTTGTAGAGATTTAAACATTAAATCAACCGCAACTGCACATTTATATTTAAAAAAATTGAGTGATATGGGTGTAATTAACGTAAAAAGTGATAAAAAACGTGCAATTAGTTTAGGTTCTTCTTACGTTAGCGGTGTTCCGTTAATAGGCACGGTTGCTGCAGGTCAACCTATTTTCGCTACTGAAAATTACGAAGATTACTATACGTTACCAAAAGATTTTAATACAAATGACGAATTATTTATGCTTACGATTAAAGGTAATTCAATGCAAAACGTAGGTATACTAAACGGCGATAAAATCGTAGTTAAAAAGCAAGACGATGCACAAAACGGCGATATAGTAGTTGCTTTACTTGACGATAGTGCTACGTGTAAAAGATTTTATAAAAAAGATAACAAAATTATTCTTCACCCTGAAAACGACGAATATACCGACATTATCGTAAACGACGTTAAAATTTTAGGTAAAGTAGTTGGATTAATTAGAAAATTTTAATAATAAATAAAAAAGTTCCTATTTTATTAGGAACTTTTTTTATAACGATTTTAATATTTGTTCTATTGCTAAATCGTAATTTTTTGACACAAATTGCAAGTTTGGTAATTTTTTAAAAAAGGTAATTTGTCTTTTTGCATAATGGCGTGTATTTAATTTTAAAAGATATTCAAGCGAAGAAAAATCATTTGAAATTATTGCGTCATAAACTTCTTTATACCCTATACCTTGCATACATTGATAATTTTTATTAATGCCTTTATCAATTAAACTTTTCACTTCGTCAATAAGCCCGTCTTTTAACATTTGGTCGACACGTAGTTCAATTCTATTATACAAATCTTGCCTATCTCTATCGATACTAACAGCAACGTAATCGTACCTTGGGTTAAGTTTATCATTTTGCATAGACTTTTTTTCACCCGTAGTATAAAAAATTTCTAATGCCCTAATAACTCTAACCAAATCGTTTGGATGTAATTTTTCTGCACTTTCACTATCTACTTGTTTTAACAAATTATAAACGTAATCGTTACCTTTTTCACCTGCTAAAACGTTTAATTCTTCTCTAATTTTACTATTTTCAGCCGATTTGCCGTAACTTAAACTATATAATATTGAATTTATATAAAATCCCGTACCACCACAAATAATAGGCGTCTTACCCTTTTTTAAAAGGTCGTCGATAATAGGTAAAGCCATTTTTTCGTAATCAAATACAGAAAATTGTTCAGTTTCATTAACGACGTCGATTAAATGGTGTTTTACTTGGTTTTGTTCTTCAATACTAGGTTTTGCCGTACCTATATTTAAATTTTTATAAACGCATAAAGAATCTGCCGAAATTATTTCGGTATTTAATTTTTTTGCAAGTAAAAATGCGAGTGAACTTTTACCTGACGCAGTTGGTCCACAAACAATAATTATTTTACTCATACTATTCGTTTAAACCATTTATCAATTTCAGTCCTTTCAATTCTTACGGCAATAGGTCTACCGTGCGGACATTTTAAATTGATATTTCCATTTAAAAGAGTTATTAAACTATCAACTTCGCTTTTTGATAAAGTTTTTCCACTTTTTATCGCAGACTTGCACGCTTTTTGCATTAATTTTTCATTAATAACGTCAGGAATTTGTTGAATTTTTAATGAATTATCTTGTAAAACGTCGCTAAAAAACTCGTCTAAATTAATATCGATTAATTCGTAAGGTAAAGCGTGAACAAAAAAATTATTATCGTAGCCTTTTGAAATATCTAAGCCTATTTTTTTAAGATATTCGAGCCTTGAAGAAATATACGAATATTCAACGCTATTTAATTTTAATTCATACGGCACTAAAAGTGGTTGTATTGCAAATTCACCTATTTTTAACTGATTAATAAGTTTATCGTAAAGTAATTTTTCGTGCGAGGCGTGTTGGTCGATAAAGAAAATATCTTCGCCCCTTTCAAAAATCAAATAAGTATTTAAAACTTGTCCTACGTATTTTAACGTTTCGTTATACTCAACGACTACTTGTTTACTTTCTTTTAATTTTTTTTGTTCAAGTTCTAATGCGTATTTTTTATTTTCTTCAAAAATATCAACTTGCGTCGTAGAAATAGGCGTCTCGTCTTGTGGACATATACCGAATAAAGTTTTATCTTCACTAGCCTTTAACTCGTCGTCAAAAACGTCAAAATTATCCTTTTTATATTTAATTTGTTCGATTTTTGTTGTCGATGCAAAAATTATATCACCGTCTTGTTGTTTATCAACACTTTTTACTTGCGAAGGAGACGGATAGTATGATTGATTATCTTTAACTATAATATCTAAAGCCTTATCAGTTCCGTCTAAAACCTTAGATATCGTTGAATAAATTGTTCCGTAAACAACTTGATTATCTAAAAATCTAACGTCACTTTTAGTTGGCGTTACGTTTACGTCGACTACTTCGCTTGGCATAGTAACGTGTAAAACGTAAAAAGGATATTTACGTTTCATTAAATAAGGTGCGTAAGCGTTATGTATAGACGAAGAAATCGTTTGATTTACAACGTATCTTCCATTTAAAATAAGAGTTTGATAAGTTCTATTAGGCTTAGTAAAATTATGTTTTGAAATAAATCCTTCAATTTTAATTCCGTTTTTATAATTTGAAATTTCAAAAGAATTAATTAAATATTCGTCGTTATAAATTGAAGAAATTGTTTCTTTTAAGCCGTCGCCGAACGTTTGTAAATTTAATTGATTATCAACGTAACATTTAAAAGAAATAGTTGGATTTGCAAAGGCTAACCTAGCAACTAAGTCTAAAACGTCGTTTTCTTCTTGCCTATCACTTTTTAAAAACTTTTGACGTGCCGGAGTGTTGAAAAACAAATCTTTACAAACTATAGACGTACCCTTAACTATAGGACTTTCAATAACTTGTTCAGTCTCTCCCCCCATCGTAGTAATAGAATAGCCCATTTTTTCGCCGTGTAAAATTGATGAAATAGTAAGTTTTGAAACTGCACCGATTGACGCTAACGCTTCCCCCCTAAAACCCAAGGTTTTAATTACTTCTAAATCTTTAACGGACGATATTTTACTAGTTGCGTGTGGCGTTATTGATAAAACTAAATCTTCTTTGTCCATACCAACGCCGTCGTCGGTAACTTCAATATAACTTTTACCGCCGTTTAATATACTAATAGTAATATTTTTAGCACCTGCGTCAATTGAGTTTTCAATCAATTCTTTACAAACGGAAAAAGGTCTTTCTACAACTTCGCCCGCAGAAATTTGATTATATATTTTTTTGTCAAGAATATTAATTTTTGCCATATTCTACCTTTAACCTAATAAGTTTTTTAATGAATATAAAAATTCAAGAGCATCTCTTGGCGACATATTATCAACGTCGATTTTACTTAAAGCAATTTCAACTTGACTTTCTTTTTTAG
Source organism: Christensenellaceae bacterium (assembly GCA_045645345.1). Classification (GTDB taxonomy): domain Bacteria; phylum Bacillota; class Clostridia; order Christensenellales; family Borkfalkiaceae; genus HGM11412. Next base: position 5,420 of record JAZRIP010000034.1, read on the forward strand.
AAATTTCTTCAACTTCGTCGACAACAACAACTTTATTTAAATCGCTATTTTCTAAATTTTTAAGCACTTGTTTAGCGTATTCGGTTACTTGATTAGGTACACCTGCAAGCGACGCTACTTCTATACCAAAACTCTTATTTGCACTACCTTCAACGATTTTTCTTAAAAAGATAATTTTGCCGTTAAATTCTTTAACCGTTACTTTATAATTTTTAACACCTTCAACCTTACCTTCAAGTTCGCTAAGTTCGTGATAGTGGGTTGCAAATAAAGTTTTTGCTCTAATTTTTTTTGCAATATACTCAACGACTGCCCACGCAATAGAAAGACCATCGTAAGTCGACGTACCACGACCAACTTCGTCAAGAATAATTAAACTATTTTTAGTTGCCTTGTTTAAAATGTTTGCAACTTCACTCATTTCAACCATAAAGGTAGATTGTTCCGAAATTAAACTATCACTTGCACCAACCCTTGTAAAAATCTTATCAATAAGTGGGATTTCTGCCTTATCACAAGGCACGAAAGAACCTATATGACCAAGAATAGATATAATAGCAACTTGACGCATATAAGTCGATTTACCAGCCATATTTGGCCCTGTAATAATATTCATCCTATTGTCTTCTAAGTCAAGTATAGTATCGTTAGGAACAAACTGCTCGTTAATTAAATTTTCGACAACGGGATGTCTGCCACCTTGAATATTTAAGGTAGTGCCAAAGTCTTTTATTATAGGTCTAGTAAAGTAATATTTTTTTGCAACGATTGCAAGAGAAATTAAGGTATCTAATACTGCAATACACTTAGAAGAATTAATTATTTTAGTTATATTTTCTTTTAAAACGCCTTTAATTTTAGCAAAAATTTCATTTTCAATTTGTTTTGCTTTTTCACTACTCGTTAAAATTTCTTCTTCTAAATTTTTAAGTTCTTCGGTAATAAATCTTTCGCCGTTAACAAGCGTTTGTTTTCTAACGTAGTTATACGGAACTTTATCCTTAAAAGAGTTAGAAACTTCTATATAATAACCAAAAACTTTATTAAAATTAACTTTTAAAGTCTTTATGCCCGTTGCTTCTTTTTCCCTAGCCTCAAGTTCACTTAATAGTGATTTTGAATTTGTTTTAATTTGTCTTAACCTATCAAGTTCTTTATCAAATCCGTCGTTAATAAAATCACCATTTTTACTATCTGTTGGAGGGTTTTCTTTTATAGCAAGTTTAATTAAGTCTGTAAGTTGAGTAAAATCACCTAGATTATTAACAACGTCGTTCAATATTTTACTATTACAGCCTGAAAGTGAAAATTTTATTTGTGGTATTAATGCAAGCGACGAAGATAACGAAACAACATCTTTAGGCTCTATTACGTTATTAGAAATTTTACCGGCAAGCCTTTCGGTATCACGGTAAACGTCTAAAAGAGAAATAATGGCGTTACGCATTAAAGTGTTTTTATAAAGTTCTTCAACACCGTCAAGTCGATAATTGATTTTATCTTTATTTTGTAACGGCTTAGTTAAAATATCGTATAAATACCTTGAACCCATAGGCGTTAAAGTATTATCTATAAGCCATAGTAACGAGCCGTAACGCTTGCCGTCCCTTAACGTTTTAACAATTTCTAAATTTTTTAAAGCAATCGAATCAATCGACATAAACTCGCCGTCTTCTTCTACGATAATTTTAGAAATATTAATTAAAGCGTGTTTTTGCGTTTCATTTAAATATTCGATTAACGCACCCGACGCTGATATTATAGCCCTATTTTCTTCAATGCCAAAGCATTGTAAATTTAATACGTTAAAATGTTCTTTTAAAACTCTTTCGGCGTGAGTAAATATGTAAGCGTAGTCTTTAAAGGCTGAAAATTTAGGAACTACGTTATATTCTACGATAGGTAACGAATTTGCTTTTGCATAAAAGTTTTGCGAACAAATTATTTCTTTGGCGTTTATTCTAACGAGCAAATCGCTTAAAGCGTCAAGAGAATTTTTACCTTTAATCTGTTTTGCATAAAAATCACCCGTTGTAATATCCGTCCAAGCAACGGCAAAATCGTCTTTTTCATTATAAACGCTAACTAAAAAGTTATTAGTTTTTTCGTCGATAAGCGAGTTTTCGGTGATAGTTCCACGAGAAATAATTTTAACGACTTCCCTTTCAACAATACCTTTACCTGCTTTTGGGTCGGTTACTTGTTCACAAATAGCAACCCTAATATCTTTTTCAACGAGTTTGGCAATGTAAGTATCGGCAGCGTGATAAGGAACTCCACACATAGGTGCACGTTCCGGCATACCACAATCACGACCAGTAAGCGTTAAATCTAAAAGTTTTGACGCTTTAATTGCATCGTCGTAAAACATTTCGTAAAAATCGCCTAAACGATAAAAGACAATACAATCGGGGTATTGTTTTTTTATCTTATTGTATTGTTGCATCATTGGTGATAATCCCATATTAAATCAATTCACCGTAAAGTGAAATGCCCCCTGTTTCAGTAATTTTTACGTTTACAAAACGACCTATTAAATTAGTATTCGACGCAAAATATACCATCCTATTTAATTCGTCCCTACCCATATATAAGTCTTTTTTACTATCGTAATCTTCGCATAAAACTTCTACCGTTTTATTTGTGTAGGTTAACGATTTTTCTCTATTAATAGAGTTTTGTAAATCAACGAGTTTGATAATTCGTTGTTTTTTAATTTCTTCATCAATTTGGTCGGTCATTAAATCGGCTTTAGTACCCTTTCTGCGAGAATAAACGAAGGTAAAAGCCCCGTCAAACCTAACCTTTTCAACCATATTTAAGGTGTCTAAAAAATCTTGTTCAGTTTCACCAGGAAAACCTACCATAATATCGGTTGATATAGCAACGTTTGGTAAGTATTTTCTAATTAAATCTACCTTTTCTAAGTAGCCTTCGTGGGTATAACGTCTATTCATATTTTTTAAAACACTAGTCGAACCAGACTGCAAAGGCAAATGTATATAATTACATATTTTTTTACTATTTTGTATTACTTTAACGACCTTTTCAGTAATATCTTTTGGGTGATTTGACATAAATCTAATTCTAAAATCACCATCAATTTGAGCAACGTCGTAAAGTAGGTCGGCAAAATCGTAACTAGTACCTTTGCCATAACTATCAACGTTTTGACCAAGTAAAGTAATTTCTTTATAACCTTGAGTTACTAATAATTTAACTTCATTTAAAATATCGTTTTTATCACGGCTACGTTCTCTACCCCTAACGTACGGAACTATACAATAGGTGCAAAAATTATTACATCCGTACATAATATTAACCCAAGCGTTTGGATAACTAGTTCTAAAAGGCGTTACGTCGTTTGGTAAAGAGCCGTCGTCTTGTTTAATTTCTAAAACACGTTTTTTAGTCTTTTTAAATTTTAATAAATATTCTTTAAAAAGCGTTAAATTATGAGTTCCAAAAACAATATCAACGAAAGGAAAGGTTTCTTGCAAAGTTTTACCTACGTTGTTTTGTTGCGTCATACAACCGCAAACGGCAACAATTAAATCTTTTTTAACCTTTTTTAACGGCTTTAACGCACCCACGTTACCAAATACCCTTTGTTCGGCATTTTCACGAATACAGCAAGTGTTAAAAACTATTACGTCGGCGTCGCTATCAGTTTGAGTTTCACTATAACCTAAGTCTTGCAAAATACCTGCTAATTTTTCGGACTCGTGAATATTCATTTGACAACCGTAGGTGTAAATTTTATATTTTGACATAATTCTCCTATTTATAACGTTTTTATTATACTATTTTTAACGGTTTTTATCAAGTATTTATAAATAATTTTATTTATAAAAAAACTCACTATCCCTTTTGTTTAAGGAATAGTGAGTAAATTTAACGTATTTTATTCTGCTAACTTATTCTTGCTTAAAAGTTTTACCTTTTCAAATTCGTCTTGAATTTCTTTAGAAGGTTCTTTAGTTAAGTGTGATACAACTAAAATAACTATTGACGAAAGTATAAATGCTGGTAAAAGTTCATAAATAGTAAATATTCCGCCAAGTGGATTTAAAAGCAATTTCCAAATAAATACCATTGAACCACCTGTAAGCATACCTGCGATTGCACCTGCTTGTGTTGTACGTTTGTAGAAAAGAGAGAATAACATAAGTGGTCCAAACGTTGCACCAAAGCCTGCCCAAGCAAACGATACTAACTTAAATATAACACTAGTTTCGTCAAGTGCTAATAACATACCAACTAATGCTAATGCGATTATAACAATTCTAGAAACCCACATAATTTGCTTATCACTAGCATCTTTTTTAATAACTCCACCAAAAATATTTTTAGCAAAGGCAGACGCTGCAATTAATATGTAAGAATCCGACGAACTTATTGTTGCAGCCAAAATACCTGCCATAACTATACCTGCTATAAGCGGAGGGAATAAATTTGTCGACATTAAGATAAAGATATTTTCAGCATCACCACTAGTTGAAAAAGCGTCGCTAAACATTGCTCTACCAACTAAACCGATAAATACTGCCGCTGCAAGCGAAATTAGCACCCAAATAGTTGCAATTCTTCTTGACATTTTAAGTTCGCTTTGTTTACGAATTGCCATAAATCTAAGTAATACTTGTGGCATACCAAAGTAACCAAGACCCCAAGCAAGCGTTGAACAGATTGTTAAGAAACCATAAGAATTAGCACCGTCAAACGTGCCTGCACCAGTTGCATTAGCCGTAGTGAAGAAACTAAAGAAACCAGGAATTGATTTTGCATTTTCAATTACAGCACCTAAACCACCTGCGGCAATAACGCCAAATATTAACGTTACGCTTAAAGCAAGTACCATTACGATTGCTTGCATAAAGTCAGATACGCTTTCTGCTAAGAAACCACCTAAGAAAGTATATATAACTACGAATACCGCACCTAAAATCATCATTAACTTATAATCTTGACCAAATAACGTGCTAAACAATTTACCACAAGTTACAAAACAACTTGCTGCGTATACCGTAAAGAATATTAATATAAACGCTGCCGATATAGTAAGAATAATCTTGTTTTTTTCTTTAAAACGATTACTGAAAAATTCTGGTAACGTTATTGAATTACCTGCAACTTCAGAATAATTCCTTAATCTTTTAGCAACTACTAACCAGTTAATATACGTACCTATTGCTAAACCGATGGCAGTCCAAGCAGCGTCGGCAACACCACACCAGTATGCAACGCCTGGTAAACCCATCAAGAGCCATCCACTCATATCACTAGCTTCAGCACTCATTGCGGCAACCCAAGGTCCTAACGAACGGCCACCTAAAAAGAAGTTTTCACTACTTTTTTGAGATTTTTTCATAAAGTATACGCCTATACCTATAATTGCAGCCATATAAACAATCATTGATACAAGGTATTGAATTTGATTAGAATCCATAACAACTCTCCTTTATATTACAAAAACTAATATTAACACAAAAATTTGTTAAAATCATTAATTTATAGGAATAATATAGCAAAATTAGTGTAATAAGTCAACTATTTTTTATTATTTTATTAAATTTTTTAATATTTTTTTGATTTTTTATATTACTTTTTATAATATTAAATTTTTAGACGTATTTACATAAAAACTTTTATAAATCACAAACTAAAACAAATGAAAACTTTTATAAAAATAACCACTTTTTCTTTATCTATTATACTTATATTAAGTTTAGGTATGCTTACTTATTACTTTATTGTTACAAACGGAATTAATTTAGACGAAAGCAAGTTAGAAAAAAAGATACAAAACATAGAGTATTACGATGGCAACGATAAAATTATAAATACCGGTACATTAAACGAAAATAACGTATCGATTAATCTATTAAATAAGCATACAATCGACGCATTTGTATACTTAGAAGATAAAAGATTTTTTAATCATAACGGAATTGACGTAATTAGAATTTTTGGTGCAATTAAAAATAATATTGCGTCAATGTCTCTTAAAGAAGGTGCTTCAACTATATCACAACAATTAATTAAAAACACACACCTAACTAGCGAAAAAACGTTAAACAGAAAATTAAAAGAATTTAAACTCACTAAACAACTTGAAAACAAATATACTAAAAATCAAATTTTAGAAAAATATTTAAATACTATATATTTTGGAAAAGGTGCATATGGTATTCAAAATGCGTCAAAGGCGTATTTTAATAAAGATTGCTACAATTTAACACTAAATGAAAGTTGTATTTTGGCATCTATAATTAAAGCCCCAAATCTTTACTCGCCATTTACAAATTACGATTTACTCATTAACCGAAAAAACACTTTACTAAAAATATTGTATAACGAAAAAATCATCTCAAAACACGAATACGAATATTACTTAAACGAAAAAATCACTTTTAACGATGCAGATGAAAATTACGCAAGCCATTATTTAAAGGAAGTAATGAAACAAGTCGACGATATTTTATACGTTAATCCATATGAAAAAAAGGACGTAAAAATATACACTTATTTAGACGAAAAAATTCAAAAGCAAATAATAGACACAACTAACGAATACAATTATAAACAAATAGTAATAAATTCAAAAAATAATGGAGTTATCGCATATTATGGTAAAAATTCAACTCAAAAAAGACAAATAGCGTCTTGCATAAAACCATTATACGTTTATGCTCCTATGATAAACGAAAAATTAATAAATTCATCAACCGTAATAATTGATGAAAAAATTAATTATTCAGGTTACGAACCTAAAAATTACGGCAACGTTTATCACGGAGCAGTTACCGTTAAAACTGCACTTTCAAAAAGTTTAAACGTTCCTAGTGTAAAATTACTTGACGCTTTTGGATTGAAAAACGCAAACGCTTACGCAAAAAGATTTAACGTTGATTTAACAGGTAACGATTTAACTTCAGCACTTGGTAATACTGAAAACGGGTTAACTTTAAAAGAACTTGCAGACTGCTATTCAACATTTTCAAACGAAGGAAATTACTCTAAATCGTCGTTCATTAAAAAAATTGTTGCAAACGGAAAGACAATTTACCAAAATTCACTTGAAAATAATCAAGTTTTTAGTAGTGAAACGGCGTATATAATGAACGATATATTAAAAGAAAGCGTAAAAACTGGAACGAGTAAAAGATTAAACTCCTTTAACTTCGACTTATGCTCGAAAACGGGAACTAACGGAAGTATCGACGGAAATTTAGATGCATATAACGTCAGTTATACAAGCGAGCATATTATAGGCGTTTGGCTTGGAAATAAAGAAGGAGAATTGTTAAGTAATAAAATTTCAGGTTCAACAATACCAACTATGTACGTTTATAACACCTTACAATCTTTATACAAAAACAATAAGCCCGCTAATTTTATACAACCAAACGGCGTAGTTAGTTGTAAAATAGATTTAGACTTATTATTAAACGAACAAAAACTGTTTTTAAAAGACGACGGAGAAGAATTTTTATTTATAAGTGGAACGCAACCAACTACTTATAATTCAAATAGAAATATTGATAAAATTTACGATATAAACTTAAATATTGATAAAAATTCAATACATTTAAAATATAGTTTTAACGGTTATGACGGCGTTAAAATTAATAGAATATTTAAAAATAAAACTACTATAATTTACGAAGGAAACTCAACTGAAATTACCGACGTTATTTATAATTTTGGAGAATATTTATACACGATCACACCTTATAAATTTTCTAATGGAAAAAAGGTTTATTATCAAACGATAAACCTTTCAAGAATATATTACGACGACAAACCTAAAATTGTTAAAGACGACGAGTGGTGGAAAAACGAATAAAAAAAGTTGCAATAAATTTGCAACTTTTTTATTATAACGTATATTTTTCTATGCCGTTTAACGCCTTTTCGATTAACTCGTCAACCTTTAACACACTTTCACAACTTTCAACAACTGAAAGTTTTGGTTTAATTGCGGGAAACTTTGGTAGAAACACAGTACAGCAATCTTCATAAGGTAAAATCGACGTTTCGTAAGTTCCTATATCTTCGGCAATTTTTATAATTTCAAGTTTATCAAGGGCAATTAAAGGTCTTAAAACGGGTATTTTAACAACACTGTTTGAAGAAGTTATACTTTCAATAGTTTGCGACGCAACTTGACCTAAACTTTCACCTGTAATAATTGCTTGGGCGTGAGTTTTATAGGCTAACTTTTCACTAATACGCATCATAAATCGACGCATTAACGTAATCATTAAATCTTCTGGACAATTTTTATGAATTTCTTCTTGAATTTCAGTAAACGGAACAACGTATAAATTAATTCCACTTGTATACTCACCCACCATTTTAGCAAGCGTAATAACCTTTTCTTTGGCTAATTCACTAGTATAAGGATACGAGTGAAAATGTATTGCGTCAAGTTTCATACCCCTTTTAGCCATCATATAACCAGCAACCGGACTATCAATACCACCTGAAATCATAAGCATACCACGTCCCGCCGAGCCGTTTGGCATACCGCCCATCATTTTAACAACGTCTAAATAAATTAACGTATCCTTACTTTCTCTAATATCAACGAACAACGTAAAACTAGGAGTATGCACGTCTACCGATAAATTTTGATTATTATTAAGAATTTTTCCACCTAAAAAAGCAGAAAATTCAGTAGAGTGCATTTGAAACGTCTTATCGGCACGCCTAGTTTCAACCTTAAACGTACCATTTTTATCAGTCGTTAAATATAACGCCGTTTCAATAATTTTTTCAACGTCGGTTTTAACTACTTTTGCTATAGATACTGTATGTATTCCACTAATTTTCTTTAATTTAGAAAAAATTAACTCAGTTTGATTATCGTCAAAATCTTCAAGCAAATATCTGCCGTTTATTTTAACAAAGGTATATTTTATATCTTTTAATGAAGACTTAACGTTATCTTCAAGCATTTTTTCAAAATATTTTCTATTTTTACCTTTTAGATGTATTTCGCACCATCTAATAATTATTGCACTTTTCATAAATTCACCATTTTAGATAATTCGCTAATACATAAATTAATTTTATTAACGGCAAAATCCACTTCTTCTATCGTAGTTTGGCTTGAAAAACTAACCCTTAATACACCGTCAAGCACTTTATCGTCGTAACCTATACTTTTAAGGACACGTGAAAACCTATTTTTTGAAGAACAAGCCGACCCAGTACCAACGATAACGTTATAACTTTCAAGTTTATGTAATAAAACTTCACCCTTTAAACCTTTTGCCGAGAAATTTACGATATACGGTGAACAATTTTCACTTGAAATAAGCAAAATATTATTTTTATCAAGTCCGTCTAAAAATCTTTCTTTTAAAAGTTTTACCTTTTTATAATTTTCGTTTAAATTTTTAAAATGTTCTAAAAATGCGTATTCTAAAACTTTAATGCCAAACAGATTTTCCGTTCCACTTCTAAACCCGTTTTCTTGTCCGCCACCTAAAATTAAAGGTTTCAACGTACTTAGTTTCTTGTTTTTTATAATTGCACCTACACCCTTTAATCCGTTAATTTTATGAGCAGAAATTGAATACAAATCAATATCGTTGCTTAAAGTATAAGGTATTTTCATAAAGGCTTGTACTCCGTCGCTATGAAAAACTATTCTTGGATTAATTTTTTTGCAAAGTGACGCTATTTTATTTATATCGTTTATAGCACCCGTTTCATTATTAACGTGAACAACTGAAACAAACGTAGTATTTTTATCAATAAGAGATAATAAATTATCAACGTTAACGCTTCCGTCGGCGTTTAAAGATGCAAATCTACTATCATACCCTTTATTTTTGTATTCGTTAAAAGGTGCGTATACGGCTGAGTGTTCACCTAACGTCGTTACAGCGTTACCCCTTTTTAAATAAGAATTAATCGCCATATTATCACTTTCACTACCACACGACGTAAAAATCACTTCAAAATTACTACCAAAGTATTGTAATAGCGATTGTTTTGCTTGATTTAACTCTTTAGAACAAATTATTGCGTTATGATAAACTGAAGACGGATTATAGAACAACTCGTCGTTAAAGAGTGATGCTTTTTCTAACGCACTTTTATACGGTTTTGTGGTCGCGGCGTTATCAAGATAAATAGTATTAACCATTACTTTGTACTCCACCTTCTTTAAGATACGCTATATAGTCTTTATCTAATTTTTTTACACCTGCAGATTTTATCATTAGCGACGTGAAAGTTTCGTCGTTTGCCATAATTAATAAGTATAACCTAGAATCTTGTTCAAATAATACGACGATATCTTTATCGGTAACGCTAAACCTACTTTTTGCGTAAATTTTTCTAGTTACGTTGTCTCTATTATGATTATTATAAGTTTCGCCGTTAACTTTTCCTATTGAAACGACGTTTCTGCAATTAAATCTTACAACTTTTTTACGGTATTTATTGTTTACTAGTTTAGAAATTCTAACTTCGCCGTCAACGTAACTATAATCGTAAAAATTATAAAAACAATTTCTTAAAAGCATAAAAGTTATCATTGCTGAAAATACTCCTAAAAGCCATACAACAGTTTCAACAACGAAAAATACTATAATATTAACTAATAAAATTACCATTTGAATAAGTGATAAAATTTCAAAAGTTATATATAAAAATTTTTGTAATTTTGGTTTATTTGGTTGTAATGAAAACTCATAAATACTACTTTCCATATTTGCTCCTTTTTTGTTTTTAACGACTAAAAAATCATTTATTTCAACGTAACTATTGTAACGCCGTCTTCACCTTCACCGTATTTTCCAAAACGATAGCCGATAATACGTTTATCATTTTTTAAAAATGCGTGAATTTTAGTTGCTAAAATTCGCAAACCTTTGCCGTGAACAATACGAATTTCTTCATAAGACGATAAAATTGCTTTATCGATAAAAGCGTCGACTTCCATAATTGCTTCGTCACTATTTTTACCTATGACGTTTAATTCAGTTACGGCAATTTTTATATCAACCGCCCTCTTAAAAGTAAATTCGGTTTGTTTTTTTGATATAGGTTTACTAGACGAAACAAACGACAACTCGCTGATTTTTGCGTTAAACCTAACTTGTCCTACAATAACCCAAATTGTTCCCTTTTTTACGTTAACGCTTTCTACTATGCCTTGACTATTTAGGGTTGAAACAAAAACGACGTCGTCTTTTTTTAATAAATTGATATCGGCTTTTTTATAAAGAGTTATAGGTTTTTCTTGCTCGCTAGTTAAATCACTTTCTTTATAAATTTTATTTTTAAGCGTTGACATTTTTACCAAGTCGCTTTTATCGTATTCGTCTTTAGCGAAAATTTCTTTCATTTCACTTAATAATTCATCGGCTTTTTCAAGTTTATCGTCAAATAATTTTTGTGCCTTAATTTTTGCTTTTTCAATATAAATTTTCTTGTCTTTTTCAAACCTTTCCTTTTCTTTGACAAGTTCGTCGTAAATTTTTTGACTTTCTTTTTTTATGCTTTCGATATATTCTTTGTCTTTTTCGGCTTTATAACGAACCTTTTCTGCTTCGTGCAAAATATTGTCAAAATTTCGCTTACTATCGGTCAAATTAAGTTTTGCATCGTCGTACAATTTTTTAGAAAGCCCTAATCTTTTTGCAATTTCAATGGCATTTGATAAACCAGGATAACCAAGTCTAATTTTATATAACGGTTTAAAAGTATCTGCGTCAAAATCCATACTAGCGTTTATTATTTTATTAGATGATAACGCATATTCTTTAAGCGAAGAATAATGCGTAGTAACCACGCCGTAACTATCCTTTTCGATTAACTCTTTTATTATTGATTTAGCAAGTGCACTACCTTCTTCAGGGTCTGTACCTGCACCTATTTCGTCAATTAATACTAGTGAACGATTATCAACGTTTTCGGTAATATTGATAATATTTTTTAAGTGCGAAGAAAAGGTCGAAAGACTATTTTCAATACTTTGTTCGTCACCTATATCAACGAATATTTTATCAAAAACTGAAATTTTACTATCGTCAAACGCTGGTATAAACATACCCGACATTGCCATTATAGTAAATAAACCTATAAGTTTTAGAGTTACCGTCTTACCACCCGTGTTTGGACCTGTAATTAAAACGTAATTATACTCTTTACCTAAATTTACCGAAATAGGAACAACGCTATTTTTATCAATTAACGGGTGCCTACCGTATTTAATATCAATTTCGCCGTTGCTTGTTAATATAGGTTTAGTCGCTTTAATACTAAAAGCAAATTGTGCTTTAGAATAAATTAAGTCAATTTCAACCAAAATATCTTTACTTTTACCTAATTTATCACTAATTTGGGCAACGTTATTTGAAAGTTCTGCTAATACACGTTCAATTTCGGCTTGTTCTAGTAAAATTTCATTACGTAAATCGTTATTTAATTCTAAAATTTCAGTAGGCTCTATAAATAAGGTACTACCACTTTGCGACCTATCGTGTATAAATCCTTTAACTTGTGAACGATTTTCAGTTTTAACAGGTAAAACGTATCTTCCGTTTCTTATTGTAATATTTTCACCTTGAAGATATTTGGTTGCGTCTTTTTTGATTAATTGATTTAACCTTTCCCTAATTCTTTCATTAATTCTTTTAATGTTTTGTCTAATCAAAAATAACCTTTCAGACGCATTGTCACTAATAGTATCATCATTTAGAATTTTAGTAAAAATTTCCCTTTCTATCGAAAAATTATAATAAATTTCTAAAGATAAATTTTTTAAATAAACTATCTCGTCGTCGTTAATTTCACTAATTGAATTTGACGCAATACGTAGCGAACGAAGTAAACGAGCAACCTTTAAAAGTTCACTAAAAGTTAAAGTTGCACCACGTTTTACCCTATCAAGTTCGTCACCCAACTCGTCACAATACTCTATTTGACAAATACCGTGAACGTAAAATAGTTTATACGCTTCGTTAGTATAGTCAAGCAAGTTTTTGCAACTTTCATAGTCTACAGATGGTAAGGTATTTAATATTAAATTTTTAGTTTGGTCTAATACGGCGTACTTTTGAACTAAATTTAAGATTTTATCAAAATCTAACGCCAAGCAACTTTTTTTACTAATCATAAAATTCCTTTATTAAAAACACCTTGCGTATAATTTGAAATAGAATTTTTTATTTCTTTAACGTCCTTATTTAAAATAGATGCTTGATTTTCAGTACAAATTGCAAAATTATGTATTTGGTTATTAAAATTTTTACCAACTATCATATCAGTATTATACAATTTATAATAACAATCGTCAATTTCATAGCGTAAAAGCGTAAATTTGTGGTTAAATTCATCAGTAAGAGTAAAAATATTAGATTTATTACAACTTTTACAATCTTTATTAAATGGACAATATATTAAATCCATAATTTCAATAGCACCTTTATTTAAAATAAAAGCGTTACAATCAAAATTTTCAATTTCAGTATAACTTAATTCTTTAGATAAAGCAACAAACGTTACGTTTTTTTGACTTTTTAAAATATTATATGATAACGTATTAAATATATTAAGTCCCGTACCTGCAAATACTTTAATATCGTTTTCGATTGCGTATTCTAAGCCGTAATAACCTTGAACGTAAACTCCGTAAAAATTATTAACTACACCTTTTATTAACTCAAGACTTTTAGTTGAAATAAACGGTGGCAAATATAACCAAATACGTTTATTAATATAATTTGGAGCATTAATATTTTTATAGTCAAGTGGCATAAAAACAACGTCGGTATAACTATCGTCAAGTTCAATTTGTTTTGTAATAATAGCACATTTTTTAGAAATTTGACAATCATCTACACTATAATCATAAATAGAAAAATCTTCATATTTTGCGAATTTATCTACATTTTTACAATTTTTATAAAACAATTTAGAGTATAAATTCGCCCTTAAATTATTTAGTATACTTTTTGGTATAAAACATTGATTATCATAATTTAAAGTAAGATTTACTTTATAAGGATAAACGTCAGTTTTATTAAAATTTTGTATAATTTCATATTTGCTAGTAGGGGTTTTAGTTGCTTTTTCAACAACGTTTTCACTTTCTAAAACAATATCTTGGCATACGATTTTTATTTTTTCACCAACCGAAATAATTGCCTTTACGTCAATTTCTTTAAATAATTCTTGATTGTTAATTTTACTAGATAATGAAACGTCTTTAGTAATATTAATATCGTCACCAACCTTAATATTGCCTTTAAATAGTATTTTTAACTTGCCGTTTTTTAAAATAGCGGTAGCGTTACCAACTTCTTTGTTGTTTCTAATTATTTTAAAAGCGTCGTTTTCTTCATAATTATAATAGTCTTTAAAATAAATGGTGTCGTTTACAATTTTACCTACAACGCCAACTTTTAAACCTTTATTACTTTGAATATCGCTAGAAATAAAATCATGTTTTTGAGAAAATGCTAAACCTTCTGTATAATCGCCCCTATTAAAAGTGGTAATTAACCCTTTTAAATAGTCTAATCTTTCCTTTTTATCAATAATCGACCTATAATAGCCCGTCGCAAAAGCAACGTATTCCTTACTACGTAAACGGCCTTCAATTTTAAAGGATTTTACACCTAAACTCGTTAATAAATCAATTCTATTTTTTAAACACAAATCACTTAACGATATAGAATAACCCTTTTTAACAACGTTATTACCCGAAATTACGTACTTTTTACGGCAAGGTTGTTTACAATTACCTCTATTACCACTATTTCCACCAACAATTGAAGAAAAATAACAATGTCCCGATAGCGACGAGCATAAAGCACCTTGAATAAAGACTTCGGTATCAATTATTTTAGCAATTTCTTTAATATCTTCAAGTTTAGTTTCACGAGCAAGTATTACCCTTGAAAACCCAAACTTTTTAGCAAGTCTTGCACCGTAAACGTTACAAACACCTGCTTGTGTAGATAAATGAAATTCGGCGTTTGGTAAATAATTCTTAATAACTTTACCCAAAAACATATCTTGCAAAATAAAAGCGTCTATGCCTAAATTATAGGCTTTAATAATACTATTTATAAAGTCTACAAGTTCACAATCTTTTATCAACGTGTTTACGGTAAGATAAACTTTCACGTTAAAGGTTTTTGAATACGCTACCGACCATTTTAACTCGTCAAAATCAAAATTTGCACATGGTTTTCGGGCAGAAAAATCCTTTAACCCCAAATAAACGGCGTTTGCACCGTGTTTTATTGCTGTTATTAAGTTGTCTTTATTGCCTGCTGGCGATAATAATTCAACCATATTTAAAGTATATAATAAAGCACCACGAAAATCAAGTGGTGCTATTTAGTTATCTTAATTCAATTCCACTATTTTTAAGTTTTTCAAGAATTTTAGTAACTTGAACGTCAACTTCTTCCATAGTCAACGACCTTTCAAGCGAATTAAAAACTAGGTGGTAAGCCATATTCTTTTTACCTTGTGGGATTTGGTCGCCCTCGTAAACGTCGAATAATGAAACGTCAATTAAAGTTTTATCACTTGCACGTTTAATAATTTTAATAATATCACCGTTTGTTACACATTTATCACAAAGTAAAGCAACGTCTCTTTCAACAGACGGATATTTTGGAATTTGAGTAAATTGTATTTTTTTATTAAACATATTAGAAATTTCTTCATACTTAATTTCACAAATTAAAACTCTAATTTCAATACCTAATTTTTCAAGCAATACCGGATTTACTTCACCAAAATAACCTATTTCTTTATTACCTATAACAATATCAGCACTTCTCGTTGGATGCATAAATGGTTTTTGACATTTTTTATAATCAATTTTAAATGTTGCCTTTAATGTTTGTAATAAACCTTCGATATCACCTTTTAAGGTAAAGAAGTCAACACCTTCACCATAAGCACTAAAACATAACGCTAATTTTTCATTAGGTAATTCGTTTAAAGGTAATGCTTTTGGATGATATTGTTTAGCAAACTCAAATAGTTTACCATTTAAATTCTTCTTGTTTATATTATTTGCAATTACCCTAATCATTGATGGTAATAACGTCACACGCATACAAGATAAGTCTTCGCCAAGTGGATTGAAAAGTTTTATATACTTATACTCGTCGCTTTCAGTATCAAGCGAGTAAGTTTCAAAATCTTTTTCAGGAACGAAAGAATAAGTAATAATCTCGTTATAGCCTGCCCCTGTTAAGTAAGTTTTAGCCTTATCTAAATCTTTTTGTTCTTTATTTAAACCACCTACGGTAATAGACGCATCGTCTAATAACGTATCGACTATATTATCGTAGCCGTACATTCTTATAATTTCTTCTGCAATATCTGGATAATCTTCAATATCGTTACGATACGGCGGAATTTCAAGAGTAATATCGTCACCATTAAGCGTTGGTTTAAAATTAAGCCTTGTTAAAATATCAACTACTACGTCGTTAGGCACAGTAATACCTAAAACTTTGTTAATTTTTGATATTTTTGTGCTAAAAATAACCTTTTCGGTACTAACGTTTAATACGTCAATAGTGTTTTTAGCAATTTTACCGATTTTTAACGTTGAAATTAAAGATAACGCCCTTTGACAAGCCAAATTAGCAATATACGGGTCAGTTCCCTTTTCAAATCTTGAAGAAGAATCCGAACGTTTACCAAGCGTACGAGAAGTTTTTCTTATGCTGTCACGCTTAAACATTGCACACTCAAATACAACGTCTTTAGTTTCGTCGTTAATTGAACTAAATTTGCCACCCATTATACCTGCAATACATTGTGGTTTTTTGCCGTCGCAAATAACTAAATTTGAAGTGTTTAACGTATATTCTTTATCGTCTAAAGTAGTAATTTTTTCACCGTCAGTTGCACGACGAACGATAATTTTTTTACCTTCTAAATTAGCGTAGTCGAAACTATGCATAGGTTGACCTATTTCCATTAAAACGAAGTTTGTAATATCTACGATATTATTAATTGCCCTAATACCAACGCTTGCCAACCTTTTTTGCATCCATTTTGGCGAACTTTCTATTTTAATATCGCTAACGTAAGACGCTACGTATCTAGGACAAAGTTCAGTATCTAATACTTCAACAGAAAGTTTGTCGTTTATATCTATATCACTAACGTCATAACTTAAATTAGGCATTTTTAACGGTCTATTTAATACTGCACTAACTTCCCTTGCTAAACCTAAAATACTTTGACAATCAGGACGATTTGCAGTTACGCCTATATCAAAAATTATATCACCAAGACCAACGATAGGTTTAATATCTTGACCATTTTCTAACGAATTATCTAAAATTAATAAACCATCGTAGGATGCACCTTGGTACATTTCTTCAGTTACGCCTATTTCTAAGCCCGAGCAAAGCATACCGTTAGAGTCGTATCCACGAAGTTTACCTGCTTTAATAGTAAACGTGCCTAAAACTTCGTTAGTTTGTCTATCAACGTCGTACACCGACGCACCTATTAACGCACAAGGTGCTTTTATGCCAACTTTTACGTTGTCAGCCCCACAACAAATTTGTAAAACGCCGTAACTACCAACGTCTACCATACATTTGTGCAAGTGAGTGCCTGGTATACTTTCACACTCGATAACTTCGCCTACAACAACTTTAGAAATTTCTTTACCTTTTTCAATAACTTCTTCTACTTCAAAGCCACAAGAGAATAATTTAGACTCCAATTCTTTTGGGCTAATATCACTAATATCAACGTAATCGTTTAACCAAAAAAGTGGTAATTTCATAATTTAATCTCCTTACTTAAATTGTTTTAAAAATCTAATATCGTTTTCAAAGAAAAGTCTAATATCAGGAATTTTATACTTTAATATTGCAATACGTTCAATACCCATACCAAAGGCGTAACCAGAGTAAACTTCACTATCAATTCCACAACCTTCAAGAACTTTTTTGTTTACCATACCTGCACCCAAAATTTCTATCCAACCCGTGCCTTTACAAAGTTTACAACCCTTGCCACCACACTCGCTACAAGAAACGTCAACTTCAACGCTTGGTTCTGTAAAAGGAAAGTACGACGGACGAAGTCTTGTTTTAGTATTTTTACCAAAAATTATTTTAACAAATTCGTCTAACGTACCTTTTAAGTCGCATAAAGTAATTCCTTTATCAACGACTAAACCTTCCATTTGATGAAACATCGGTGAGTGCGACGCATCATCGTCCGAACGATATACTTTACCCGGACTTAAAACTTTAATAGGCGGTTGTTTTTTAAGCATTACCCTTGCTTGTCCTGCCGAAGTTTGAGTTCTAAGTAAAATATTATTTGTTATATAGAAAGTGTCTTGCATATCCCTTGAAGGATGTTCAGGTGGAATATTTAACATTTGAAAGTTATAATAATCTTCTTCTATTTCAGGACCTTCAAACACTTCAAATCCCATACCGATAAAAGCATCGATTAACTCGTTTTTAATAAGAGTAATCGGGTGTAATGCACCTTTTTCTTGGCTTTTTGCAGGCATTGTAATATCAATCGATTCACGTTCAAATGCTTTTTGAGTTTCTATTTCTTTTAAAGCCGTTTCACGAGAAAGTAATATTTCGTCAATTTGATTGCGAAGTTCGTTAACTAATTTACCAACTATAGGACGTTCTTCTTTAGGAACGTCTCTCATACCTTTAGAAAGTTCTGTAATTTCGCCTTGTTTACCAAGATATTTCACCTTAACTTCGTTTAATTCTTTTAACGAATTGCAAGATAAAATATCTTTAGTTGCATTTTCTAAAATTAATTTGATTTTATTTTCCATAACATCACCTTTATTTTTTATAATAAAAAGCGTCCTAGAAAGGACGCTTAAAAAACCGTGGTACCACCTTAATTTGCGTGTAAAAAACACGCCTTATCGTCTTAACGCAACGTTACGTCTACCCCTAACTATTCAGGGAGCAACTCGAAAGTGAATATCGTTTTATCAGTAGTAGTTCTATCACAGCAAACAAGAACCTCTCTTAACTACAACAAAAACGCCTGTCTTCGTCTTAGTCTTTAATATATGTAAGTATTATATATTAATAAATAATTTTTGTCAATTATTTACGCTAATTATTCAATATTTTTACTAATATCTACCCAACTTACAAAATTAGTTGAATATTTTTCAAGTTCTTCAAAATTCATTTCGCACGCACTATTAGACGAGCCACAAGCAGGAAAAACGGTTGAATATTTTTTTAACGAGTTATCTAAATACACTGATACGTTTTCGTTTACTGCAAACGGACAAACTCCACCTGCATTATGCCCTATAATTTCTCCAACACTATCAAACGGAAGCATTTTTGCCTTTGTATGAAAAGTGGCTTTAAATTTTGAGTTGTCAACTTTAACGTCACCCGTCATAACAATAACGGCGTAATTTCCGTTTATATCAAAAGACATTGATTTTGCAATACGTCCAGGAGTTGTGTTTAATGCCTTTGCGGCAAGTTCTACCGTAGCAGAAGAAACGTTAAATTCAATGATTTTATCTTCAATTTTTAAACTTTTAAAATAATTTTTAACCTTTTCAATCATATCAAACCTTTAAAAAATCAAATAATAACAAGCACCTAAAATTGCAGGCAACATATTTGCAATAGGCAATTTTTTAATACCTAAAATATTTATACCTATCATAGTTACGAACACACCACCTATAGCAGTAAGTTCGCCGATAAAATTTGGAAAACCTGACAAAAAATCACCAACCGAAAAAGCAATTAGCGATATTGACCCTTGAATTAATAGAATAGGAATAGCCGAAAACGCAACGCCTACACCAAACTTTACGGTTAATAATAACGCCATTACACCGTCTAAAACAGATTTAATCAATAAGGTTTGCGGATTACCTAATCCGTCGGCTATCGAGCCGTAAATTACCATTGCTCCTATACAAAATATCATAGTTGCTTGCGTAAAACCTTCACTAAACGAACCTTCTTTATGATTTTTTGAGTTTTTAAGCACTAATTTTTCAAAACCCTTACCTAAATTATCTAAACCTTTTTCAATGTTAAGCAATGCACCGATAAGTCCACCTAGTGCAAAACTAATAACCATAACCAAAACACCTTCAACACCGTTAACGGGTTTAATAGCGTCGGTTATACCTATTATCATAACGCATACGCCTAAGGCTTGCATCATAGTATTTTCAATTCTGTCGTTTATTATTTTCTTACAAACTAAACCGATAACAGAACAAACGATTACCGCTAAAGTATTTACCGTTACGCCTATAAACATATTAACCCCTTATAACTTGAACTACGTACTCGCCGTTTTTGTAAGAAACGTTTACAACTTTATTTACAGTATTGTTAAAATTTATTGCCCTTATAGTTACGGGAGTTTTCTTTAAAAATTCGTATAAACCTTGCTTTGCCTTTTCATTACCCATACTATAACAATCGATAATTT
This sequence comes from Christensenellaceae bacterium, assembly GCA_045645345.1. GTDB lineage: Bacteria > Bacillota > Clostridia > Christensenellales > Borkfalkiaceae > HGM11412. The sequence goes on from JAZRIP010000034.1 coordinate 25,910, forward strand.
TATCAATCGACGAAAAATCAACTAAATTCGATGGTCTAGAGCCACCGAATAAGTCTTTGGTTTTAGAAAAAAATTCAACAGAAGAATATTCGCTAGTTAAATATTTTTTCGTATGTATAATTAACGAATCTACGTCGTCGATATCAAAATGTGCGTTTTGAAAACCGAAGGTCATAATCATTTCGTTTTCTTTATAATAAATAATTAAATCGCTACCATTAATATCGTTAACGAAACCGGTAACTAAATCGTCGCCGTAGTTTAAAGTTACGGGATTAAATTCTTTTAATTGTTCTTCAATTATGGTAACGTTTTTCTTAATCTTGTCCATAGTTAATCTCCATTAAATAGTTAATTGCCGAGTTAATTAAAATCTTTTCAATTTGATAATTTTCTAAAATAGAAAAAAGTGTAAAATCAATGTTTTTATCGTATTTTTTAAAGTTTTTTATATTTTCTATAACATTTGTAATACCATTAAATAACGAGCAGTATTCTAACGTATTTTCATTATTAATTAAATCGTTTACATATACCTTAACAACGTAAGGATAGAATATTTCTTCATTTTTAAAAGGCGTTTTATTTGCTTTATATAATGCACAAATATCTAAACTTATTTTTAAACCTTTTACGCTTTTAACTAAATCTAAGAGCATTTCTTCAGTATAAATATTTGATAAATTTATAGAGTTTTTTACTGAAATTACAACGCCAAAATTATTAGCGTATTTTACAATTCGTCTTAAATTTTTCTTTAAAATTGATAAAGCGTTTTCATCCACAATAAAATCTTCTAAATTAATAACAACGTTATTTAAATTAGAGTGTAAACAAAAATCAACAGCGTTAAGTTCTCTTATTACGTTTAACGACGTGGTTAAATTGCTTTTTATAATAATTGATGAAATATTAAATCCGTTTTTATAAATAAGTGGCAAATATTCGCAATTATTTAATATTAAATCGTAATCAATATCAACGTCATTATAACCGTTAAGTTTTAATAAATTTAATGCTTGCGAAATCATATAATTATTTTGTTTTGAAAGATTTAATACGTTATCAAAAGTAATTCCTAATGTTTTCATAATTAATCAATATGGTCGGTATCGTCGTCGAAAGTTTCGCAAAACCTTGCCATAAACGACGGCTCTTCACCATTTATATACAAATGGGTAGTTGCTCCGTATTCTAAAAGTCTAAAAATTGCCCGTCCCCTTTCCCTTTCTTCAGTTACAAGCCTTGTAATACCCGTTGGTCTTGAAACGGTAAAATTTGCAAGGGCAATAGGTGAAAGATTTAAAAGCGTTGAAAGCATATAACTTATTATTCCAAAATGACAAACAAATACGATTTTATCGTGATTTGGTTTAATTACTTTAAATACGTTACCTTCTTTTTGATAGCCGTGATTTTTTAAAATATCTAAAAACTCTTGTTTATCACTTTGATATCTATTAATTAATTTATCTTTATTTATATACTCTATTTCACGCCATTTTTTATTATCATATATCCTTTCGTCTTGTAAAAGACTAGTCCTAAAATCCCACGTAATTGAGTTTTTTAAGTAAGGCAAGTCAATTTCTTCATAAAATTCTTCTAAACAATTAACGCATTTTACAGGAAAATTATTATTATATTTTAAAATTGCGTCAGCAGTAAACTTTGCCCTATTTAAAGGAGATACGTACATAGCGTCAATCTTCTCGTCTTTTAAAAACTGTCCTAAATACTCTGCTTCCTTAAAACCTTTTTGTGTTAAGGTGTTATTTTCGTAATCAGGTTCGGCGTGTCTAATAAAAATTAATTCCATAATAATAAAAATTTTGGGGTGCAAAATTGCACCCCGTATTTATTTGTTACATTGATTCGTGAATTGTACGAGAAATAACATCATCTTGTTGTTCTTTCGTGAGTTTAATAAAGTTAACTGCGTAACCTGATACACGAATTGTAAGTTGTGGATACTTTTCTGGATGTTTTTGAGCATCTAAAAGAGTTTCACGATTGAAAACGTTTACGTTAAGGTGGTGACCACCATCTGCACAGTATGCATCTAACATACTAACTAAGTTATCAACTTGTTGAGACATAATATTACCTCCTGTTTATAATATGAATTTTAAATTTTATTCGTCGTCTTTACCTAACGAACTTGGTGTAATAGAGAACGTATTTGAAATACCGTCTCTTGAATAATCGTAAGGGAGTTTAGCAACTGATTCGAGTGATGCTAAAGCACCGTGAGAATCTCTACCATGCATTGGGTTTGCACCTGGTGCAAGTGGAGTTCCTGCCCTTCTTCCATCTGGAGTGTTACCAGTCATTTTACCATAAACTACGTTTGACGTAATAGTTAAGATTGACATAGTTGGAACTGATTCTCTATAAGTATAGTGAGTTCTAATCTTGTTCATAAACGTTTTAACAAGGTTAACTGCTAATGAGTCAACTCTATCGTCGTTGTTACCATATTTAGGGAAATCACCTTCAATTTTGAAGTCTACAACTATACCGTCTTCATTTCTAATTGGGTAAACTTTTGCGTATTTGATTGCTGAAAGTGAATCTGCAACACAACTTAAACCTGCAATACCCGTAGCAAAGAATCTTCTAACTTTTGAATCGTGTAAAGCCATTTCAATTGCTTCGTAAGCGTATTTATCGTGCATATAGTGAATAAGGTTAAGTGTATTAACGTATAAGCCAGCAAGCCAGTCCATCATTTGATTGTATTTTTCCATAACTTCGTTGAAGTCAAGGGCGTCGTTTGAAGTGATTGCTTCAAATTTAGGTGCTACTTGCATAGGTTTGCCTGTAACCTTATCTTTAGTATGTTCGTCTTTACCACCATTAATAGCGTAAAGTAAACATTTAGCAAGGTTTGCTCTTGCACCGAAGAATTGCATATCTTTACCAACTTTCATACAAGATACGCAACAAGCAATAGCGTAGTCATCACCCATTTCTGCTCTCATAAGGTCGTCTGATTCGTATTGAATTGACGACGTCTTAATAGAAATCTTAGCACAGAACTTTTTAAAGTTAGATGGAAGATATTTAGACCATAATACCGTAAGGTTTGGTTCTGGTGCTGGTCCTAAGTTAATTAACGTGTGAAGTACACGATAAGAACTCTTAGTAACGAGTGTTCTTCCATCAACACCCATACCACCGATTGCTTCAGTTACCCAAGTTGGATCACCTGAGAAAAGTTCGTTGTAAGATTGAATTCTCATAAATCTTACTAAACGAAGTTTCATAACGAAGTGGTCGATAAATTCTTGTGCTTCTTCTTCAGTGATTAAGCCGTTTTTAATATCTCTTTCAATATAAATATCAAGGAAAGTTGATACACGACCGATACTCATTGCCGCACCATTTTGGTCTTTAACTGCACCAAGGTAACCAAAGTATACTGCTTGTATTGCTTCTTGAGCAGTAGTTGCTGGTTTGCTAATATCAAAGCCGTATGCTTGAGCCATTATTTTAAGACCTTTAAGTGCTTTTACTTGTTCAGCAATTTCTTCTCTATCTCTAATCTTATCTGGAGTCATTTCACCGCAAAGAAGTAATTTATCTTCTTCTTTTTTAGCGATAAGATAATCAATACCATAAAGTGCTACTCTTCTATAGTCACCGATAATTCTACCTCTACCGTAAGTATCAGGTAAACCTGTTAAAATGTGTGCTGAACGTGCTGCTCTCATTTCTGGAGTATATACGTCAAATACGCCGTCGTTGTGAGTTTTACGATATTTTGTAAAAATTTCTTCAACGTCTTTATCAATTTCATAACCGTACATTTCAAGTGCTTGTTTAGACATTTTAAGTCCACCAAACGGTTGTAATGAACGTTTTAACGGAGCGTCAGTTTGAAAACCTACGATTTTTTCAAGGTCCTTGTTAATGTATCCTGGACCGTGACTAGTAAGAGTTGATACGATTTTAGTATCTGCATCGAGTACGCCACCGTTTGCTCTTTCTTTCGCACAAATTTCCATAACTTGTTTCCAAAGTTCTTTCGTTGCTTCTGTTGCTGGAGCAAGGAAACTGTCATCGCCTTCATAAGGCGTATAGTTTTTTTGTATGAAGTCTCTTACGTCAACTTCACCATCACACCATTTACCAGGAACAAAACCTTCCCAGCCCTTATAGTTTGCCATAAATAAAATCTCCTTATTTATAATTATTTTTTTATAAAAGTGCTACGCACTTATTTTTTCGTATGTTCTTCTATCATAGCGTCAAGCCACAATTCAAAAATTTCTTTTGGTTGAAAGCCCGTCGCCCTTGCAAATTCAACGCCGTCGTCTAAAAGTAGCACGGTTGGAACTCGATTAATTTCGTATTCGTTTAACACTTTGACCGAATCTTCACCCGCTTCAACGTGTAGTAACGGAATTTGCCTTTCAGTACACAATTCGTAAAGTAACGGCATAAGCGTTAAACAATTTGCACACGATTCACCGCTAAACTCAACGACTTGTATTCCTTTAAAACTATCTTTATAATTTTTATCGTTTATCATTTTAACTTTAATATTTCCCTTGCGTTTATAACCCTTTCTTTACTTGGTGGTAAAACGCCCTTTAACGGATAATCAATACCCATTTTTTGATATTTTACTTCGCCCATAGTATGATAAGGTAAAACCTCTACCTTTTCTACCGTTTTTAACGTTTTAATAAATGATGATAATTCTTTTAAATCATTATCAAAATCAGTATAAGACGGAACTAAAACGTGCCTTATCCACATACTTTTGCCATTATTACTTAACCATTTTGCAAAATTTAGCGTATTTTTGTTACTTACACCCGTTAAATCTTTATGTTTTTGGTCGTTGATATGCTTAATATCAAGTAAAAACAAATCGGTATATTTAATAAGTTCAAAATATTTATCAACGTTGCTAGCGTTAAAGGTGTATCCCGAAGTATCAATTGCGGTATGTATGCCGTGTTTTTTTACTTCTTTTAACAACTCTATAACAAAATCAATTTGCATAAGTGGTTCGCCACCACTAACGGTTACACCACCGTTTGAGCCAAAATAATTTTTATAACGAATAATTTCGTTAACAAGGTCACTAACACTTCTATACTCGCCGTTAATACCTAGCCAAGAATCTGGGTTATGACAATATTTACACCTAAGTGGACATCCTTGCATAAATACAACAAATCTTATACCTGGTCCGTCAACCGTTCCGCCCGAAAATACCGAGTGTATTTTACCTTGCATATTCCCCCCAAACACTATATTTCGTTATATTTTTGTTCCACATACCATTTTAGCACAAAATATAGATTTTGTAAATACTTTATATAAAATAATTATAATAATTTTATATATTGATTTCAGCGTTGCCGTTACAAATTTCTTTATAAATCACACAAAGTTCTTTTACTAAAATCTCTATAAAAGAATTTGTTATAATTTCTTCTACACTATCACCACTTAAATCTTTAACTAATTTCTTTGATAAACCAGTTGGTGAAAAAATTTTAAAAATCCAACTAAAAAACACAATAATTTTTAACGTTAACGCTACGAAAAACTTGTTTTTAATTCTCATTGCAGTGTTGTACACGCTTAAACAATACAAAATCACCGATATCGGCAATCTTTTAAGCCATATTATTTTGGCAGAAGAAATTAAACTATTTAGCCTTTCTTTTAACGAAATTGCTATAACGAAAACGTCCTTTTCAGATAAACTTAAATAAGACTTTTTATCACCTTTTTCAAATACGGAAAATATATCTTGTAAGGTTTTTCTAAAAATAGTTTTAAAGTCCTTTTCAATAACGATTTCACTCTTTTCTTTTAAATGGAAAAATTTTAAAAATCTATTATTTTGTCTTATTTTTTTATTGTCTTTAGTTTGACGTGCAAGCACTGATAAATCATTGCGTGCTTGACTTAAAATAAGGTCGCATTTAGCCTGTTCTTCATTAGTTAACGTTTTATAGTTTTTATCACTTTCACGCCTAATTTTTTTAATGGTATTTGATATAAATAAGTTTACGGCAAGTGATATTCCAAATAAAAGACTTGTTACTATAAATATTAAAAAGGTAAATTCGCTAATCAACACTATTATAGTTTCAAGCATAGCAAGTGCATACAATGAAAAAATCCACTCTAAAAAATTATGCATTTTGCACCTCTATTTCTTGGTCTAATGCTTGAGTTTTATTTTTCACCCTTTTACCATAAATTTTAAAAGATTCTAAACAAACTAACGCAATAATTTCATTAACAGCATCTTGTATTTTGTTTTTAAAAAGGAATATGCTGGTATTCAATACGACGTTGCCTACCCCTTTTTTTATTTTTGACAATAAACCTTGTTTGTTTTCAGTATTTTCAATATTTTCGTCTTCAATAACTTTTTGTAACGATTTTTCAATTATCGTTATAGGTTTGTTTTGTATTTTAAACGTTTTAAATACGCCGTCGATTTTATCGTATGCAAAAGTAACTAAATTGCCGTAAATTTCTAAAGCGTCGTACACCGAATAGTTTAAATAAAAATATTTATTATTTTTTTTATTTAAAGTTGCAACGTCTAAAACAACGTTTTTTGCAAGCGTAACTGCGTTTGATAAATTTTCTTGCACGGGAATTTTAACGTTATAAGTAAATTTATATTTTTCGTCCTTTAAAAAGTCGTTTACTTTATCGTCGCAATTAACTACGTTTTTACTCTCAATTTTTTGTAAAATTTTATATTTTATAAAAATTATAAAGCAAATTATATAGTAAACTATATAAAATGAAAAAAACCCTATTAATGCTAATGCGATTAAATTTAAAAAACGAATATTAGTTTTTTCATAGCCGTTAAAGTGAAGCGAACATACGTACGACAATATTAAAAGCAATATTAAACTTATGATTTTAAATATTTTAGGTTTGTTTTTTACCTTTTTGTTATTCATAATTATTCCTATACCGCATTTAAATTAAACTTAGTAAGTTTATTTTAACATAAATTCACTTAAATTTCAACAGTTAATTATCTAACTACGTTTAAACAATTATCGCAAATACCGCTAAACGATACGCTTGATATATTAATTTTTACACCATATTCATTTTCAACTTGTAGTTTAATTGCGTCAACGTCAATATCTAATAAGTCTGTTAAATTGGAACAATTTATACATTTAAAATGTGCGTGGTTTACTAAGGTTTTATCAAACCTATCACCTTCTTCTTGCGATATTTTATTTACCTTGCCCTGTTTTACAAGTTCTTTTAAGTTACGATAAACGGTTGCTAAATTCATAGATGGAATTATCTGTTTACACCTATAAAGTATCGTTTCTGCCGTTGGATGATCGCAACTATTAGTTACAACGTCTAAAACTGCTTGCCTTTGCTTTGACATTTTACTACCTCATATTAATAATGATTATCATTATTATAAATTATTTAATATCAATTGTCAAGTTTTTTATTAAAAATATAAAAAATTTATTAAAATACTTTGTAATTTAATTAAATTATGTTAATATAATAAAGTAAACACAAAGGAGAAATATTATGAAATATTTTTTTATAATTAACCCTACGTCTGGCTCAAATAAATCAAAGGATTTTTTGCTTGACGAAATTAACGAACTAAAAAAAGATTACGACGTTTTATTTCACATTACCACACCAGGTTTAAACTCTACGACAAATTACGTTAGAGATTATTTATCAGTACATAACGACGAAGAAATTAGATTTATTGCTTGCGGTGGCGACGGCACTATTAACGAAGTTGCTAACGGCATAGTCGGTTTTGAAAACGCTAGTATGACGGCATATCCTTGCGGTACTGGTGACGATTTCGTTAAATCGGTTGGCGGTTTAGAAAAATATAAAAACGTCAAAAATTTAATTACGGCGAAAAATCGTAAAATTGATTTAATTAAGGTTAATGACAAATATTGCATTAACGTTGCTAATTTCGGCTTTGACGCTGACGTTGTTAAACACTCGTTAAGTCTTAAGGGTAAGGTAAAATCGCCTTACACTTCTGCAATATTTAAGGCGTTATTTACTTCTACGTCTAACGATATTAAGGTTGAAGTTGACGGCGAACTTATTAACGATGGTAAAAAAATGTTGCTTGGTAACATTGCTAACGGCGGTTATGAAGGCGGTAAATATTTTTGTGCCCCTAACTACGTTATTGACGACGGCTTAATTGAATTTTGCTACGTTAAAAAGATTTCGGTATTTAAGTTAATTAGTTTAGTTAAATGTTTTGAAAAAGGCGAACACTTAACTAATAAAAAATTAAAGAATATAGTATTTTATAAACGTACAAAGAAAGTTAAAATTACTTCAAATAATGAATTTACATTATGTATTGACGGCGAATTAATTTTTGGTAAAGAATTTATCGTTGAAATTTGTCCTAGTATTATAAATTTTGCTATTTGTGAATAAAACCAGATAATGAAAACAAACTCTAACGCTTCAACTACTAACGATAATTTTATTGCAATAATTCCTTGCTACGAACCACCTAAAAGTATAATAAATTATTGTAAAAACCTTAAAAGCAACGGAATAAAACAAATAATTGTAGTCAACGATGGCTCTAACAAGACTTTTGACGACGTTTTTTGTAAACTAAAAGACTTTATATTAGTTCTAGAGTATACCGAAAATAAAGGTAAAGGATACGCTTTAAAACACGCTTTTAAATATTGCAAAGAAAATTACGATAGTTCATTTTCTTTCGTCACTTGCGATTGTGACGGTCAACACGATTGCAAAGACGTAATAAATTGCGTTAAAAAAGCAAAAGAAAACGACGACGCTTTAATTTTGGGCGTTAGAGATTTTTCGAAAAAAAACGTTCCACTAAGAAGTAAGTTTGGCAATAATTCTACTAAAAAATTATTTAAATTTTTATATAAAACTAAAATTAGCGACACTCAAACGGGACTTAGGGCTTTTTCGCATAATCAACTCGACTTTTTAATTGAAATTAGCGGTAACAGATTTGAATACGAAATGAATACTTTGGTTAAATATACTAAGCGAAAATTACCGATAATTGAAGTACCTATTGAAACGATATATACTAAGAAAGAAGACGACGTAAACAAGCGTTCACATTTTAAAACTTTTTTAGATAGCGTTAAAGTATGGGGCGTATTATTTAAAAATTTATTTACTAAATAAAAAAACCTTTTGCAACTGCAAAAGGTTTTTTATATTAATTATGGACGTAAGCCCATACCACCTTCTAAGGTAATAGTTTCACCCGACATATATTTAAAGTCTGGGCTAGCCAAGGCTACGCACGCCCTACCGATTTCAAGTTCAGGGTCTGCATAATGTCCCATAGGTGGCATTTTAACGTTTGCTTTAAATGCGTCTGGATATGCTTTTTGGAAATTTTCAAGTTGAGCAGTCCAAGCAAGTGGACAAACAACGTTTACGTTAATTCCGTCTTTACCCCATTCTGTTGCAGCAACCCTTGAAAGTCCCCTAATGCCTTCTTTTGCTGCTGCGTAAGCACATTGTCCGTAATTACCAAACAAACCTGCTCCACTAGCAAAGTTTATAACAGTGCCTTGAGTTTCTTTTAAATAAGGATAGCACGCTTGCATATAATAGAAAGTTGCATATAAACCACTATACATCGCTAAATCAAATTGTTCGGTAGTGTGGTCTTGTAACGTTACACCCGACGCAGAGGCTTGAGCATTATTAATTAAAACGTCAATTCTACCAAAAATTTCGATAGTTTTATTAATTACGCCTTCAACAACTGCTTTATTATCTGCACCTGCATTTACGTCTGCTTGCATAATTAATACTTTAATACCATATTGACTTTCAAGTTCATTTTTAGCATCTTCTAATTTCTTAACGTTTCTACCCGTAATTACAAGGTTTGCACCTTCTTTAGCATATGCAGTTGCAATACCATAACCGATTGAACCACAGCGACCGTCACTTAACGTTGCAAATCCCGCACCCGTTATAATAGCCGTTTTACCAGTTAAAAATCCCATAATATTCTCCTTTATTTTTTACTTTTTAACATTTTTTATTATTATACCATATAAAAATTAACTTTGCAATTAATTTATAGGTTCTATTTTTTGTCCATTTAACGAAATGTATTTGCCATTAAACACGTTTTCGCCTATAAACGATATTTCTGCACCATCAGAGCCTGATATATATACTCCCCTTTCATAGCCACTACTTGAAAACGTACTATCTTGTATAATAACATTGCCCGTAGCACCTGCAATTCTAATTGCCGAATTGGTATTATTTGAAAAAGTGCAATTTTTTATCGTTATATTACCATCGTGTCCATTACCCGCAAATTGTATAGGATTATACCCTGCCGAATCGAAAGAGCAGTTTTCAATAGTCACGTTACTTCCGTTTTTAAAATTATCAGCAATAGTTTGCACTAAAACAACGGCTCTAACGTCGTTCATATTAGTAAAAGTGCAATTTTTTATAGTTACGTTCTTTATATTATCAGTTTTAGGTAATAAATATATAGCAGATTCAATTTTCCAACCCGTTGAAGGCTGTGATAAACTTGACGCTAATTCACTAAAATTAAAGACTACGTCTTCAATTATAAGATTTTCAATTAATAAACTATTTACTTTATTTTTATTAGACGTATCATAACCTAATTTGATAGGTCCATACATAGTTATTCCATTAATTTTTAACGTGTTTATATTATACCTTGGCTCGTAGACTTTACCTGCGACGTTAGTTGAATCAATATCTATTGTAAATCCGTCGACTATTACGTTTTTTGTGCCTGTAATCGTTAGATTATCGATATTCCACACTCCACTATAAGGACTGCCTGCTCCGTTACCTTCACTTTCGCAAGCCTGCTTATTGATACCTAAAGTTAACTTATCGTAATGGTTATCTTCTAAAATTATTTCACCGTTAGATAACGTTTTTAAATAGTTTGCTATATCTCTTTTACTTGCGTTTATCGTTACAAAATCGTCGTCGTTAGAATTATTATCGCCACAAGCCGTTATTGTAAAAATTAAACAAAACGATAATAAAATTACAAAAATTTTCTTTATAAAATTTACCATAAAACCTCACTAAAATATATTTGATAATACAAGAAGTTAAAAACTTACTTGCAAGTGCTTGCAAATTCGCCGTTTTCAAATAAAAGTGTAATATGGTAGTTTTACAGCAAAATTAGTAATTTTGCAAAGATTTTGCATTAAATTTAACTTCTTATAGTTTATATAATTTTATTATATATTTTTGCAAAATGCAATACCTTTAAACAAATTATTTTGTTAAAACTAATAAAAATTGTGGTTTTTCTCTTTATGCAAATTTCTTCGACAATTTGTATAAGTATTATTTAGTTTTCAAGTCCGTTCTTGCAACGTAAAAAAATGCAAACCCTTAAAAAAGAGTTTGCATTTTTTGGTGCGCCAAGGCATTTTAAATTTGAACCTTTAAAACTTTCAAATGTTATTGCGATATGGGTATATTTATAAAAATAGACATTAAAAACGACGGATTTTTTTAATCTACCGTTTTTAAGTTTGTGTTATAAAATTTGTTATACTGCTAAAAAGTTAATTCTTCATCGTCTGATTGCACAGGAAGATGAATTTTGGTTTCAATTAATTCCAATTCGCCGTCACAATTTGGGCATTTACAGTCTTTGGGCGGATTTTCAATTGTATATGGGCAGTTATTACACTCATATATAGTGTTCATCTTGTTTTTTCTACTTTTTGAATTTGTTATTAATCCTTTTTGCGATTTCTCCTAAATCAGGCATCAGTCCATAATAATTAACACCTATTCTTTTACAATAATCAATTATTTTGTCTTTTATTTTTTTAGAAATCATAATAATATCAATATTCTCAAACATATTTTCCATATATCCCCTTGTTGGGTCTACTGCAATTTGAAAAAGCCCTCGCTGATTTACAATACGTTCATTTGTAAAATTAGTTTCCAAAAAAACCATTGAATTATTTTTAAATTTTTCTACCATTCTATTGCAAATGGCTTGAACTTTTCCTGTTATAATATCGCTTCCTTCATATTCGTCTTTATCAACAAAAACATATTGAGTATTTGTTTGTGCTAAAATTTTTTTAAAATATTTTTCTATTTTATCTTTATCATTTGCACGATTTTTATAAATTTCCATTAGTGAAAAAAGCATTTTTTCATATATAACATATCTATTGCTGTATATATCAATATTATCCTTATCTTCTACGTCGGTTGTTAAGTTATGTATTCTAATGTGCTTATTTTTGTCTACCGCTAAAACTATGTAATAATTATTCCCATCAGCGTTGCATTCTAAATTGTTATCTAATGTGCCGTTTAAAGAAAAAAGAGTTGCTATCAACGGGCTACTTGTCCAATCTATTAATCTTGTGCTTACTCCAAAATGCTGAGCCGCAGCAACTAAATCTATTGGCATAGTATAGTTTTGCAATAAAAATCCTGCTACATGTTCGAATTCTCTAATATACAAAATCTCCGTATTAAAGTAATTATTTATAAAAGAATCAATATCACCATCGGTGCTATTTGCATAAATCGTTCTAGTTAACGTACTATACTTTTGATTAGGATGCGAAAGTCCTCTAAATATATATTTCTCATCCTTTGATTTGTTACAATAATAATTAATAACACAAACGTATTCTTCAATCGTATCTACCACTAAAACTTTCTTGAATTTTTCTATATTGTAATAATTACTTAAAAAATTTTTTGCACTATTTTTTCCCTTTGTTTTGATTTTAGAGTACATTTTATTAAAAGTTATACCCATGTTTACCTTTGCTTATTTTTATTAATTTTTAGTTTTGCAGATAGGGATAAGGGGAATTTATTCCTATCTACTTATTGTTGATCAATTGCGTTTCCAATAATAACTACAATATGTAGACGCGTTGGCAAGACCACTTTTAGAAGCCCTTTCATAAATATCTTCTATATTAAATTTACATATTAATGCAGAGCCTCAACCATTATTTGTTTCATTTTCATAGTTCCAAACAATAGAACAATAACTTGTTCCGTTACTATGACTAGGACAATATTTCCAATAAAAAGATCATTCACTTGGCGCACTGCTAATTTGACAATAAACCGTAGGATTAGTACAGCCGTAAAAAGTATAAAAATTCATGACCTGCACGCTTTTTAGAATTGTTATATTGTCTTACGAATAGAGATAGTAACCATCTTTATCATAAGATAATTGGAAATATTCTGAACTCTTATCTTCGTTTATTGTTGTAACTGACACTTCCCAACTTATCATATTAGTCTTTATAAAGCATTGAACATCATTTAATGGAAAATAAACAACATAAGTGCCGTTTGGTTTTTGCGTTACATCAAGTTGAATATCACCTTCAACTACAAAATTCCAAGTAACATGTACTTCATAGGTTGCATAATAGAAAAGAACTTTAGAATTGCCAACCATAGTGTTTATAGTAAATTCAGTTTTAGATAAAACCATACCTTGAATATGAATATCTAAACCTCCACCCGTTTTATTATCTAATAAATCAACAAATATACTATCCGTCCACACCCCACTTAGATAAATAGAATCGTGTACTATAAATTGATTAATATTAATATTGCAACTAATCGCTCGCTCATCATTATCCTGTAATGAAATTGCTTTATGTGCCTCTAAGAAATCAACATTAAGTGAGCCCAAAACCCTAACAAACCCATACGCAATGAAATTTTCACAGTCTATGTTTCCATAAAGCCATGGTCCACCATCAAAATAGTTCCCGTGTCTATCATTGTAAGAAGCATAAGTATAAATTGTTGAAGCCCCTTCGCTACTGTTATATATATCAGTGTAAACATTAAGATAAGTTGAATCAATAGTCAAGTTATGCCCGTTCAAATCCAAAGTGGACATCCGTGATGCAAACGGACCTGTCGTTCTATTTTTTAAAATATACAAACTTAAGTTTTCAATAAATAAATCACTATGCAATCTAAACTGTGGTAAGTCTGTATTAATCATTAAGTGAGGACTGCTATCGTTATCACAAACAAAACTAATACTTCGGCAAGTTGGCCAGTTTTCTTGATTTATTATAAACTGAGCAATAGTTATTCCGTCTGCCACTTTAATTACGTATTCATTATCAATATCTGTCATTGTATTAAATATCTCACCTAAATCGTTTGATGATGTAATAAATGTATTATTTTGATATAATTTGAGCATACCTTGATAATCACCATATGGCAAGGGATATAAACAGTCAAAACGATCGCCGTCAGGACAGTAAATTGAATCAACATGCATGTTGGAAAAACACAAGTAAGATTCGTCCATTACTGAATCGTAAAATGTCAAGTCTGAAAATCTATACCCTTCTTCAAATTCTACTAAATTCCAACTGTGATTTTGTCCATCCGAAGCTTTTCCCATGACAATAATGTTTTTAATATTCAAATAATCACAAAAGAACTTAAACGTTTTCGAATAGGTCTCACATACGCCAAGTTGTTCATGGAATCCAATTATGTTATGCGCATACGACTCGTTAGATGGATTGCCTTCTTCGTCAAATTCATACTGAACACTTTCAACAATAAATTTTTGTATAGCTTTAATCTTCTCATTTTTTGTAGAAATGTTAGATACAATTTCAGCAACTTTTTGACTATATGAATCCATAACATCTATCAAATAGTTTCTATATTCGCCATCAAAATAAGCTTCATCTATTTTAATGCAATATAGACCATTCTCGTAAAATATGGTGTTTGAAATGAAAAAAAATTCAGGGTTATCTAAAGTAAAAGCTACAAACGCTTTACAAATATAGTTAATTGAATAAGAGCTACTATTCAGTTGTAATAATATCGAATTTGACTTATCGTAAGTAATGTCAGAATTAACAATATCAATACAAGCCTTCCAAAGTTCCTTATAAATATTCTGACATCTTAAATATATCCCATTGTTGTAACTAAATGATGAGTATCCATAATTTGAATCATCAATGGCGATATATGCTCCACAAAAGCAAAGTCCCTTGTTATAATCGTGTCCAGTTGCTTCAACTACTTCTTGTGCAATAAGAACTTCTTCACATACTGAACAATGTTTTCCTTCGGTTAAACCTGTTTCTGTACACGTTGAAGCTACTGCATTATCAATTACTTCAGTATGTCCAAGTACACCAACGTAATTATCAATATAACTATGGTTACAATGACAAGTGTATGTAGTATAGCCTTGTTCAGTACACGTTGGCTCAGTTACTACTTCATCATAATCGTGTCCAGTTGCTTCGCCATATTCGGTTTTACAAACTGAACATTTTGCTTTTTCCGTACAAGTAGCAGTTCCACCTTTATGGTTTTCTTTTGTTTCATAAGCACCACAAGTACACTCATACCTGTGTTGTGTTGCTGATTGTTTAAGCATAGTATAACTGTGTGGTGTTGTTGTGCCATACTCAATTCCACAATCATCACATACTGCTTTTTTAATACATGTTGCGTTTCCACCATGGTGTTCTTCTAAACCATCTTTATCACCACAAGAACACTCCCACCAATGTTCGGTAGCAGTTTTCTTCAACGTTTCATATTCATGAGCATCTTTTTCAATTACAACGCTCGTTTTATCAGTGATTTCAGTAGTTGCAGTATTATCTCTAAACCACTTACCACAAGAACAAGTGTAATATTCATTATTGCCCTCTTCAGTGCAAGATTGTGGTTTTGCATCTACCTTTGTTAAGTGCAATGCATGTACGTGACCTAATGCTGGTGCGATTACATATTGACATTCCGTACATTTTTGGTCGGTTGTTTCAGTTGCTGCTGCACCAGGATTATGGTTTTCTTTTGTTTCATAAGCACCACAAGTACACTCATACCAGTGTTGTGTTTCTGATTGTTTAAGTATAGTATAACTGTGTGGTTTTGTTGTGCCATACTCAATTCCACAATCATCACAAACTGCTTTTTTAATACATGTTGCGTTTCCACCAGAACAATTTTCTGTTATATTATGGTTGTTATCATTAACGCAAGTCTTTTTGTGTTGACCGTTTCCGATTGAAACCCAAGCCCCATAAGCATGACCTAATTTTTCACCGTGTTTAAAAGTTGCCGTGCCTTTTTCACCACAAGAACAAGAAAAATAATATTCTGCTTTATCTTCGCAAGTTGCATCACTTGCCTTAAAAGTCTCGTTTATTACCTGTTGGTCGTATACGTGCGTGTGTGGTGGCTCGTTTTCACCACAAGCCGTAAGTGTAAAGATGCTTAAAGATAATAAAAGTATACAAATCAAACTTAACAAAAAATGTCTTCTCTTCATTGATAAAACCTCCAAGTGTATAATGTATTTTTGATTGTGCTTTTTACCATAGATTATCTTAATCCGCGAACATCAGATAAAAAAAGTTCATAGAATTTTTATAGAATGTAATTTTTAAGTATAAATTTTTGCATACAACGATAATTACGATTGACATTTTTATATAAAAGAATTAAAATAATTACATAGATTAAGATAATCTATGTAAAAAAGTGGCGAGTGAAATACTCGCCACTTTTACCATTTTTAGAATAATAATTTACCAAGTCTATTCATCATTTCCGCTTTATGTTCGAGCATAGAGTGGGCATAGCGTTTTAGAGTTATTGTAGGATTTTTATGACCTAAAATTTCCGATAGCGTTTTAATATCCATTCCGCACTCTAATGCGCGCGTTGCAAACGTATGACGAAGAGAGTGAAAGCCTTTATGCGGTAATTTCAAACGTTTTAATAATAGTTCAAAACTCTTTTGATACGAGCGTACCTGCGCACCGTGTACTTTTCTACCCTCAACAACGTAGTTTCCGCTTGACGATTTCTTGTACTCTCTTAATCGTGAAAGCAGTTGCTTGGGTAAAGGAATAATACGTTCTGAACAGTCCGTTTTTGGCGTGTCGATTACCTTAACGTATTCACCATTTTCCCAACTGTCGTGACAAGATTTAGAAACAGTTATAATGCCTTTTTGTAAATTCACGTCATCCCACGTAAGTGATAGAAGTTCACCAATACGCAAACCCGTATAAAGACAAAGCACCACGCCGAACAATTTGTTTTTCTTTTTTTCAAAGATAAACTGCTCGATTTTTCGTTGTTCTTCTTTAGAAAAGCAATCAACTTGCTTTTCTCGTTGTTTCGGGCGAACGATAGCCATTGTAAACTCTTTGTCCGTTACGCCAAGTAATACTGCTCGACGCAAAGAAGATTTAAGCACGGATATAATACCGTTTACTGTGTTTGCGGATAAGCCTTTTCCCGATAAATCCACGGTAAAGCGTTGCAAAACGGTTGCCGTTAAATCGTTAAGTTCAAACTCTCCAAGCGCGGGGAGTATATGTAGTTCTATTTGTCTTTGATACTTTTTGTACGTTCTTATTTTCGTAGCGGGCTTTGCGTACAAAGCAAGCCACTCGTTTAACCAATTTTTATATTTCATAATACCTCCTTTTAATGTAATTAAAAAGCACACTTCTTCGCCTTGCGAAGTATAGTGTGCTATACTTTTTTATTAAAATCAATATAATATGACAGCAAAAGAAAATACGGAAGGAACATAAATTCCTACCGTTACAATGATTCAAGAGTAAAAGTAAATCCGAACCATTCACTTGTTACAAAGATTTGGTTCGGATTATACTGATTTGGTGCCGCTGACCGGACTTGAACCGGTACAGTATTGCTACCGAGGGATTTTAAGTCCCTTGCGTCTGCCTATTCCGCCACAGCGGCAAAAAATATATTAAATTGGAGGCGCCACCCGGATTTGAACCGGGGAATGAAGGTTTTGCAGACCTTGGCCTTACCGCTTGGCTATAGCGCCATTGGAGCGGGAAACGGGACTCGAACCCGCGACAACTGCCTTGGCAAGGCAGTGCTCTACCAACTGAGCTACTCCCGCAAAATGTGGTGGGAGTTATAGGACTCGAACCTATGACCCTCTGCTTGTAAGGCAGATGCTCTCCCAACTGAGCTAAACTCCCATTTCTTTGAGTGCCTATATAATATACCAAATACAAAATTAAAATGCAAGTAATTTTTATGCTTTTTTCAAAAATTTTTTACTTTTTTTACTTTAACTTGTGTTGCCGTTAAATTTATTGTTATTTATTTAAAACTTGCATCTTAATTTTCTTGGTATTATCATTTTAGATATTTTCTTTTAACAAGCCGTAACCCTTATACATTTTGTCGCCCCTAAGTGCTAAATCTAAAAATCTTTTTTGAAAATCGTTTTTTGGAACTAACTCGTTAAGTGGAATATCTTTATTCGCTTCAAAAATATGAACATATAAATGATGATATTTAAGGTCAGGCTCAATTGAAATTAATTGAAATAAATCGGCAAACTTTTGCATATTTCCGCCTTCTTTTAATAAATGACGTAATTCAGGACCTATAAACCAAGTCAAACAAACTACACCTTTAATTCTATTAAAGAAACGCATAAATATTTCTTTTGCAGTCTTAATTGATTTAACACACTCAGTTATATTTAACGATTTTCCCGCAGGAATATGCACGGTTACAACGTTATCACCCGGTTTTAATATTAATTTGTATTCATTTAAGTCAATTTTTGAAACGTTTAAGTCAAGTCTACCATTATCTTTAAATACGTTTGCGTAAAGAGTATTATCTACTATTTCTAACTTAGGTAAAAATGCGTTCTCATCTTCAGTATACAAACCTTGACTATCGTACCTACATTTACCCGTTGCTACTAATAGTCTCTCACCATTAGCATTTTCATATACTTGACAATATCTATTATACTTAACTATTTGGAAAGTCAAATTACCTATCCACATTAACGAAGCCCTTGCATAGCCGTACAAAAAGCAACCACTTACAACAATTCCGTAAGTGTCGTATTGTATTTTATTTTGGCTAGAAAAGTAAGTAAACTTTTCAAAATATCTATCGTACATTAACGTATCTAAATTGTTTTTAGTTACAAAATTATATAATTCAGTTGACGCAACAACGTATAAAATACCCATTACTAAACCTTTGTAATTTTCTTTATAATAAATAGGCTCGCCGATTTCTTGAAATGGTTGATTTAAATAGGTAAAAGTAAAATCTTCATCAGTTTTGAATAACGCATAATACATAAGATAAAGATATTGTCTTAAATTATCGTCAATCTTATCTAAAAAGTTAACGTAAACGTTTTTTATTTCGTTATCTAATAATTTTGCACTATTTAAAATTCGCAAAATATTTTCGTTAGAAAACAAATACGCATCGTAGTTTTTAGTTGCCTCGTCAACGTATTTTTCAAGTATGCTTGATTTAATATTATAATATTCTAAAATATTCATAAAAGTTTATCTCCTTTAATAGTTTAATTAGAAAATTTGTTAAAATAATAGATTTTATCGTAAAATATAAAAATTATTCAATTTAAATTTACATTTCAAAAACGTCTTGTTTATTATAAACTGACGGAGTTACGCCATAATATTTTTTAAACTCTCTTGAAAAACGGCATGGACTATTAAAGCCACATTTTTGACAAACTTGTTTAACTAAACAATTGCCGTTATAAAGCAACTCGCCTGCTTTATCAAGTCTAATTTTGTTTAAATACTTTATAGGTGAAATATTGTAAACTTCATTAAAAATTTTTCTAAAGTAGGCTTGTGATATAAAGCATTTATCGCTTGCTTCTTTAATTTTCAAGTCACTTTTATTAAAATTTTCTCGCAAATATTTTACACCTTCAAATATAATTTTTTCTTTTTTTATAAGTTCACTCGTCATAGTATTGCCTATTATTACCTATTATTTAAAATTAACGTTTGTAATTGATAAATTTTTTACGTTGTCAATTTCAAAAACTTGGCCATCGTTAAGTTTACGTTTTAATACGGTACAATCTTTGATAGTTACGTTTTTAATTTCGTTGCCGTCGTTATCAGGTCCTATTATAGATATCGCCTTTCTGTATTTCTTTTCATTTTGATAAACTTTACTTTCGTCTCCGCCACTATTACGCATATTGAAATATTCGTAACACTCGCCCGTTAAATAAATATTTTCAAAATAAAAATTTTCAAAAGTCGTTGGAGTTTTTGCACTATCGCCGTCAAGGTTGCAAAAATATTTAGTCGTAATTGATATGTCACAAAGTTTGCTATCTAAAACTTCAACGTTTTTAATAAATCCACCCCTTACAATCGGTGCTTTTATCCTTACGCCTAATAATCCTTTAGTTGCGTCAACGTCCCACATATACACGTTTTTTACACCACCAGACATTTCACTACCTATTGCAAATCCGCCACCACTATTTATAACACAGTCAAACACGAAAACGTTTAAGGTTGGTCTATTTATAATATTACCTTCTGGATTTTTACCAGATTTAATTGCTACGCAATTATCGCCAGTCTCAAATCCCGTACCAAAAATTACGCAATTTTCACTTGAATCGGGATTCCACCCGTCACCGTTATGTATATGACGTGAATAAATGTAACAATTTTGAGTTACGATATTTTTGCTATATATATAATGAGTTGTCCAAGCAGGTCCGTTTTTAAAATATATATCACTAAAAATTGCGTTATTAGTATTAGAAACACATAAAAGTCTTCCCCTTGCACGCCCACAAATAGCGTCAATGCTATCAAAAGTTTTAACCTTTTCGCCAAGAGAAGTGATATATTCAAGCAATTCTTCTTTTTCTTTTTTTATTATATTTTCGGCTAACTTGTAACTACCACCACTTATAGTTCCACCACCACGAATCACTACGTTTTTGCAGTTGTAAACCTTTTCTCTAGTCATACTGCCGATATTGATAAGCGAACGATAACACTTCATTTCGTAGCCTTCAAAACGGCTATTTACCTTTGGTAAATAATCTAACTCACAAGTTGAGCCTTGTAAGACTGCACCCTTTTCAAGATAAAGTTCCATATCGCTATGCAAATCAAGTGCCCCCGTTAAATATACGCCCTTAGGCACGTAAACTCTTTCGCCCTTTTTACAATCGTTTATTGCCTTTTGTAATGCAGTCGTGTTAAGAGTTACACCGTCACCAACGGCGTTATAAGGGCTTTTAGTTACGTCGATAACGTTTGGTGCTACCTTAGTAGTTACGCAGTCTAAATAGGTTTTTGTAAGTTTATTTAATACGTAAATTTCTACTTTAATTTGATAAGTAGTATCTGCGTTTAAATTATTAAACGTGTAATGCGTTTTATTAATTTTAGCCACTTGATTATTATTTAAATAAATTAAATAATAAAAATCGTCTTTTATTGATTTGGATTTTTTCCAGTATACCGTAATACTATCGTCGAAAATTGTAAAATTTAACTTTTTTAAATTCATATCTCTACCCTGCTATTTAATTCAAGTTTTATAAAATTGTAATAGTTTAAAATTAAACATTAGAAAAGTCTTTTAACTGAATTGATATTATCATAATTTTAAATAGGTTACCAAACGATTCTTGCACTAAGGTTATTAAACGATTATAACCGTCTGGCGTTTCGCCGTATAACCTATGAATTGACCTAGCGTTATTTATAAAGGCTTTTTCTAAATCATAATTTACTTTTTGAAAAATTGGACTTGATTCGGTTGACTTTTTAAATGCTATCGGCATTAGGTTTTTAGCACATTTAATTATTTGCTGTGAGTGAACCATTAATAATTTTAAATTTTCAGTCGTATTATAATAACCTAAACTATAATCAACCGACTTATTGAAAATATTTATTAAGTCTTTTTCAAAAAGAAGATAAGGTCTTGCTCTTTCATTCATTAAATACATTGCTTGCGTTAATTTTTCTATCGCATCGTAAATACCTTGAGCAAACTCACTATCATAACTTGAAATTTTTAAAGCACCATTTTCTGCTTTAGTAATAACCCTACCATCATATTCCCTTGCCATTTTGATAAGAGTAACTATCCAATTTTTTAATTTTTCTAATTGAGTTTCGTCAAAAACTATCATAAATTACCTTAAAATATTTAGTTATTAAACCTTGCGTTTAAAATTACCAAAAACTTCGTTTACCTTTTCAAAACTAGCAAATGCTTTTGGATGTTCTTTTAAAATTTTCATCATTTCGCCTATAAGATAAAATTTTTTGTAAAGCCCGTTCTTTAATTAAACCTTGTCACACTTAAATACGTTTACGTTGACACATTAAAATTTTTAATTTGTCTTAAGCGTAAGACAAACGATAGTCTCAACGTGTTTGGTTTGAGGAAAAATATCAAAAGGTTTTACCATTTCTACTTCGTATAACGGCGTATATTTTTCGTTACGAACAATAACGCTGTCTTGATACGACAACGAGCCTACTAATACGCCAACGTCACGTGCTAAAGTTTGTGGTGAACAAGAAACGTAAATTACCTTATTTGGTTTAGAGTCTAATATTGCTTGTAAAACCTTTTTGTCACACCCTTTACGTGGCGGGTCTAACACTAATACAATTTCACCGTTTGAGTTGCGTTCAGTTTCAATAATATTAGGTAATAAATCTTCACAAGCACCTAAATAGTTAAACATTTTATCATTTAAGTCGTTTTCTTGTCGTAAAATATTTGCGTTTTCAACAGCCTCTTTAACAATTTCAATACCGATTGCTTTTAATGATTTTTTCGCAAGCATAGCAGTTAATAAACCTGCCCCGCTATAAGCGTCGATACAAACGATATTTTCAGTAGGATTTGCACATTTTATAACTTCGTTATAAAGTTTGGTGCGAACGCTATCGTTAACTTGCATAAACGAACCTGGTCCTATTGAATACTTTATGCCATTATCAACTGCAAAGTAACTTTCTTGACCATACAATAACTTAATTTCTTTACCTAAAATTACGTTATTTTCCGCTGTGTTTTCACTAATAAATAACGAGTACGTATGCAAGTTTTCATTAAGCATTTCAATTAATTTTTTATAATACGGCAACTTTTTGCCGTTTATTACTAAAACTAATAAAACGTTACCAGAAACATTACGTGCTACGACGTGTTTTATTAAACCCTGCTTTGTTTCGTCGTTATATGCAGATATATTGTAATAACACATAAACGTACGTATTACTTTTATAATTTCTTCCGTCCAAGGCTGTTGAATAGGACAACTTTGCACGTTTATAACCCTGTGAGAGTTTTCAGCAAAAAAACCTAAAACAATTTCCCCGTTTTGTTGCCTTACGGGTAATTGTAATTTATTCCTATACTCGTATTCAACGTCACTACGAACGGGTTTTAAAACCGTTACGTCTAAATTTGCAATCTTTTTAAAACACGTTTTTACGATTTTACGTTTTAACTTTAATTGCTCTACATATTTTTGATGTTGCAACTGACAACCACCGCACTTTGTAAATACGGGACATCTTGGCCTAACACGATTGTCGGCCGGCGTAATAATTTCAAGTTGTTTACAATAAGCAACGTTACCTGCAACCTTTAATACTTTAAACTCAACCTTTTCACCGATTAGTGTAAAAGGAATAAAACACGTAACGTCGCCAACTTTTGCTATTCCTTCGCCGTTGCATCCTAAATCAGTAATCGTTTGAATATATTTCTCGTTTTTTTGCATAATAATTACCTAAAAATTCAATCTTTTTATGATTATATTAGTTAGTTTTTGAAAACGTCGCATCATATAATCAAAAATCACGAAAAGTACTAGTCCCCCAATCAAAATAATTACTACTATATATTTTTCTAACGCTTGGTCTGTTAATATAAACATTTTAAAAATGAAATACATTAAAAAACACGTTCCTACAAACCACACGGCTTTTATAGGATAACTTATTAACTTATTAATATTTTTTATTTCTTCAAAATTTAAAAATAACGGATATAGTCCAAAAAAGGCTACGTATAAAACGGTTATTGAAAACCTACCCGTTGACGCAGTAAATATTAATGATAATAACGATACTGCTACATAACATAAAAAAGCACTTTTAAAACTACCTTTTGCAAGCGGAATCATAATAAATAGCGACGCTATAAATAGGCAAGATAGGTCAATTACTTCTATATAAGTGCCTAACGCTAAAACAATTACGCTTAACGCAGTAGTTACGCCAGATATGGCAATTAATTTTGCGTCTTTCATTATCTACAAGGACAACAGCAACTTAAACCGATATTGAACATTGCGTTGCAAATTGCCATTTCACAACACCATTGACAACAACCTTCGCCACCCATTTGCTGAATAGGTTCGCCTTCTTGTTGTGGTGTTTTATATGCGTTACCAGACTTATTCCAGTCAGGATTATACTGCGAATTGTTTTGACCGTTGATTTTAATTTGAATTTTATCAAGGGCTTGACGATATTTCGGCTCGTCTGGATTCATTTTAATTGCTATTTCAAGTTGAATTTTACTTTCGTTAATCCAGTTTTTCTTGTAAAAAACTACCGATTGATAATAATGCCACTCACTATCTCTTTCGTCAAAACTATCGAGTTTTTCTTGTGCCGATTGCAAATCGCCGTTTTTAATATCTTTTTCAATTAAACTAAACGTTCCTTCACTAGTAAAGTCTTGTTCTTTTCTTAAAGATATAATGATTTTATACGCATTTTCTATTTCGGTAAGCATTTTTGCTGCGTAGTTACCCTTTTCGCCTTCTTCAAATCTTTCTTTTTGATATTTTGCTTTTAACGTTTCGTAAGCATTTGTAATTTCTTCATTAGTTGCGTTTTGGTCTACACCTAAAATTTTATAATATTTATTTTCCATTATTTTCTTTCCCTTTTTCTAGTATTGTTTTAGTTTGATTTGGTATTCCCCTAAAAATTATATTAGACGATAAGTCTTTATTAAATTTAAATGAAATTTTTTGATAA
Organism: Christensenellaceae bacterium; assembly: GCA_045645345.1. Classification (GTDB taxonomy): domain Bacteria; phylum Bacillota; class Clostridia; order Christensenellales; family Borkfalkiaceae; genus HGM11412. The sequence goes on from JAZRIP010000034.1 coordinate 50,890, forward strand.
CTTTCACTCATTTGAGAAAATATACTGCCAAAAATCGAAACTATTTGTTCATAGTAATTATCAATTAGACTTTTATAATTATTTTGATTATACGTCGCCCTAAATACGTTATAGTTTGATTTTTTTATATCCTTATCGTAATCGTCAAGTGCGTCGATTAAATAAATCCATTTACCGATAGTATAAAATAAAAGTTTAGTATCGTCGGTAGCAAATTCTTGTAATGCGTAAGTTGATATTTCTTCAAGCATTTTAGCAAAACAATCACTTACAATATCTATACTTTGACAATTTTGTTTTTCTAAAGTTAATAAATTAGCGTATTGATTTTTTACTATTTCATCAATCTTTTTGTGCCTTTTTACTGCTTTTTTATACCCTTTACTTACGAATATTCCTTTAATTTTACCCTTTTTTTCGTCGTTTATATCGTCGCTTATTTTATATTTTGCTAAAATTAAGTTGACGTCGGCTAATAAAAGTGATATTTCGTCAACTTTTGTCATAGGTCTTTTTTTAATACAATGGGCTATACAAGTAGAATTTTTAATTTCTACGTCCACACCTTTTATAGAGTGTATTAATAACGACATAAAGGCTATATCGTAAGTTAACGAAAACCTTGCCATATTGCCGTTTGCTTTTTTTATACTTTTACACATACCGCAATATAGCCCACGATATAAATTATCATCTTTTAAATATAAATATGGGTAATTCGGTTTTATATATCCAAACATATTAAATACCGTATAATCCTACTTTTCTGTACACTTTTGACAAAGTCTTTCTTGCTAAATAACTCGCTTTATCTCTACCATCTTTCATAACTTGTTCAAGATAATCTTTATTATTTAATAAATCAAGACGCTTTTTCGTAATAGGTTTTAAGCCTTCAACGACGGCACTACCTACTTCAAGTTTAAAATCACCATAACCCTTGTTTTCAAATCTAGAAACTGCTTCTTCAATACTACATTTATTAAACACGGCGTAAATAGTAAGCAAGTTGCTTATGCCCGGCTTATTTTCAACGTCGTAAGTAATTTTATTATCACTATCAGTTACCGCCCTTTTAAACTTTCTTATAATAGTATCGTCGTCATCATACATTGATATATAAGAATTAACGTTTTCATCACTCTTACTCATTTTTTTAGTTGGGTCGGCAAGCGACATTATTTTTGCTCCATATTTAGCAAATATACATTCAGGCACTACGAAAGTATCACTATACCTAGTATTAAAACGAATTGCTAAGTCCCTAGTTAATTCTAAGTGTTGCTTTTGGTCTATACCAACGGGTACGACGTGTGTGCCGTAAAGTAAAATATCTGCTGCCATAAGTACGGGATAGTCCATTAAGCCAACGTTAACGTTATCTGCGTGATTTTTAGACTTGTCTTTAAACTGCGTCATTCTATTAAGTTCGCCAGGATACGTCATAGTATTTAATATCCAAGTAAGTTCAGTATGTGCCGGAACGTGCGATTGAACGAAAATAGTACATTTATTAGGGTCGACACCACACGCTAAATACAACGCAAGCAAAGCAAGAGTTTGTTGACGGAGTTTTGCCGGCTCTTGTTTTACCGTTAAACTATGCAAATCGGCAATAGAATAAATACAATTATACTCGTCTTGCAATTTTACAAAATTATTTATAGCACCAACGTAGTTGCCTATCGTAGGAATACCACTCGGTTGTACTGCACTAAATAAGGTTTTTTTATCTTCCATAACCTTTCACCTTGAAAATTTTATTTATTATATAAATAATATATCAATTTTAATAATTTTGCAAGTTATTTTACCTTTTATTACGATTAATATTTATACAAATTCTCTAAAAGGTATAAAAAACTCTCACAACTTAACTTTTCTTCAAAATCAAATTTATTATTTTTAATATCTTCTATGTTTGGCGGAATTTCTAACGCCGTTTCTTCATACAACTTTTGTATTGCTATATTATTATTTTTGAAAGTTTTGTTAGATATATATTTTAAACTTTCTTCTACCGTTAAGTAGGGCGATAAAAATGAGAAAAACACTACGCTATTATCGTCGTCATATTCTTCTAAATAATTTTCATACGACGTAATTTCACTTGACGAATATGCGTCGAAAACAATTCCGTAATCTTCAAAAAATTCGCTTATATATCCCGAAAAAGAAGGCTGATAACTAGGTTTATAAAACTCGTTTTTATAAATTGCAATATTAGTTTTATCACCTGCAATAACTACGTTAAAATTACTTACCATTTTACTAAAAATTAACGCAGAAATGCACGCCGTTTTACAATCAAACGGCAATAAAAAATTCACTTTTTCATTACGTGATAAATAATCTTCGAACAAATTAAGATATACCAAGTAAAATATGGCAATAAAAGAGCAAATTTCTAGATAAATTGTAGAATTATCAATAATTATCGATTTATAACTTAAAGTATTGTTTTGAGTTAAATCAACACAATAAATATCTTCGTCTAAGCACAAAACGTCTAAAATATTTTCAATTTTATTTATGCGATTTTTAGCATTTTCACTAGCCTTTTGTCCACTAATATTTTCATATAATTTAATTAGTTTTTCATTACTAGATAACGTGGAAATTTCGTTTAAAAATTTTTCGGTTGGCATGAAAAAATCAGCAAGTAGAACATACTCGCTGACTTCCACGTTATTTTTAAAAATTTTTATCTTCTTATTTAACATATTTTTTAACGTAAGTTGGTAGGTCTTCATAACCTGCACTTACAGAAATTACGAATTTTAAACCTTCGTATTCTTTTTGTAATTTATTTATAGTTTCGAAAAGTTTTTTACCGCCAACCATCTTATCGCCTATAATACGTTTTAAACCATCGATAAATACGTATTCAATATCGCTATTGCCTGCAAGTAACCCGTTAATAAAGCCCCTAAATACTTGTGTAGACGTTATGTCGTAATCTTCAGTATAAACACATCTAACGTTAAAATCAATATTTACTGAATTTATGCTTTTATCAGTAATAAATACTACGTTACCTTTTGCGTCTTTACCCGCTTGATTAACTTGTTCAAGCATTATTTTAGTTTTGCCGAATCCTTTTGGTCCATATACTATTTTAATCATATTTAAAGGTCTCCTTTTCCTTTGATACTTTTATTATATAGTATATTAATGGATTTTTCAATAGCAAATTTAAAAATTTTTATACTTTTTTGACAAATATTTTTTTATTATTTAATTTTTAATAAAAATTCATTTAAAAGTTCTATGCCTTTTTCAATATCTTGTTTAGAAATTGCGTATGACATTCTTACGTAGCCTTCTTTTTCAAAAGGTAAACCTGGTATCACGGCAACACCATAATCAACTAATATATTAGCAAAATCTAAACTATTTTTAATAACTTTACCATCAATTTCTTTGCCGAGATAATCCTTAATATTTACGTAAATATAAAAAGCCCCTTGTGGTTTTACAAATTTTAACCCTATTTTAGTTAATAGCGACATTATCAACTTTCTTCTTTCGTCAAATTCAAAACGCATGCTTTCAATAATTTCATCACCACCTTGTAAAGCAGTTACCGATGCGTATTGAGCAAAAGAACAAGCGTTTGACGTCGTTTGGCTTTGCAATTTTGTTATTACCCTTGCAAGTGTTTTATTGCATGCTAAATAACCTATTCTCCAACCCGTCATTGAATAACTTTTACTTACACCGTTAATTACGATTGTATTTTCGTACATATAATCGTTAAGCGACGCTATAGATACGTGTTTTAAATCATCGTAAATTAATTTTTCGTAAATTTCATCCGAAATTACTATTAAATCGTGTTTTTCTATTACTTTTGCTAATTCTTCTAACTCGCTTTTAGAATATACCACTCCCGTAGGATTGCAAGGAGAGTTTAATATAATTGCTTTTGTCTTTGGAGTAATAACGCTTTCAAGTTGGCTTGGAGTAAGTTTGTAGCCGTTGTCTTTAACGGTATTTACTACAACGGGTACACCACCACACATTTTAATTTGTTCTTTATAAGTAAACCAGTATGGAGCAACTAAAACTATTTCGTCACCATCGTCACAAATTGCGTAAATAGCGTGATATAAAGCAGATTTTGCACCATCACAAACTACAATTTGGTCTGGGGCATAATTTAAATCGTTATCTTTTTTAAACTTTTCACTTATCGCTTGCCTAAAAGTTAAAGTACCTGCAACTGGCGTATATTTAGTTAAGCCGTTATCTAACGCTTCTTTACAACTATCTATGATGTATTTTGGCGTATTACAATCTGGTTCACCTGCCGTAAAACCTATAATATTTTTACCTAAACTTTTTAATTCGTTTACTTTTGCAGTAATTTCTAACGTCATTGATGCGGGAATTTGTTTTGCCTTTTGAGAAATTTTCATTTTAACACCTATTTGCAATTTATTTTTGTAATTTTAATATTTTTTACTTATTATAATTAAGAATTTTTAATTTATACTTAAATTTTTTAATATTATATACGATTAAACTTTATTTTGCAAGCATTTTGACGGTGTTTTTATAAAAAAATTATATTTATTTATAAAAATAATCGCCGTGCAATTTTGCACGACGATTTTTATTAAATTTTATGAATTTTCTTCTTCGTTTAAGAGTTTTGCCTCTCTATCGGCTATTTGAAGTGCGTTAATCATTTCTTCAATATTGCCCGCCAAGAAAGAGTCTAATGAATATAGCGTAAAACCTATTCTATGGTCTGTAATTCTACCTTGTGGAAAATTATACGTTCTAATACGTTCCGAACGGTCACCCGTACCTATTTGGCTTTTACGTTGACTATCATATTCCTTTTGATATGCAGAATTGTAATGGTCGTAAAGCCTTGATTTTAATACTTTTAACGCCTTTTCTCTATTTTTAATTTGCGAACGTTCGTCCTGGCAAGTTACGACTATACCCGTTGGTATGTGAGTCATACGAATACAACTTTCAGTTTTGTTTACGTGTTGTCCACCAGCACCAGACGCCCTATAAGTATCTATTTTTAAATCTTTTTCTTCGATTTTTATTTCTACGTCTTGTGCTTCTGGTAAAACTGCTACCGTTGCAGTTGACGTTTGTATTCTACCTTGAGATTCCGTTTCAGGAACTCGTTGAACCCTATGTACGCCACTTTCAAATTTTAATTTACCATATACCCCTTTACCTGAAACTGAGAATACAACTTCTTTAACCCCACCGAGTTCGGTGTTGTTTGAGTCGATTTCTTCGGCTTTCCAACGATTTTTTTCGGCGTAGCAAACGTACATTCTATATAATTCATATGCAAAAAGTGCTGCCTCTTCACCACCTGCACCCGCCCTAATTTCAACGATAACGCTTTTATCATCGTCGGGGTCTTTTGGAATTAATAAAATTTTAAGTTCACCGTCTTTTTCTTCAATACGCTTTTTCAAGTCTTTGATTTCTTCTTGCAAAAACTCTTTCATTTCACTATCCGTTTCAAAAGATAATGAATTTTCAGCATCTTGCTTTTCACTTAATAATTTTTTATACTCTTTATATACGTTTACCGTTTCTTCCATATCAGCAATTTCTTTAGTATATTTACGATAAACTTCCATATTAGATAAGACTTCTTGCGTAGAAACCAACTCGTTTAATTTTTCATATCTTTCTAAAATTGCTTCAAGTTTTTTATTAGCCATTTATTTTCACCTTTATTATGCGTTCAATTCCGTTTATATCTTTAATAATTTGGCAATCTTTATATTTATTTACCTTATTTATTAAATTTACGATAATTTGGGCTTGATTTACGCCTACTTCTAAATATAATAATCCACCTTCGTTTAAATAATTACTTGCTTTAGAAATAATTTCTCTATAAAAATCTAAACCGTCTTCACCACCAAAAAGAGCAAGCGATGGTTCGTATTTTACTTCGTTTTGAAGATTTTGCATATCTTTTTTAGACAAATACGGTGGATTTGATACGATAATATCGTATTTTTTAATAATTTTTTCAAATAAATTAGACTCGATAAAAGTTACGTTAGCATTTAATTTTTCTGCATTTTGCTTTGCTACGTCTAATGCTTTTTTTGACACGTCGCTTGCCGTTACTAAAAATTTATTAGTTAAGGCTAAACTAACGCCTATTGCCCCACTTCCCGTGCATAAATCTAAAACTTCACCTTTATCGTTTTCTTTTATGATTAAATCTACTAATTCTTCAGTTTCAGGTCTAGGAATTAAAACGTCACTATTAACGATAAAATTGCGTCCGTAAAAATCAACGTTACCTAAAACGTACCAAAGCGGTATGCCTTTTACCCTTTCTTTTACGATTTCGTCTATTTTTTTAGCATTTTCTACGCTAACTAAACTTTTATTGTTTTCAAGTTGCGACCTTTTTATGCCTAAAACAATACTAACTATCCACTCGGCTTCGCTAGGCTCGTTAATTCCTGCTTTAATAAGTGTTAATTTTACTTTTTCTAAATTACTTTTTACGCTACCGCTAACGTCAAATTTAACTTCTTTTATAGTTTGGTCGGCATCCATTTCAATTACTTTATTAAACGCCGTTATTGCAACTTCTATCATATTATCGTCAGGCTCTTTAGTAGTTATACGTTGCAATAAAAGTCCTGGCAATTTAAATACGTTGAAAAAAGGGTGCGTACGTTTAGATAAAAATTTTAAAATTTCGTAAGATATACCCGAAACTATTGGCAACGAAATTAACTTTAATAAAAAACGATATAATTTATTAAAAGCACCTTCGTTTGCTATACCTAAAGGTTGTAATAGTAAATTTAAAAGAGCAAATACTAATATACTTACCGTCATTACGATAAACATAAACGTCGTACCACACCTATCGTGTACACGTGAACATCCTTTTACGTTTTCAACGGTTAATTCTAATCCGCTTTCGTAGCAAGATATAGTTTTATGTTCAGCACCGTGATACATATAAGTTCTTTTTACGTCTTTTATTAACGAAGTTAATAATATATACGATATAAATATTATAATTCTAACTAACCCTTCAATTAAAAAATACCATATACTATTTTTTTCAATAAAAGTTAGTAAATCGGTTATTGTTTGTGGTAAAAAGAAAAATAAAAATAACGACAAAACTATACCTATCAACGCACCTAAAAAAACAACTGCGTCCATTACGTTGATTTTAAACTTTTCAGCAAGCCAAATTTCAAATTTAGTAGGCTCGTCGTCACCAAAAACAGATGCTGAACGAAGTAGTGTTTTAGTACCACCGACTAGCGAACTAAAAAAGGCTACAACACCCCTAATTAATGGTAATTTTAATAATTTATTTTGTTTTTCAGGTGGAGTTAAACGTGTTGTTTCAAGCAATATTTCGCCGTTTTCAGCCCTAACAGCCGTTGCCATTGAAGTTTTACCCCGCATCATTACGCCTTCAATTACGGCTTGACCACCTATTGACGTTTTTTTACAACATTTACTTTCTTTTTTCATAATTAAATAAAATAAAATGGCTCAAAGTACACTTTGAGCCGATTTACATACGTATAGTATATTAAATAAATTAAATACCGTATCTCTTTTTAAACTTATCTACACGTCCACCAGAGTCAACAAGTTTTTGTTTGCCCGTAAAATATGGATGACATTTAGAACAGATATCAACCTTTATAACATCGGCATTTTTTGTAGAACCTGTATAAAATGACGCCCCACAAGCACATTGAACTTTAACTTGATTATACGTAGGATGAATATTTGCTTTCATTACACAACACCTCACTTTCAATTACTTTGCTATTATATATTAAAAAAACGTTTAAGTCAACTTATTTTTAACATTTTAGATATATTTTTGAATTTTTTTTTATTTTATTCGTAGTTAAGGCAAAATGATGGTAAACACTTGCAAATTTTTTATTTTCATTATATACTAATAATAGATATTTAAGGAGATTGTTATGTTCGCTTGGCAAATCAATGAACCTAAACAAATTAAAAAAGTTACTATTGAAAATAATTTAGAGCAAATTGACGACGTTAAAATTAAAATCACTAAATGCTTAATAACCAGGCAAGACTTGCTTAATTATTTAGGCAAATCAAACGTTACCTACCCTATTATTCCATCTAAAATTGCAGTAGGTCAAATTACTGAAACGTTAAAAGAATCAAATTATTTCGTTAAAGGTACTAAAGTTTTCCTTGCTCCAGAAAAACCTTGTAACGCTTGTTACAAATGCCTTAATAATCAAAGTGATGAGTGCGTTAATATTTTACACGCATCTAAAGATTTCGACGGGTACTTAAAAGAATTTGAAGTTCTTCCTAAAGAATTAGTTCATATTTTAACACAAAAATTTTCTTATTACGACGCTTTGTTTTTAAATCACATTTCGCTTGCCCTTTCGGTTATTGATAAACTTAACATTTCTAAAGGTCAACACGTTTGTATTTTAAGCGGTGGTATTTTCTCTAATATACTTGCACAATTAATTTCATATTACCAAGGCGTACCTATATTGATTGATAATAATCAAGAAAATTTAGATATTGCTAACAAATGTGGCGTTTACTATACTTTTACTCCTTCAAAAAATTTAGAAAAACAAATTTTAAATATCACAGGTGGTAGAAAATGCTCGAAAATAATTTTCGACACTGAAAGTGATATTCAGCCAGACTGGATTAGCAAACTTTGTGCTAAAAATTCAAACGTTGCTATTTCTGGTATGGTCAATACTAAAACTAAAATAAACTTTGAACATTTATACGACAAAGAAATTAATTTGATTTGCGTTAAAAGTAGTATAGAAAACGTTAGTGCGGGTATTAACCTTATCGTTCAAAACGTGCTTAATTTAACTTGCTTTGATATTAACGAATATAAATTTGACTACGCTGATAAACATTTTGAAAACTTTGCTACTAAACTTTTAAACGAAAGTAATAAAAACGAATTTATTATAGATTTAATGTAATTTAATATTTGATAATTTAAATGCACCCAAAAGTAATTACTGAGGGTGCATATTTTTTTATTCTTAAATTTTTTTAAATATTTTACGGAATAATGCAACTATTAACGCTACGCCTACTAGCACCAAATTAAAAATTATCGATAAAATCAAGAAACCCGCAACCATTGAGCCGTAACTTATAATTTTTAAGGTTAAGTCAGCAAGCAAACTTGCGTTTAAAAAGTATAAAATAACGTCAACAATTAAAAACCCTAATGCAATAAATATTAATCCCGACAAACTACCCTTTATATCGGCTAAACTTAAACGCATATGACTTGAAATCATTACCGCTAAGGTTATAAATATCCACCATTTATAGTCAACGAAATTTTCATAATTAAATATTGTAGCAAATACGTTTAACAAATTTACTAAAATAAACTCGTTTGAAAAAGAAAGATTATTTAAAATTAAATCATAAAGATTAGGCGTTAAAATTGCCATTAATAAAAATAAAATAGCACTACCACATATAATAGGTGCAATTCCTATAAAGAAATTACCTATTTTATGATATAAGTTTTTAGAATTAAACGAGTGTTTTACGTAGCCTAAAGTCCCGTCTATACTATTTGGCTGGTAAAGTTTAATTTCAGTTATTTTATGACCGAAAATTAAACACATAAAGGCATGACTTAGTTCGTGAATAGGTGTACCTATAAAACCCGTTGCTAATAAAAACTTATTAGCACCCCTACCAAAGATTTTGCAAAAAAGTTTAATGCATAACGAAATTAAAAAACCAAATACAACTATAGTACCTATCGTTGATAATAGTTGGGTTAAAAATACTAGTAAAAAACTAGTTACCTTCTCCATAACCTTTCTCCTTTGTTTACACCTATAATAACATAAACCTATTTTAAGTTCAAGAAAATATTTAACTATTTTTAATTTGGCTAATTATTTTTCCGTATAACTCGCCTGCTCCTAAAATCAAGACGTTATTTTCGTTAGTTTTTTTAATATATTCGATTAACTCGCTAAAATTTTCTAAATATTTTTTATCAATTGATATTGCAAGTTTTTCACTACTGCCGTCGTAAACGTAATCTTCACGTGCCGAAAAAGTCTTATAAAAAGCAACTTTTTCTTTTTCAAATACGTTTACAAAATCATAAAACAATATTTTCGTGCGGGAATAGGTGTGTGGCTCGAAAATTATTCGTAAGTCATTTGAAAAAACTTGTTTTGCCGTTTTTAAAGTACTTTTTATTTCGGTTGGATGATGTGCATAATCAACGATTATATTTTTATTAAATAATTTACCAACGTACTCGAAACGCCTTTCAACGCCGTTAAACGACGCTAAACCCTTTAACACGTCGCTTGATGAAATTCCTATCAAATAACACGCTGAAACGGCACACAAAGCGTTATATACCGAATACTTGCCGAAAACGTTTAAATTTACCCTACCTAAGTCGTTGCCTTTTACAACTAAGTTAAAAGAATATTTACCTAATAACTCGGTTATATTTTTTGCCATTATATCACTTTGATTTTTTATTCCGTAAGTTATAGTATTAACTTTTTTATAATCCTTTAAATACTTATCGTCGTTACAAATTATTCTATATTGACTTCTGTCTAAATAATCGTAAAAAGCGTTTTTAATATTTATTATATCGCCGTAACTATCTAGATGGTCGTTATCAACGTTTGAGCATATTGCAATATCTACGTTTACGTCGTATATTGATTTTTTAAATTCACACACTTCGCTTATTACTAAACTTTTATTGCCATCACTATAAAAATTAGAAAATTTATTGTCTACCCCACCTATAAAAGCCGTAAATGATTTGTTTGCAGTATATAAAATATTTGAAATCATTGCGGTAATAGTAGTTTTACCATGACTACCACTAATTCCAACACTTTTATTAAAACTGCTTAAAATTAAATTTAATAGTTGACTGCGTTTATAAATAGGCTTATTTAGTGAATTAGCCATTTTAAATTCTACGTCGGCGTTTGATATCGCCGACGAATAAACGACGATATCACTAGATTTTACGTCGTCAATATTCTGCACGTAATTGACTTTTATATTATTATCTTCAAGTAACTTAGTTTGTTTGCTTTTGTTTTTATCACTACCTAAAACTATAAAATTTTGGCGTTTCAAGTATAGAGCTAAACTGCTCATACCTATACCACCTATTCCTATAAAATAAACCTTCATACCTTGTAAAGAGTTAATCATAAACTATTTTATGTATTTCTTTTGACAAATTTTACAATTTTTTTTAATAATTTAACACTTTTATAAAAAAAATAGCGTTTTTTACACATTTTTTTTAAAAAAGGGCTTGAAATTGATAAATTTTAGTGTATAATATATATATGTTATATAATATATAACAAAAAGATAAGGGGTAAAGTATATGAAAATTTCAGACATTAGGGTTAGGTTAGTCCAAAAGGAAGACAGCAAACTTAAAGCAGTAGCGTCAATGACGATTGATGATTGTTTCGTCGTTCATGACATCAAGGTTATCGAAGGTAGCGAAGGCTATTTTATAGCAATGCCATCTAGAAAAACCAACGAAGGTGAATATAAAGATATAGTTCATCCTATTAATACGGAAACTAGAGAAACTATTATCAAACTTATTCTTGACGCATTTGAAGCAGAAAAAGCAAAGGTTGAATAAAATTATTGCCCTAGTGGCAATTTTTTTATTTGCAGAATATATTAAAAAAGCGAAAGTTACTTAACGAACTTTCGCTTTTATTTTTATTTATTATTTTTTACCAAATAATTTTTTTACAAATGGTGGAATTTCACGCTTTTTTTCAACTGGTTTTTCTTCTACTTGTTGTTCTTGAACGTCTTTTTGAGCGACTTGTTCAGTTTGCGTAACCGTTTGCGTTTGCTCTACTTGTTGTGATTGTTCACTTTCAGTTTGAGTTTCTATAGGTGGATTTACTAACGTTGAAAAGGCTTGTGATTGATTTTGTCCCGCCACGCCAAATCTTTGTGGATTGTCAGCAAATCCCGTTGCAATAATCGTTATTACAACTTGGTCTTTTAAACTTGCATCTACGTTTGCACCAAATATAAAGTTTGCAGAATAATCAACTACGCCGTTTATTAAATTTGCAGCCTCGTTAACTTCGCCGATAGATAACGTTTGGTCGCCCGTAATATTCATTATTATGCCCCTAGCACCTTCAATCGTAGTTTCAAGCATAGGAGACGACACGGCTTGTCTAACAGCCTCTAAAATCCTATTTTCGCCTTTTGCCCTGCCTATGCCCATATGTGCTAAGCCTTGTCCTTTAATAATAGTTCTAACGTCGGCAAAATCAAGATTGATTAACGCTGGATTAGTTATTAAATCAGATATACCGCATACTGCTTGTTTTAAATTATCGTCGGCAAATCTAAAAGCTTCTTCAATAGGAGTATTTTTGTGAAGTGCGTCAAGAATTTTATCGTTTGGAATTACAATTAACGTATCAACGAATTTTCTTAAATTTGCTATACCCTTTTTAGCATTTTCTTCACGCTTTCTTGCCTCGAACGAGAAAGGTTTAGTTACTACTGCAACCGTAACGCATCCCTTTTCTTTTGCAACTTTTGCAATTACTGGGGCTGCACCCGTACCCGTACCACCACCCATACCGGCAGTTATAAATAATAAGTTTACGCCGTCGACTAATTTTTCAATTTCTTCAATACTTTCTTCAGCGGCCTTTTCGCCTATTTCTGGATATGAGCCTGCTCCTAAACCTTTAGTTACTTCTTTGCCTATTTGTATTCTGTTTTGAATATCGGCTTTTGATAACATTAAGGCTTGCATATCGGTATTAACGGCTACGAATTCAGCACTTTTTATACCTGCATCTATCATTCTGTTTACAGCGTTATTACCTGCTCCACCTACGCCTATTACCTTAATTTTACATACGTTCGTCGTATTAAAGTCTTGTTCTAACATTATAGTTACTCCTTATTATTTACGTTATTTACGAAAAATACCTTGTCCTTACATAGTGTTAAAGCCGTATCGATTAACGATATAAAGCCAGAACACCACGGCTTGTTATAGTGGGGAATTGACGGCTTTACAACTTTGTTGTATGTATTTAAACGAGTTGACAAATATTCGCACGCACCCCTTATATTACATATTCCACTACCCGTTAACGATATAACGACGTCACTAGGAACTTTTAACGGACAGTTTGAAATTGATTTAATTATATTTTCAGCCAACTTATCTAATACTTCTTTACTTATGTCGTTTACCCTATCCCTTGAAAAAGTAAAATCGCCTTCTTTTTCTAAAACTAGATAAACTGCGTCTGGATTATCAACGTAGCCTAAGTTTAAATTTTCAGTTAACTTTTCGCTAACGCTATATTCTATGCCTAAATCGCTTGATAAATATGCAGTAATCATTGCTCCACCAAACGAAAATGCGTCGTTATAAAGTAAGCCGTTACCCGACGATACGGCAATCTCGGTAGAGGTATAACCAACGTCGATTAAAATTAACGTATTATCTCTTTCTGCTTGAGTAAACAACGTGTTGCATTTAGCGTATAAAGAACTTATATAATAAACTTCGTTTACGCCGATTTTATGAAAGATATTATCGATAATGTCTTTATAATAATTTTGAACGAAAATATACGATAATCTACCTTGTAAACTTTCACCTTTTTCACCGATAGGATTATGCGTTTTCAACGAGCCTACTTGATAATATACCGCCGTTCTATTAATTAGCGTATAGTCTGTTAATTCATCAAAACCTAAATCGAATAAATTAATAACGTCGCTTGCGGTAATTCTTTTTTGCTTATTATATACGGTACGATAATTTTTAGATACCGTTTTAGTAAATTCACCCGGTACGCTAACGTAAATTTTAGTTATTGCTTGTAAATTTTGACTTTTTAATAAATTTTTATAACAATTTGCAATTGCGTTTTCTAACTCAGCAACGTCAAAAAAAGCACTTTCGTAAAAGGTATCGATATTAATGCTTTCTTTATAACGAAAAGCAAACGCACCGTTTACGCTACGTTCGCCTATTATAAAAGTTATATCATAAGAATTAATATCTAATACTGCAATGCAATCTTTTATCATTTTGTACCCTAATTAGTATATTTATTATATGAGTATATTTTACTATACACTTTTTGTTTTGTCAATATCAAATTAAGTTCTAACTACTATTTGATTAGAAATTTTATCAATCGTTATATAAAAACGTCCTTCTTTTGACGTATCTATCGAAGTATACCACGTTTTAAAATATTCAAACTTTTCTAACGTTTGTACGTTAATATTATCAAATTGAACTACCATACCTTCAATAGTGGTTATCGTTAAATTTCTATTAAATACTCCGCCCGTTAAGACGTTAACGTCTAATTTTGAAAAATTATCTTTAAAACTAGTTATTAGCGGAATTAATTTAGTTAAATATACGTTAGTCGTGTCGTCTAAAAAAGTAAGTTTATTACCTATTACTAAATTTTGATAGTCGCTTTCGTCTATTTCTAGCAATAGGTTAGTTTTATTAGTTACGTTGTTTACGTTTTGCGTCTTACAAGATAAAATTGTTAACGAATTATCAAGCATATAATAGTTTTCACCATTTTTTAAAGCAAAAACTTCTTCATGCTCGGTAACGTTTAACTTAATAGAACAAGGAAAAATTTTTTCAATTGAGTTTATCTTAATATAAGGCGAAAACTCTAAAATGTCCTTTTCTATATCTTTTTCGCTAACGAATAATAGATTTTGCCCTTCTAAGGTTTTAGAATAATCGCTTAATTTTTCTTTAATATTTTCGGGCGAGTTTTCTATATGAGTAACCGAAAGTTCTACGTTGGTTATTTTAAATAAAAAATTAAAACATAAAACTGCAATTACTACGAAAAATAATATAGTTACACCTTGTAATAACCTTTTGTACTTCATTATTTAATCCTTTTTACGTTTGCTCCAACCTTTTTTAGTTTTTCTTCAATTTGAAAGTATCCCCTATCTAAAATCTCAGCGTTATCAATAACGGTCGTGCCTTGTGCTTTTAAACCTGCTATAACTAAACCTGCTCCACCACGAAGGTCGTGTGCCGTAACGAAATTACCACTTAATTTATCAACGCCTACAACTTTTGCTACGTTATTATTTATAAAAATATTTGCACCCATTTTAATAAGTTCGTACGCAGTATTAAACCTACTATGAAAAACGTGTTCAGTTATAATCGTTTGACCTTTTAAAGTTGTGCTATACGCTAATAAAGGGGATTGTAGGTCGGTAGGAAAATTTGGGTACGGCAATACGTCGACGTAGCCTAACCCTTTACCTATACCACTACACTTTATATATATTTTATCATTAAATATACTTATTTTGCAAGTGTTATTAAATATTTTTTTTATTAAACTAGCATTATGTACGTAATTTGCGTTTTCTAGCGTTAATTCACCACCCGTAGAAAGTACGGATAACATATAAGTTCCCGTTTCTATTCTATCGGGAATAGGTAAAAATTCAATATTTTTCTTTTTAAAATTTTTAACCCCTTCTACTACGATAACGTCTGTACCAGCACCTTTAATTTTTGCTCCAAATAAGTTTAAAAAGTTTGCTAAGCATACTATTTCAGGTTCTTTTGCCGAATTTTTGATAATAGTAGTTCCTTTTGCCGTTATAGACGCAGTAATTAAATTTAAAGTTGCCCCTACGCTTGGAAAAGTTAATACTATAGTATTTCCTACTAATTTATTTGCGTCACATTTTACAACTTGACTTACATCAACTATTACGCCTAGTTTTTTTAGCCCTTTTAAATGTATGTCAATCGGTCTATCACCTAAATTACAACCACCAGGCATAGATATTTCGGCTTTTTTAAATCTACTTATTAAAGGTCCTAAAGTAAAAATCGACGCCCTTAATTGATTTGCTAAATTTTCATCTAACACGTAACTTTTTAGCGATGAACAATCAACCTTTAAATTGCCGTCTAAAAAGACGTAACTGCCACCTAAACTTTTTATTATTTCAAGTAAACAAATTATATCTTTAAGCATCGGCACGTTTAAAAAAGTAATTTCACTTTCTAACATTATACACGCCGATATTAACGGCAATAAACAATTTTTAGCACTTTGTATTTTAATATTTCCGTACAATTTATTTCCGCCAACAATTTCAAGTCTGCTCATTATTTCCCCTATAAATAATACATTATACGCAAATATTTTAATTATAGTTAATTAAAGTTTTTCGCCTTGCTTTGAAATTGAATACAATACTCCAAACGCAACTAAAAATACAATTAACGACGTATTACCCGCACTAATTAAAGGTACTGGAAGTCCCGTTGGCGGAATACTACCCGTTACAACAAGTGCGTTTACGCTTACTTGAATTGCGTAAATTGCAGTTATACCTACGCTTAATAAATAACCGAAAAAATCTTTACATTTGCTCGCCGTTTTTATTCCCCTAATTATTAAAATAAACATAAGCAAAAATAATAATAAAATTCCAACAAGTCCTATTTCTTCACCGATTACGGATAATATAAAATCACTTTCTGCAAATGGTAAAAACTTATATTTTTGTCTTGAATTAAATATACCTACGCCAAATAATCCACCGTTACCTAAGGCGTATAACGATTGAAGAAGTTGATAACCTTCACCTTTTGGCGACGCCCAAGGATTTAAAAACGCCGTTAGTCTTTTTAGTCTATAAGGCTCTAAAATAATTAAAAGTACTGCTCCTAAAAGTAACGGAACTGACATTATTATAAAAAATTTTATGCTAACGCCTGACAAATACAACATTATTAATAGAAGCAAAACTACGCAAACGGTAATTGACATATTAGGCTCTAACATAATAAGCACGGCAAGTAATGCTCCGTATAATAGTACTGGTAAAATACCCTTAAAAGTTTTAGTTCGTTCTACTTTCTTATTAAAATAATACGCCGTAAACAATATTAACGAAAATTTTGCTATTTCACTTGGCTGAATAGTTATTGAAAAAAATTTTAGCCATCTTCTAGCACCGTAAACTTCAAGTCCCAGCGGTGTGAAAATTAATGCTAAAAGTATAACGGCTATAATCATTAAAGGATATACTAACGTTTTTAATTTTTGATAATCTATTTTTGAAACTAAAAACATTAATATTACCCCGATAATCAAACCAACGCCTTGTTTTTTAACGTAATAAAATTTATCGTTATACGTTAGGTTAGCCGAATAATTAGACGCCGAATATATAAATAAAATTCCTATTAAAGATATAACTATTGCTAAAATAGGAATTAGTAAGTCTCCACGACTTTTATTGTAAAGTAGTTGCGATTTCAATGAATTTTTCTCCCCTTTCTTCATAAGACGAAAATTCGTCGAAACTTGACGTTGCAGGCGATAATAATATTTTATAATTTTCTTTTGCCGTTAGATAAGCAACTTTTACCGCCGTTTCAAAATCTTGAGTTAAAATAACGTTTGAAACCTTTTGTTCTTTAGCAAACTCGTACATTTTTATAGCAGACTGCCCAGTTAATATTACGCCTTTTACGTTTTTGTTATTTGCAATTTCTTTAAAAGTTAAAGTATAGTCTAAACCCTTATCGTAACCACCTAAAATTACTATCAAATTATCGCTAAAACTATTAATTGCTTTTATAGTTGCATCGGGATTAGTTGCTTTACTATCGTTGTAAAAGGTTATTCCGTTAATTGTTGCAACTTCTTCAATCCTATGTTTTACCCCTTTAAACGTTGTTATGCCATTTGCTATTTCTTCATTTGTCAAACCTAATAATTTAAGTGTTGCAACCGAACATAACGTATTTTCAACGTTGTGACTACCAAAAATAGTTAATTTATCAACGCTAATAATTTCTTCGTCACCACTATAAATTTTACCATCTTGCAAATATACGCCGTCTATCCTTTCTTTTTGAGAAAACCACACGACTTTGCCGTTTGTTTTGTGTTTAAAATTTCTTACGTTTTCATCGTCGTAATTTAGTACGGCGTATTCGCTTTCTTTTAAAGATAACACTAATTTGCTTTTTAAAAATATGTAGTTTTCCATTGTAAAATGCCTATCTAAATGGTCGCTAGTTATATTTAACACGCACGATATATGTGGGGTAAATCTACAAGTAGTTTCTAACTGAAAACTAGAAACTTCAACTATCAAAACGTCATTATTGTTATCGTTTACAACGCTTGATAACGGAGTTCCTACGTTTCCTACTAATTTACTTTTAACGTTAGACGAGTTTAAGACGTGATTAATTAAAGAACACGTAGTAGTTTTGCCGTTAGTACCCGTTACTGCAACCATAGGCGTAGTTATAAAGTAACTAGCAAGTTCTAATTCGCCTACAATTCTAATGCCTAAGTTTTTTGCTTTTACTACGATTTCGTTTAATACGCTTACTCCGGGGCTTAAAACTAATACGTCTATTATTTCTAAAACTTGGTCGACGTTTTCAACGTATTCGCACCCTTGTTCAACTAATTGACGTATAACGTTTTGAGTTTTTTCACTTGAAGAATTATCGTATAAATATACTTTTGCTCCTTTACTTAATAACAACTTTGAAATGCTTTCACCAGACTTAGCAAGTCCTAAAACTAAAAAACTAGATAATTTTACGAACATATTACTCCTATAAAATACAAATTATTACTATTAATGCCATCGATAAAGTAATTAAGGAATATACAGTTGCTATTTTATTTTCGCTTATTCCTTTCATTTGAAAATGATGATGTATAGGCGACATTAAAAAAACTCTTTTTTTAGTCTTTTTAAATACTAAAACTTGAATTATTACCGATAACGCCGTCAATGCGTACACGATGCCTATTATCAATATATATAACTGATTTGCCGAAAATATCGAAATGGTTGAAACTACCCCACCTAAGGTCAAAGAACCCGTGTCTCCCATAAAGACCGACGCTTTATAACCATTGAATACTAAAAATCCAAGTAACGCACCACTCACGCTAATTGCGTATAAAAACAAGTTTTTATATTCGGTAATATTTGCGTAATAATTTGCATTGTAAGTAATTTCAATTAATCCTATTATACTAATGCTTAGTAAATATACAAAAGTTGTTGACGAACAAAGTCCGTCTAAGCCGTCAACTAAATTTACGCTATTGACCGTTGCTATAAATATAAAAACGTTTAAAATTACGCTAAATATTTTTAAGTCCAAAAAGTTTAACGTAAATGGAATAAAAATTGAAGTTATTGCGTTTTTATATAAAAATACGCTTGCAATTACGGCTATTGCAATTTGGAACAATATTTTTTGCAAACTAGTTAAACCTAAGTTACGTGAGTTTTTAATTTTTATATAATCGTCGATAAACCCAACTATACCAAAACTTATGGTAATAACTAGTGATATTATTGATAAAAAACTTTCTCCTTTTCTAAATAATAAAAAAGACGCCGTTGATGATATTAAAAATATTAATCCCCCCATCGTAGGCGTTCCTTCTTTTGATTTATGCTCTTTAACGTATCCTAAAATTGATTGTTTTAATTTAAGTTTTTTTAGTAGTGGCAATAGGATTATTCCTATAACTACCGTTAAAATTCCCGACGTTAAAAAAGATAAAGCATAATATTTCAACTTATATCACCACCGTTTAAATTATTAATTATTTTAGTTATAACGTCTTTGTCACTATACATTATTTTCTTTCCTTTTATTTCTTGCGAAGTTTCTGCACCCTTTCCTACTACACATAAAATATCTCCACAATTTAACGATTTTACACCGTAAAGTGTTGCTAAGTATCTATTTTCAATAGTAACGTAATTATCATTTTCTTTTACAACACCTTCTTCAATTTGCTTAATTATTTTTAACGGCTCTTCGTTTCGTGGATTATCGCTAGTTATGATTACAAAATCGGCGTATTTACCCGCTATTTCACCCATAATACTGCGTTTTTTACTATCTCTATTACCACCACAACCAAATATCACTATTAAATTTCCGTTACATAGCGGTCTAAAAGACGTCAACGTATTTTTTAACCCGTCAGGCGTATGTGCGTAATCTACGAATACGTAAGCATCGTTATAAGTTGCAATTAACTCGTTTCGACCACTTACCCCTTTAAAAATTTTTAAGGCGGTTATAGCGTCTTTTAAAGAAATTCCGTTTAATACGCTTGCAGTTAACGTTGCAAGTAAATTGTAAACGTTAAAAATTCCTATCATATTAACGCTAACAAATTCAATATTATCAAACAAATTTATAGTAAAAGATAAATTATTTATTTTTTGCTCGATTTTAACGGCAAAAACGTCGCTAGGATTTTTTAAGCCGTAAGCAAAATTGTCGGTATTTGATTGTTTAATAATTTCAAATCCAGTTTGGTCGTCGATATTTATTACTGCCTTTTTACAATTTTTTGCAGTAAAAATACTCTTTTTTACTTTTTGATATTCGTTAAAAGTTTTAAAATAGTCTAAATGGTCATGAGTGCAATTTGTAAATATTAACGTTTCAAAATATAAATTATCTACTCTATTTTGACAAATTGCGTGTGCCGAAACTTCTATAAAACAATATTCAACGCCACTCTTTTTCATATTAGATAAAACTTGACCTATTATAATTGCGTCGGGAGTAGTCATATCGTAATCAAAAATTTTATCGTCATACAAAACTCCTAACGTACCTATTACGCCAACTTTTTTATTACAATATTCAAACACATGCTTTAACAAATAGGTGATGGTAGTTTTACCATTAGTACCGACGACGCCTATTAATTTAGGACAATCTTTTAAATTATAAAATTTATAGCATATTTTTGCTTTAATTTCGCTAACCTTTTCACATAAAACGTAATTACATTTGCATTTTGGTTTTTGATTAGTTATTACGACTATCGCCCCGTTTTTAATAGCATTTTTGATATGTTTTTCACTATTTACTTTACTATTGCTATTTAGAAAAAATATTGCGTCTTTACAAGGCTTATTACTATCGAAAATTAAACTTTCAATCTCAAAATTTACTGTAAAATTTTTTTCTAGATATTCTATTTCTTTTAATAAGTCGTTAATTTTCATAATCACCTATAAGTTTTTTACTTCTATTATTCTCTCAAATACTTGTTTAACAAGCGGTGCTGCAACCGTTGAGCCGTAAGTTCCACCAACAGGTTCGTCAACTATTGCTAGACATAAGTACTTTGGATTATCGCTAGGAAAAAATCCAACGAAACTCATAACGTATTTACCTACGTTTATAACTCCGTTTTGATATTTTTGAGCAGTACCCGTTTTTCCTCCAACTTTGTAATTTTCTATATACGCTTGCTTTCCCGAGCCTTCACTAACTACTTTTTCTAAATATTCAGTTATTTTCTTAGACGTTTCGTCACTTATAATAGTTTTGCTTTTAGAAAATTCAGTTTTAATTTTTACGTCGCTATTCGAGTCGTATATTTCTTTAACTAAATGTGGAGTTATTTTATACCCCCCGTTTATTGCAACTGCCGTCGCTACTAACAATTGAAGTGGCGTACACGCAATTGACTGACCGAAAGATATTCTTGCTAAATCTCCTTCGGTTACGCTTACTTTTGGAATTACCATACCTTGTGCTTCGCCGTTTAAATCAATACCCGTACATTTTCCATAAC
This sequence comes from Christensenellaceae bacterium, assembly GCA_045645345.1. Classification (GTDB taxonomy): domain Bacteria; phylum Bacillota; class Clostridia; order Christensenellales; family Borkfalkiaceae; genus HGM11412. The sequence goes on from JAZRIP010000034.1 coordinate 72,633, forward strand.
CAAAAGCGTTTAGATACTCGTAAAAAGTTTCTTTGCCAAGCGATAACGCTATATCAACGAATATAGGGTTACAACTATTATTTAACGCCATACTCAAATTTTCATTTGCATGTTTACCCTTTTCATGAGTTGACCAACATTTAATTTTAGAACCGTTTACTACCCTATATCTTGACGATGAAAATATATGCGTAAGCGAAAATGCGTTTGGATTAGAGTTGTAAAACTCTTGAATATTTGCACTTGCCGTTAACACTTTAAAAGTTGAACCCGGCTCGTAACTATCGGTTATAAGCGTATTTCTTCCCACTTTGTTTAATAAGTCGATATCATCGTAAGGTACTTGATTTAAGTTAAACGACGGCTTTTGACTCATTGCTAGTATTTCGCCGTTATTTGGCTCTATTAGTATTATAGAACACGATTTTGGCGTGTATTGTTGCATTGCTAAATCGGTTACGCTTTCTAGTATTTCTTGCATTTCGTAGTCGATGGTTATACGCAAGTTAAGCCCGTCGGTTGCAGGAATATAGTACGGCTTAGAATCAACTAAATCGTTACCCGTTAAATCGGCTTCGTATAAAATTTCGCCGTTTATACCTTGCAAATATTTATCGTAATAAAGTTCTAAACCGGATATTCCGTTGCCGTCTTGCGACGTATAGCCTAAAGTTTGGCATAGCAACTCGTCGTACGGATAATATCTAGTTACGTCGTCTGCGTAATATACTCCGTTTAAATTATGTTTTTCAAGTTCAACCACCTTTTCTTTACTAACGTGCTTTACTACTTTTATTTCGCTAACCGACGTCGTTTGGATTTTATTAAATAATTTTTCTTTGTCTAACGAAAAAATATTTCCAAGCACGTTAACGACTTTATCTAAGTCGGTTACGGCTCTTTTCCTTACGAAAATAGTGTAACTTTCCTTTGTTGTAGATAAAATTACACCATTTCTATCAACGATATCGCCACGCTTAGCAAGTATAGGCACGTTTCTAGTCCACTGGTCTATTGCCTTTTTTTGTAAATCCACGCCCCAAATTACTTGTACGTAGAAAAACCTAGAAATTATAAACAAAAAAATAAAGGTTATCGCAATTATTATTGCAAATAACCTCTTTCGTACCTTTGATATCGAATATATATTAATTTTTTAACTCCTATTAATTCATACCTAATTGTTTTGCTGCGTCAATAACGGCTTGGTCGCTAGAAACTGCGTTTAACGTATCGTTTGCAACTTGATTATCACTAATCAATCTTTCGACTTGTGCTTGTTTATCCATTATAGTGTTATTCATATTTTTAAGCAACGCCGTATTAAAAACTATTAAAACTGATAACGCAACTATTGCTATTGTCGTAACTGCAATAATAAGTTTATTCTTTTTAGCAGTACTTTTAGTTATTTCGTACGTTGACGTTGAATTTTCTCTTACGTCCTTATAAATTTCGGCTTTGTTTAAACCTTGGAATTGCATAGTGGTAGACGTTGGACGTAAATCTTGATTTATTCCCGTAGAGTGTTCAACGTATACTCTTTGAACGTCTTTAACTTGTTGCAACTTTGAATAACTATCGTAATTTATAATTTTATCAAAATTTTCAGGAATTCTGGCATTAAATTTGACTGCTTCGGCATCTTGTTCCATAACGGCAACTTGAGTTTTCGTAGTCGAAGTAGTTTGATAATCAAATTCATCAAAGTAAGTATCACTATTTACTATTTGTTGTTTATAATTATTCATATTTTAAAGCCCCCTTTTTTATTCGTAAATTACATTTTTTCTGCAATTCTTAATTTTGCACATTTTGCTCGACTATTTGCAAGTGTTTCGTCTTCACTTGCAACTATCGGCTTTTTATTAACTATCTTTACTATTTGCCTTCTATTGCAAACGCAAGGATATCTTTTATCGCAAACGCAACTAGTTGACAAATCGTTAAAAACGTTTTTGACTATTCTATCTTCTAAACTATGGAAAGTTAATATTGCTATTCTTCCACCAGATTTTAACTTTTCAATAACGTCCCTTACTGCTTTATCAAGACCATCTAATTCTTCGTTAACGGCTATCCTTATTGCTTGAAAAGTTCTTTTTGCAGGATGCCCGTCCTTTTGAAATTTAAACGGAATACTTGATTTTATTATTTCAACGAGTTCTCCACACGTTTTTATAGGTTTTTCTTTCCTTTTTTCTACTACGTTTTTTGCTATTTGCTTTGCAAACTTCTCTTCACCATACGTTTCCAAAACGTATTTAATTCTATTTTCAGTGTATTCGTTAATCAATTCGTAAGCAGAAAATGGTGACGACTTGTCCATTCGCATATCTAATTTAACGTCGTCAGCCATATAAGAAAAGCCCCTTTCACGATTGTCAAGTTGATATGAACTAACGCCTAAATCTATGATTGCCCCGTCTATTTCTTTTACGTTTAACCTTTCTAAGATTACGCTAAAATTTTTAAAATTGTCTTTTACGGCAGTAAAACGTGAGCCGTAACCCGCTAACCTTTTAGACGCTTCATTAATTGCTTCTTGGTCTCTATCGGTTGCTATTAGCGTTCCGTTTGGATACGTTCTTTTTAAAATTTCGCCAGAGTGGCCGCCACCACCTAACGTTCCGTCAAAATATACGCCGTTATCTTTTAAATTTAACGCTTGCATACATTCATTTAGCATTACGGGTATATGTTTAAATTCCATAATCTTGCCCTACTTGTCCCTACTACGTAAAAAATCTATTCTTTCTTCGTAAGTTTTTGCGTCACGCATTTGGTCACGTACGTGCTTTGCATAAATATCTATATGATTAAGCATACCTACAAAGGTTATTTCTTTATCAATTTCAGCATATTTTTTTAACTTTTCAGGTAGAACTACTCTACCTTGACCATCTTCGTTTGCAGTAAAAACTAAACTTAATACTTCGGTTAAACTTTCAAGTGCTTCTTTATCAAATACGCTTATATTTTTAATACTACCAAATTGTTCGTCAAACGCTTGTTTAGAGTAAACGCTTATGCATTTGGTCGTACCACGCATAAATACGTAGTCGTTTGAAAGTTCTTGACGAAGTCTTGCAGGTATTCTTATTCTGTTTTTTGCATCAACTTGATGCTCGAACTCACCAAAAAACATAGTTTTACTCCTTTTTAGCATTTATAGTTAGATTTTAGCATACTTTTTTGGGATTTGCAACCACTTTTAGTAAATTTTATCCACTTTTTTTAATTTTTTTATAAAAATTTGGGATTTTACTATTTTTTTAGGCAAAAATTTTCGTAAACGTATCTATTATAGTTGGCGTTTTGACCTATAAATAAGATTTTTCCGTCTACGCTTGCATTGTTTTTAAGGTCGTTTTCGGTTAAAAAGTCGTTTAAAGCAAGCATTGAAAAAAACTCTGGTTGAATTATTTGGGCGTTAGGGAGCAACTTTATAAATTTATCTAATAAAAAAGCATAATGCGTACAGCCTAAAATTAACGTTTTAACTTTTTGTTTTGACAATTGATTAAAGATTTGGTCGTCAACTTTTTTTAGGTTAAAAACGTTGCGTTCTATATTTGACGCCAGACTAATTGCAGGCAAAATTTTTACTCTATGTTTGTACTTTTTTACAAACTTACTTTTAGACGTATTTAAAGTACAAATTAAATAAGTTAAATCATTAAAAAAGTAGTCTTTTAATGGCGGTAAAGTTTTTACAAACTTTAATTTAAAATGTTTACTTAATTTTTCATAGCAAACGGTGGATAAAGTGTTGCACGCTAGCACCACTGCTTTTAGCCCGTAATTTTCAAAATTTTTAACGTTTTTAATTGATAATTTAATTAATTTGTCACTTTTTTTATTTCCGTAAGGTGCGTTTGAGTTGTCGCCAAAATATAAATAGTTTTCATACGGCAAATATTTTTTTAATAGTTTTAAAACGTTAAGTCCACCTATTCCGCTATCGTATACTGCAATATAGTCGCTTTTATTTACGCTTTTATGATTTATCATTTTATAAATATATTCAAAAATATTAAATATTAGAATTTTACCTTAAAAAATTTGCAACTTTATGTAAAACTTGCTTTAAAACTGTTGCAACTTTTAAAAAAATGTGATAATATATTGCTGTTATAATGATTAGATTTAAAGGAGATTATTACCGTGCCTAATATTAAATCAGCAAAAAAGCGTGTACTTGTTAATACTAAAAAGACTGAAATTAACAAAAGTGAAAGGTCAGCAGTTAAAACTGCTATCAAAACTATTAATAGCGTAATCGACGCTGGCAATTACGAAGAAGCAATGAAGTTGCTCCCTCAAACTTTTTCAATTTTAGATAAAGCAGTTACAAAAGGCATTATGGCTAAAAACACTGCTGCTAACAAAAAGTCAAGAATTAACAACAAAATTAACGCTTTAAAAGTTAGTAAGTAATTAAAAACAATTTTTAAAGGGTCACCTTTGGGTGACCCTTTTTATCGTACCAAACATATTTATTAGTATACATAGAAAAAAGCACCAAAAGGTGCTTTTATTAAAAATCTAAATTTATTAAAGGACATTTGCCTGTAACCGCTATCCTGACGCTACTTCCAAAAAGTGAGTTTACAATACCAAACTCAAAGTGGTACGTATAAGAATTATCTTTTTTAAGATTTGTTTTTGAAATAGTATCAGTGAAAACGAGTTCCCCGCCGTAATTATACAACTTTAACTCTACGTCGCAATTGTTCATATCCGTTTTAGGAACTATAGTGACTAAATATCCCGTCAAGTCTTGCGAAGTCGTGTAGGAATAATCGCTAGAAACAACGTCCCTTGTCATAAGGTTATAACAACCTAGCATATTAATAACGCCACTAATTAAAAAAGCGGTTAATATTAAAGAAAATAATCTTTTTTTAAAAAAATTTTTAATTTTTGTCATTTGCAACACCTTAATACTTATAATAAATTCAAGCCGTTATAAAACGGCTTGTTAATTTTTATGGAGCTGATGACGGGACTTGAACCCGTGACCTCCACCTTACCAAGGTGGTGCTCTACCGCCTGAGCCACATCAGCGTATTACGTCGCTATCTAGCGACGTGTTTTTAGAAATTTAATAAGAATAAATATTGTTCTTTATCAATTGCCGATAAGAATAAATATAATCTTGGTCCCATATCAGTACCGAACAATAAGTTATAGAACACTTTAAAGAATTTTTGTTGACGAAGCATATTTTCTTTTTTAGTTAAAGTTGCGTCGTTAATTACCGTATATAAATATTGTTGAACGTCTTTTTCATTGATAACTTCAGTTTCATTTATATAGTCGTAAAGTTTTTTAACTGCTACCTTTTCTTCTTCGTCTAAATTATCGTAAACTTCTTGGTTTTTAGCCGTTAAAAGTTTATAAAGTTTCGATGGTTGATGAACGGTAATCCAATATTTTACCCTTTCAAGACGACTTTCGTCTTCTTTTGTAAAATCTACGTTTACTTTCTTTAAAATTTGTCTAACCTTTTCTGGATTAAAATCAACGATTGTTGCAACCGAAGATAAAACGCCAAATGGAACTTTGCTTTGCGTTTTAGTTCCATCTAATAGGGCTAAATCGTAAACGCTAGTATTAAACTCGTCCGTTTCACCTTTTTTGTAACTTTCTAAGCCTTTATCAAATTCGCTGTAATGACGAATAATAGTATCGTCAAAATTAAACGAGAAAGGTGCTTTCGGCTCGTATTTAGCAAAAAGCCATCTAATCATATCAGGTTCGTATACTTTTAATACTGCACCTGGAGTAATATTATTACCCGTTGACGAGTGCATATCGCCAAGACCTGCAATAGATAACCAGCCGTAACCTTGGAACATAGGTGGCGTAACGTTTAATATTTTAGTTGCTACTGCACTTGAAACGACGTAACTACCACTTGCTGCGGCGTGGTCAATTCCACCTGGTTCAAAGTCTACGCCTTCGTAACCCCAACGCATTGGCCAGTCAACCTTCCAAACAAGTTTTACGTTATGATATTCTCTTAATTTTACGGTGTGTTCGTTACCACATTTACATTTATAGGTAATTTCTTCGCCGTCGTCACTAGCACTTATAACTTTAGTAGTATCTTTGGCACATACTTGACAATATACGTTTAAAGGATAATAGTTTTCTCTATCACCTTCGTCGCTATCTTGCGTTTTGTATTCCATTAAAACGTCGTAAATTTGTTTTCTGTTTTTAATAGCGAAAATAATTTGTTCGGTGTACTTGCCACTAGTGTACATTTTGGCTTGATAACGATAGTCGACGTCAATGCCTAATTCTTTTAAAGAATTTTCAAATTCCTTTTCGTTATATTCGGCGTAAGAAGAATATTTGCCGTATGGGTCTGGAATCATAGCGTAAGGCATACCCATATATTGTTCAAAATTATCGGTGATTTTTGCTATGTTTGACGGAACTTTTCTTAACCTATCAAATTCGTCCCAAGAAAATAATAATCTTGCTTTTTTGCCTTTCTTTTGAAGTGCTTTTACAACGTAATAACTAGTTGCTACATCTCTAAAATTACCGATATGAACAGATCCTGACGGCGAAATACCTGCGGCACACACGTATTCTTCTTTATTAGGTTTTTTTGCTATAATCTCTTCTGCAATTTTCTCAGCCCAATGCATTATATTTCTCCTTTAATTACCTTGTAACCAACTTTCAAAGGCGTTACACACTTCGTTAAATACTTGATTAATACTTTTATTTTCAGTATCTACGACACAGTCGTAATTACTAAAATCAGTTATATCTACGCTATAGATTTGTAAAAATCTTTCTTTTTCACACCTACGGCGTTCTTTAATTTTTTCTACTGCGTCTTCAACTGAAGAATACGTTTCATCTTCTCTTTCGGCGTTATAAATTCTTTGACCTGCAACCTCAAAAGAAACTTTCATATAAACTTTAAACGACGACGGCACGAAATGCCACGCTAAACGAGAATCAAATAAAAATTTGCCGTCAATATGCTCGTATTCACTGAGTTTGGTATCTAATATATTATCAAACTCTGGATGGTCTAACATATATTTGTTAAACTCGTTAGTGTTCATATTCATTTTTTGAGCCATTTGGCGTTGAATTGAGCCTATCGACACTTTTTCTAAATTGTATTTTTCTGTTAATAATTTGCCGATAGTACTTTTACCACTACCTAAATCGCCGGCTAAAGATATTTTGTAATTTCTCATTTTTTCCTTAAGTTTTACACACTTATATAAATATACATTTATTATTTGGTTTTGTCAACAGTTTTATCGCTTAACTTGTTATAAGGACAAACTTTTATACAAATTCCACAAACTGCACCACGACCAACGTCTTTATAATTTTTCATATTATGAGAACATTTTTCCGCACTGAAAAAATCTTCCCTTTGCATACCTTCTTGATATAACTTCCCACTTATTGCCCCGCTAGGACACGCTTTTTGACATATATCGCATTTATAACAGCCGTTAGTTATAATTTCACGCTGTCTTTCTAGTGGCATATCGGTTAAAACTGTTGCTAAACGGACTTTAGAGCCGTATTCTTTTGTAATTAATAAACAATTTTTGCCTATAAACCCTAACCCAGATAACCTTGCTCCTTTTTTATGTGAAAAAATTCCACTATAATTTGCCGAAGGATCGCTTTGCGATGCACCTATAGGAAAGGCGTTGTATCCTTGTTTTTCAATAAACCTTGCAAGCCTAAACGATATACTATCTAAAAGGGCGTTTGCCGTGCGATATTCGTGAAAATATTCTATCGTAGGTCTACTTTCAATTGTTTTTAGTATTGCGTCGGGAATTTTTACGGCAATAGTTACGGCGTATGATAAATTTTGCCCTTTAACCCCACTTTGACCTAAACTGCTAAACCCAACTAAATCTGCACCTAAATTTTCACAAAATAACTCAATTTCTTTTTCTAACATACTACGCCTCGTATAAAATAGTAACAGGTCCGTCGTTAAGTTGAGAAATTTGCATATCTGCCCCAAATACTCCCTTTTTTACGACTAAGCCGTATTCAGTTAATTTATCGCAAAAATAATCGTATAGTTTTACTGCTTGCTCAGGTTTTTCTGCGTTGGTAAACCCCGGTCTGTTGCCGTGAGAAACGTCGGCGTATAAAGTAAATTGCGATATGCTTAACACTTGGCCTCCAACGTCGGTTACGTTTAAGTTCATTTTTCCGCTTTGGTCTTCGAAAATACGCAAAAAGGCTACTTTTTTTGCTAAAAAATCGGCCTTTTCAGTTGTATCGCCTACACCTACGCCTACGAAAATTACTAATCCGTAAGGTATTTGTGATATTATTTTATTATCGACTTTTAAAGTCGTTTCTTTTACTCTTTGTACTACTAACTTCATATCGTTAAATTAGCGACGCTGAACCTATTATACCTGCGTCGTTTTTTAAGGTTGCTACTTTAATTTCAACTTTTGGCGTTTGAGGGTAACCATAACTTTGTTTTTCTACTTTATTTATAATTTTTTTAATTAAATTGATTAAATAATCGCCTTCGTTACTAATTGCACCGCCTAAAACGATTGATTGCGGTCTAAAAATATTGCAATAATTCAATATGCCTTCGGCTAAATATTCAACGTATTTATTTACTACTTTTAACGCCGTTTTATCACCTTTTTTACTTTGAGAAAAGGCTGTTTTGCCGTCAACGTTATTTAAATCGTTGTTACAACATTCCCACATAGACGACGATTTGTCTTTAAGCATATAATTTTTGGTAAGTTCTATAAGTGCGGTAACCGATGCGTATTGTTCAAAGCAACCACGCCTACCACAATTACACTTTTTACCTTTAAATTTTAAGGTTGTATGACCTAGTTCTGCAACCATACCTTTATATCCTTGGTAAAGTTTGCCGTTTAATACTAAACCACCACCAACGCCCGTACCAAGCGTTAACATTACTACGTCAGTATCGTTTTTAGCACTGCCGTACAAGGTCTCTCCAAGCGTTGCACAATCAGCATCGTTACCAACTAAACATTTTAAGCCGGTTACCCTTTCGATAATTTCGTCAACTTCTAATTGTACCCACTTAATATTGTCAGCAAAGACGACGATACCCGTAGTTGAATCAACAGTACCCGGACAACCCACGCCTACGCCTAATATTTGGTTTTTTGTAATACCATTGTTTTCAATTAATAAATTTATTTCGTTTGCAATTTGCGTTACGAAATTAATTTGATTTTCAACGCCCCTTATAGTTTTAATAGTTGTTTTGGCTATAATATTGCCATTTTCGTCAACTATGCCGATTTTTACCGACATACCACCAACGTCAACGCCTATTCTGTACATAAATTCACCTATATAATATCTTCACTTTTTAAAATCTCAGTTACGTCTTGCAAATTAGTTTTTATTTTTTTGTAAGGCTTAAACGCATAATAGTAGGCTAAGTAACAAAGTTTAATCTTTTCTTGGTCTTTACCCCTAATAATTTCGGTAAATAAGTCTAAAACGAATAATAAATCTTCTTTTTCGTCTTTAGAAATTCTTGACGAACGAACAGATAAACCATCGAGTTCTAAAAGACGAATTATTGTAACGGGTAAACTTGCCTTTTTAACGTCAATATCATCGATTTTAGAAGATTTGCCTTGCTCGGTTTGTTCTGTTTGAGTAACCATTTCACCATTTAATTGCGTCATATTTATAACTTGCATTGCACTATTATAAGTGTACGTTTTAAAAGGCTGTAAAACTTCTTGACAAAATTTTGCGTACGCTTTTTCGTAATCTTTCGAATTGTCAAAATAATCTAAAAGGTCGGTAAGTTGTAATTTTTTTTGAGAAATTTCACTAAGTAAGATATATACGAAAGCCATAACGTCAGTCGCCATAGTTGGCATAATAAACGATTTAACGCCGTCTACTTCGCTTAAAGCATTTACTAAACCATTATAAAAATCGTAATCTTTGATAAAATGATTAAACATATCAGTTAAAAGTTTTGATTGTTTAATTTGCGAAACTACTTCAAATATTTTTGAGTTTGCCATAATATATTTTGTTAAACACAAATTATCTATTGCAACGCAAAAATTTGCAATTGAATTTTCTCTTGACGACATAATTACCCCTTTTTAGTGTTATATATAAAATTTTTAACTATTTTCGATATTAATTATAACATAATTAATCTTATCTTTCAACAATTTTGCATAAACTGTTGATTTTTTTTAAACAATTATGTATAATTGAATTATATTTTATTGGAGGTAACAATTATGAAATCAATGCAAATATCATTACAAATGGCAAGTCAAGTAAAAACTTTCGTTAACGTTGTTCAAAAATATCCTTTTGATATCGAACTTAAAAGTGAAAAATACGTAGTTGACGCAAAATCAATTCTTGGTATTTTTAGTCTTGATTTAAGTAAACCTATCACTATTGAAATTCACTCGGCAGATTGCCAAGAACTTCTTGATGAACTTCAACAATTCGCTATCTAATTAAAATAACTTTTTGGGGTAAAACGTATGTTAGTCAAAGGCGACACTTCTATTAACAAATTAATATTATTATTCGTCTTTGATAAGATGGAATGTCCGTTAAGCGAAAACACCATTATCGATATGTGTTGTTCTTCAAATAACTGGATATCATATATGGACTATAAGCCTATTTTAAATAAACTTTTAGACGAGGCTTTTATCTATAACGCTGCAAAATACGGCGACGCTTTGTACTCAATTACCCCAGAAGGTAGATATTGTTTAGCAGAATTTTACGTTCAAATTCCTACTTCGACGAGAGAGGCAATTTCGGCGTTTATTAAACAACACAAAGTTAGATATAGACGTAAACAAGAGTGTTCTAGTGATTATTTTATGAATAACGACTCAACTTACACGGTTATTTTAAAAATCAACGACACTACGTCGCCTATGCTTGAACTTAGATTTAACGTTCCTAATAGGCAAATTGCTAAAAACATTTATAAATCGTGGGAGGAAAAGGCTGGTAATATATACGCACTTATATACGACAACCTTGTTGATTAATATGCAAACTTATAAAACTTACGGCACTTGTTCTAGACAAATTGAATTTGACGTAAAAGACGACGTTTTACAATCTTTAAAATTCGTTGGTGGATGTTCTGGAAATTTACAGGGAATTTCACGCTTAGCAGTCGGTAGAAAAATCGACGACGTTATTAACCTTTTACAAGGTGTAAAATGTGGTTTTAAAAACACGTCGTGTCCCGACCAACTTGCAAAGGCACTTATTGAATACAAACAAAAAAACGGTTAAGTTAACCGTTTTTTTTATACATTTTTGACGCTAATTAATATTTAAATTTCAAAACCCTTGACAATGTCAAGGGCTTTTTTTAAATGTCAATTTTATTAAGAAGTTTTTCGTCGTTTTGACGAAGTTCTTTTGGAATATAAATTTCGTCGTAAGTAATAAAGTATTTCATTTTATGTTCGGTATAATATCCAACGAATTTAATTGAAGAAAAGATTAATACCGTTAAAGGAATAGTGATTAATAGTGAAACTAAGAAAGTACATACTGCACATACTATATTGATAACTACCGTTAAAGTAATAACTAAAAAATATACGCCAAATCTATCGAATAATTTCGACACGTCTTTTTTAATTTCGCCTAAACACTCACACAAAGCCTTAAGCGGCTTTTTGCCTTCACAAATCATTTTAGGCAATACGTGTCCCATAATAGAAAATCTTAAAGTAATAGTTATAAACAACGTAAGTGATATAAAGAATACGCCTATAACGTTAAACACGTTGATAAATAATAATGCGAGTAAATAACAAATTAACCAAACTATACTATTATAAATTAATAATTTAATAGTCATATAAAAACCATATCTTAACGCATCGCCAAAATTTTCAAATAAAATTGAGAAAAAGTTACAATGCATAAGAGACGTCATATAATTATTTACGTTTATTGCTATAACGTAGTCGCAAACCGACGCACAAAACACAGCAAATTGTGCTATAAAAAATATTGCTATTGCCGACCAGATTATTCCGCCTAAATTATTGGTAAAATAACTAGTTAAATTGAGAATTTTGTTATTTATGTCTACCGAAGTTACGTCGGTAGTGATTTTATCGGGTGAGAAAAAATCGTACGCCATTGTTTTTATAGCATCGATAAGAGATTTAAAATCGGCTTGAAATTGAACGTCCTTAATAATAGGAATTAACGCACCTCTTGCACAAAGCATAATTAAGACGGCAGTAATTAAATATATCGTCAATCTTGACAATAACGTTTTTACTGCCAAACCCTTTAACGAGAAAGAGATTTTTACTGCATGACCTGAACGCATAACAGCCCCCTACAAAATGATTTCTATTTTTAGTATATAATAAACCTTAAATTTTTGCAAGCAATTTTATACTACTAGCGTATTATAGAAAAAAAGCGACGGTTTCCCGTCGCTAAAAAACTTATTGATTATTTAAATACCTAATTATAGTGTTACGTATATCGTCACCTAATAAATTTTTTATTTCTTCATCTTCAAGTTCTTGTAAAGCCTGCTCCTTTGGAATACTAAAATAATAATTTAAGGCTAAATTCATTTTTTGTAATTCTAATTCATTTACCCTTTCTTTACCTTCAATAGTGTATAAATTTTGTAACCCTTCGTTTTGACGTTTTTCTTCTTCGGCAATTGCTTGGTTATATTTCATTGTATCTAATATCCTTTGGTCTTGCTCTTTAATTAAAGCATCTAACTTTTGTTTTACGTCGACTGCCTTAGACGTTTGTAAATTTGATACGCTTTTTTGATACTCTTCTTCAAGTTTTTTTATTTGAGCATTGTTTTGATACAAAGTTTCGGCTAAATCGTCGTCAACGTTTAAAAGTTCTTGAATTTTGCTTTTTGATAACGATTTAATTTTTTCAGTTATGATACTAGAACGTTGTATTCCTTGTCTTATAGCGTCGTTTTCAGCCTTTTTATCAAGTTTATCGTAAGTATTTTCAATATCTTTTTTAATAATTTCAGCATTTTTTACTGCGTTTTGGCTATTATTATTTAACTTTTGAATTTTTTCGTTTGACGATTGAGTTAAATTTTCAAACTTTTTATCGTACACGTCGTCAACTTGCTTTTGTGCATCTTGTAAAAGTTGGCTTTCGGTAAATTTTTCTATCGGCTTAGTTTCAAGCTTTATAACGTATTTATTTTTAATATCGTCGATTTCTTGTTGAGTTTTTCTAAGACTATCTAAAAACTCGTTTTTATTTTCGTCTTCTTCGTTATTTAAACTTTTTTGCTTAGCATTTAAAGTTTGCATATCGTAAAACTCTTGAATTTTTTCATTATAACTACTCATTTTATATCTCCTTGCTAATTACTATTAAGTCGTTTACTCTTTTAACGTATCTTCCGTCGTTTAGTTTAATTATTTCTTCAAATTCACCTATTTTTATAGGTTGGCTTATTTCATCGTTTAAAACTTCAACTGTATAACAATTTCCGTTATTTTCGTAATATATTATAAGTTTTTCGTCTGCTTTTTCTATATGAAAATTTTTTCCGTTTAAAAATACTATTCCACTCATAACTCTCCTTTTTGGTTGACTATTTATTTTTTGGGGGAATTATTCAATCACAAGTTTAGTATTTGACGTGAAATCGGCAATTATATATACTCCTGAAACGTCAGGTTCGCTAAATAATACGTTACCCTTTTTAAGTGTTTTTTCAACGTAAAAGTTTTCACTTATTCCATTATATACGCAACGATAAATTTGTGAAAAACGGCTAAAATAAATATGCACGTCGTTACCTACAACGTATGAACATAAACTAGTTACCCCACTTGCATCTAAATTAACTTGACTTGCAGTTTGTCCGTCGATACTTACGTTTTTTAAAAGCAAATTTGAGTTTTCGTCTATATATGCAATTCTTAACTCGCCTATACAATAACCACAAAGTTGTGCGTCTTTACATTTAAACGTTAAAAGTTCTTCAAACTCGTTTTGGTTATATTCAATTCGGCTAAGTTTTGCTTCGTCGCCGTTAACTTCTAATACGTACGTTGCAAACAAATAATCTACTTTACTTAATCTATGATATAACTCGTCGCTATCGTACTTAGTTAAATTTAAGTTGAGTTTTTTTAAATTAAAATTATTTGTTGCTAAAAAAACAACTATAAGTTCGTTTTTACCCGTTTGACAAATAGTGTCAAAATTATATTCAAAACTAAATGACGAACTAATTTCAAAAGATTTTATTTTTTCGCCGTTTAAAATCATTTCAACGCTAATTTGGTTTTGTCCGTCAAATTCAGTTATTACGTTTCCTTGAAAATTATATTTGCCACTTTCTATTACGTTAAAAGTTATCGTTTTAGAATATTCAGTACTATTATTATCGTCGTTTTCACTAACTAAAAATATATTATTGCTGGTTTTTTGCGTTAAAGAATTTTTAAGTTCTTCTAACTCTTTTTCAAGTTTTAACGCTTTTAAATATGCAATTTTACCATATTCAAATTCCATATTACTCCTTAAAATAACTAAAATAAAGTATAGGTTTTGAAACTTTTACCTTTGAATAATTGCTTGAAATTGTAAAACTAAATTTATCGCCTAAAAGATTAGGGAATATTTCTTTTCTGCCCCTACCTTTTAGCAAAAACAACTTGCTTTGACTTTCAGTTTGAATTTTTAAGTAAATATTTCCTTCAATATCAACCGACATTTTTTCAAGTCGCTTGCGTTTTTTATCAATTTGAAAATCACTGAACGCACTTTGCCATACTTTTCTTAAAGTTTTATTTAAGAATTTACCACTATCGTTTAATATTAAAATTTCGTTAACGTTTTTAGCCGACGCAAGAATTCGCCTAGTTTCTCCGTTAAGTTTGCAAAAATCAATTATAGGAATATACCTAAGTATATGACTTTGTTTACTTTTAACGTCGTAGACTAAAACACCACGTTCGATGTCGTCGTTTTCAAATTTCATATCGCAAATTAGATAATATTTCCCACCCGAAAAACAGCCTTTTGCGTTTTCAGCATTTACAATATAATTATCAATTTCAGTCATTATTTTTGCAGAAGTTGAGCCGTTAAACCTATATAGACCATCGTCAGTTAAATATATAACGTAGTCTCCACAATCGGTAGGCGTGTTTTCATAAATTCTACCGTGACTTACGCTAATTGAATTAGTATAAAATTCTTCTTGATTACCATACGCATTAATTACGGATATGCCGTAACTTCTAAACAAGTAAACGTATCCGTGAAAACTTAAAACGTTCAACATATCGCCTAAGTCGTCTTCTAAGGTTATATACCCTGCTTTATCAATAGATATTTGCCAGTTGGACGGGTCGAAGTCGTCACTAAACCACACCGTTTTTTTATCCGTTTTAGTCGTTATAAAAAGTCGTTCAGCGTGCATACACATTGAACTTACGCTTGGCGTTAACTCAACGTCTTGATATTCGTCGCCGTTAATTATAATTAAACCTTCGCCGTCTTTAGACAAAATAAATACGTCTTGTCCGTCGTAATTATAATTTATACCCTTAGGTGCGTTTTCCATTGCTAAGCCGTCAAACGACTTAAATCCGTCACTATTTGTAAGTTTGATATAATAAAAAGCCTTATCGCTTGCGTAAACTATTAATCTTTCGTCTTTTTCATCAAGAATAACGTCGTATCTATCGTAAAAATATATTTTTATAGGATATACACCTTTAGGTAAGGCATATCGATTACCTTCATAATCAAGATAATCGACGCCCACGCTATTTGTTAAGACTCCGCTTTCGTAATTAAAATTATACGAATATTTTGCATAAGATACGGTTAAAAGATTTTCATCAACTTCGCCGTTTACGCCTTGGCTAAAAGTATTTAAAGTTACTTTTTTTATACTTGGATAATTCTTTATACTCTTATAATAATCCATTAAAACCACTTCCTTGCGGGAATAGTAATTTTACCGCATTTTGATATTGACATTATTAAAGAATTTCTATATTTTCTATTGTAGTTTTCACTTTCGGCAAAACAGCCTTTAATAAACAAGTACTCACTAGCAACTCCTAACGCAACTATACGTGGAGTTATTGGTGTATTTTCAAAGATAAAGTCGTCGTTTTCATTTTGCTTACAAGGTAAATATTCATATTCGATATACCCTGAATTAATTTTAGTAATTAATTTAGTCGGGTATATTTTTGCGTCTACTTTCTCGTAATTATCGTTCAACACTTTTACTATTGCTAAGACGTTTTGTGATAAATTTTTATATTCAAACACGCCGTCGTTTATAGTAATTTTTTCTAACGTTGTTAACCTATAATATTCGCTTACGATTTCTGCAACGATTAAGTTATAACAATTTAATAAAGTTTGATAATCTAAACTTGCATCAATTGACGTATCACTACTACCTTGTTTTATATAGTCGCTAATATCTTTTCTATCAAATATTTCGCTACTTAATATTAGTATATCTTTAACCGTCATAATTCTCCTAAAAGCCTATTATAAGGCAGTATTTAATTACGCTTCGGTAATACCCGATAACATTGCTTGACCACATGGTTTAGTACAAAGAAGGTCGGCGTATTTTACAAGCGTTGCTTTATATACCGGTTTATCGGCTACTTGTTTAATTACCCTACCATCTTCGCTTTCAAGCCATTTCCAGTCACATAATTGATGTAAAGTAAAATCATTAGTATTTAAAAGATACATAGTACCTTCTGGACAAAATCTATCGCTTACGATAGGAATTCCGTTATAAGAAAGTGCTTTACAACCACCCGTTAACTCTAATACGTCAACGTTTCTTTTGTAAGTAGAAAGGTGGTTCATAAACGCCCTTTTTACACCGCTTGAACAAACAATAAAGTCTACTTTACTACCTGCGTTTTCGTCAAGATAGTCAATAGCGGTTTGAATTACGCTTTCAGTAATTTCGCCAACGTTAGTTTTAATATATGGAACAAGCCATTTATGCGTATCTCTTGATAATCCGTACAATGAACCCGTGCTTTTAAAAATTGCACCAAGTCCCGTAATTTCTTGATTATAAGAACCTTGTACGGTAATTAAACTGTTTTCTGGAACGGTAGTACTCGTTAAAGCGTTACCAGATACGGTAATTGTTTTTGCTTGTCTATCAATCATAACTATACGTCTTGCCGTTGCAGACGCAATAGAACTTCCGTCTGTTGCACTTCTAAAATCAACAACCATACCTTCAACTAAGTTTTTAACCGACGATACGGTAATTACGCCTTGTGAAATTGAAGATACTTTTGCTAAAATACCACTGCCGTCACCAAAAAGCATTCTGCCAAAGTTATACGACGATGCTTTAACTAAGCCTTCCATTTCGGCGTTTAATAAATTAACGAAAGCACCTGAACTATTTTCACTTGCTCTCATAGCCTTATCACTAATTTCAATGGTACCGTAAAGGTTTTTCAAAGTTAAAATAAATTGTTCGTAATTATTGCTTGCAGGGTTAGGCAAAATTCCGTCTTCGTCACCTGCACCTATACCACCGTTAATGCCGTATTGAGCAAGTCTCCTAATTTCTTTACCCCAAACGTCTTGTGAAGTTTGCTTAATTTTTGCAAGTAATGGATTAATACTTGTGTTTAATTGTTCACTTACTACGCCAAGATATGCCGATTTTAAAGCACTATCGGCGTTACTCATTGTAATCATTAATTATTCTCCTTTAAGTTTCAAAAATTTGTCGTGCAATTTCCCCCGCTTCGACAAGGGTTTTGGGTTTTGATGGTGGCGTTACTACGCTTTGACCATTTCCCGTAATTAGTTTGACGGTAGGTTTAGAACTTTGTACGCTAGTTAGGTACCCGTTTATAATTTCATTTTTTAACTCTTGATTTTGATTCAAGGCCTCAAGCAAATATTCTCTCGATTTATAGTAGTGTATTTGCTCTTTTAAATGATTTAACGTACCTTGTTCTTCCATATCGTCTTGAACTAGTGAAGACGTCGTTTTGGCTACTTGGTTTTGGTCTTCTTTACTTTCCCCGTTAGAAAAACTATTTGGTGAAGCATTAGTTATTTCGTCATTTAGCCTTTCGTTTTCCCTTTCCAACTCTTTTACTCGCTGACAACGTCTGGTAAATTCTGCTTGTAAAGAATTGTAAGCGTCGAATAACGATTGAACGTCTTTAAACTTGCCTAAACTTAAACTATCGTCGCCCGTCTTTTTTTCTAAATTATTTTCTGCCTCTGCAGTATGCGACTCAAAGTTGCAAGGATTTTCCGTCGTTATTTTTTCACCCGCTACTTTATTTTCCATTATTCTTCTCCCTTAATAAGATTTTGTTTTAAAAGCATCTTGTTATGTTCGTTTAAGTGTTCTATGATATTTTGTTTACCTTTTAAAACTTTCGACGTATTGTCAATAGTCAATAAAAATCTAGTGTGTTCTTCAATATGTATTGAGTGGTCGTCGTAAACTTCTACGTTTACTAATTGCTTTTGTAATTCTAAATTTTCTTTTTCTGCCTTTGCTTTGTGTAAATTCGATAAATCCTGTGCATTATCTAACGAACCATAGCCTAATATTTCTAAAACTTTGACTTTTGTTCTTTGACTAATTTTTCCGTCAGCATCGGTTAATAGTCCCGTCGAAAGCATTTCCATTACTGCGTTCTTTTTTTGTGCTGGTGTATATGCTAATTCGTTTTCAGTATCAAAAATTACGTCGTCGCTTGAAATATCACTTGACTTAAAATAAAACAAATTAACTTTTTTAGATAAATCGGCAAAACGCATAATACGTTGGTCGGTTGCAAATTGTTTAAATAATCTTAAGATTTGCTTACCTATTAATTTTACGGCGTTTTTAATACTATCTATCGTTTGCGATAATCTAGTTTCGTCTTGCTCTATTAATAATTCTATTGCCGTACCCGACATAGTTGACGACGGAGTTAACGACGTTCTTGATATTTCACTAACACCCGAAATGTTAATAAATTCGTTAAATAGCCTTTCTTCTTCGTAACTAAAATCAACTGGAATACTAGCCGACGGCATTAATTGTGGCGGTCTTGAACCTTGCCTATAAACTATTACCTTACCTGGAGATAAACCTTCGTCGGTTAAGTCTTCGGTATCAACCGAGCCGTCTTCAACGCTAATTACTCCGTTGCTTGCTCTATTTAAAAACTCGTGTTTTCTATTTTTTACGGCGTTGTACGACCTTTGAAGAGGAATTATTCTTTCTACAATACTATTGCCAAAAAAACCACCGCAGTTTATAAGCGAACATTGTTTTATAAACGGAAAATCTCTTTCACCGTTTTCCCCGTTAAGATATGGAAGTTCACTAATTTGCAATAATTCTCCGCCTCCAACGGTAATAATTCTACCATTTTTATATACTGAATTTGGTCTTTCGTATTTTTCAATTACTAATACGTGGTCGTGTAAAGTTGACGTTATTTTTTTAGAGTTATTCGCACTATAAGTCAAGTTGTTGCCCGTTAAAGTAAATGCGTCGATATCTTCGCCTTTTAACCTTACGCCGTATATTTCGTATACGTCGTCAACGTGCATAGCCCTTGCGTGAATTATGCTTTTACAATCACTAATTTCACTATGAATTAAACTATCTGGAAAAATTTCAAATGGAGAAACTACGTCGACTTTTACGTCTCCTTCATAAATTTTTCCACCTTCGTTTTCGCCTAAAAGTTTACCGCCTATCCCTGAATAAGTTACTTTATAAAATGAAGTACCCGTTATTTCCGACCAAACGGTTGCGTTAGTTATCGTGTTTTTCAAATTTAATCTTTCAAAAGTTGAGTTTAATATTTTTGAAGAAATTTCGGCAGTTTTCAAGTCGCTTTCTTCCCCACCAGAAGCCCTAACACTCATTTTTGGACGAACTCTTTCAAGTCTTGCAATTCTCGTATCTAATATAGGTGCTATATGGTTGTAAACGTTGCGTGATTGCCACATATAATATTTTTCTTGTTCTTTAATTTCACCATTTGGAGAAATTTCGCAATATTGATTACCAGCATAGTAATTTAAATTCAATTGCCAAGTTTGTTCAAGAGAATATCTTTCTTTTCTTCTTAAAGAAAAATCTTCTAATACGCTTGCAACTAAGTCTTCTTTAAACCTATCGTTATTTTTGCTTTTTTTCATTGTTCTTCTCCTTAAAATAATTGTTTAATAAAGATTTGTACAACTCTTTTGCACAATTATCGCACAACTTTATGCTTTCGGCGTTGCTTGTTTCGTTGGTTTTTTTGATTAAAAATTTTGCCAAATTATTGCACCCTGAAACGTCGCACACAATTTTAGTTTTTGTTTTTTCAACTATCATTTTTACTCTCCTTTAACAATTCGTTTATTAGCCTTAATCTTTCTTTTTCTAACTCGTCGTCAGTCATACTAGATATATCGTCGATAGTAAAATTATCAAACAATAATTTTACTGCAGATACGTCTGGAGGAACGTTTTTACTTACGATTTTTCGTTTTACCATACGCACTTCACCTTCGTCGCTTGTAGAATATTCTTCGGTAATTTCCGTTGTTTCATAGCCGACTGCTCGTTTTTTTAACGCTTGTTTAATATCGTTATCCAAATTAACCCCCTTTTCGTTTTAATTTACGAATTAACCTTAATTTATCTTTTTGCACTTCGTTTAACGGTTTTGTAGGCTTTTCGTTATATGGTTTAGACATAACGTAATACCTTAACTCGTCAAGCGAGTGGTCGTTTTGTTTGACGGGACAATCCCCTTTACCATATCGGTAACCCTTTAATTCCCTAATTAAATTGACGCAGTTTTTAAAAATAAATAATTTATTGTTTTTAAAATAACTTTTTACTCGATTTATACCCGTAAACAAGTCTTTATTTACGTTGGTATTAACGTAAATTCCATTCTCGTAAAAAAGTTCGGCAACCGATTTAGAATAGGCTAAAGTTTTTTGGTTTGCCGCTGAATCAATTAAAGCGTTTATTCCACCTGAAAAGTTCCTACGCCATCCTATTTTGTCACATATTTCTTTAATTATTTTCGAGTGTTCTTCAACACTCATCCCTGCCATATAATGCTCGGCAATAACGTATACGTTTCCATCGTAGTCGACGCAATAAAAATGACAAGATAAGGGGTTTTTTAGACCTGGGTCTATTGAAAGGGTATCTTGCCACTCGTAAGGAACGGAAAACGGCTCTATAACGTGAACGTTTTCGTCAAATTCTGGATATACGGGTCCACTTTCGTCGGCAAACTGACCGTATTTTCGAGATAAAAGTTCTTTATCACTCATAGTCGACTGCAACTCTTTTATCTCTTTTTTTGATAAATACGGATTATCTTCCCACGTAATAAACTCGTACCATACTTGTTTTGAATTATACTTATTTAAAAATATTTCGTCATAAACGAAAGTTAAACCTTTTAACGGCGTCATAGTTCCAAAAATATCGCCACGCCTATCTAAAACACGCATACGGCACTCGTCGTAAATATCTTTGGGCGGTTCTTCGTCAAACCAAACGAAATCTAAGGAACTACCTTGAAATTTCTCTCTACCTTGGTCACAACTTTTAAAACCTATTACCGACGTTCCACCAAATACGTTTTTTATTTTTATTTGGTCAATATAACCACTTTCCGGACTTTCTTTTCTTCCTTGTATCATAGTTACGTCAATTATCCAGTCGGGATTTAGATATTTTAATATTTTTTCTTGAGCAACGTCACGCTGGACTTCCCTTGTTAATGAAACTACCCAACCGAATACGTTTTTTTTGTTTTTTCTATACGGATGCACGCCCCTTGCTATATAAATTGCCTCAACTGCTCCACACTCGGTTTTACCCGTTCTATTTCCACCGAAAACCCACCTGTTTTTCTTTTTGCATTTATGGAATTTTATTTGTTTTTTGTGTTTTTTCTTTCCGGTATTGTAGCGAAGTAATACGTCGTTTTGATATCTTCGCTTTTGCTCTTTTTCAATTATTTTAATTCTATTTATAATTTCACGTTGCACTTCGACATTTACTTCCTTAAATTTACCTTATATGACAATGCACGTTAAGTTTTTAGTAATATAATTGTTATACTATGAAAAAATTAGCGTACATTTTATTATTTATTTTTAATATTTTAATATTTAACCTTTCTTTTATTCCAAAAAACGTTTACTCGTCGTCAACGGAATATTTACGAATTTTAAAAAACGACGCTTATATTTATCAAGACGACACCTTTTCAACAAAATTATTTATAATTCCTTACGGATATTTCGTATGCGTTTTAGAATACTTTGGAGATTATTATAAAGTTAGTTACGGCTCGACAAGTGATAACTGCCCTGTAATTATCGGGTATATGAAAAGTGAAAACTTATCAAGTTATAATCATACACCTACGAAACCATATTGTATATTCTCAGTTTCTTCGCTATATAGCGATATTTTATTTAACGACTACAACAAGACTATGCCGTATTTTAATTTGCCTAAAAATAGTAATTTGATTTATCTTGGCGAATACGTTAACCAAAATAACGAAAGTATGCTTTACGTTTATTACAACTCAAAATTAGGCTACGTTGATAAAAATAGCATTGCAAATTTTACAATTCCCGTTTCACCAGATAAAATTGAATTACCAAGCCAAGAAAATGACGAAAATCTTGAAAATAATCAAGAAACTTTCAAAAAAAGTGAAAGTTTACAAATTATTATTATCGTTGGAATTTCTATAATATCTATATCAGTAGTTTACTTTTTATTTAAGCCGTCAAAAAACAAAGTCGAAACTAAAAAAGACGCACCTTACGAGTTTTATGATGAAATTGAATAATTTTGTAAAAAATTCTCAACCTTTAAATCGTATGTTTTTTACCGTCTTCTTTTACCATTTTATTGTAGGTCGACGCAATGTAATTTATTTTCATATACGTCTTAGTAAAATGCTCGTAAGTCATACCTTCATTTTCTAATAATTTTGAAAATTTTTCTATTGCTCTAATTTGTTTTCTAAAATAATTTCGTGACGTAAGGTCAAAATTTTTATCTTCAGGCAATATACCAAAATATTTGTAAGCAATAAGTATTTTGTCATATTCACTTAATTTATTAAGTGAATTTGCCGTTTTTTCTTTTAAATCAATTAGATCGTATCTAACTTCACATAATGCAAGCACTTCGTTTGCTAGCCTTTCTGCTCCTTCATACTCGTAAAATGAATTACGGGCTTTTTTCTTTATAATATTTTCAATTTGCTCAATTACACTATCAAGTGCTATAAAGCACGACAATATTGTTTTAACGTAAAATTTCATAACTATACCTCCGTTTCACAAATCAATTAAAACATACTTGACGACTATTTTCAACAAAATATGACCATATTTGTACAATTTATTTAAAAAAATTTAATTTTGTACAATATTTGTCATAATTTCTTGCATAAGTTTAAATTTAGTATTAAAATTAATAAACACGAACATTTGTTCGCCTTTAATATAAAAAAATATATATGTCAATATTTGTCATATATATAAATAATTTTATGATTTTTTAAAATATTTATAAAAATAAAAAAAATATATATTCCCTACTTGAAATTATATTATATTTTTGATATAATACTTTATATAAAGTTTTAGTTTATATATATACTTGGGGGAAACTAATGAAAAAGTTTTTATTTTTATTTGCAACGATGATTATTTCATTTATTATAGGTGTTTTTTCTATCAATAATTCCGTTGCCTTTTCAAACACGAAATTAAATACTGATATGTTCGTTCCCGCTAGTTTTATTGAATTTTACGACTTAAACTCACCTGAAGATATTTATTATAGCGACGGCTATTTAGTAGTTGCAGAATACGTTGAAGGAACAAATAATCAACCTAATAAATCAAGGCTTGTTATTTATAATCCTACGACTAAAACTTTCGTTACAAACGACACTATTCGTTATAGTATTTCAAGTATTGCCATTTACGATAATTACATTTTAATTTTAATGAATAACGGCATATATTACGTAAAACTTGACAACCCAACTCAGTCGCCTATCGAAACTGACGTTGATTGCAATAGTTTTTCGGTAAACGGCTCTACTCTTATTACTACTAAAACAAGTACTATTAACTCTTACGTTTTATCAAGCGTAAACGACGAACTAGTTATTTCAAGCCACGTTGAAGTTACTGAAGTTCAAGAGCCTTCAAACGTTTTACTTTCTTCAAACGGGCTTATTTACTACACTAAACAAAACAAAGAATTAAGATCGTTTGACACGTCTAAAACGGATAGATTAGTTACCAACTT
The DNA here is from genome assembly GCA_045645345.1 of Christensenellaceae bacterium. Lineage (GTDB taxonomy): Bacteria > Bacillota > Clostridia > Christensenellales > Borkfalkiaceae > HGM11412. Next base: position 97,054 of record JAZRIP010000034.1, read on the forward strand.
GCAAACTTCTATCATAAATTTAACTGAGTTTGGCGATTATATTTACTTTACTTCGGTTGACGGTGTGTATAAAATACTTAAAAATACCCCAAATACAACGACGAAAATTTTTGAAGTTACTAATCAAACTACGCTTGGTTACGTTGTTGAACCTACTGGAATTACGGTAACAAGCAACTCAATTTTACTTGCAGATAAAAAACTTGATTGCATACAAGAAATTTCACCTAGTATAGACCAGTTTACTACTTTTGCCATTACTACGGAATCTACTTGCGATTATAGACTGACGTCTAATTGTGAAAATTTAATTCTTTCTGAAAATTACGTTTACGCACTCGACAATACTTACGATAATAAAAAACGTATCGTAAAAACGTCAATCGACAACAACTTAAAAATTTATAAAAAAATTGACTTGTCAAATTTTTATAGCGAATACGAAGGCTTTGAAGTTGTTGATTTTACTGCTAGTGACCAAATGATTTTAATGACGTATAAAAGCACGACTTTAACCGACACTTATAATTATTTGGGATTGTTTAAACAAATAGACGGTCAAGTTATCACTCTTGAAAAAGTATACGAAATTGAAAACGCTAGCGTTTCTTCATTATTCTATTTAAGCAAAGAGTTTTATTATACCGACGTTTATAACGCATTTGACGCAAACAACTATATAAACATCAATAGAATTACTTATTTTGAAGAACAAAACGGCAATATTATAGTAAATAACACTAAAATATCGCAAGATACGGAAATTCAAGGCGTACTTATTGACGCTACTATCGACGTATTTGGCAATTATTATTTAGCGTATAGTCAAAACGGACAAAATTATTTAACTAGGTATTATAACGGACGCACTTCAACTCCTGCAACAATCGACTATAACGTTTTAAATATTCAAACTGATTTTAACGGCAACGTTTATATATTAGACGACGCAAACAAAGTTCATAAATACGTTTATAATACGTCTACAAAATTATACGATACTTCAGTTTACGATATAAACGTCAATATTAACGGTCTTATTTTAAAAGATTTTCAATTAAATTATCTTAACGACTGCTTTTACGCTTTATCAAACGCTTGCATTTTAAAAAGTGCCGATAATACCTTACAAATTGAACATTTGCAAAGCATATCTGCAAACGACGTTAAACTTACGACTTTAACGACTGATTTAAAGTTTATTCAAGTTAATGAGAAAGCAAAAATGTTTAAAGTTACCGTTAACGATTATATTCAAGACGGTCAAAATTTATATTTTAAAGATATTGAGGCTATTTCAAATCCTAATACTACTAAAATTTACCTAGTAATTAGCGAACTTGATAATTATTATTTAATATCTTATTCTCCAACTTTTTACGCATTAGTTAGAAAAACTTCAGTTGAGGACGACGCTACGCTTATTGCTCCTAACGATTACGCCCAAAACAACATTTCTATTCAAACTTATAATGGCGAAAGCAAATTTATTACTAACGGCGTTAACGTATACGCTAGACCGATTGTAGACGATAATTTTATTATTTCTTCACTTAATAAAGACACGCAAGTTTATTTAGTTAAAACTATTACCTTTAATAATAAAACTATTGCCTTAATCGCTAACGACGCAAATTTAACGCCTTGCGGATATATTTTAAACGGCTATTTAAAAGACGAAATTATTACGCCAAATACCATTGTAAACGAAGACGTTACTATTATTAGCGACGACCCAAGCCGTAAACTTTCTAACGTAATCGCTATTTTATCTATTGCTTTAGCAATTACAGTTGCATCACTTATTTTAGAAAAGAAATTGCTTTTTAACGATAAACTTTAAATTCAACACAAATAAAAATCCACGATAAAATCGTGGATTTTTTATTTTTGCTTTTTAAAAATTCTTCTTAATTTAAAAATTACTTTTCTTACAATTAACGAGTTGCACCAAAAAAATTTATATAACTTATATTTAAAAGATTTTTTTATATTTATGTATTTTTCGCACTTATAATAACCTACTAAAATTCCAAAAATCTGCTCGTTTGTTACGCCGTATTCAACGTATGCATGATTATCTCCCCACATTGCGTAAGAGTTTTTATATGCCTTTTTTACCCTATGTAAAATAAAAGTGCCGTCATTTCTTTTATATAAAATTACGTCGTGCTTTTTTGGTTTGTTTTTTAATTTTTCAATACATACTTTATCACGCCCGGATACCAGCATAGGTTGCATACTAGTGCCTTTCGTTTCAATGCATATAAAACCGACGTTTTCTAGTGTTTCTTCAATAGTTGAATTAATCATCAATTGCTCCTATTTCTTTAAAGGTACTTATGGTTTTTTCAACGTCTCGAGCAACAACGCTTTCTTCAACGTCGTAAACTTTAAGCATTTCTTTTACAATTTCATCTTTTGAAAAGCCTTTATCTATACATTTAAAAATTAAAGTTGCTTGCTCGTTTAACGAAATAATGCCGTTTAATTTTTTAGTAGCGTCGCCTACCGTGACTATTACGCCTTTTTCACTTTCACCATCTTTACCTTGTAATATTTTAAGTTTAAATCCGTTAGCAATTTTCATATTAACACTTCCGTTTATTTATAATTTTTAATTATATTTTCATAAGAATATTCTGCACTTTCTATATGATTAGTACATTTCATAGCGTAAAAATCTACGCTTAACGATAACTTGTTTAACATTTCTAAATAATAATCTACACTTTCATCGTCGTGCCACCTTAAAGTTTGTTCCATAAGTAATGGAATTGCATTAATAACGTCAATTTTAATAATTTCAGGTTTTCCACGCGTTAAAAAACATACGGCTTTTAAAGGGGCTTTAATATTTTGACTACGACGATGCTTACCGTCCCAAGGTGTGCCGTAAACGTAAAAGCAGTTTTCTTTTTTATTAAAACGTAAAAGTGGCTTATCGTCATTAATATATTTAAATCTATCTTTTAAAAGTTCTTTTAAATAAGCCGTGTGAGTGCTTTTACCCGTACCGCTTGGTGCAGTAAAAATATAGGCGTTGCCGTCAATACATACTGCAGATGCGTGAAATAAAATTCCGTCGTATTTAGTTAAAATTTCTCTACAAATTTTGCCGTAAATACATAAAGTTTCGTGCAGATGTAAAGGAATTTCTTGCCTATCTAAAAAAGACTTATTAACTTCGTCTAAACTTACGCTTACGAAAAAGTTAATTTTATCACTTTCAACTTGATATTCTTTTAAAAAATCACGGGTTGAATCAAAATTATATTCAATTTTAATATAAAGTTCCCCGATATAATAAGTTGCTTGCATTTTTAACCTTTTATACTAAAAAATACAGGTTTAAACCCTGTATTATATTAGCATATTTTAACGTTGTTGTCAATAATCAATTAACTATACGCTTTGTTTTTGTTCGATAGTTAATTCATTTAAAAATTCGTTTTCTAAATCAAAATTATCCGTTTGGTCACATATTGCTAATTTAGATATCGACACTTCGTACGCAGTCATTATTTTTACTTCGTTTTCACTTATCTTTTTTTGATATTCTCTTGATTGTATTCTTCCACTTAGTACAACCCTTTCGCCTACTTGTAAATTTTTAACGAACCTTGCGTTTCTTCCCCATGCTATACAAGGTATGTAATCGCTTTTATTATACGCCCTATTAACTGCAATTAACAAATCTGCTATTTCACGACAAAACGGTGTAGTTCTATATATAGGTGGCTTACATATAAAACCCGTCAAAACTATTACGTTTGGGTTTTGAGAATATTGAACGTCTAAAATTTCCCTTACGAAAACGGTTAACATTAGTTTGCTTTTACCATCAACTTGCTTATTATAACTTCTAAATTGACCGATTGCCGATAAATAACTTCCTATTTTTAAATTGCTTTTTTCAATAAGCCTTTCGCTAATAGTTATAGGCACTACGTCGCTTTGTCCTGACAATCTTTTAACTAATACGTCCATTTCATAAAAGCCTTCACCGTAAATTTCGTGAGAAAATCTCGCTTGTGTTACTATTTCACCATTAAGGTAAACTTTATTGTTTTGTTTTTCAAAATTGTTCATAACTCCTCCATTTAACTTTTGTTTGGCACTTGCTTTCCAAACGAATTGATAGTGTAATTTGATTTGTAAATTAACTCTCCTATCGGCACAAATGTATAACCTTGGTTAATAAGATTTGCTAAAACGCCTCTTAACGCTTGATGAGTATGTAAAGCATTATTGTGGCAAAGTATAATAGAGCCACTTTTCACTTTAGAAACTATACGCTTAGTTATTTGGCTACTAGATAAATCTTTCCAATCAAGCGAATCAACGTCCCACTGAATAGTATACAACCCTAAACTACTTGCCGTTTCTATTACGTCGTTATCGTAGTCACCGTAAGGTGGTCGAAATAATTCAACTTTTTTGCCCGTCAAATTTTCAATAATCGTTTTTGACGAAATAAGTTCATTAGTTATCTCGTCAACGCTTAACTTACTCATATTTGGATGAGTTTTCGAGTGCGTACCTATCTCGTGACCACGATTACTTATTTCAATTAAGTCTTGACTATACTTGGTAGCCCAAAACTCAACGGTAAAAAAAGTGCATTTAACATTATATTCGTCAAGCACGTCTAAAATTATTTTAGTGTATTCGTTGCCGTATGCACAATCAAAAGAAATTGCAATTTTTTTATCGTCCCTTTCAACTGAATATATAGGTAGTTTTCTTGGACTTCCTCCAAAAAATACCGTAGCGTAACCATTAGTATAATTTAATACCGAAGTTAATAATATTAACGTTAAGCATAACGCCGTTAGCACTATTTTTTTTATTGATTTTTTATTCAAAAACACTAACACCCCTATTATAATTTAAATAATTTGTTATATCTTTTGTGTTTTTGACGAATTTATATATCTAGTGTCGAAAAACTAATATATTTACTCTTTTCTAATTCTATAAATATTATACAAAATATTAAAATATTCTAATTACACAATATATTTTTAAGTAAAAATGTGTAACGTTTTTATTTTTTTGTATAAAAAAAATTCACGATTATTTCGTGAATTTTAATTTTATTTATTTACTTTAATTTTTTTAAGACGTGTAAATCTAGGCAAACCATCTTCAAGCGGTGCTTTTGCGTCGCCTTGAATTAGTGGTAATGCGTAATCAATAAATTCTTGCGATAAGAAAGTTCCGTTATTAGTAACCCACTCAAGCGGTATAGTCTTTTCAGTATTTGCCGCAAGTGTTAAACTGCCAAGTGCCATTTTACATTTATACTTGCCGTTTACCATTTCACGCTTATAAATTACCATTTTATCAGTTGAGCCTTTCACAGCCGATTTAACGGCTTTAACGCCTGCCCTAAAGGCCTCTTCAACGTCGGTTTTAGACGCTAAATGTTGAGCACATCTTTGTAAAAGAGAAAATTCAATACTTCTAGTTTTAAAGCCTAATCTTTCTTTTACGATATCAGCAAGGTGAAGTGCTACGCCACCTAATTGTTTATGACCAAATCCGTCGGCACTATTAGATGCTTGGGCTTGACCTAATATTTCACCGATAAGCGTGCCGTTTTCGTCTTTAACCCCTTCAGAAACGACTACGATACATTGATTGTTTTTCCTATCGCAAACTTCTTTAATATCATTAACGAATTTATCAATGTTAAAAGGAACTTCAGGCAAATAGATAAGGTCTGGACCTTCACCTTTATAAGTTGCTAACGCCGTAGCAGCAGTAAGCCAACCTGCGTTTCTACCCATAGTTTCAATAATACAAATGCTTGGAATATTGTATACTTTTACGTCAAGACTAATTTCCATTATTGACGTTGCAACAAATTTCGCCGCAGAACCGAAACCTGGACAATGGTCTGTGCCGTATAAATCGTTATCAATTGTTTTAGGAACGCCTATTACGTTACAATCCCAACCCGATTTTTTTATGTATTTAGAAATTTTATTACAAGTATCCATACTATCGTTACCACCATTATAGAAAAAGTAACGAATATTATACTTTTTGAATACTTCAACTATTCTTTTATAATCGGTATCGTCAACTTTATAGTTTTTAAGTTTATACCTAACGCTACCTAACGCCGACGACGGAGTATATTTTAAAAGATTAAGTTCGTATGCGTCTTCTTTTGAAATATCGTAAAAGTCTTGGTCCAAAACACCTTTAATACCATATGCAGAGCCGTACACTGCAGTAATATTTTTTTGTTTTAAGGCTTCGGTAAATACGCCCGCAGCACTTGCATTAATTACCGACGTAGGACCACCCGATTGAGCAAAAATAGCAGCACCAACTAAATTTTTCATAAACTAATCTCCTTTTAAAGTGATATTACGTGAGCAATCTTATGTAATTTAACGTCGTACTCTTTTTTCATAGAAACGGCTTCGATAATATCTTTATCAATAATTTGATTATCAACGATACCAACAGCCCTATTAGTTTGTCCGTCAATTAAAAGGTCTACTGCTTTAGTTGCAAATTTTGCCGCTAAAAGTCTATCTGCCATTGATGGAGACCCACCCCTTTGCGTATGACCTAAATGAGTAATTTTGAGATCAATGTTAGTTTCATTTTTAATAGTGTCGATAATCTCGGCCTTATTAGGAACGCCTTCTGCTATAATAATCATATTCGAAGTTTTACCTTCGGCTTGACTTTTTCTTAAATTTTTGCAAATTTCATGAACGTCAACTGGAACTTCAGGCGTTAAACAATATTCAGCACCACCACCGATTGAAGAATATAAAGCAATATCACCGCAATTACGCCCCATAACTTCAACGATACAAGCCCTATCATGCGAAGTCATAGTGTCACGCAAATTGTTAATTGCAGTAAGTACGGTATTTACCGCCGTATCAAAACCCAACGTAAAATCTGTATATGCTAAGTCGTTATCAATAGTTGCGGGAATACAAACTACGTTAATACCGAAATTAACGGATAAGTCTCTTGCACCCCTAAACGAGCCGTCACCACCGATTACGATTAAATTTTCAATACCACGAGCCTTAAGCGTTTCATACGCTTTGCGTTGGTATTCAATATCTTTAAACTCTAAGCATCTAGCAGTTTTTAAAATTGTACCGCCTTTATGAATAATATCCGAAACTGAACGTTTATTCATTAAAATTAAATTATCGTTAATCAAACCAATGTAACCACGTTCAACACCGTATACTTCAAATCCGTTATATATTGCGTAACGAGTACAAGCCCTTACGCAAGCGTTCATACCTGGAGCATCGCCACCACTTGTAATAATTGCAACTTTTTTCATAATTCCACCACCTAATTTTTGCTTTTTTAGTATAACATATACTAAAAATTTTTACAATTACTTTTTAATTATTTTTCAAAAAATATTACGTCTTGTTCATCAAATAACGACGCTAATTCATTAAGTAATCCGTTACATTTTCTAACTTTAATAGACGCTAATAAATTTTTGCCGTCTATTTTGAAAATTACTTTTACGTCACCTGGATACGCCGACAAAATTTCTAACGTTTCTTCTGTTGATTGTCCGTTAAAAATTAAGCCTAAATACTGAGTTTTTTGAATTTCTTTACTTATAGTTTCAGTATTTTGGGTATCGTTTAATAACGACGTTTCGTCAATTACGATACTTGGCGGACGTTCGTCACGAATTTGCAATTTCCCTTTAATTTTTACAATATTATCTTGAACGCATATTTCTTTAAGTTTATCGTAAAGTTTAGGAAATACTACCCCTTCTATCGAGCCGTACATATCTTCAATTTCTAAAGCAAGCATAGTTTGTCCCGACTTAGTGTTTACCTTTTTAACAGACGTTATAATACCCGCCATTTCTATCGTTTCACCGTCGCTTATATCTAAATATGTTTTTTCTCCATCTTCGTCTTCTTCGTAGTTTTTAGTAAGCGAAGTGTTAAAGAAAAATTTATTTAATATATCTTGATAATTTGCAAGTGGATGTCCCGAAATATACACACCTGCAACACTTTTTTCATACGAAAGTAAAATTTTGTTTTCGTATTCGTTTAGGTTTGGATATTTTACTTGAATTGTTTCGGGAGTTTTTAACGTTTCAAAAATCGATATTTGATTATCGTCTTTTGATTTTGCTATAACTTGTGCTTTATCTAAAATTTCTTCATAACAAGCAATTAAACGACTTCTATAAATCTTAAAAGAATCAAACGCACCTGCAAAAATTAAACTTTCAACTAATTTTTTGTTAATATATCCTACACACCTTAAACAAAAATCTTCAAACGAACTAAACTTGCCGTTATTAGTTCTTTCTTCGATAATCAAATCAATAGGTCCTATACCAACGTGTTTAATTCCCGCTAAACCAAATCTAATATTATTGCCTTTAACCGAAAAATACGTTTCACTTTCGTTAATATCTGGTTGCAACACTTGAATATCTTGTGTTTTTGCATAAGTAACGTAGTTAATAATTTCGTCACTTTTTGTAATTCTGTTATTAAGTACGGCAGTTAAAAATTCCGTTTTATAATAACATTTTAAGTAAGCAGTTTGATAAGTCACGAGTGAATACGCCGCTGCGTGTGATTTATTGAAAGCGTATTTAGCAAAGTCTTTCATCTCGTTCCAAATCTTTTTAGCGACGTCTTCTGGAACGCCACGCTTTATACATCCATCGACTGCCTTACTAGTTTTACCGTATTTATCAACCGTTTCAGGTTTGCCGTAAATAAAAGTTGCTTGTTCTTTTTCCATTTCGGCAACTTTCTTTTTACCCATCATACGCCTTACGTTGTCGGCTTGTCCAAGCGTATAGCCTGCTAAATCTTGAACAATTCTCATAACTTGTTCTTGATATACTATACAGCCGTAAGTTTGCTTTAAAATAGGTTCTAAAAGTGGGTGTGCATAAATGATTTTTTCTGGATTATGCTTGTTTTTTATAAAGGTTGGAATTGAATCCATAGGACCTGGTCTAAACAACGACACGGCTGCTATAATATCTTCTAAGCAGTTAGGTTTTAATTTTGATAAGAAATTTTTAAAACCTGCAGATTCTATTTGGAATATAGCAGTAGTATTACCCGTTGAAATAAGGTCGTAAACTTTCGGGTCGTTATAGCCGTTTCTATCAAAAACAACGTCTTTACCACGTATCTTTTTAACGTATTCTATACAAAGTTTTATATCGCTAAGGTTTCGAAGTCCTAAAAAGTCCATTTTCAAAAAGCCAAGACTTTCTAATTCACCACCAACGTATTGAGTAGTAATATCTTCTTTGTTTTTAGATAAAGGCATATGCTTATCTAAAATATCGTGGCCTATTATAACGCCACAAGCGTGAGTGCTTGCTTGACGTGGCAAATCTTCAAGTTTAATTGCAATATCAACTACTCTTTTGATTTGCTCGTTGTCGTTATACAAATCAACTAATTCTTTAACTTTAAAACACTCGGTCGTTAAGCCGTCGTCTAATTCCTTTTTAGACGGAGTGTAAAACCCAAACGCTTTTGCTAATATGTTAGGTCTTGCTAAATCGACCGTTTTACCATTATTAGTAACTTTTTTAGGAAGTAATTTGGTTAATGCGTTACTTTCAGTAAAAGGTATTGCCATAACCTTGCACACGTCTTTAAGTACGGCTTTTGCAGCCATAGTACCAAAAGTAACGATTTTAGCAACACTATCTTCGCCGTATTTCTCTTTAACGTAGTCGATAACTTCTTGTCTACGAGAGTCTTCAAAGTCAACGTCGAAATCGGGGGCAGATACTCTTTCACTATTTAAAAATCTTTCAAAATAAAGGTCGTATTTTAGTGGGTCAATATCTGTTATGCCTATTAAAAAAGCAACTAGCGAGCCTGCACCACTACCCCTACCGGGTCCAACCGAAATACCCATTTTACGTGCGTTGTTAATGTAATCCCAAACGATAAGATAGTATTCGATAAAGCCTTGTTTTGCTATTACCGAAAGTTCCATTTCAATTCTATCACGAATTTCTTTGGTTTCGCCGTCAGTTTTTAATCTTACGCCTTCGTCAACGAGTTCTCTTATATACTCGTCTGGAGTTTTTCCATTAGGCGGAATAAATCTTGGAAATTTATATTTACCAAACTCAAAATGAAAATTACACTTATCGGCAATTTCAAGTGTCGTTTTTAATGCGTCCTCGTCGTCTGGAAAGGCTTCTAGCATTTCGTCGTACGTTTTTAAATAGAACTCGTCGCAAGGCATTTTCATACGGTTTTGGTCGTTTTCAAGCCTTCTAGTTTGAACGCAAAGCAAAATATCGTGAGTGTAAGCGTCTTCTTTATTAACGTAGTGTACGTCGTTAGTAGCAACGGTTTTAACACCGTATTTTTTTGCTAAATACTTTAATTTTGCATTTACTATGCGTTGTTCTTCTAAGTCTTGGTTTTGAAGTTCTAAATAAAAATCGTTTTTAAAGGTATCAACGAAAAACTCAACTAATTTTTCAGCCAAAGCGTCGTCGTGGCTTAATATTGCTTGCGGAATATCACCACCTATACATCCCGATAAACAAATAAGCCCTTCACAATGTTCTTTTAACGTTTTCAAGTCAATTCGTGGCTTATAATAAAATCCGTCTCTAAACGCAATTGCATTTAAAAGTGATAAATTTTTATAACCCGTATCGTCTTTTGCTAATAAAACTAAGTGACGCCTATCTTTATAACCTTCGTCGTTTTCGTCAATTTTATTTTTGCTGTGCATAGTTAAATCGTCGCAAACGTAAAATTCAGTACCTATAATAGCCTTTATATTTGCCGATTTACAGGCATTGTAAAAGGCTACTGCACCATACATATTTCCGTGGTCAGTAATGGCTAACGCAGGCATACCAAGTTTTGACGCTTGTTTAGTAACTTCACTAATTCTTGCCATGCCGTCAAGCATTGAATATTCAGTATGTACGTGTAAATGCACAAATTCTTTCATTTTTATCACCCGATAAAATCAACTAAAATACTATTTTGGACAAATAAGTATTCGTCTTTTATTTTAACCCTTTGTTGGTTTGCGTCCAGATAATTTAAATTGTTTTTAATTGCTAATTCAAAATCTATTAAAAAGTCGCTATTAAACTCTTTATAATAATCATTTAAATTAACACCGCTTGCAGTTCTTAAAGCAAGCATTACGTATTCTTTATTGCGTTCAAAACCTTGAATTTCTTCACTATAAATTTCAGCAACCTTGTTAGACAAAATACACTTGCAGTAATTATCTATACTTTCGGTGTTGGTAAAGCGTCTTTCGTTTATAAACGACGATGCACTAACGCCGAAGCCTATATATTCTCCCCTTTTCCAGTAATTGTTGTTATGTCTTGAATAATAGTCGTCTTGACAAAAGTTAGATACTTCGTATCTAAAAAAGCCTTTTTCTTTTAAATATACAACGCATTTTTCATAAATTTCAGCCATTTCGTCGTCACTTAAAAGTTCGCCGTTTAAATATTTAGTAAACATAGGCGTGCCTTCTTCTGCTTTTAACGTGTATAGCGAAACGTGTTTTACGTTTTTAAAAGACGTAACTAAGTCGATAGTGTTTTTAACGTCGGCAAACGTTTCGTTAGGTAAACCTATCATAACGTCAACCGAAGTATTAAAATCTTTTAGCAAATACATACACTTAATAAAATCTTGTTTATCGTGTATTCTGTTTATGCTTTCAAGCGTTTTATCGTTTGCCGATTGAAGCCCTACGCTAAAACGATTTATTCCCGCATTTTTAAAAACTTTTACCTTTTTTTCGTCAATAGTTCCTGGATTTACTTCTAAGGTAATTTCGGCGTTTTTACTAACTTTACACTCGGTAAAAATTAATTTCATTGCTCCGTAAATAAACTTTGGTTCAACGAAACTAGGCGTGCCACCACCAAAATAAACTGAATTAAACGTTTTTTCTTTCATTGAAGAAAGTTTTGCACGCATTTCTTTATAAAGACAAGAAAAATATAATTCACACTTGCCTATTTCGTGTGGATACGAGGCAAAATCACAATAGGTACACTTGCTTTTACAAAAAGGAACGTGAATATATATTCCTGCCATATTAATCACCCGAATCAATTTTTAAAATTGACATAAACGCTTCCGAAGGTATTTCAACCGAGCCTAATTTTCTCATTTTCTTTTTACCTTCTTTTTGTTTTTCTAAAAGTTTTTTCTTTCTTGTTATGTCGCCACCGTAACATTTTGCTAAAACGTCTTTTCTTAACGCTTTAACCGTTTCCCTTGCAATAACTTTACCACCGACTGCCGCTTGAATAGGAATTTCAAACATTTGTCTTGGAATAACGTCTTTTAATTTTTCGGCTATGGCTCTACCCCTTGCATACGCTTTTTCTTTATGAACTATTATTGATAAAGCGTCACAGATATCGCCGTTTAATAAAATATCAAGTTTTACAAGGTCGCTTTTTACGTAGCCCGAAAGTTCGTAGTCAAAAGATGCGTAACCCCTTGTTCTTGACTTTAATCCGTCGAAAAAGTCGAACACTATTTCGTTTAAAGGTAAAAGGTAATCAAGTTTAACACGCTTTGCGTCAATATATTCCATACCATTAAAAGTACAGCGTTTTTCTTGACACAATTCCATTATTGCCCCTAAATACTCGGGTGGAGTGTAAATATTTGCCTTAATTACCGGTTCTTCAACATAGTCAATTTCAGTTAAAGGAGGTAATTTAGTTGGATTTTCTACCGTTAAAGTTTCGCCGTCCGTTTTATGAACGATATACGAAACTGAAGGAGCAGTCGTTATAATGTCAAGACCAAACTCTCTTTCAAGCCTTTCTTGAATTATCTCCATATGAAGTAAACCTAAAAATCCACATCTAAAACCAAAACCTAACGCAGTAGAATTATCTGGCTCGAAAGTTAAAGCGGCATCGTTAAGTTTTAATTTTAAAAGTGCTTCTTTTAAGTCGTTAAAGCGTGAGCCGTCAAGTGGATATACGCCACTAAAAACTACGGGTTGTGCTTTTTTATAGCCGTCTAACGCAGTATCGGTAGGGTTATCAACGTCAAAAACCGTATCGCCTACTTCAATATCTTGAATAGACTTAATCGATGCTGCAATATAGCCAACTTCACCACTACTTAACTCGTCTTTTTCAATAAGCATAGGGTTGAAAGTGCCTACTTCAACAACTTCAAACACCTTATCACTCATAAAAGTTTTAATTTTAGTACCTTTTTTTACTTGTCCGTCAAATATACGAACAAATAAAATAACTCCCCTAAAATTATCGTAATAACTATCAAAAATCAAGGCTTTTAACGGCTTTTGGTCGTCACCTTTAGGACAAGGCAATTCTTCTACGATTTTTTCAAGCACGCTTTCAATATTTATGCCTTGTTTTGCCGAAATTTTAGGTGCGTTCGTTCCGTCAAGACCTATAACGTCTTCAATTTCTTTACTTGCCCCTTCTATATCGGCAGACGGCAAGTCGATTTTATTAATAACCGGAATTATTTCAAGCCCGTTATCAAGTGCTAAATATACGTTTGCAAGAGTTTGAGCTTGTATGCCTTGCGACGCATCAACTATTAAAATTGCACCTTCGCAAGCCTTTAAACTTCTTGAAACTTCGTACGTGAAGTCAACGTGACCTGGGGTATCGATTAAATTAAAAATATACTCTTTGCCGTTTTTAGCCTTGTAAAGCATTCTAACGGGAGTTAATTTAATGGTAATTCCCCTTTCTTTTTCTAACTCCATAGAGTCTAAAAGTTGTTCTTGCATATCTCTTTCAGCCACTTGCCCCGTCATTTCAATAATACGGTCGGCAAGCGTAGATTTACCGTGGTCAATATGTGCTATAATACAAAAATTCCTTATATTTTCTTTGTTAACCGTCGCCATAATTTCCTTAATAAAATTTTAGATATTTTTCCGTATTTTATATTATATAATAAATTCGTTAAAATATCAAGAAATAATTGCTATTTATATAATTTTATTATATACTATAGTTATAATAAGGGGTTAATTATGAAAAGTAGAATTGATAAAAACTTTTGGCTTTTTAACGTTGCTATTGCTCACAGGGGTTTATTTGACGAAAATAGTCCTGAAAACAGTATTCCCGCCTTTGAAAACGCAATAAATAACGGCTACGCTATTGAAACTGACGTTCATATGACTACGGACGGCGTTTTGATTTGCTATCACGACAATAACGTAAAAAGACTTTGCTCGGTTGATAAAGACATTAGAACAATGTCTTACGACGAAATAAGCAATTTGAGAATATTAGGTAAATTTAAAATTCCAACCTTTTTAGAAGTTTTAGAGTTGGTTGACGGCAAAGTTCCACTTTGCATTGAACTTAAACAACAAAAAAATAAAGGTCTAGAAGAAAAAATCGTTGAAATTTTAAGAAATTACAAAGGTGAATTCGTAGTTCAAAGTTTTGACCCAACGATGATAAGGCGTGTTCAAAAACTTGAAAAAAGTTTTATTCGTGGCGTATTAACGACCAACGAACTTTTACCTAACTACCCTAAAATAGTTAGTTTTTTAATGCGACGTTTCTTTTTTAAAACTTTCGTTAAGTTTGACTTTTTAAATATACGAATTGAAGATTTAGAATACCATAAAAACAGAGCAAAAAATTACAACGTCATTTGTTGGACTGCTAAAAGCGACGATGATATAATTATTGCTAAAAAATTCGCAAAAAACGTTATTTTTGAAAAAACTACAAAAAATCTAGACGTTTTTGATAAGAAGTATAATAAATAGACGATTAAAAAACCTTAAACTTTTGTAGTTTAAGGTTTTTATTTTATTCAGTTTCTAATTCGTCTAAAGTTAAACTATAACAAGGAGCAACGTTTTGCATAAAATATATTACTTCTTGCCTATCAGTTTTCATAATATCGTTATAAATAGTTTCTTTTGCTTTTAAAAATTCGTTATTACCAAGTTTAACTTCTTCTTCACACTTAATATACGCCGAAATTTTATCAGCACATTTCATTATTTTATATTCTTCGCTATCTTTATCTGGAATAACTGAACTTTCATACTCTTTTTGCAATTCTTTTGGGAGCATTGATAAAAGTTTACGATTAGCCTTATCTTCAATTTCTTTATATGCACCAACTATTTGACTATTGTAATACTTAATAGGAGTTGGCAAATCACCCGTAATAACTTCACTAGTTTCGTGATATTGACTATATAAAAGCACTTTTTCAATACTAACGTTACCACCAAAAAACTTGTTGTTTATTACGGCAAGTGCGTGGGCAATAACCGAAACTTGTTCAGTGTGTTCCATAATATTTTCTTCAATAACGCTGTGCATAAGTGACCAACGTTTAATGTATTTCATCCTATTTAAATATGCAAAAAAATTAAAATTCATACTATCACCTTAATTAATTGTACCATATTAAAAATAAACTTTCAATATTTTTAACGTATTTAGTTGACATTTTATTTTTAAAAGAATAAAATTAAGTAAACAATAAATGCAGGGGTGCTGTTTACGGCTGAGATTATACCCTTTGAACTGTGCAGGATAATTCCTATACAGAAGCAAAGTCTTTTTTTCGTGACGCCCTAATTTTTTAGGACGCATTTTTTGTTTATGGAGGACTTTTATGTTATATAATTTATTGAACTTTGTTGCATTGCCCGACGATGCAACCGACACTTTTGAATTGATTTCTATAATAACGCTTGCTTTAACAATCATAGTAACGCTATTATTAGCAAGATTTTCAAAAAAACTAAACACTAAAAAATTAACGATTTCGGCAATGCTTATATCGCTTTCTTTTGTGCTTTCGTTTATAAAAATTAAAATAGCCCCTCAAGGTGGTAGCGTCACTTTGCTTAGTATGGTTCCCGTTTTATTAGCGTGTTATTTCGGCGGATTTTCACTTGGGTTATTTATAGGTTTCGTGTTTGCAATATTACAATTTATTTCATCACCTTGGGTACTTACTATTGAGACCTTTTTGCTTGATTACATACTTGCCTACACGGCGATTTGTTTAGCACCATCGTTTAAAAAAATAGTTAAAAATCAAACTGTAGGTTTACTTTTAGGTACTTTGCTTGTTTACGTTATAAGAATTATTTGCCACGTTTTATCGGGTATGATAATATTTAGTTTTGGTATTATAAGCGACGGTTTCCCAGTAGATAACGCATTTATTTATTCGTTTATTTACAACGTTACTTACCTTGTTCCTGATATGATTTTATCAATGATAGGGCTTGTATTTATAAGTAAATCTCAAATAATAAAAACTGTTGAAAAACAATTTATATCAATTTAATTTTAAAAACGAAAAACGATTTGTAAGGTATAATACAAATCGTTTTTTAATACTTTTTTATAATAATAAAGACAGGCTTTAACCTGTCTTTTATTATTAGATAATTTCTTTAACTCTTGCAGCTTTACCAGTAAGTTTACGTAAATAATAAAGTTTAGCACGTCTTACAGCACCTTTCTTAACAACTTTAATATCAGCAACCTTTGGTGAGTGAAGTGGGAACGTTCTTTCAACGCCAACGCCGAAACTAATACGTCTAACCGTAAACGTTTCGCTAATACCACCGCCACGTTTTGCAATAACAATACCTTCATATGCTTGAAGTCTTTCTCTCGTACCTTCGATAACCTTTACCGATACCCTAACAGTATCACCAACGTTAAATTTAGGTACTTCTTTTTTAATGTTTTCATTATTAATTTGTTCAATAATTGTCATTGACTTATCCTCCTATATACAAGGTGTTCATTGAAAATCAAGAGGACCACCCGAAGTCCTTGAATATTTTATCATATACGCTTGTTTTTGACAAGTGTTTTATAATCATTTTTTTAATTTTTTTATTTATTTTGCTATTAGAAGGCGTTTTCTATAAAATTTATTTGATTTTTAAGTATTTCAACTACCGCAAACGATATCTTTTGAATTTCTAGATTATTTTGCATAAAATAGTATTCGCAAATACGCCTATATCTTTCTTGTTTTTTATTATCGACTGCCTCGCAAGGTCTACCGAATTTTTCGTTAGTTCTTGTTTTTACTTCAACGAAAACCGTTTCATCACCTTTTTTTGCAATGATATCAGCCTCGCCGTATGGGGTTACGTAATTTGAATAAAGAATTTTATAACCTTGCTTTTTTAGAAAATTTTTAGCCTTTTTTTCGCCTAAATATCCCAAAAGTTTTTTATAAAGGTTTTTCTGTGAATTTGACAAGGTCCTATCTCCTTAATTTTTTCAATGTGTTGTTTCGTACCATAGCCACTATTTTTTTCAAATCCGTAGCCTTGGTATATTTTAGAGTATTCTTCCATTAACCTGTCACGATATACTTTTGCTAAAATAGAGGCACAACCTATTGTGTAACTTTTAGCGTCGCCTTTTATTATCGACAAAGTTTCAACGTTTACGTCTAACTTTACAGCATCAATAAAAACAACGTCGGGTTTGATTTTTAAGGTATTTATTGCGTTTTGCATACAATTTTTAGTTGCGTTTAAAATATTAATTTCGTCTATTACGTTATGGTCGATTTCGCATATAGAATAGGCTAACGCATTTTCAATAATTTGGTCGTACAATTTTTCTCTTTTTGATTTAGAAAGTTTTTTACTATCGTCAACGCCTTCAACTATATTATCACTCATAACACAACACGCACATACGACAGGACCTGCAAGTGGCCCACGCCCTACTTCGTCTACGCCTGCTATTAATTTGTATCCTTTATTTTTATACTGGTTTTCATATAAAAATTTATCTACTTGTTCTTTCATATAAATAAAATTTTACCTAATTTACCTTTTCTTAAATCGTTGATTAAAATTGACGCAGTTCTTTCGTCGTCAATTTCACCACCTTTTTTTAATGCTCCACGCTTTTTGCCTATCTCGTAAAAAATTTCTTTTACACTAAGAGTATCACAATTAATCGAATAAACTTGGTCAATTCTTCCTTTATAATTTTCTACTAAATAATCAATTAAACAATAAGAAAGTTCAATAAAGTCTAAAATATCGTCGTTAATACTTCCTATAAACGCTAAAAAGGTTGCGTTTTTTTGATTATCAAAACTAGGCGACGTAGTACCCGGAGTGTCTAAAAGTTCTAAGTCTTTAATTTTAATCCATTGTTTGTCTTTAGTAACGCCTGCTTTATCGCCCGTTTTAGCCTTTTTAGCACCACAAAGCAAATTAATAATGGTAGACTTGCCCGTATTAGGAATTCCACTAACCATTACCCTTAAAGGCTTATTAACTCCCTTTGCAAAATACCTTTCTTTAACTTCTTTTAGTGCGTTTGAAATTTCGTTATAAAGTTTTATAGAATTTTTTTCAATCGTAGCATTAAAAACGACGGCGTTTTTGCCTTTTGATTTAAAATCGTTTACAACCTTAATTAACTCGCTTTGGTCGACTAAATCTGCCTTGTTTAAAAGATAAACAACAGGTTTATTATTAAAAAACGGCTCTAAGGTTGTATTAAGGCAAGCGTAAGGGGCCCTTGCGTCAAGCGTATAAATTATGCCGTCGCAAAGTTTTACTTCCTTTTCCATCATTCTTATTGCTTTGGTCATATGACCAGGAAACCATTGTAAAAACATTATTTTTTATCTTTAAGCAAATCTGGTCTATATTTTTTCGTATATAAAACCGATTGCTCTTTTCTCCATTTATCAACTTCACCGTGATTGCCCGATAGTAAAATTTCAGGCACTTTCACACCTTTAAAAACTTGTGGGCGTGTGTATTGCGGATATTCTAATAATCCGTTAGAAAAACTTTCTTCGCTTAAAGAATCTTGACTTATAACCCCGTCAACGTATCTTGCTAATGCGTCGGTTACAACCATTGCAGGTAATTCGCCACCCGTTAAAACGTAGTCACCGATTGAAATTTCTTCATCAATATATAAATCAATTACCCTTTGGTCAACGCCTTCGTAATGCCCGCAAAGTAAAATTATATGCTCTTTTTCAATTAATGATTTTACCTTTTTTTGCGTAAAAGTTTGACCTTTTGGCGACATAAAAACACGCCACGCCTTATGCTCTAAATCAATAGCGTCAATTAAACTTGCAATAGGTTGCGGAGTCATTACCATACCTGCTCCACCACCGAAAGGATAATCGTCGCACTTTTTATGCTTATTTTCGGTATAATCCCTTATATCGTAAATATTTATTTGTATTTTTTCTTCTTCGACTGCTCTGCCTATAATACTTTCTTTGAGAGGGGCGAACATTTCTGGAAAAAGAGTTAAAATATCAATCTTCATAAAAAATCACCTTTTCGTAATCTTCGTTTGTGATATTTATACTATTATTTTCAATATTAATATCTAAATTCAAACTTTTTAAAAATGGTAAATAAGCCGTTTTGCCGTTTTGCAATTTTATTACGAACATATCTACGTTAGACTGAATTAGGTCGGTAACCTTACCAAAAAGATTACCGAACAAATACACGTCTAAGCCGATAAGGTCGGCAATAAAATAAGACGTAGCAGTCTTTTTAATTTGACTTTTTAAGCCGTAAATTTCTTTATTACGTAGTAATTCTGCAAAGTTTCTATCATTTACGCTATCGAGTAATAAAAAGGCAAATTCACCACTATCAAGTTTTAATTTGGTTACTTTATACTCTTTTTCATCAATAAAAACTACTTTGCAATTTTTAATACTATCAAATCCGTCTGCGTAATATTTAATTTTTAATTCGCCTTTAACACCATGTGGTTTTAAGACTACGCCTATTAAAATCTTTTCCATAAAAATATGAGAGAAATTTATTCAATTTCTCCCTTTTCCTTAATGTCAATATTGTATTTTTTACCTTCCTTGCTACTGCCAGCACGAACTAAAGTTCTTAAGGCTTTTGCAAGTTTGCCTTGACGACCTATTACCTTACCCATATCGCTTTCGTCTAATACGATGGTAACGTTAATAATATCGCCTTTTTCTTCTACTTTGTATTCAACTTCGTCTTTTTTATCGGCGAAATTGCTTACGATATACTTAATAAGTTCTAACATTTTATTTTCCTATTACTTTTTCTTCTTTTTAGGATTTGTTTTAGATGGTGAAAGTTTAGTAGATTTTTCAATAACACCTGCTTTTACAAGGATGTTTTTTACCGTTTCAGTAGGTTGAACACCACAAGCAAGCCATTTTTTAGCCTTTTCAACGTCTACTACGATTTCTGCAGGGTCTACGTTTGGATTATAGTGTCCTATCTTTTCGATATAACCTCCGTCACGAGCAACCCTTGAATCAACTACTACTATTCTGTATAAAGCGTTACCTTTATCACCAAGTCTTGTTAATCTCATTTTACAAGCCATTTTTTTATCCTCCATAAATTATTATCTTTTATTTAAAACGGCAATCTCATTTTTCCGTTTTTCATACTTTTCATTAAAGTTTTAATTTGTTCAAATTGTTTTAAAAGTTGGTTAATTTCTTGAACGGTAGTACCACTACCTTTTGCTATACGTTGTTTTCTTGAAAAGTTTAATATAGATGGGTCTTTCCTTTCCTTTTTAGTCATTGAAAGAATAATTGCCTTAGTCCTTTCAAGTTTACTTTCGTCAACAGCGTCTGCCTTTAATCCTTTAAGTTTGCCCATATTTAACCCCGGCATACCTGGTAACATACTCATTATATCTTGCACGCCACCCATTTTCTTAACCATATCAAATTGAGCCAAATAATCGTCGAGAGTAAAAGTATTTTCTCTCATACGTTTTTCAAGTTTTTTAACTTCTTCTTCGCTAACTACTTGCTGGGCTTTTTCTATAAGCGATAAAACGTCGCCCATACCTAAAATACGGCTTGCCATCCTATCGGCGTGGAACTGCTCTAAATCGCCAAGTTTTTCACCAACCGAAGCAAACTTAATCGGTTTGCCCGTTACGGCTTTAACCGACAAACAAGCACCACCCCTAGTATCGCCGTCAAGTTTAGTTAAAACTACGCCGGTAATTTCAAGTTGCTCGTTAAAAGTTTTTGCAACGTTAACGGCGTCTTGCCCCGTCATTGAGTCAACGGTAAATAAAATTTCGTGCGGGGCTACGGCTTTAACGATATCTTTTAACTCTTGCATTAAAGTTTGGTCGATATGAAGTCTACCCGCAGTGTCTATAATAACGGTGTCAAAACCGAATTTTTCAGCGTATTTAACGGCATTTTTAGAAACGTTTACGGGATTTTTAGTTCCTTCTTCGTAAACTTCAACTTTTGCCTTTTCACCAACTACTTTTAGTTGCGTGATTGCACTTGGACGATATATATCGCAAGCAACGAGAAGTGGTTTTTTGCCTTGGCTTTTAAGCATATAGGCAAGTTTACCAGATAACGTAGTTTTACCAGCACCTTGCAAGCCACACATCATTATAATAGTTGGTGGCTTTGGTGCAACGTTTAACTTATTATTTTCGCTACCCATAAGGGCAATTAGTTCTTCGTGAACGATTTTAACAACTTGTTGAGACGGAGTTAAACTTTTTAAAACTTGTTGACCTACCGCCTTTTCACTAACTTTGTTTACAAAATCTTTTGCGACTAATAAACTTACGTCAGCCTCTAAAAGAGCAATACGAATTTCACGCATGGCTTGTTTAATTTCAAGTTCAGTTAACGCACCTTTATTTTTTAATTTTGAAAAAACGTGGTTTAACTTTTCTTGTAAACCGGTAAAAAGATTTGCCATTTTACTCCTATAAAATCTTAACTATTTCGTCTTTAAGTTTGTCGTCGTTAATTTTATCTAATTTTAATAAAATTTGTTTCTTCTTATATAATAAGTGAAGTTTTGATTCATACTCGTCTAAAAGTTTACATACTTTATTGACGGTATCTAACACGCCTTGACGTGAAATGTTTTTAATTTCTTTAATTTCGCCAAGCGATAAATCTAATCTATAATATAAACAAAAAACTTCTTGTTGTTTTTCAGTTAATAACGACTTATACTCTTCAAAAAGTTCGTCGTATTTTAAATCTTTAATCATAAAAACTCACTTAACGACGAAATTATACTATAAATTAAAACAACTGTCAAGCATTTTTACTTGACAGTTATAATTTTTTATTAAATTAGTCAAAAAGTCCGTCAACGAATTGTTTTGCGTCGAAAAACTCTAAATCGTCGATTTTTTCACCAACGCCAACGAAGGTAACGGGTAATTCTTTTTCATTTGATAAAGAAAAGATAAAACCACCTTTTGCCGTGCCGTCGAGTTTAGTTAAAATTATGCCGTCGAGTAAAACTGCGTCGTCGAAACTATCAACTTGATTAACTGCATTTTGTCCGGTAGTTGCATCTAAAACGATAAGTTTAATAAAAGTAGCGTCAGGATATTCTCTTTCAATTACCCTAGCAGACTTTTTAAGTTCTTCCATTAAATTTGTTTTAACGTGAAGTCTACCTGCCGTGTCAACGATTAAAACGTCGGTTTTTTTAGATTTTGCCGACTGAATTGCATCATAAACTACGCTTGAAGGGTCTGCACCCTCGCCGTGCTTAATTATTCTTACATTAGCCCTATCTGCCCAAACGGCAAGTTGTTCGCTTGCAGCCGCCCTAAAAGTGTCGCCTGCACATAACGTAACCGACTTACCAAGCGTAGTAAAGTATTTTGCAAGTTTACCGATTGAAGTGGTTTTACCTACCCCGTTAACGCCCACCACCATTATTACGAGTGGATATTCTATAAGAGTTTCACCTGCATCGTTTAAAATTCCAAGCAAAATATCTTTTAAATTTTGGATTACAACGTCTTTATCTTTGACTTTTTCTTTAATCATTTTTTCTCTTAATTTATCGACGATATCCATAGCCGTAGTAACGCTAATATCTGCCGAAATTAAAATTTCAGTAAGTTCGTCGTAAAAATCTTCACCTATTCTATCAAAGTTAAAAAGATTAGAAAAAGCCTCTTTAAGTTTATCTCTAGTTTTTTGAAGTGATTGTTTTATTTTAGAAAATATACCCATTTTTACCTTTAATCATCAATGTCTTCAACGTCTGCAAGTTTTACCGAAACTATGCTTGAAACGCCCTTTTCTGGCATTGTAACGCCGAATAATCCGTCTGCGTATTCCATCGTAACCTTTTTGTGAGTAATACAAATAAATTGCGTTTCTTTTGAGAAATTTTTAAGATATCTTGCAAACCTATCAACGTTTGCATCGTCAAGTGCCGCCTCAATTTCGTCAAGCACGCAGAAAGGCATCGGTCTCATACGAAGTATAGCAAATAAAATTGCAATAGCCGTAAGAGCCATTTCACCACCCGATAAAAGAGAAATTTTTTGCAATTTCTTTCCTGGTGGCTCGGCTACTATTTCAATACCTGCGTCGAGTGGGTCACCCGTTTGACTTTCTAATATTTCTAAACTTGCTCTACCACCACCAAACAATTCTTTAAAAGTTTTAGAGAAGTTTTCTTTAATAAGTTTAAAGCCTTCGTCAAAAGTAAGCGTCATTTCTTTAGTTAAGTCTTCAATGACTTTTACTAAATCGTCTTTTGCTTTAACTAAATCGTCTCTTTGCGATATACACTCTTCACAAACGGCGTTATATTCTTCAAATTCTTCAATAGCATTTGGATTAATATTTCCAAGTCTAGCAATACTTTTTGTAATTTGAGCAATTTCTTCTTGTCCCCTAATAACGTCGTAATTATCTTCTTTAAGTTTTTTACAATCTTCGTAATCTAAACCGTAAGAAGTTGAAATTTTATCACTCAAGTGTTCAATATCGCTATCAACTTTTATAAGTTCACCTTTTTCAATGGTTAACTTTTCAGTATTTTTATCGATATCTTCTTGTAAAGCACCCCTTTTAATATCGTCCCTTTCAAGTTCTTCGTTTAACTTGGCTTTTGCCTTGTCAAACTCGTCTCTACGTTGTCTTAAAGCGTTAAGTTCGTTCTTTTCATCGTCGTTTAAGGCTACGTTCTCGGCTTGCTTTTTAAGTTTATCAATAATTATTTCGTTACTTGAAATAGTTTTTAAATTAGCGTCGTTTTTAGCGTTTAAAAGATTTACGTCGTTAGTAATTCTTTGAACGTCGCTATTAGTTGACGAAATTTCACTTCTTAAATACGAAAGACGTGATTGTATTTCAGTATTTCTATCAAGTGCTTTGTCACGACGTTCTTTTAAGTCTTCGAATTGCTCTCTATATGCGTTTTGTGCTTTAGATGCTTTCTCTTTTTCTTTAATTAAAACGTCGTTACCTTGTTTAATAGTGTCGTATTCACTTTCAATTTGTTGAAGTCTTGCACCTATTATAGCAATTTCGTCTTTATTTTTTTCAATTTCTTCTTCGATTAATTGAAGTTGATTTTCTAAAAATTCAATTTTTTCTTTTAATTTTGCGTAATTTTGCTTAGCGTCTAAAATCGACGTATTTAAAAGGTTTAATTCATCGACTTGTCCGTTAACTAAAGCAAGTAATTGAGTTTTATTATCTTCTAAACGCTTAATTTCTTTATTTAAATTTTCAACTTCAATGGTAAATTCGTTTACTTTACGGTCAATTGACAATAAATTCGTATCGTCTTTACGTTTAGAACCACCAGTCATTGAACCACTTTGAGATAAAACGTCGCCGTCTAAAGTTACTATTTTAAAAGAAAATCTGTACTTTTCAGCAATAAGTCTTGCCGATTGTAAGTCTTTACAAATAAGCGTTCCACTAAGCAAATGATTTACGATATTTTCAAAATAACTATCGTATTTTACAAGTTCAGTTGCTAACCCTATTGCACCGTTTTCTTTTAAAGAAAGTTCAAGTTCTTTAGATAACGAACGGGTTTTAACACTAGTTATAGGTAAAAACGTAATCGGTTTTATATCGTTTTGTTTAAGATAGTTAATTAAATATTCAGCGTCGCTAGGCGTATCGACTATAACGTTTTGCATAGCGTTACCTATTGCCGTTTGAATAGCCGTTTCATACTTTTCACTAGTAGAAATAGTCGTAGCGACTACGCCCTTTATTTTAGACGATAAAGCCGTGTTGTTTTTAGCGTTTTGCATAAGACGACGAACTGAATTGTTGTAGCCTTCATAACTTTCTTTAAGTCCACTATACAAATTAAGACTAGTCTTTTTACTAGAAAGTTCAATATTTAAAATTGAAATTTTTCTAGTTAAAGTTTCTATATATTCGTTCGAAGAACGAATTTCTTCTTCTTTATCTTTAATTTGTTCTTTTACGTCGCTAATAAGCGTTTCAACGCTTTGATATTCTTGTTTAGTTTGAGCAAGTTGATTTTCAATTAAAGTATATCTATCAACTAATGCGTTAACCTTATCTATTACCCCTTTTTGTCTTTCGGTTATTACCGATTGCTCGGTTGAAAGCGAGCCTATGTTTTTATTAATATCGGCAAGACTTTCTACACTTTTTATAACCTTAGATTGAACTGACCTTTCTTCATCTTCGTGGTCGGTAATAAGTTTAGTTAAATCGGCAATTTCCTTACCTGCTTTTACAGATTCACTAGTTAAAAAGTCAATTTCTTTATTGCAGTTAGTTAAGTATACGTTTTTAGTTTGTAAAAGTTCGTTTAAGTCTTTAATTTGAATATTATTTTGACTTATTTCACCTTCAAGCCTTTTAATTTCAGCCCTTAAAAATTGTATTCTTTCGTTAAAAACTTTTGCTTCACCCGAATTTTTTTCAATGTAAACGGCTTTATCTGTAATTTGATTGTTTAAGTCTTTTATGTATTCGTCGGCACTATTAATTTCTTCTAAGTGCTTTCTATAACTTAATAACGTTTGGTCAAGTTCAACTTTCCTTGCCGAAATTTCTTCACTTAGACCTTGTATTCTATCGGTAATACGTTTTTTCGTTGCGTTTGCATTGTCAACTTTGTATAAATAAGTATTAACTTCGTGATTTTTAAGTTGATTAAATAAAATATTATAAGCCCTAGTTTTTTCGGCTTGTTTTGCCATAGGTCCTAAAATATTTTGTTTTTCGGTTATAATATCACTTAGCCTTGTAATATTGTCTTCAACCCTAGAAAGTTTACTCATCGTTTCCTTTCTATCACGTTTAGTTTTTGCAATACCAACGGCTTCTTCAAAAATTGCACGTCTATCTTCTGGTTTTGAAGATAAAATTTCGGCAACTTTACCTTGACTTATTATCGTATATCCGTCTTTACTAACGCCACAAGTATGCAAAGCGTCAACAATATCTTGCTTACGACATTGTTGTTTATTCATATAATATTCACTTTCACCACTTCTAAAAAGTTTTCTAGTAAATACTACTTCGGGATAGTCAAGCGTTGGAAACAATTTTTCGGTATTAGAAAAGTATAACGATACTTCACAATAAGATAACGATTTTCTTGATTGCGTGCCGTTAAAAATTACGTCTTGCATTGACGAGCCTCGAAGATTTTTTGCAGATTGTTCGCCTAGCACCCATCTTATTGCGTCGGCTACGTTTGATTTACCACAACCGTTTGGACCAACGATTGCCGTTATTCCGTCAAGTAAATCAATACTAACCTTATCGGCAAAAGATTTAAAGCCTAGTAATTCAATTCTTTCAAAATTAAGCATTTTTGTTTTTCCGTTTTTTGTTATTTTTTAATACGCTATATGCAAGCAAAGAAGATTTTTGCTCTGCCATTTTTTTACTGCCACCACGACTTGTTGCAATTTTTTTGCCGTTTACGTAAACTGCAACTTTAAATTCAGGGGCGTGGTCTTGCCCTTTTTTGCTTAAGAGTTTATACTCGATATTACCTAACTTAAATTTTTCACAATACTCTTTCAAAAGGGTTTTGCCATCTTGTTGTAATAAATGAGTTTTTGCCTTATCTTTAGTGTAGTTAATAATATTTTTAACGATAAATTTTTTAGCAACTTCTAAACCACCGTCAAGATAAAGTCCCGCAATTAACGATTCAACTAGATTTTCTTTTAAAGCGTTAGTTATATTATTCTTTAAAGAATCGCCTACTATTATAAATTTATCAAGCCCTAATCTTTTAGAAACTTCACTAAGTGGTTTACTAGAAACTAGTAATTGTTTAAGTTGAGTCATACTGCCTTCGTTTGCCGTAGTTTGAGTATATAAATGTTCGGCTACGACGAAACCTAAAACGCTATCGCCTAAAAATTCAAGCCTTTCAAAATCTTTTTCGCCCTTATTCTCGTTAGCGTAAGACGAGTGAACGAAACATTGCCTTAAAAGTTCAGGGTTTTTAAATTTATAACCTATAATTTCTTCAAGTTCAGCCAAGTTAAAAACCATATTTCTCCTTAATAATCAAGATTTGAAACTGTTCTTGGGAAAGGTATTACGTCCCTAATATTAGCAACGCCCGTTAAATACATAATAAGTCTTTCAAAGCCAAGTCCAAACCCTGCGTGTTTAGTTCCACCGTATTTACGAAGGTTTAAATACCAGTCGTAATCGTCGGGATTAAGGTTCATTTCTTTCATACGGGCAATTAAAACGTCTTCTCTTTCTTCCCTTTGAGAACCACCTACGAGTTCACCTATTCCAGGAACGAGTAAGTCTGCAGCGGCAACCGTTTTGCCATCGTCGTTAAGACGCATATAGAAAGCCTTTATTTCTTTTGGATAATCGGTTAAAAATACCGGCTTTTTGAAAACTTGTTCAGTAATATATCTTTCGTGTTCCGACTGAAGGTCACAACCCCAGTAAACAGGAAATTCAAACTTATCTTTGATAGGCTCTAAAATTTCAATGGCTTTAGTGTAAGTAAGTCTCACAAAATCACTATTTGCCACTAAATTAAGCCTCTCAATTAAGCCTTTATCTACAAATTGATTTAAAAACTCAAGTTCGGCACTACAAGTTTTTAAAACGTACGAAATAACGTATTTAACCATTTTTTCGGCAACGTCCATATCCATTTGCAAATCGCAAAACGCCATTTCAGGCTCTATCATCCAAAACTCTGCGGCGTGCCTTGCAGTATTTGACCTTTCAGCCCTAAACGTTGGACCAAAAGTATAAACCTTACCAAACGCCATTGCATAGGCTTCGGCTGATAATTGACCAGAAACGGTTAAACTTGCTTGTTTTTCAAAAAAGTCTTTTTTATAATCAACTTTTCCGTCGTCGGTAGTTGGAACTTTGTCAAGCGGTAAAGTAGTTACTTGGAACATTGCACCAGCACCTTCGCAGTCCGAACCCGTGATGATAGGAGTATGAACGTAAACAAATCCGTCTTGGTTAAAGAAACTATGAATTGCGTATGCCGCTTGGCTTCTTATTCTAAATACGGCACTAAATAAGTTAGTACGTGGTCTTAAATAAGCGATTTCCCTTAAATACTCTAAAGAGTGTCTCTTTTTTTGTAACGGATAATCAGGCGTTGACTTGCCTTCAATTTCAACCTTAGTTGCGTGAATTTCAAAAGGTTGTTTTAATTCTGGCGTTAAAATAAGCGTGCCTTCAATTACGAAAGAGCAACCTACGTTTTGACTTACTACGTCGTCATAATTACAAATCTTTTCTCTATCAATTACGATTTGTACGCTTTTAAAATAACTACCATCGTTTAATTCCATAAAAGCAAATGCTTTAGAATCTCGAATAGTTCTCGCCCAACCTTTAACTAAAACTTGAACGCTTGAAAATTTAGATGCGTCGTTAAATAATTCTTTAATAAAAACTCTGTCCATACATACCCCTAGAACGTGCAATAGAATAAATTACAAACCCTATTAAGCAAGTTTGCAATTTATTTTATTATATCATATATTTTTTTTGTTTGCTACAATTTAGATAATATTTTTTATAATTATATTATAAAAGTTTGATTTTTACGCAAAATTAAAAGCAAGATAATAAATTTTTACCTTGCTTTTAACCTAAATTAAATAATTTTTAATTTTTTGAATAAAATAAATTAATCTTTATTTACGTCGGGTACGTTAGCACTTTCCCCTAAAAGTAACGAATTCAAATAATTTTCATAATCTTTTAACGATAAATTTTTGATTTTTTTGCTTTTTTTAGACATAAGATACCCCTTTTTATGGTGTTTAATATGAAAAAAATAATACGAAATTTTATTTTTATTACCACGTTTTTAATATATATTTTTTTAATTTTTTACTCGTTTTACCACTCTTTAAAAAATGGCGAAAGTTCGTCAAACGATAGCCAAAAATTTTCTAATTTTATTAAAAACACTTTTTCAGTTTTTAATTTTAACCAAATTAATAACGACGTATTTAATATTATAGTTAGAAAACTTTTCGGTCATTTTGGTTTGTTTTTGCTAATTGGAATTTTTGGCTTAATTAGTTATTTTTTAATCTTTGCAAAGATTAAGTTATCAATTATAGTAAACTTAATAATAGGTTTTATAGTGTCTGTTTTAGCAGAAATTTTACAACTTTTTACCACTGGTCGAAATTACAGTTTTACCGATATTATAATAAATTTTTTAGGTGTTTTATTAGGTACGCTTTTTGCTTTAAGTTTTATTATTTTTCTTAATAAAAAGCAAGACTATTAGGTAGCAAAATAGTATAAGTGTCAACTTTTGCTTGGCATAACGGACAAGTTTCTTTTGGCTCGTAATCGTACGTTTCGTAACCACAAGACGGACAAACGTATCGTTTTTTAGTATCGCTTTTATATAAAGTTCCGTCTTTTAATCCATTATATAAATACTCGAAAACCTTTTTATGCTTTACTTCAACACTTCTAATTTGTTCAAAGAGTTGACATATATCTTTAAAGCCTTCTTCTTGAGCCACCTTAGACGCTTGTAAATAAAACTTAGCCTCCTCTTCTTCATCTTTTGCAGTGAACTGCAAATTGTCTAAAATATCCCACCTTTGTCTAAACGGAACGTCAAAACAAACTTCAACGTTGTTTAAAGGATTATCTTTTACCTTTTGACATAATTTAGTATAAATCATCCTTGCGTGATTAAATTCTTGATAAGCAATTTTATCAGTAATAGTTGCTAAACCTTCTAATCCTTTCATACGTTGTCCGTACTCAACAAATTCGTATCTAGTTCTTGCAGATGACTCACTTAAAAATGCTTTTTTTAAGTTTTCGTAAGTTTGAGTTTTTAAAAAATCCATAATATTCCCCCCTTACGAAAATTATTTACGTTATATCGCCTTTTTATACAAAAAACCCTACGAACTAGTCGTAGGGTAAAAAATTATTGTTTTTTAGTTGTTTTAATGTAAAGTTCGTCAAGTTGCTTATCGTCAACAACGTCTGGGGCGTTAGTCATTAAGCAAGATGCAGTTTGAACTTTTGGAAATGCTATTACGTCTTTTATGCTATCAGTCTTTGAAAGCAACATAGCAAGTCTATCAAGACCAAACGCTAAACCGCCGTGAGGTGGAGCACCGTACTTAAATGCATCAACGAAAAAGCCAAAACGATTTTGAATTTCTTGTTCAGTAAATCCTAAAATTTCAAACATTTTCTTTTGAATATCACGTCTATGAATTCTTATTGAGCCACCACCCGCTTCTTGACCGTTAATAACCAAGTCGTAGGCTTTTGCCCTTGCCTTTTCAGGATTAGACGCTACTATATCTAAATCTTCGTCCATAGGTGCTGTAAACGGATGGTGTACGGCTACGAACCTGTTTTCTTCTTCACTAAACTCAAACATAGGAAATTCAGTTATCCATAAAACGTCGTATTCGTCTTTATTGATAAGGTTAAATTTATCAGCCAAATAAAGTCTTAATCCCCCAAGCGTATTAAATACGACAGGGTCTTTATCTGCAGCAAAGAATACTATATCGCCTTCTTCAAAATTAGTTACTTTAGAAATATTTTTAATATTTTCTTGACTTAAAAATTTCAAGAACGAGCCTTTAATTTCGCCACCCGTTGGCCAAGAAAGCCAAGCCAAACCTTTTGCACCAAGCGTTTTAACGTACTCAACGGTTGCGTCTATATCTTTTCTTGAAAGTTTTGAGGCAAAACCTTTTGCGTTAATCGCCCTAACGCTACCTTTTATTTGACCTTGAATTTCTAAAGCACTTTTAAATACTACAAAATCACAATCTTTAACGGCGTTAGAAACGTCGATAAGTTCTAAACCGAAACGAGTGTCAGGCTTATCGCTACCATATCTACTCATAGCCTCGCTATAAGGCATTTGACGGAAATGACCTTCACCTAAATCAAGCCCTATGCTATTTTTAAATATGCTTTTAATTAAGCCTTCGATAGGATAAATAACGTCTTGAATTTTTTCAACGAAACTCATTTCGATATCGATTTGAGTAAATTCAGGTTGACGATTTGCCCTTAAGTCTTCGTCCCTAAAACATTTAGTTATTTGATAATATCTATCAAACCCTGAAATCATTAATAATTGTTTATAAAGTTGTGGTGATTGCGGTAAAGCATAAAAACTGCCGGGGTGAACTCTTGACGGAACTAAATAGTCTCTAGCACCTTCTGGAGTTGATTTACCAAGCATAGGCGTTTCAATTTCGATAAAGCCGTTATCGTCGAGATAATTTCTTGCCGACTTAGTTATTTTAAACCTTGTAAACAACTTTTCTTGTAAAGACGGCCTACGCAAATCAAGGTAACGATATTTTAATTTTAAATTTTCGTTTACTTCAATATTATCTAAAATTTCAAACGGAGTAGTTTCTGCTTGCGATAAAATTTTAAGTTCGTTTGCAATTATTTCAATATTACCCGTTTTAATTTTATCAGTTTTGCTTTGTCTTTCTCTAACGACGCCTTTTATTGCTAAAACGTATTCACTACGAATATTTTCAGCCTTTTCAAAAAGATTTTCGTCAACGGTTTTATCAAATACGGCTTGAATAATGCCCGACCTATCACGCAAGTCGACGAATATAAGACTACCTAAATTCCTTTTCTTTTGAGTCCAACCCATAACGACTACTTCACGTGAAACGTCGTTTAAAGTTAATTCAGTAGCGTAATTAGTTCTTTTTAAACCGTTCATTAATTCAACCATAGTAAATCCCCTAAAAATAATAATACTATTATTTTAGTATTTCTTTTATAAAATGTCAATCTTTTATTATACCTTTAACAATACTTTTTCAGCGGGGTATTCACACTCAACGTTAAAACAGTTAACGCCTTTGTTGTAAGGAATTTTTATAGGAGTAATTTTTTCAACAAAAGGTTCTCTTAATGGATAAAAGAATACAAACGGAAAACTTGCTGAACAATTATAATAATGTCCAAAGTAATTCATATCTAAAAAGCACTCTATCCCCGAACTTTCAAAATACATATAATTATGAATATCGCTTGCTTTTGGTGATTTTATATTTAAATTAGGTCTAAATGCACAATCCTTATTGTTATATTTAACTCCACCGTCCGTTACAATGTTATAACTATCTAACCACATTTGATTTTCCCAAACTCTTTCTTCGTCATAATATAAATTGTCTTGCTCAGCCCTTGCCTTTACAACTCGTCTTATTACCCTAGAATTTTTTAAATCAAGTTCGTCGTACACTCCGTCTATAAACTCGCCCGTTTGACTATCATAATTTTCAATTTTATATAAAGGCTCGTTTAAATATATGTCGGTATGCTCTACTTTTCTTAAAGGATATCCTTCAACAGGATTATCACTTTCTTCTATTACTACGGTAAATAGTACTCCACTAAACCTAGCAAAAGTCGTATCTTTAGTATTAACGTGAACTCTTATACAAATTTCACCTTCACTACCTGTAAAAAATCTCTCACCTAAGTAATTTTGCATTTCGACGTTTTTTGCACAAGAGTGTTGTATATTAATTTTCTTTTCTTCCTTAGTAGTTTTATTGTAAATAGAAATTGCTAAAACTACACATGTGGATTCACAAGCAACTTGACCCGATACGTACTCTAACTTTAAGTTGTAATAGGTGTTTCGTTTGAAATGTTGCTTAATAGGGACTTCAATAACGGCTTTTTCGTTATATTCACTTTTTATATAAATACTTCCACTATTAATATATGGTTTAACGTACACCGTTCCACTTTGAATAGCAGTATCGTTTAAAGGCTCGTAAAAGTTGCCGTTGCTATTTGATAATCTAATACGATATTTTCCGTTATATTCACTCGTAGCGTCGTTAATTTTATCCCCCAAACCTTTAACAACACAACTATCTATACCATCACCAAACACAACGTCTTTACCTTCGTAATCGTAAATTCCGTATAAACTTAGAGTATCTAAATACCCGTCGTGACCGCTAGTAAATACGGCTGGAAACTCTTTTATCGTAGGTCCTAAATGCTTAAACGTCTTTGCTTGACTTCCGTCGTAAACAACTCCGTCGATATTAAGTTCAGCAAACGTAAATTTAGATTTTGCCTCCTCGATAGCCTCGCTTACCCTTTCGTTTATGCCGTCGATAGTTTTCGTTAATTCGTTTTGCAAATCATATAATGCTTTTGCCGATATCATAGTGTTTTGATAACTATCTATCGACGATTTTACGTCAACGTAAAAAATGGACGTGCTATACACTATTGACAAATCGCTATTCTCAAACGAAATTTGTGCTTTAGTTATTCCGTCGACTACCGAAATTGCGTTATCAATATTAAAAGTAAGAGTTATATCGTCGCCCACTATTTCTTTTGAAAGCAATACTTTATTAGTAGCGAAATTTTCATTTTCTAAATTAACAAAAGCGTATAAATTTGATAAGTCGACGCCATCGTTTATTTTTGAAACGCTAAAAACAATACTTTTTACGTTATTATCGTTTTCAAAAATTTCGTACCTATCTGGAATAACTCGCCTATTAATAATTTTGCCTGTCATATATCTCCTTTGCCAACCATAATTCCCCTTAAAAATTATATACCTAACTTTCAAAATATCAATAGCGTTATGACTTTAACAACTTTAATAATCATTGCATACAATATTAAAGGAGTTTTTTTATGGCATTAGCAAGTAATTTTTTTATAGGTGCAAATGATGAACACGGCCTTAATCCCCCCACTTCGGGCAAAAGAACGCCCATTATGCCGTATATAAATAGAAGTTTTTACGAAAATGAATTTAATAGACAATGTAAAAACGATTTTATAATTGCTCTTTTACGGTGTGGCTTTAACGTCTTAGACGTTAAACCTGAAATAAACGACGTTTCGGTAACAACTAGGGTTACACGAATTAATAGACAACGTTTGACGTATCTAGTTAATTTTGGTTATAACGCTTTTGGTAGCGGTAATGCTTTTAATTCTATTCAAGGGGCTATAAATTTCTACTCTCCGTTAAACAGATTTAGCGAAGAAAGTAGAATTTTAAGTGAAGATTTAGGAGTTGCAATTGCTCCACTTCCTTATATTAGTTTTAGGGGTACTAGTGAAATTAATAACGTTGGAGTTTTACAAAACGTAAACTGCCCGTCTACCCTTTTAGAGCCTGGATTTATGACAAATTTTAACGAGGCAAAACTAATGCTTGACCCAGATTACGTTTTAAATATTGCAGAAGCGTGTGCAAAAGAAATTTGCCGTAAACTTGACGTTAGATATTTAGAAAGAAACAATCTTTCTTCATATAATACGGTACGATTAAATTCAAGTGGAAAAAGCGTACTATTAGTTCAATATTTACTAAATTATTACGGCTATGATTTAGATTTAGACGGAATTTTCGGCAACGCAACTAGAAACGCAGTAATTGATTTTCAACAAGACAATAACTTGCAAACGGACGGAATTGTCGGCGTAAACACTTATAGGGCGTTATTAAATTTAGGATATGCAAACCGAACCATAAGGCGTGGAAGTAGATTATCAAGCGTAAGATACGCACAATTAAAACTACTTTCAAAACTATACCCCGTTGGTGATATCGACGGAGTTTTCGGCACGATTACTCAAAACGCCGTTAAAGAATTTCAAAACGAAAACGGACTACAAGTAGACGGAATTATAGGTCCAAATACTTGGCAAAAACTATCTTTAATTAATCAAGGTAGACCGTTTCCGTCAAACTAAAACAAAACAAAAAACGCTGATAAAATCAGCGTTTTTTAAATTTATTAAGTTTACCATTTATATACTTTTGACATTAATTCATTATAAGATGGGTAATTGTCTATGTTTTTATCTAAAATCCAAGTAAGCCCGTTAAACGTATATAAACCAAATTCACTATCGTCTAAAAGCGAAAGCATAACTATTCCGTATACGAAATTTTGATAATAACCCGAACTTATATATGGTCGTAATTCTCTAAAAAGGTCGGCTTGTGCCTCAAAGTTTTTACTCGTCAATTGACTTTTATGCTCTGCTAATTGTTGAACGCTATAATATTTAAAACCACACCTTTCACACCATTTCGTATATACGTCGTATTCGTTTTGAAAAAGTTTACCATCTTCGTAAATAAAAATAGTTAAAAATCTGTGACACAAAGCAAAGGCTGGACATTTACTGCCTTTCTTATTATACTTGTTAAAAACCTCGTCGCCAAACATATCAAAATTTGTATAACCTTGATACAATAAGTCTACGACTTGATTAACGTATTGTTCATAAGTAAAGTTTTTTCTACAATAATATGCGTTGCTTACTAACGTTTCTAAATTAATTGCACTAACACTCATAATCTACTCCTATTTAAATAAAAGCGTAACGTAAACGTCGCTAGTTTTATAGCCTGCTCCATTATTGTCTTCCGCCTCGTACAAATAATGCGGGTCAAAAAGTTGTAAAGTTTTAGGTGTGTCGTATCCACTTTTATAAGTTACGGCAATCATAATTCCATCTTTTACGATTATATCGTTAACTTTAAAATAATAATCGTTATAAGTGATATATGAAGAATATCCATGAACCTTATAATAATAGTCTTTATAAAAAACTTCTTTAGTATAATCGTTATAGGATATTCTAAAACGTTTAATTTGCGTTTCTAAATCTTGTCCTTTTATATCGTCGGCAAAATCGGTTGGAAAAATGGTAATTTCTCCGTGAATATCTTTATTGTATTCAACTACGTTGAAATTTGTGCCGTTAAAATATATTTTCATACTCACCCCATTAATATTTTAAAGGATTTTTATTTTGATAGGTAGTAAAACGAATTTCGTAGTCGTTAGTCATTATAGGTTGTGAAACGTAAACTAGTTCAAAATTTTCTTTTTCGTCAAGATTTGGATAAAATACCGTTGCTTCGCCGTCTGCATTAACTTTGGTAACGAAAACTTGGCTACAATAGTCAACCATAGTTCTATAAAACATAGCACCGCCTATAACGAAAATTTCATCATCGTCATATTTCTTTAAAGTTTTAAACAAGTCGTCTAGAGTGTGAACGATTGTACAATCCTCCCTTTCAACGCCTTCTGGTGCTAAAACAATATTAGTTCTATTTTTTAAAGGTTTTGAGCCAGGAAAAGAAAGTAGAGTATTGTATCCCATACAAACTACTTTACCACTAGTTTTTTCTCTAAAAAATTTCATATCTTCTGGGATTGAAAAAAGTAAATCGTTATTTTTACCTATACCCCATTTTACGTCAACTGCAACTATTGCTTTCATTAAATTGCTACCTCCAACTTTTGTTTTAACGGCGTCGCCTTATAATTTTCAAGTTTAAAGTCGTCAACCGTAAAATCATAAAAGTTTTTAACTTCAGGATTAATAATAAGTTTTGGTGCTTCAAACTGCTCGTTTTTAACCATTTCTTGATAAATAGGAATATGCCTATCGTAAATATGTGCGTCGCTTATAACGTGAACGAGTTCACCAACCTTTAAGTTAGAAACTTGTGCAAACATCATTAAAAGTGCCGAATATTGAACGACGTTCCAGTTATTTGCAGTAATCATATCGTTTGAACGTTGATTTAATATGCCGTTTAACCTGCCGTTTGAAACGTTAAAAGTCATAGAATACGCACAAGGATATAAATTCATTTCGTGCAAGTCTTGGAAGGTGTAAATATTAGTCATTATTCTTCTAGAATAAGGATTATTTTTTAAATCGAATAAAACTCTGTCAACTTGGTCCATCTCACCTTCTTTATATTTGTGTTTAACGCCAAGTTGATAGCCGTATGCTTTACCTATCGTACCATTTTCATCAGCCCAACTATCCCAAATATGAGAGTTTAAATCTTTAATATTATTGCTCTTTTTTTGCCATATCCATAAAATTTCGTCAATAGCAGACTTTAAATAGGTTTTTCTTATAGTTAAAATAGGAAATTCCTTAGTTAAATCATACCTATTTACTATACAAAACTTTTTTACGGTATGAGCCTTGGTGCCATCTTCCCAGTGTGGCCTAACTTCTAATTCTGTGTCCCAAAACCCGTTTTCAATAATATCGTTACAATTTTGAATAAAAACTTTATCTGCGTAACTCATAATTTCACCCTTTTGTTTTTTAAATATTTTATCACACTTTATAATTAATTTCAACAATTAATTTTAAAAAGCGTCTTTTTGTTTATTTTTAAATTTTTTTATTATAATTTTATTTCTAATGCAAGACGGAATTACTTTATTAAAAAAATAAACTACCTTGTTAAAAAATCCCGGAATTATTAAAGTTTTATTTTTTTCTAAACCCTTAAGCGATTTTTCAACCACGTATTCTGGCGATTTTTTTAATAGTTTTGCCGTAAAACCTTGTTTTATAATATCTTGTTTAATATCTTCTCTAGTAGGAATACTTGACGGACAAACTATTGAAATTTTAACTTCTTTTTTATCAACTTCGCCTTTTAACCCTTTATAAAAGTATATCAAGCCACTTTTAAGTGAAGCATATTCGCTAAAATACGGCATAGGACAAAATCCACAAGCCGAAGAAATTACTAATATATCTAAAAATTTTGCTTTGTTTTTTAAGGCAAAGTTAGTAAAAAGTAAAGCACTTTCATAACAAACTCTAGACTGCATAATAATTTTATCATATTCGTATTCGATAAAAGATTTCTGCACGTCAACGCCTGCAATATAATACAAGCCGTTTATTTTAATATTATCACTTGCAATTACACTAAAAAAGTTTTTAATCTCGTTTTCGTTTGCTAAATCTACTTGAAAACATTTTACGTCGCCTAAATCTTGTTTATATATTTTACTTTTTAATAATTCAAGACGCTTTAAATCTCTACCTATTAATATTAAATTTTTCTTTTTTGCGTATAGTTTATCGACGAAAACTTTTCCTAGCCCGCCACACGCACCGGTTATTAACGAATATTCCATATTAATTAACCTTTTTTAATTCTATTTTGATTTTTTCAATAGATTTTTTCTCAATTCTTGATATATACGACCTTGAAATCTTTAAAAAAGACGCAACTTCCCTTTGTGGCAATGGTTTTCCGTTTTTTAAGCCGTATCTTAAACACATAATGGTAAACTCACGCTTTGATAAACATTTTTGCATAAGTTCTAAAAGTTTACGTTTTTCTACGTTTTTCTCAACTTGATTAATTAAACTATCGCCGTCATCGGCTAATAAGTCCATAAGCGTTAATTCGTTACCTTCTTTATCAGTACCTATTCCGTCCGAAAGCAATACCGTTCCCGCATACTTTTTATTTGCCCTAAGTAGCATTAAAATTTCATTTTCAATACATCTTGCAGTATAAGTTGCAAGTTGAGTGCCTTTTGAACTATCGTAAGTATTTATGGCTTTAATTAAACCTATCGTTCCAGTAGAAATAATATCGTCCACGTCGTCTGCACCTTGATATTTTTTTGCAATATGTGCAACAAGTCGTAAATTGTGCTTTATTAAAATATCTTTTGCCTTTAAATCGTTATTTTCTTTATAAAGTTTAAGATATTTACTTTCTTCTTCTTTTGAAAGTGGCTTTGGAAAACAATCACCGTAAA
The DNA here is from genome assembly GCA_045645345.1 of Christensenellaceae bacterium. GTDB lineage: Bacteria > Bacillota > Clostridia > Christensenellales > Borkfalkiaceae > HGM11412. The sequence continues at coordinate 136,016 of JAZRIP010000034.1, forward strand.
TCGAGCCACAAAAAAACAAAAACTTACCAACTATAAAATTTAAAAATTCTAATAACATAACGTATCCCTTGATACGATATGTCGTTTTTTTAAAATTTATGTCGAATTTTGTTGAATTTTAGTTGTCTCGCCTTAATATATCGCCACTATTTAATTTTGCGTTGGTATAAAGGTATAATTTTTCTTGAACTCTTTTTGCGTCTAAAACTTCTTCACCTTGCATATTTTCAAGTTTTTCTACCTTAAAACGATTGTTAAAAGAGTCGGTTGGCGATAAAATTTCCAGTTCATCACCCACTTTAAAACGGTTACGCATTTCAACTATATAAGCACCTTTACTTTGGTCAAACGATAATACGTTTGCAATAAAAATTCTATTGCCGTTAGACTGACTATCACCATAATTTACCGTTTCAGCATTTTCGCCTAAAGTATAAGCCGTCGTAAACGCCCTATGAAACGTTTTTAATAATTCTTGCTTATAAAGTGAATTTTCTTTGTATTTTTCGCCGTTTTTATAATAATCGTCAAACGCCCTACGATAAGCGTTAATTACCGTGGCTAAATAATATTCGCCTTTCATACGCCCTTCGATTTTAAAAGAATAAACGCCACTATTTGCCATATCGTCGATATAATCAATCATATTAAGGTCCTTGCTATTTAAAATATAAGTACCCCTTTCGTCTTCTAAAATATCGTAATAATTGCCGTCTTTACTTTTTTCACGAATAGAATATTCCCATCTACACGCTTGAACGCACTCACCTCTATTACTATCTCTGCCGTTTAAGTAGTTAGAAAGTAAACACCTTCCACTATAACTTATGCACATAGCACCATGTACGAAAGCTTCTAAGCATACGTCTGGGTTATAATCGCTAATTTCTTTTATTTCGGCTAAAGATAATTCTCTTGCTAAAACTACCCTTTTTGCACCAAGTTCTTTATAAGTTTTTACGGCGTATTTATTTAAGGTATTTGCTTGCGTAGAAATATGTATTTCTAAATTTTTACAAACGCTTTTGCAAAGACTAATTAACCCTAAATCGGTAATAATAACGCCGTCTACCTTAATTTTTTCTAAAAATAAAAAATATTCTTTTGCTTTTTCAAAATCACTATTTTTAGCAAAAATATTTACGGTAACGTATATTTTTTTACCCTTTTCGTGAACAAAATTAGTGGCTTCTATAAGTTCTTCGTTTGTAAAGTTATTAGAAAAAGCCCTTAAAGAAAAACTTTTGCCACCGACGTAAACTGCGTCTGCTCCAAAATAAATTGCCGTTTTTAATTTTGCCATATTGCCCGCTGGGGCTAATAATTCAAGTTTATTCATTAGTTTTTCCCTTTTTTACGCTTACGCATATTCCGTCGCCAACGTCGAAAAAGCAAGTAATCATATCTTTATCGTTAGCAACTAGTTGATTAAAACTATCAATTTTTTGTACCATTGATTTATGCTGTTTAGTCGTTTCTACTTCTCCACTAACGTAACCCCTAAATAATACGTTATCGGCAAAAAGTACGCCCCCGTCGTTTAATAAATCTTTAAGTAAAGGATACAACGTCACGTACGACGCTTTATTGCAATCGAGAAATATAAAATCAAACTTTTCGGCAATTTTCATTACCGTTTCAACGCTATCGCCTAAAACAGACGTTACCCTATCGTAAACGTTAAACTTTTTAAAGTTTTCTACGGCTTTATTTCTAACTTCTTCAAACTTTTCAATGGTAACAAGTTTTGCGTTTTTATCGGTTAAAAGCATAGCAATTCCCGAACACCCTGTCGCAGTCCCTAGTTCTAGAATATTTTTAGGTTTTTTGATTGAAACCATTAATAAAAGTTCGTTTAACGATTCAACTAAAATTGTTGGAACGCCATTTTCACGATATTCGTCCCTAAGCATTAATAACTCTTTAGGTATATTAAATTGTAAATTATTAAAAGTTAAATTACTAGTGTATTCGTTATACATTTTAAACTTCCGTAATAACTGGTAAAATCATAGGATTTTTCTTTGTCTTTTTAAAAATATAATCTTTAAGTTTTTGTCTTATTATATTTCTAATCATAGTTTTTTCACCGGCTTTTTTAATATTATAACTTTCTAAACATTTAGTTACGATATTATTCATTTCTAATTTTTGAAGGTCGGTAAATTCAGCACCTTTGCAAATTACGTCGGGGTCTTGTAAAACATAACCGCTTTCACTTGAAACGCAACAAACTACTACTATAATTCCTTCGCTAGAAATATGCTTTCTATCACGAATAGTAGACATAGTTTCGTCAATAGAAAGTCCGTCTACAAACCTGCTACCCGCTTGAAATTTTTGACCTTTTTTACAAGTTTTGCCGTTAAATACTAAAGTATCACCTATATCGCAAATAAATGTTGCACTTTCTTTGATGCCCACTTCTTTTGCAAGTTCCGTGTGTTTTTTTAAGTGCCTATATTCGCCGTGAACGGGAACGAAATATCTAGGTTTTATAAGCGAATGTAATATTTTTAATTCTTCTTGACAAGCGTGCCCCGATGCATGAATTTTTTCAAGTGATTCGTATACTACTTCAGCACCCTTTCTATACAAATTATTAATAACCTGATATATACTTTTTTCATTACCAGGAATAGGTGACGCTGAAATAATTATAGTATCGTTTTTACCTATAATTACTCTATCACTTTCACCAAGAGCCATACGTGTTAAAGCACTCATAGGTTCGCCTTGAGAACCCGTCGTAATAACGACTACGTCTTTATCTAAATAATTTTTTATTTTTTCAACGTCAATTAAAAGGTCTTTAGGAACGAAAAGTTCGCCTATTTTTGCAGATGCTTCAATAACGTTAAGCATACTTCTTCCTTGAAGTGCAACTTTACGCTTATGCTTGCTTGCTAAAAGTAAAATTTGTTGTATTCTATATACGTTAGACGCAAAAGTAGCAATTATTAATCTTTTATGTCTATTTTGCAAAAATAATCTATCTAAATTGTCCGAAACAACAGTTTCACTCATAGAATAACCGGCACGTTCAACGTTAGTTGACTCGCAAAACATTATATCTACGCCACGTTTACCTATTTCGGTTAATCTTGCTAAGTCGATAATTTCGCCACCTATCGGAGTTAAATCGACTTTGAAGTCGCCCGAGTGAAAAATAGTGCCTACGGGAGTTTTTATATATAACGCAACTGCCCCCGGTATAGAGTGGTTTACGTTTATAAATTCAACTGAAAAACAACCTGCTTTTACAACGCTTTTGTTATTAACTGAAAAAAACTTAGTTGATTTTACCTTTAATTCTCTAACTTTATTATCGGCAAGAGTAAGGGTTAATTTAGTTCCGTAACAAGGAACGTCCATTTCTTTTAATAAATAAGGCAAGCCACCTATATGGTCCTCGTGACCGTGAGTTAAAAATACTGCCCTAACTTTTTCTTTGTTTTGTTGTAAGTAAGTAATATCAGGTATAACTAAATCAATTCCAGGCATATCTTGCGACGGAAAAGTTAAACCTGCGTCTATAATTATAATATCTTTACCGTATTCAAGTGCCGTCATATTTTTACCGATTTCGCCAACGCCACCTAAAAAACGGATTTTTAAACTAGTATTATTCTTTTTCATAAAATTTCCTTTATATTAAATTAAGGTAAAAAGCCATACAAAGAAAGGTAAAGTCATTATTGAAAGTAACGTGCCTATAGTTACCGTTTGAACTCCAAGCGTACAATCTTTACCAAGCGTCCTTGGAAAAACAATTGTATTCATACCAAGCGGTAGCATTATGAAAGTAGTTACGAATATTATAATTTCTTTATTAATGCCTAAAAGCAAAGTTATTCCCATAACGATTAAAGGCATTATCACCATTTTTGTTATTGCCACCAAATAAGTTTTTTTATTAAACAACGTTTGTTTTAACGGATAACTTGCAATTGCTATACCCGTTATTATCATAGATATAGGAGCAAACATATCGGCTAAAGTATCTACCACCCCTGACGCAAAAGTGGGTAATTTAACGTTTAAAAGCCCTAATAATATACCTATTACCATTGCTATTATCGTTGGCGATAATAAAAATTTTAAATTTATTTTTTTATTGTCGGTTAAAATTCTAAAACCTTCAGTATAAGTAAAAATCGAAATAGGCAACGTTACCATCATATAGTGAAAAAGCCCTAATTCACCAAAAAACGCAAAAACGAAAGCGTAACCTATTCCACCATAGTTTGAAATAGTAAAGGTATAACGATAAACCTTTTTTTCATACTCGTCTTTAGTAAATAAATTTGAAAGCAAGAAAGATAAGGCGTACAAACTTATTACGATAATTAATCCCCATAATACGAATTCTAAATTTTGAACGATATTATCAATAGACAAATTATTAACGTAAGTACGGATAATTATTGCAGGCAAGCATACGTTAACGATTATATTTGATAACGTTTTAGTCGAGTCAAAATTAACGATATTAGTTTTTCGTAATATATAGCCGATTATTATAAAAATAAAAATATTTATTATAGGCAATATTATGTCAATAAACTTCATAACACCCTTCTTTAGTTTGTATTTACCTATTAATATATTAACATATATTAATTATT
>JAZRIP010000035.1:0-3943 GCA_045645345.1 Christensenellaceae bacterium
AGATAATTATTTTTTTCATAATAACCTCCTCATTTGTTAGATAAAAAAATAATGCTATCTAACCCATTGGACTTTTCTCCTTTTTATTTTATTATACTATACGCTAATAGCATATGCAACTACTACTGCTATCTTTTTAATAAGTTATTAAAAAAATAAATGACAAAATATTACATAATTTTACATAATACTTTAAACTTATACAAAACACGCAAAAATCATTTAATTTTATTAGGTATAAAAATAAAATAAGCCAACACAAACGTAAAAAAAAGATAACGAAACTTCGTTATCTTTTTTTTGCAATTATCTGCACTATTTTTAAGACTTATACGCTTGTTTTACGCAAAAATCTCCCTTAATTTTCAATCCATTTTGCATATAGTTTTGTTTCTTGGTAAATTGTTATTTCTTCTTCATTAAATTGTTCTTCTGGCAACGTATCTACTTCAAAATTCCATTTGTTAATACACTCACTTTCTTTATACCAGCCGGCAAAAGTATAGCCGTCTCTTGTAGGGTTTTCAGGTATATATTCAATTTTTTCACCATATGCGTAGTTATCTATCCAATAATATCCATCGTTTTTAGCATTTTCATAATTGTAAAAATATGTTACGTTTGCCTTATGATTTCTTAAATAACCTTTTGGAATATAATCATTATCTTTTGTAAAATAATAATCATAGCGATCAATACGCTCTTGCAACTTAGTATCATTTGATATAAAAAATACAGACAATTGATTCGTAGCCAATGTAAAAAATTTCTCGTTATAAACGTTTATTTTTTGCTAATTTCATATTTCCTCCTCTTTTTACAAATCAAACATGCCGTGAGCAATTCTTTCTATAAGAATTGTTGCATTTCCATCACAATAATATTTATCGGCTTTTACAAATTCCTCGCCACTAATTAAATTTATATATTTATTATCTTTTTTTATAGCACATATATATTGAGAACTATCGTCAGTAACTAATAAATATTTCTTTTCTTCAATATTGTTAGTAACATAGTAAGGGCTATTATCGCAAATTATAATATCTCCATTTTCATCAAGTATTACATCTCCTTTTATACTGTCATTTGAACTCCCCTCCTGCAAAGCAGGTAATAAATTAGTAGTATTTTTGTCTCTTTTATAAGGTGTCCAAGGGTTTGTTTTAGAATAAGCGTTTGCACTCAAAACATACATACTTTTGTTAGCATAAAGCCACGACATAAGAATGAGTGGCTCGTCTTGTAGAAAAACAAAATAAAACTCTCCATAATTTTCATGTTCTATAAGAAAATATTTTAATTCATCATTATTGTCATAAAGTGGATACACAGCAAAACTTTTGTATTCATCAACATTATTACTCTCAAGAATTTCTTTTTGTCTCCTTTCGGTAACTCGTTGTACATGTTCTTCTACTGTAAAGTCCTCAGCGTTTTTGTTACTGTTGTTTACCATTATAAGCGCACAAATTATAAGTAATATGCTTAAAACAATTGAAATTAACTTTTTCACAATATCTCCTCCCTTGTTAGATTAAAAACAACGATATCTAACCCATTGGAGTTTTCTCCTTTTTATTTTATTATACTATACCCTAATAGGATATGCAACTACTACTGCTATCTTTTTAATAAGTTATTAAAAAAATAAATGACAAAAAATTACAAAATTTTACGTTGTTTTTGTAAAGAAAAAAGCGTTGCTTTAAGCAACGCTTTAAATTAGTCGTTATAAATGTCAGACATTTTTCTATCGTGATATACGTTTTCAATAGCAGTAGCAAATAATTTTGCACTTGAAACGATTTCAATTTTATCAATTTTCTTTTCTTCTGGCATATTAATAGTATCTAATACTACGAGTTTTGTAATATGCGAGTTTTTAATTCTTTCGATTGCTGGACCTGAGAATACTGCGTGCGTACAGCAAGCGTAAATTTCAGTAGCACCATTATTATGAAGAGCCTCAGCACCTTGACAAATTGTGCCTGCCGTATCAATCATATCGTCAACCATTAAGCATTTTTTGCCTTTTACGTCGCCGATTATGTTCATAACTTCAAGTTGGTTTGCCCTTGGACGACGTTTATCTATTATCGCCATTTGACAGTTAAGTTTTGATGCAACGTTTCTTGCCCTTGTAACCGAGCCAACGTCTGGAGAAACTACTATAAAGTTTTCGTCAATTTTATCCGTAAAATATTTGAAGAGTAACGGACCACCCACTAAATGGTCTACTGGGATTTTGAAAAAGCCTTGAATTTGTAAGGCGTGTAAATCCATAGTTAAAATTCTGTCTGCACCAGCCTCTTGAATAAGGTCTGCTACAAGTCTTGCCGTAATAGGGTCTCTTGGTCTTGCTTTTCTATCTTGCCTTGCATAACCGAAATATGGTATTACTGCAGTTATTCTACCTGCAGACGCCCTTTTAAATGCGTCTATACAAATAAGAAGTTCCATAAGGTTTTCGTTTACTGGTTGTGAAGTCGATTGAACGATAAACACGTCCCTACCCCTTACCGTTTCACCTATATGTACACTTATTTCGCCATCGCTAAAACGAGTACATTCAATATTGCCTAACGACATATTGAGTTTTTTTGCAATAGCCTCTGCAAGAGGTCTATTAGAGTTGCCACTGAAAATCTTTATCTCTGTTCCGTGTGTAATCATAACTCCTCCAAATATTTATCTTATGTAATTATATTTTATAATTATCTTTCAAAATAGTCAAGTAAACTAATTGATTATTCGCACCTTTTTCTTGCTAAAAGAAAAAATTCTTTCAATATCTTAGAACACTCGTCTTGTAGTAGCCCGCCTTCGACTTCTACAGTATGATTTAACGCACCTAAAAAGAGTAGTCTATGATTAGACAAAACTGCTCCACTCTTTTTTTCGTAAGCACCAAAATAGACTTTTTTTATTCTACTATTTAATATTGCCCCCGCACACATAGGACAAGGCTCTACGGTAACGTACATTTCAACGCCTTCAAGTCGCCAGTCGTTTAACTTTTTACACGCCTTTTCAATAGCAATAATTTCGGCGTGTTTGGTTGCTATTTTTTTACTGTTCCTTTGGTTTCTCCCCGTCGCTATAACCTTGCCGTCTTTTACAATTACTGCACCGATAGGAATTTCGCCTTCTTGTGCCGATTTTTTAGCAAGGGCTATTGCCCTTTTCATAAATTTAATTTTATCTTCCATATTATTTGTGATATTTTGCTCCGTTTATAATGGTATACGCCCTATAAATTTGTTCAACAAGCATAACTCTAAACATAGTATGCGGAAAAGTCATTTTAGAAAAAGATATTTTTTTCGTCACCGTACTTTTTACTTTTTCACTTACCCCGTAAGAGCCACCTATTATAAAAGTAATTTCACTACCTTTATTAATATCTTCTTTTAAAAGATTAGAAAACTCTACCGACGAAAACTCTTTGCCTTGAATATCTAACAAATAAGCCTCGCCTTTAATTTCTTTTAAAATATTTTCGCCTTCTTTATTTATAATTAAATCAATTTGGCTTTTCGTTGGATTATCATTAAAATTTTCTTCTTTAATTTCTTTTATTTCAAATTGACAAAATCTAGATAATCGCTTTTCATATTCTTTTACGGCGTTTACAAAATATTCTTCTTTGATTTTGCCTACGCACACAATTTTTATTTTTATCATTAGAATAACCCTACCACCCAAAACAATATACAAATCGATAAGCCTAAAACACTACCTAAAAATATATGTTTAGCACTTTTAGATTGATAGTTAACGTAGTTTTTATTATTAATTAATAATAAAATTACGCCAGCAACTAAACTAATTAAGGCTAAAATAATTATTATTAAATTAACTTCACTACTAAAAGTTAAATTAAAGAAATAATAATTTAAAACTACGAATAAATTATTAATAAAATGACTTATTGCCGTTA